>JBBAPN010000006.1:0-88071 GCA_040400815.1 Polaromonas sp. | reverse complement strand
CGACCACGACCACGACCACGACCACGACCACGACCGGGGCCGACGCAACCACGGCTTCGCCTGTAATCGTTCGCGATGCTGTTCGCTTCGAGGGCAACAACCGTTGGCTGCGAGACGGGCGGTGACTTGAGCAGGCTATCGGACAAGTCACCTGATGTCGGTGCTGGCTGATCGATAGATTTCGGGCGAGAAAGTCGCGCTAACCCGAATGAATTAAATTCCTATTGACCGCGAGCGACCCTGCATGGGCGATAGCATGGCCAGATAGGGTTATAAATCTCTACAGCCCTTGGCCAAAGATGCGTGCACTTACACAGTTTTTTGCGCTTGCAAATTGAAAGCATTTTTTATGGTCTGCTTCGTGGGCGCTCAAAGGCGTGTTGACAGAGGCCTGCCATTAGCCATCAGCCTGATGCCGTTGCCAACGAAGGTGATGCGTTTTCAATCGACTCCAGTGTTGCCGTGAGCGTGTCGATGGCTGCCTGTAATTGCGTCAGCAGCAGCGGCAAGTCTTTTGGGGGCTGCCCAAGCATGGCGGATTCAGCGGCTGAGGCTATGCGCGTCAAGTCCTTCAGCTGCAGAAAGCCAGCCACACCGGTCAGGTCATGCAACAGTCGGATGGCACTGTCCGTGTCGCCAGAGTTGACGTGGCGGCGTACCTCAACGACAGCTTGGCCTTGCTGGGCCAAAAATTTATGCAAAAGTTGTGCGTACCGCTCAGGGTCACCGCCAAATACGTCTGATACTTCGGCCGAACTCAAGCCGGGCATAGGCGGGTATGCCGGCGACTGTGAGGATGCGGAATGGGCTTTCAAGGCAGGGCGTTGTTGCACCGCCTGGGCCACGATGTTGAGCAAGTCGTGGACATCGAGCGGCTTGACCAAATGCCCCGACATGCCAGACAGCAGCGAGCGCTCGCGGTCTTGCGGGCGCGCGTGGGCGGTCAAGGCGATGATCGGTAGACTCGCCAGTTCCAAATTTTCTCGAATCAGCCGCGTGGCGGTGTAGCCGTCCATCACGGGCATTTGAATGTCCATCAAGACGGCGTCGAAATGCGCGCCCGGCGCTTGCAACATGTCAAGCGCCGCTTGGCCGTTGGGAACCAAAGCCACTTGCGCGCCTGCATGACGCAAGATTTGCTCGATGACTTCTTGGTTCAAGGCGTTGTCCTCGGCCACCAGCAAGCGCAAACCTGCCAAACACTCGTCACTTTCAAAGGCGGGTGAGTCAACTTTTTTCAGTTGAGGCGCCAAAGCTGCAGAGACGCCCTTCAACAGGCTGCTGGGGGTCGAAGGCTTGGCGATGATGCCGCTGATGTTGAGCGCACGGCTGGCGGCCACCGCTTGCTCTATTTCTGCGGTAGCGACCATCAAGACAACCGGAGGTAAATCAATCTCAAGGCAGCTGTAAATGTGTTGAAGCATGGCCAGCCCATCCATGTCGGGCATGTGCAGGTCAAGCAGAATCAGATCAAAAAAGTGATCCGCACCGAGGCTGTTTTGCAAGGTGTTCAGCCCTGCAGCGGCCGATTCCACCGCCTGCGCTTGCCAGCCGAGCTGCCGGCAAGATTGCAGCAACAAGTCGCGCGCCAGCCGATGGTCCTCAACAATCAGCACCCTCAGGCCGGCTGTGCTTGGCGACTCAGCGCTGGCTTCATGCGCTGCGGCTGTGCTGTCGTTGGCCAAGGTGAAGGGCAGCGTCAGCCGAAACTCACTGCCATGTCCCAGCGTACTTTGAACGTCAAGTTGGCCCTGCATCAGGGTGGTCAAGCGGGTGCTGATGGCCAGCCCCAAACCGGTGCCGCCATACAGACGACTGGTCGATTGATTGGCTTGGGTGAAACTGTTGAATATCAGACCCTGGGTTTCGGCGCTCATGCCGATGCCCGTGTCGCGAACGCAAAACTCCAATCTGACTTGCTTGGGCTGCTGCAGACCTGGCTCGGTCAAGCGGAGCACGGTCAGCACAATCTCGCCGGCTTCGGTGAACTTGACGGCATTGCTGATCAGATTGAGCAAGATTTGCTGCACCCGCAGAGCGTCACCGAGCAGCAGATCGGGCACGTCCAAGGCAATGTCCAGCACCGGCTCGATCGGTTGCCGAGCGACACTCACGCCCAGCACGGAGGCCATGTGATTGAGCACAGCGTTCAAAGAAAAAAGCGACTTTTCCAAGTGCAACTCGTTGGCTTCAATTTTAGAAAAATTCAACACGCTGTCGATCAAGGTTCGCAGGGTCTGGGCCGACAACTGAATGTTCTCGGCGTAGTCGAGTTGGCGCCGGTTCAGGGGCGATTGCGCCAACAAACCGGCCAGCCCGACCACCGCATTCAACGGTGTGCGCAGCTCGTGGCTCATGTTGGACAAGAAGTCGCTCTTGGCTTGGTTGGCGGCATCGGCTTCGGCTTTGGCGGTGCTCAGTTCACTGGTTCGCAGAAGCACCAGTTTTTCAAGTTCTTGGCGATGTTGGTTGAGCTCTTCATCGACAGCTTTGCGCTCCGTGATGTCTGAAAAAGTCACCACCACAGAGGCTGGCGAAAGATCGCCATCGTCAAAGACGGGAATCGCATTGATCAACAGCCAAGTGACGCTGTTGTCCGGCTTGCAAACACCCATGGTGATGTTCAGTTGCGGCAAGCCGGAGGTCAAGGCTTCCAGGTTAGGGTGTCGGTTGGGTGGGAAAGATGAGCCGTCTTCATGAACCGTTTTCCAACTTGGGTCCAAAGCCCGTAACGTCTGCATTTGTTCGCCGGACAAACCCAGAATGCTCTCGGCCGCCCGGTTCCAAGAGACAATATTAAAGTCTCGGTCTTGCGTGACGATGGCTTCGGGCAAGACCGAAACCACGGTGTGGTAGCGAGCCTCGCTCGCTTTCAACAGCGCTTCGGCTTGTTTGCGCTGGGTTTCATCCACGGCTTTGCGCCGGGAACTGTCCCTGAAAACCGAAACGAACAGCAATTGTCCTTTGACCCGCGCACCCGACAAAGAAACCTCCAGAGACAAATGACCCGCTTCTTTTTGCCTGCCGGTAATTTCAATCAGGCTGCCGACGGACGGCCGCGCCGACGTGTCCCTGGCGATTTGACGGGCATGGGATTGAAATGCTTCCAGGCTGTCCGGGCATAAAACCAGATCCAAAAGAGAGCGCCCCAAGGCTTCATTTTGGGTGTGGCCAAAGCGCCGTTCGGCAGCGGAATTCCACTGGATGATTCTGAAATCTTGGTCCGTCGTGACGATTGGCTCGGTGACGGTCTCCACCAACACCTGATAGCTCATTTGCACTTGCTGAAACAACGCGGTCATCTCAAATTGAAAAGGAACGCCTTTCTGTCGAGCGAAGCGCGACGTCGCCCAAATGGCGGCCAAAGCATACAGGCCGGCCAGATAGTGGCCAACCCGGTTCAACCAGCCCATCGGACTGCCGACAGAGGGTTGAATGAAGGCGGCGACCAGCCCCAAAGCGATCATGCCCATGCACAAGGCATACCAAAAATAAAAGGGATGTTGCTCGCGCTTGAACAGTTGGAATAAAAACCATGCCGCGCAAAAATACAGCGTGGTGGCAGTGCCTAAGACCGATTGCCTTAAAAAGGTGGGGCCAGTTCCTTGGATAAAAAACAGCGGCGTGGCGCCCTTTAAAGCGCCCAAAGTCAGGCACAGCAAGGTAAAGCTACAGACTGAAAAAACCCACAGCAGCTGGGCTTTTTTGCGTTGCTGGCTTGTTTCAGGGGTTTCATGGCGCAGCACCAACAAAACGCCCCAGGCATGCAAAACAGCCCCCATCAGTGCGCCCACGTTGTAGATGGTGACATTCACATTGGGGCCCTGTTCGCCACCGATCAACCAGCCGGCCAAAATAGCCGCAGATCCAAAGGTCATCAAACCGCTGGCCATTAACAAAATGCTGTTGTGGCCGCCCACAAAATAAGACCGAATGGCAATGACGGCAACGCTTATCGGAATAGCGCCTGCAAAAATAGAATTTAAGACAGGCAGCAGCAGTGGCGGTTCAAAAACCCCTGGCGGCGGAGCAAAGACCAAAACGAGCATCAGCCCGAGGTAGGCAAACGTCAGTGCGGCAGCGGCCAACATCGCTTTGGACAGGACTTGATCAGGTTGTTCGACCATTGGTTTCCACGGCTTGTTTGGCAGTCGAGATGACAGCTGATTGTGATGGATTAGTTCGGAGACAGGCCGGTTTTGAAAGCCGCAAGCGCAGATCACCGACCAATCCTGTCAAAAATTAGCGACGACAATACGTTTGGAGCAGCCAGTGCCGCAGTTTTGGGTGGCTTGCTGCCTGGCTTTTAACCCACCAAGACCAACACATGGCCACAGACAAGCAATCGATTCCCGCTGCAGCAGCTGAAGTTTTGCCGCAGCTGAGTTTGGCCCAAGCCTTTTGGTTTTGGCTCAAGCTGGGCTTCATCAGCTTTGGCGGTCCGGCTGGACAAATCGCCATCATGCATGAAGAGCTGGTGGTGCGGCGGCGTTGGATCTCTGAAAAACGCTTTCTGCATGCGCTGAATTACTGCATGGTGCTGCCCGGCCCGGAGGCGCAGCAACTGGCAACTTACATCGGCTGGTTGCTGCACAAAACACGCGGCGGCATTGTGGCTGGCACGCTGTTTGTGTTGCCGTCTTTGTTCATTTTGATCGCCTTGACATGGCTCTACTTGGCTTTTGGCGAAGTGCCTTTGATTGCCGGCATCTTTTACGGCATCAAACCGGCGGTCACCGCGATCGTTGTCCATGCGGCCCATCGAATTGGCTCGCGGGCGCTGAAGAACAATCTGCTGTGGGCGATTGCGGCGGCCAGCTTTGTGGCGATCTTTGCGCTCAACGTGCCGTTTCCCTTCATCGTCGTGGGCGCTGCTGCGATTGGCTTCTTGGGCGGGCGTCTGGCGCCTGAAGTTTTTAAAGTGGGCGGTGGCCACAGCAGCGCCAACAAGTCTTTTGGCGTCGCTTTGATTGACGACGACACGCCAACCCCGTTGCACGCTTTGTTCACATGGCGGCGCTTGATTCAAGTCGTGGCTGTTGGCGCATTTTTGTGGGTCGTGCCCATGGGGTTGCTGGTGCTGCAATTCGGCTGGGACCATACCTTCACGCAAATGAGCTGGTTTTTTACCAAGGCGGCCTTGCTGACATTTGGCGGCGCCTACGCGGTGCTGCCCTACGTCTACCAAGGCGCGGTCGAGCAATTCGGTTGGACCACGGCGACGCAAATGATCGATGGTTTGGCGCTGGGAGAAACCACCCCCGGCCCCTTGATCATGGTGGTGGCTTTTGTCGGCTTCGTCGGTGGCTACGTCAAAGAAGTGCTGGGGCCGCAAAGCCTGTTTCTGGCCGGTGCCATGGCCGCCAGCTTGGTGACGTGGTTCACTTTTCTGCCGTCCTTCATCTTTATTTTGGCAGGCGGCCCGTTGATTGAAAGCACGCACAACGACCTGAAGTTCACAGCGCCCTTGACCGCCATCACTGCTGCTGTGGTTGGCGTTATCTTGAACTTGGCGATGTTTTTTGGCTACCACGTGCTGTGGCCGCAAGGCTTCGGCGGCGCCTTTGACTTGCCCTCTGCGGTCATTGCCTTGGCCGCAGCGGTGGCGCTTTTCAAGTACAAGCGCAACGTGATGCATGTCATTGGCGTCTGCGGCCTGCTGGGCGTGGTCATCCATTGGCTGTCGATCTGATGGCCTGGAAAACGCCCCTGTCGAGATGAATACAGAAGACTGGATCGAAAGGCTGACCCTGCTCAGCTACCGTGTGGCGAGCTACGCCATGCTCAACTTGGCCGACGACGCGGCCATGCTGGCATTTATTTTTTGCTGATCTGAGGCGCGTCAAAAACGGAAAATCAAGTCGTCAAGCACCACCACGGCCATCGGCTGGCAGCCCATTTTTTTGAGATTGCGCGAGGGCTGAGTCGATGATCTCGTTGGCTTGGGCCAGTGTGGGTTGTGGCGTGAAAACTTTCTTGTACAAAGTCAACAAAAAGCGAGTTATTTAGCGTCGGCAGCAAAGGGTAAACGATGGGACGTCAGGCTCTATTTTGCAGTGCCTGCCGGCTTAGAATTTGCAGCGCACTGCTCTCAGCCAACTGGTGTCCCGGGGGCGGAAAATCTGATTCAATCTGAAAGTTTGACCATGCAGCGCTGGATGAAAAAATTAAGTGGATTGCTTTTGTCCGCTCTGAGCGTTTGTGTCATGGCGCAAAGTTATCCAGCGTCCAAGTCGGGCAGCTGGACCGCCAAGGACTTTCGCTTTCACACCGGCGAGGTCATGCCCGAACTCAAGATCGGCTACACCACAGTGGGTGAACCGTCGGGGGAGCCGGTGGTCATCCTGCATGGCACGGCCCAGTCTGGCGCAGTCCTGTTAGCTCCGGCGTTTGCCGGTCAGTTGTTTGGGCCGGGACAGGCGCTGGACGCCCGTAAATACTTCATCATCTTGCCCGATGCGATTGGCGTCGGTCGGTCGACCAAGCCTTCCGACGGCTTGCGTGCCAAATTTCCGCAGTACAACTACGCCGACATGGTCGACGCGCAACACCGACTGGTCACCGAAGGGCTGGGCGTCAAGCATGTGCGCATGGTGCTGGGGAATTCCATGGGCGGCATGCAGACATGGATGTGGGGCATCGCGCACCCGGACTTCATGGACGTGTTGGTGCCGATGGCGTCCATGCCCAGCGCCATGTCGGGTCGCAACTGGATGATGCGGCGGCTGTTTGTTGACTCGATCCGCAATGACCCCGACTGGCAGGGCGGCAACTACATCAGCCAGCCACGCAGCATGCAGTTCGCGGCGGTGTTTTTTGCGACCGCTACCAGTGGCGGCAACCAGGCGCTGCAAAGCTTGGCGCCCACCAGTGAAAAAGCCGACCAGTTGCTGGACCAGCGCCTCAAAACGCCGCTCATGACAGATGCCAATGATCTGCTGTACCAATGGGCTTCTTCGCGCGACTACAACCCCTTGGCCGATTTGGAAAAAATCAAGGCGACGCTGCTGGCCATCAATTCTGCCGACGACGAACGCAATCCGCCTGAGTTGGGCGTGATGGAGCGTGCACTTCAACGCATTCCGAATGCGCGGCTGCTGCTGCTGCCAGCCAGTGACCAGACCGCCGGCCATGGCACCACCGGGCAAGCCAAATGGTGGAGCCAGCAGGTGGCGGAACTGTTGAAAAACGCACCCCATAACGCGCCTTAAAACGCACGTTGATTCTGCCGTCCGGACTTTGACCCACTCAAGGAAATAAGCATGAAAAATGCCTTGCGAATTCTGGCCGGCGGCCTGTTGCTGTTGTCTTGCGCCGTGCAGGCGCGGGTCACGCGCATCGTCATCGACGAAACCCTGCCGATGCCCGCCGTGGTCGGCGTGTCTAACGGCATCGCCTACGAACAAGTCGCCGGTCGCGCTTTCGGTGAGTTAGACCCCAAGCTGCCGGGCAACGCCATCATCCAGGACATTGAGTTGGCCAAGGACGCCGACGGCAAAGTGCGTTACACGGCGTCGTTCGTGATTTACAAGCCGGTGGATTTGAAACAGGCCAGTGGTTTGATGTGGCACGACGTGCCGAATCGCGGTCGGGTCTACCCGTTCGCCCCGCAGGAGCGGGCTCTTGGCGACATCGAGCTGGCCAGCGCTTGGCAAGGGGACAACGTCGGCGCCACCGCGCTGCGGTCCACTGCCAGTGTCACCGGCATGCAGTTTTTGCAAGTGCCGGTGGCGCGCCAGCTGGATGGTTCACGGGTCACCGGTCAAGTACTCGGACGCATCGTCAACCGCAGCGGCATGGGCTCGCAGCCGCTGCTGGTGCAAACCAACCCAGTGCCCTACCAAGCCATGAGTTTGGAGACGCGCAAAGCCAAGCTGACATCGCGCGCCGGCGAAAGCATGAGTGGCGAGGTGATCGACGAGCAAGCGGTGGCTGCCGGTGATTGGGCTTGGGCTCGCTGCGACGCCCAAAACCCGTTCCCCGGCGTGCCCGATGCGACGCAGATTTGCCTGAAAAAAGGTTTTGATGCAAAGCGTCTTTACCAAGTGGTCTTCACCGCGGCCGACCCGTACGTGCTGGGTGTGGGCTTTGCCGCTTGGCGCGATGTCGGCGCGTTCTTCAAGCATGCGCAGGCCGATGATGTGGGCACGCCCAACCCAATCGCTAAAACAGTGACGCACAGCATTGGCCGGGGTGTGTCGCAGTCGGGCAATTTTTTACGCGGCTGGCTGCACCTGGGCTTTAACCGCGGCGAAGCGGGCGCGCCAGTGCATGACGGCTTGTGGCCAATCATCGCGGGGCGGCGTATTGCGCTGAATTTTCGTTGGGCGCAGCCTGACGGCGTGTTGGAGCTGTACCAAGCTGGCAGCGAAGGCCCGCAGTGGTGGCTGCCGCATCCGGACGTCTTGCGCGGCATTCCGTCGGCCGGCATTTTGGACCGCTGCACAACCACCAACACCTGTCCCAAGATCATGGAACACTTTGGTTCGGCCGAGGTTTGGGCCTTGAAGCTGACGCCCGAATGGGTCGGCACCGACGCCAAGCAAGACCTGCTATTGCCATTCAACGTGAAACGGTATTACATCGCCGGTAGCAACCACGGCGGCGGCGCGGGTGGTTTCAATTCAAGCCTGCCCGGTGTCGGTTTGCCTCCAGAAGGGCCGATGTGCCCCGGCAACAATTTTGGTCAAGCTGTGTTGCCGGCCAACCCGATGCCACACACGCAAACCGTCAACGCGTTGCGCGTGCATTTTCGCAACTGGGTGATGCGCGGCACTGAGCCGCCGGCCAGCCGGTATCCGACGCTGGCTGCGGGTACGCTGGTGGCGGCGCACAAGGCGGCGATGGGCTTTCCGGCGCTGCCCGGTTTGCGCCCGACGCTGCCAGAGCGTGATTTCATCATGCCGGTGTTTGACTACGACTGGGGCCCTGATTTCAAGGCCGTCGACGGCTCGGGCGTTCCCTCTTTAACTCCGCCAAAGATCAAACATGTGTTGCCGATGATGGCGCCTAAAGTCGATGCCGATGGCAACGAAATTGGCGGTGTGCCGGTGGTCTTGGCTGATGCGCCGTTGGGCACTTATTTGGGCTGGAACCTCACAGCCGACGGGGCACAACCGTTTCACAAAGACCAGATTTGTAACTATGTGGGCGGTATGTTGCCGTTTGCGCGCAACGCGCAGGATCGTTTGGCGAGCGGCGACAGCCGGTTGTCTTTGACGGAGCGCTATGGCTCTCATGACGGTTATGTAGCGGCTGTGCGCCGAGCCGCCGAGCGTGCTCAGCAGGCTGGATTTTTGCTCGCCGAAGATGCCCAAGCCTTGATCGTTGAAGCCCAGGCCAGCGCGGTGCTGCGTTGACACGCTGCAGGATCCGCTGCGCCGGCTGAACTGGCTGCTTTGGCCGGCGGCGCCAGTGCTAGACTCGCGGCCCGACGCCAGCCATTCGGCTGCGCTGTCTGTACTTTTGAGAATTGCATGAAACCGAAGAGTTTTTCCGGCAGCCACCAGCTGGGTTTTGGCTTTGATGACGCTGTCGTTCCGCTGTCGCCGGTGACCGCTTCGCGAAGAACCCCAAAGCCGCCAGCGGTGACTCCCGCAGTATCGTCGCCAGCCCAAGCCACTTCGGTGTTGCTTGAAACTTTGCCGAACAGCGTCGCCGTGGTTCGGGCCGTAACCGGAGTCGAAAGCGAAGCCGAAGCCATGGCGAAGTTGCTGGACGCGCACCCAGACTTTCGCGTGCTGCGCCGGTTGCTGCCGCGGCTGGAATTTCCGCCGGCCAGCGGGCCAGTCGCCACGCTGCTGGTGCTCGACACCGAAACCACCGGCCTGAACCCGGCCCGCGACAAAGTGGTCGAGCTGGCCTTGTTGCGCGTGACGGTCGACTTGCGCACCGGCCAGCCGGTCGGCCCGGTGCAGGTCTACGACGGCTTGGAAGATCCCGGCCTACCGATGCCGGACGAGATCATCGCCATCACCGGCATCACCGACGCCATGCTGCGCGGCCAGCGACTGGATGAAGCCGAGGTACTGCGCCTGTTGGACGGTGTCGACTTGGTGCTGGCCCACAACGCTGGTTTCGACCGGCCCTTTGTCGAGGCTCGCTTGCCGCAGTTTGCGGCGCTGAATTGGGCTTGCTCGTTCGCTGACATCGACTGGAAGCAAGAAGGTCGTGGCTCGGCCAAACTGACTTCGCTGGCCTACGACCTCGGGTTCTTCTACGACGCGCACCGCGCCGAAATGGACTGCCACGCGCTGCTGGCGGTGCTGATGGCCCCACTCAAAAAAAGTCAGGCCAGCGGCTTGTCGCGCTTGATCGATTCAGCGCGCTCGTCGACCTTTCGCTTGCAAGCGACGAATGCGCCGTTTGACGCCAAAGACCTGCTCAAGGCGCGCGGCTACCGCTGGGACGGTGCGCAAAAAGTCTGGCACACGCGCTTAGGCAGTGCGCCAGCTTTGGCGCTGGAATGCGAGTGGCTCAAAGCAGCCGTGTACGCCGGCCGCAGCAGCCGGGTTCAGGTCGAAGAACTTGACGCCAAAACCAATTACTCAGCGCGACCCGGGCAGATCGGCTGGCGCGAACTCTGAGCGCTGGATGGCCGCGCTCAATGCGCGCTGATGAAGCGGCCGATGTCCGGCCAGCGCCGGTGCAGCCAGACCCAGGCCGACAGGCCGATGCACATCATGCCCAGCGATGCGATGGCCAGCGCCACGGTGGAATGCATGACCAGCGGCGCCAGCACCCCGGCCACCACGCCATTCGCTGAGGAACCGATGAAGGCCTGCAACGACGAGGCCATGCCGCGCCGCGCGGGGTACAGGTCGAGCACCAGCAGCGTCACCACCGGCATCATCACGGCCCAGCCAAAGGCAAAAATGGCGATCGGAAACATGGCCCAGGCGACATGCGCTGGAAAAAACACATTGGCCACGACGTTGAGCACAGAGACCACCAGCATGATGCTGAAGCCGTAGCGAATTTGCTGCTTAGGCGGCAGGCGTCCTGCCATGCGGCCGCTGGTCCAAGCGCCGGACATGATGCCGGAAATGGTCAGCGCAAAAAACCAAAAGAAATGCGATGGCGCCAGCTGCAAGTGGTCACCCAAAAAAGCCGGTGCCGACAGCACGTACAAGAACATGCCGTTGAAGGGGATGCCGCTGGCCAGCGCCAACAACAAAAAGCGCGGGCTTGAGCCCAACTGCCAGTAACCCCGCATCAAATGCTTGACTTCAAACGGCTGCCGTTGGCTCAGGTGCAGCGTTTCTGGCAGCAGTTTGTAATTGGCGAGCCAGAGCGCCACGCCCACCGCCGTCAAAAACCAAAAGATGCTGTGCCAGCCCAAATGCACAAACAGCCAGCCGCCGATCATGGGTGCCAACGCGGGCGCCATGCCAAAGTAAATCGTCACCTGGCTCATGACTCTTTGGGCTTCAGCTGGCGGAAACATGTCGCGGATCACCGCCCGTGACACCACAATGCCGGCGCCGGTTGACAAGCCTTGCAAGGCGCGGAAAAACACCAGCTGGCTGATGTTTTCAGACAACGCACAACCGATCGATGCCAGCGTGAAAACCGCAATCCCCCAGAGCACCACCGGGCGCCTGCCAAAGCTGTCGGACAGCGCGCCATGGAACAAATTCATGAAGGCAAAACCAAACAGATAAGCCGACAGCGTCTGCTGCATTTCGGCGGGTGTGGCGCCCAGCGTCGTGGCCATGCCCGTAAAGGCCGGCAAATAGGTGTCAATTGAAAACGGTCCGAGCATGCCCAGCAGCGCCAGCAAAACGGCCAGCGCCCAGCGTGGCGCGCGCCAGATGGTGGCGGCGTCCGGGTTCATTCGGCCTGCCTCATTCGGCCTTCAGTTTCAGGGCGGCGTCGTAGAGCTCGTTGCGCGATGCGCCGGTGATCTCAGCCGCCAGTTTGACGGCCGTTTTGAGGGGCAGTTCAGCCAGCAACAAGCGCAACACGCGACCGCCGTCATCAGCCGCAGCCGCTTGCGGGGCGGGGTGCAGCACCAGCGCAAATTCACCCCGCAAACGCTGCGGGCTGGCGGCCAACCAAGCCGGCAGTTCACTGGCCGGCAGGGTGGCAATTTCCTCAAACTGCTTGGTCAGCTCGCGCCCTACCGTGATGGCTCGGTCTGCCAGCGGCGCCAAGGCGCGGGCCAGCGCCTCCATGCGGTGCGGTGCTTCCAGAATCACCACCGCGCGTTTTTCAGTCAGCAAGACTTGCACGGCTTGATCGCGTTCGCCGGCTTTACTTGGCAAAAAACCGGCAAACACAAAACCGCTGTCGCCGGATATACCGGCCACGCTCAAGGCCGTGGTGACGCTGCTGGCGCCCGGCAAAGGCATGCTTTTGAAGCCAGCCGCGCGCACTGCAGCCACCAGTCGCGCACCCGGGTCGCTGATGGCCGGTGTGCCAGCGTCGCTGACATAGGCCACGCGCTCACCGCGTTGCAAGCGGTTGATGACGCTGACTGCTGCTTCGGCTTCGTTGTGTTCGTGCACAGGCAACAAAGACTTGTTGATGCCGTACTGGCGCAGCAGGGTTTGCGTGTGGCGGGTGTCTTCGCAGCCGATGGCATCGACCAAGCCCAACACGTGCAGTGCGCGCAGGCTGATGTCGGACAAATTGCCAATCGGCGTGGCAACCACGTAAAGTGTGGCTGGCGGGTAATGTTGCAGACCAGCGGCAGCCCGGGCGGCCTCCAAGGCCAAGTCGAAAGAAGCGTTCAATGTGGTTTTCCAAAAAGCAAACGGCAGCGCCGATCGGGCAGATTACCACCAAGCGGCGCGGCGACGCGGCCGAAGCCTTGGCCTGCACGTACCTGACCGGGCAGGGCTTGCGTTTGCTGGAGCGCAACTTCAACACGCCCGGCCGCGGCGGTGGCGAGATTGACTTGGTGATGCGCGCGCCAGACGGCACGCTGGTCTTTGTCGAAGTGCGCCAGCGCAGCACGGCCTCGCATGGCGGCGCGGGCGGCAGCATCACGCACGCCAAGCAGCGCAGAATTATCTTTGCCGCACGGCATTATTTGATGCGTTTTGCAACGCTGCCGCCGTGTCGTTTTGACGTTGTGTTGGTGCAAGGGCCGACCCCGCCGGACGGTCCGCAAAGTATCGAATGGTTACAAGCGGCATTCGATGCGTCGTGATGGAACGGGACGCGGGCTCGATGCGAGACGTTATCATCAAGGGCATGATTGAACAACGCATTGAGCAGCACTTTATCGACAGTGCCGACCTCAAATACCAGGCAGCCCAAGTGCTGTCCAAACCCATTTCGGCGGCTATTTCGGCCATTCTTGCCAGCGTCACCAGCGGTGGCAAGGTGCTGGCCTGCGGCAACGGTGGCGGCGCTGCGAGCGCGCAACATTTCGCCGCTAAATTCGTCGTTGGCTACGAGCGTGAACGCCCCGAGCTGGCCGCCATGGCCCTCTCCACCGATGCATCCATCGTCACGGCCATTGCCAATGAGTTTGATTTCAAGGCCATCTTCGCCAAGCAAGTGCGGGCTTTTGGCGGCGCTGGCGATGTCTTGCTGGCCATCAGCAGCAGCGGCAATTCAGCCAACGTGCTGGCCGCCATTGAAGCCGCCCACGAGCGCGACATGACGGTGGTGGCGCTGACCGGCAAAGGTGGCGGCAAGATGACTTTCGCCTTGCGCGAAACCGATGTGCACATCTGCATTCCGCACGACCGCACCAGCCGCATTCAGGAGGTCCATTTGTTGGTCCTGCACTGTATTTGCGATGGTGTGGACGCTCAATTACTTGGTGACCAGGAGCTTTCTACATGAACCCAACCCTCTTCAAACGTCGGCTGCTCGCCGTCGGTTTTACCGTCGCCGTCGTCGGTGTGACCGGCTCACTGACGGCTTGCGTGCCGCTGATTTTGGGCGGTGCGGCCGGTACAGCGATGGTCGCGACCGATCGCCGCACCTCGGGCGCGCAACTTGAAGATGAAGGCATTGAACTCCGCACGCTCAGCCGTGTGCGCGAGAACTTTGGCACGCGCGTTCGGGTCAACACGGTCAGCTTTAACCGTCAAGTCCTGCTGATTGGCGAAGTGCCCAGCTTGCAGGACAAGCAGGCGGTTGAAGACATGGTGAAGAAAATTCAGAATGTCGGCTCGGTCGTCAATGAACTCGGGGTGCGAAATTCGCCGTCACTGTCCGACCGTTCGGCTGATTTGCTGATCACCGGACGCCTGAAGGCGGCGATTTTGGATGCGCGTGACCTGCAAAGCAACGCCTTCAAAGTGGTCACCGAGAACCGCACGGTGTACCTGATGGGCCGCGTCACACAGCGCGAAGCCGACAGCGTGACCGGCATTGCCCGGACTGTTTCCGGGACTCAGCGGGTGGTGCGGATTTTCGAGATCATCAGCGAAGGCGAGCTGCTGCGCCTGCAGCCGGCGCCGGCCAAGTCTTGAGCCGGACGATTACTTTAGCCGCTTGACCAAGCTAGAGGTGTCCCAGCGGCGTCCGCCCATGGCTTGCACGTCGGCGTAAAACTGGTCGACCAAGGCCGTCACAGGCAAGCGTGCGCCGTTGTGCTTGGCTTCGTCCAGCACCAGGCCCAGGTCTTTGCGCATCCAGTCGACGGCAAAGCCGAAGTCAAACTTGTCAGCGACCATGGTCGTGCCGCGGTTTTCTAACTGCCAGCTTTGGGCAGCGCCCTTGCCGATGACGTCGAGTGCCAAGTTCATGTCGAGGCCGGCTTTTTGGCCGAAGGCGATGGCTTCGCTCAAACCTTGCACCAGCCCAGCGATGCAAATTTGGTTGACCATCTTGGTCAGCTGGCCGGCGCCGCTGTCACCCATCAAGGTGAAGGCTTTGGCAAAAGCCATGCCGGCTGGCTTGACGCTTTCAAAGGCCGCGGCGTCGCCGCCGCACATGACGGTGAGCGCGCCGTTTTGCGCGCCGCCCTGACCGCCCGAGACCGGCGCGTCAATGAAGTGCAAGCCAAGGTTTTTGGCGGCGGCGAACAACTCGCGCGCCACCGTGGCCGAGGCTGTCGTGTGGTCGACAAACACGGCGCCCGGCTGCATGCCAGCAAAAGCGCCGTCTGCGCCCAGCGTCACGCCGCGCAGGTCAGCGTCGTTGCCGACACAACAAAAAATAATCTCTGCGCCAGCGGCGGCCAAACGCGGTGTGGCCGCTTGACGCGGGGCGCTGGTGCCGGCAAATTCAGCGCACCAGGCGGCCGATTTGCTGGCCGTGCGGTTGTAGACCGTGACCTCATGGCCCGCCAATGCCAGATGGCCGGCCATCGGGTAGCCCATCACACCCAAGCCGATGAAGGCGACTTTGCGGGCGGCTGTGGCGGTGTAGCTTTTGGCGTTGGTGCTGGTGGTCATGGTGTTGTCTTGGTGGGGTCGTGGAGGTTGGACAAAGGGGTTTGAAAAATAACTTGCCTTCGCCAAGGGCGTGGCGGGCATGATTTTTACACAGCCGGTCCGCCCTCACCAACAGCCCACTGTCAGCGCCCACTGTCAGCGCGCCAACTCAGCCCCCAAACTGCGTCGGCGTTTTGGCTTTGTTGCGTGCCTCTGCCGGCGTGATGCGTTGGCGTTTGAGCAGATCGGCCAGGCTTTGGTCAAGGGTTTGCATGCCTTGGCTCAGGCCGGTTTGCAGGCTCGAATACATTTGTGCGACTTTGCCTTCGCGGATCAAATTGCGAATGGCGGGTGTGCCGATCATGATTTCATGCGCTGCCACTCGGCCCAAACCGTCGGCTGTTTTGCACAAGGTTTGCGCCACCACGCCTTGCAGCGACTCGGACAACATGCTGCGGACCATTTCTTTTTCGTCGGCGGGGAAAACATCGATGATCCGGTCGATGGTCTTGGTGGCGCTGGCGGTGTGCAAGGTGCCCAGCACCAAGTGGCCAGTTTCGGCCGCCGACAAGGCCAGTCGAATGGTTTCCAAGTCACGCATCTCACCGACCAAAATCACGTCGGGATCTTCGCGCAAAGCAGAGCGCAGAGCGGCACTGAAGCTGTGCGTGTGGCGGCCCACTTCACGCTGACTCACCAAGCACTGTTTGGCGTCGTGGACAAACTCAATCGGGTCTTCTACGGTGATGATGTGGCCGCGCTCATTGCGGTTGTAAAAGTCCACCATCGCCGCCAGCGTGGTCGACTTACCCGACCCGGTGGGCCCGGTCACCAGCACCAGCCCGCGCGGCTTGAGGGCCAGCTCGGCGACGATGGCCGGCGCGCCCAGGCTCTCCAGCATCGGCACCACCGACGGGATGCTGCGAAACACCGCTCCCGCACCGCGACTGTGCTGAAACGCATTGACGCGAAAACGCGCCAAGCCCGGCACATCCAAAGCGAAGTCCAGCTCCAGCGATTGGGTAAAATTATTTTGCTGGCTGGGGTTCATCGCTTGCGCCAACAACTGCGCCATTTGCGGTGCGTCCAGCGCCGGCAAGTCCAGCGACAAAATATCGCCGTGCACGCGCAGCATGGGGGCTAAGCCAGTCGACAGATGCAGGTCTGAGGCGTGGCGGGCGGTGGCGGTGGTCAGCAGTTCAGTGAGTTGCAAGGGAGGCCTTTGTGGTTTGCTCGACTGTAGGTGAAAAGTGGCAACGAATGGCCTTTGAGTCGACGCACTGCTGCGGACGGGCGCAAAAGCCTTTCGGCATTTGGTTACAGTCAGCAAATGTCCCTGATCATGCCTGCGCCAGAACCAATTGAATCGCCGGCTCGCCCGACCTCCCCTGGCGTGACCATCGCCGGGCAGCTCGCGCAGCTGCACCTGCAGATGGGTCAAGCCGCCGCTGCGGCCGGGCGTGAGCCGAGCAGCGTGCGCTTGCTCGCGGTCTCCAAAACCTTCAGCGCTGACGCTGTGATAGAAGCGGTGCTGGCCGGACAAACCGCTTTCGGCGAAAACTACATTCAAGAGGGTGTGGAAAAAATCCAAGCGCTGCGGCGCTGGTTGGCCGAAGCAGCACAGGCGGGTCAACCAGCGCTGGAATGGCATTGCATCGGCCCGATTCAAAGCAATAAAACGCGTTTGGTGGCAGAAAATTTTGACTGGGTGCAGTCGGTCGACCGCCTGAAGATTGCCCAACGTTTGAGCGAGCAACGACCGGTTGATTTGCCGCCTTTGCAAATATGCCTGCAAGTCAATATTGACGGTGGTGCCAACAAATCGGGTGTGTCGCCGGAGGAGGCCCTGGCCTTGGCGCAGGCGGTGTCGCGCTTGCCGCGCTTGGTGTTGCGCGGCCTGATGGCGATTCCGGAGCCGACGTCAGACGCGGTCAGCGCCAGGGCAGTGCATGCGCTGACGACCCAGCTGCTGGCGCAAATCAATGCATCAGGCGAGCTGCCGCAGCCGCTCGACACCTTGTCGATGGGCATGAGTGCCGACTTGGCGCCGGCGATTGCGGCGGGCAGCACGATGCTGCGGGTCGGGACGGCGATTTTTGGCGGACGCCGCTGACGGTTGGTTTTCAATCAGCCGGGCTGGCCTCAAAGCAGCTGTGACGAGACCTTTGGCCAAGGCGGGTCCAGCCGGTCGGCAAGTTAGCTCCCAGTGAGTTCAGGGGTGATTGGCGCCGCGCTCAATGACGATCTCGGCATCTAATAAATGCCGCGAATGATTCAGGTCTGACTGGCTGATCAGCACCGACAAACCGCTGCCGCGCATTCTTCCAACCACCTCTGAAAGTCGCTGCGACAGCGCAGGCGCCACCCCTTCAAACGGCTCATCTAACAGTAGCAAATGCGTGCCAACTGCCAGTGCGCGCGCCAGCGCCACCATTTTTTGCTGTCCCCCAGAAAGGAGTAAGGCCTTGCGTTCGCGCATTTCATACAGCTCAGGCAGCACCGAATAAACCAGCGCCAGCCGTTCAGCCAGCAGCAAATGTGGCGATACCCACAGCGGCAAGCAAATGTTCTCTTCGACGCTCAACTCGGGCACCAGTCCGCGGTCCTCTGGCATGTAGCCAATGCCGAAAGCGGCACGTTGATGGCTGGGCTGGGCTGCAAGATCTGTGTCGCCCAACATCAATCTGCCCTCACGCAGCGGCAAGTGGCCCATGATGGTCCGCATGACGGTTGTTTTGCCTGCGCCATTGCGGCCAACCAAGCCAACCATGCAACCTGGCGCAACCGATATAGAAAACTGACGCAACACCGCCACATTTTGAATCGCGACCACAGCGCCTGACAGTGTGATCATGCCAGGGCCTGAGCGGTATTTTTGGCGGAACCGGTGACGTAGCGCTGTACTTCTGCGTCGGCCAAAACGGCTGCCGAAGAGCCGTCTGCGATCACCCGGCCGCTGTAAAAAGCAAGCACGCGAGACGCATAGCGCTCAACGATGTCCATGTCGTGCTCGACAAACACCACGGTCACGGGATGGCCCGCGGTGCCACGGTCAATGGCGTTGATAACGGTGTCCATGGTGGCGAACTTTTCATCCGCACTGACGCCGCTGGTTGGCTCGTCCAGCATCAACAGCTTGGGTTGACCGGTCAAAGCCATGGCAATGTCCAGCAATTTACGCACGCCACCAGGTAACTCTAAAACAGGTTTTTCAGCATGTTGCAACAAGCCAAAACTGTCCAACAAAAGGCGGCTTGCATCCACCGCGATCGGACGACGGCCCGAGCTGAAAAACGAGCGGCTGCGCTGGCTGCAGTGCAGCGAGGCCAGCATATTGTCCAGAACGGTCATGTGCATGCACAACTGGGGTATTTGAAATGACCGCGCTACGCCGCGCCGTGTGATGTCGCGTGGCGCCAGGGGCGTGATGTCCTCGCCATCCAGCAAAATCTGGCCAGAAGTGGGCTTGAGGTAACCGGTGACCATGTTGACAAACGTTGTTTTACCAGCGCCGTTGCTGCCAATCAAGCACAAACGCTCGCCGGCAGAAATATCAATCGATATGTCCGCAGCGGCAACGACGGCGCCAAAGCTACGGTTAAGCCCGCGGGCTGAAAGAAGCGGTTTTTTCATTGCTGTGATGCGGTCATGGGCTTGTCTTTGGCGCGCCATGGCGTGGGCGCTTTGGCAGCAAGCGGTACATTTGCGAGCCCAAGCCGTCGGGTAAAAAACGAATCACCAGCAGCAAGAAGATGCCCAGCGCCAGCTGCCATGTATTTGGAAAGTACGCGCTTGAGAATGAGCGCACCAGTTCCAGCAGCAGTGAGCTGACCAAGACCGCTGTCACGCTTTGGTAGCCCGCCAAAATGGCGACAAATACAAACTCACCCGAAGTGGTCCAGTAGCTGAAATTAGGGTCAATGTGACCCAGCGCCAGCACACTCAGTGCGCCACCGACCCCAGCCAAAATAGCTGCGAGAAGATAGTTCCAGGCCACGATATTGACAACCGACATGCCTAAGTACTCGACCCGCAATTCGTTTTCACGCACAGCCAAAGACAAAAGACCCCGCGTTGAGTCGCAGTAAATACGCGCCAGCCCCGCCAGCAGGCACGTGATGCCCGCTGTCACGCCCCACATCAGCAGGGTGGCGTTGGCCACGTCTGGCTGGTAGCCCAGCAAGGTCGGACGTCTGACGTTAAAACCATCCGAGCCACCAAGCGCACTGTTCTTCATCAAAATGCCGTACAAAACCATGGAAAGCGCCAGGGTGAGCATGGCAAAAAAGATACCCCGGTAACGCGCCAGTAGCGGCGCAAAAGGCAGGGCTATCAAAAGCGACGCTGCGCCGCTAAGCAGGCAAAGCGCCAGCACGTCAGTGATGCCTGCGCGGTTGAAAAGCAGTGCGGCGGTGTAACCACCCACAGCAAACACCATGCCTTGCCCAAAAGGCACCACGCCGCAGCGCATCATCAGCATGATGCCCAGCGACACCAGGCCGTTGGCCAGTGCGATAGTGGCTAAAAACACCAACCACTTGGGCAAGATCAAACCCAGCCCGAGCATCACTGCCAAGGCCAGAGCGCACACCAAACTCACACACTTCGCAGAAAAAACGGTCAAAACAACAACCTCCGGCTGAATGTGGGCAACGCGTTGAGCATTAAATTTTTCGCGCCTGAATGCGCTGGAATAAACCCTCGGGTCGAAAAACCAAAATCACGGCCATCACCACATAAATGCTAAACAACTCGGATGTTGGCCAGAGGTGAACAGACGATGCCCGCGCCAGACCCACCACCAACGCGCCTATCGCTGCACCGCCAATGCTGCCCAGGCCACCAATAATCACCACGGCGAATGACACAATGATCACGCCTACACTGAGACCCGGTTGCACTGAAATCATGGGGGCTGTCAAAGCACCTCCCAGAGCGGCAAAAAATACGCCACAAGCGAAAGCCATTGTGTAAATGCGCGACACATTGACGCCCATGCCCGCGGCCACTTCGGGGCTGTGGATCACGGCAGTGACGATCTTCCCCTGTCGTGTGCGGTTCAGCACCCACCATGTCAGAAGCCCGCACGCGACAGCCACGCCGATCAGGACCAAGTCATAGCCTACGTAGGATTGCCCCGCAATATCGAGTGTGCCAAAGGCTTGGTAAGTGTCTGATACGTAATAAGGATTGACCCCCCAAAGCAGTTTGGTGATGTCCTCCAGCATTAAAAACAAGGCGTAAGTGACCAACACCAAAAGGACTTCGTCCCGACCATAAAACATGCGCAAAATACCGCGCTCTGTGAGGGGCGCCAGCACCGCGGCCACACCTGCGGCGGCTGCAACCAGCGCCACCAGACTGAAGGCGGGTGCCACATGAATTGACAGCAGCCAGCTCACCAGGCTGGCGCCTGCATAGGCGCCAACGGCATAAAAGCTGCCATGCGCAATATTTAAAATTTTCAATACGCCAAACACCAGCGTCAGACCCAGCGCCACAATGAAAAGCCATGAGGCATAAGTCAGCCCGTCAAACAACACCGTGACAAACAAGTTCATGGTTTGCGGGCGGCTAAAGTTGAGGCGCAGCCGCGCTGAATGCCGCCGTCAGAGTGCGTGTTTTCAGCACTTGGCACCAGGAAAGCCGGCTTTGATCCAATCTTCGCTGTTCATCGTGGCGGGTGGGTTCACGCACTCTGCACCAAAGCGCTGAATATCATCCAACACCACCATCTTTTTAACGGGGTCGTAGCGCGTCTTGCCAATGGCGGTGTCTTGCGTGGCTTGTTGACCTTCGCCCAAGTTCATTCGAATCGTGCCGGCCGGCGACTCCCATTGGCTGCCCCTGAGCGCTGCAGCCAACTGGTCTTGGGTCGGCTTTTTGCCGCCGTTGGCAGCCATGGCTTTTTCAGTGGCAGCTTTCAGTCCCAGCAGCGCCTGCACCATGCGGTACGGCGCCTGCACGGGGTAGACGTTGTAGGCTTTTTCGTACAAGCTAAACCACCAGTCGTTCAAGGCTGACTTGGGCGACATCAAGCCGTAGGCACCGCGCGCACCCAAAATCACACCGTTGGGCATTTTCTCCCCCAGGCCTGGCAGTACGTGATCAGCTGCAGAAAAAACGCCAGTCTGTTTTTGGAAAACACCGCGCGCATTCGCCTGCAAAATAAAGGCCTGTAAATCGCCACCCCAGAGGCTCGAATGCAAGATGTCCGCAGGCTTGGTCGACAGGGCGGAAATTTCGGTCCCGTACTGCCCGGCGCCAAATTTAGGCAGCAGATCGGCTTCCACCTTTGCGCCTTTGTAAAGCTGCTCCATGGTCAGTAAAAAATCCTTGCGCGAGTCCTGACCCCAGGCGTAGTCCTGGTTGATCATGTTGTAACGCTCCACTTTGACGTTGCGCGACTTCAGGTAGCGGCCCAGCGCCACGTTGTCCATGGTGGCGTGCGACGCCGTCCTGAACACGTATTTGTATTTGTTTTCTTCGAAGATACGCGGTGTACCGCAGTCGTACAAAATCAAGAAGCGTTTCATTTCCTCGGCCACTGGCGCCACCGCCAGGCAGTCACCCGAGCCGACGTAGCCGACCACCACATCGACTTTTTCACGCTCATAGAGGTTGCGCATTTCTTGCACTTGCTTGGTGGCACCGCCCGCCTCATCGACGTAGACCGCTTCGATCTTCAGGCCACCAAAACCCGGTTTGTTGAAGGGTGCCGGGGCTTGGCCTTTGTTGAAAGCGTCGACCAGTATTTTTGCCCCATTGACAGCCGGTACGCCAAAGCTTTCTGCCGCTTGCCCTGATAAGAAACTGACGATGCCAATTTTGAAAGTTTCTTGCGCCAAGGCCGGGGCGCTGCTGGCCAGTGCCACGACGGCGGCCAGCAGGACGTGGCTGCATCTTTTTGATTTCGTCGTCATGGTTGTCCTAAAGTGAAGGGTGCAAAAACTGAGCTTTGCTAATGTCGCATGCGTCAAGCGGCCGCATCCTAAGGACTTTCCCTTGCTGGCGTGAACAGCAGTCTTGTTCAGCCCAGGCCTGGGCGCCAGACCTGGTTTTCAAACGGCCGGGCTGGCCTCAAAGCCAGCGCATCAGCAGCGGTAGCAGCAAGGAGGCCAGCACCACCTGCAGACCGAGTGCCAGCGCCGCATAGGCGCCTGCGTCGGCATTGACCTGCATCGCCCGCGCGGCACCAATGCCGTGCGAGGCGGTGCCCAGCGCGAAGCCGCGGGCCGTCCAGCCAGCGGCATCGGTCGGGACGCGCAGCGCGTCAAACAAGTACTTGCCACTGAGCGCGCCGATCAGGCCGGTCAGTACCGAAAACACGGCGGTCAGCGCCGGAATACCGTCAATGCGTTCGGCAATGCCCATGGCGACCGGCGCTGTCACCGACTTGGGGGCCAGCGACAACAACACGTCGCTTGGCAAGCCGACTGCCCAGCCCAACGCCAAGGCAGAACCGCTGGCGGCCACGCTGCCGGCCAGTGCGGCCAGCAGCAGCCGGCCCCAGCGGCGTTTCAGGTCCGCCCGGCGCTGCCACAGCGGCCAAGCCAAGGCCACCACGGCGGGGCCCAACAAAAAGTGAATGAACTGCGCGCCGGCAAAGTAAGTCGGGTAGGGCACGCCGGTCAGCAGCAGGCCCGATGCAATCACCGTCACCGTCCAAAAAACCGGGTTGGCCCACGGCGCATGGTTGACGGCCGTGTAGGCTGCTTGCGCCAGCAAATAAACCACCAGCGTGGCGGTCAGGCCGAACAAAGGCGTGGCCGACAGGTAGACCCACAGCTCGACGAAATTAGACATGCTTGCTGGCGTCAGTGTGGCTGTTCATCACGACGCCACAAGTAGTTCAGCAGCAGCGCCGTCACGGCCAGCCCGATCAACGTCGACAGCACCAACACCAGCAACATGCGGCCGCCGTATTGGCTGACGATGGACAGGTGCGTCATGACGCCGACACCGACCGGCACAAACAACAGCGATAAATGTGACAGCAAGACATCAGCGCAGGCCGACACCGGCTCTCGCACCACAGCCCAACGCAGCGCCACCAGCAGCAGCAACATGCCGACCACCGGGCCGGGCAAAGGCAGCGACAAGCCGCGTGACAGCAGCTCGCCGATTGACTGCAACACCAGTAGCCAGCCGAGGCCGCGCAAGCCGTTCATGGCGTCTGGAGGATTTTAAAAACGCGGTAAATCTGGGTGCGGGATTTGACCGCCGCGGACCAGCATCTTGCCGTATTCGGCGCAGCGTTGCAGCGTCGGAATCACCTTGCCTGGGTTCAGCAGACCGCGGGCGTCAAAGGCGCGTTTGACGCCGAACATCTGCTCGTTTTCAGCGGCACTGAACTGCACGCACATGCTGTTGAGTTTTTCAATCCCAACGCCGTGTTCGCCGGTCACCGTGCCGCCCATGGCGACGCTGGTTTCCAAAATGTCAGCGCCAAACAACTCGCAGCGGTGCAGCTGGTCGGCATCGTTTGCGTCAAACAAAATCAGTGGGTGCAGGTTGCCGTCGCCGGCATGAAAAACATTGGCGCAGCGCAATTGGTATTTCTTTTCCATCTCGCCAATCGCCAACAAAATATCAGCCAAGCGATTGCGCGGAATGGTCGAGTCCATGCACATGTAGTCGGGGCTGATGCGACCCGACGCCGGGAAGGCATTTTTGCGGCCGCTCCAGAAGCGCAGACGCTCGGCTTCGTCTTGGCTGACCGTGATGGCGGTGGCGCCGCAGCGCGTCAGCACCTCGCGCATGCGGCCAATTTCTTCTTCCACTTCTTCTGGCGTGCCGTCGCTTTCGCAAAGCAAAATCGCCGCCGCAGTGAGGTCGTAGCCGGCGTGCACAAAGTCTTCGACGGCAGCCGTCATCGGCTTGTCCATCATCTCCAGTCCGGCCGGAATGATGCCAGCGGCGATCACTGCGGCCACCGCATCGCCGGCTTTGCGCAAGTCGTCAAAGCTGGCCATGATGCAGCGCGCCAGTTGCGGTTTGGGCACCAGCTTGACGGTGACTTCGGTGGTCACCGCCAGCATGCCTTCGCTGCCGATGATGACGCTGAGCAAGTCGTAGCCGGGCGTGTCGAGCGCGTCGCTGCCGAACTCAATCTCGTCGCCTTCAATCGTGAAGCCGCGCACCTTGAGCACGTTGTGCACGGTCAGGCCGTACTTCAGGCAGTGCACGCCGCCCGAGTTTTCGGCGACGTTGCCGCCGATGGTGCAGGCGATCTGGCTCGACGGGTCGGGCGCGTAATACAAATCATGCGGGGCCGCGGCTTCAGAGATCGCCAAGTTGCGCACGCCACCTTGCACCACGGCGGTTCGGCTGGCCGGGTCCATTTTTAAAATCTTGTTGAACTTGGCCAGCGACAGCGTGACGCCCAGCTTGTGCGGCATCGCGCCGCCCGACAAGCCGGTGCCAGCACCGCGTGCCACCACCGGCACGTCCAGCGCATGGCAAGTCTTCAGCACCGCTTGCACTTGCGCATAGGTTTCGGGCAGCACAACGACCAGCGGACGCTGGCGGTAAGCGGTCAGGCCATCGCATTCATAGGGGGTGGTGTCTTCGCGGTTCCACAGCAGCGCATGCTGCGGCAAAACCTGCTGCAAAGCGGCGACCACCAGGGCTTGACGCTCGGCGCGCTGCAAAGAGGCTTGTTGTTCAGTTGAAAGGGGTGCATTCATGTCAAAGCTCCAGCCCTCAGCCACGCCGAGAAGCGGCGCTTGCTGAAAACAACTTGGACTTTAAACCATGCTGCCGCGGATCAGCATGAGGAAATTTGAAGGCCTTTGTGAAAAGCGGGGTGACGGCAGGTGGGCCCTTCAAGGCTGGCGCCACTCCCAGCGCGCCAAGGTGGTTTGTACGGGCGCGGCCAGCAAAGGGTTGGCAAACACCGCCGCCGGCGAAGTTCGCAGGTCTGAAAAGGGGTTGAAACTCAACATGATCAGACATGTCGAGCACTGCAAATCGTCTTTTGCATGACAACGATGGCCGTTCAGCAAGTTGAAAGTGAGCCGAAAATTTCGGTCATGGCGTTGTGCGACGACTCTCGAAGTCGACAAGTTGGATGACCCGGCTGCGCTCGTGATGAATGGCGCCTTGCAGACCGTGGCCAGACGGATGATCGAGTCTTTTAAAATCGACCCAACCCCTCAAGGACTGACCATGACTTCTTCAACCAACATGACATGGCGACAAATCCCGGCGGGTGTGTGGGTGCTTGGCTTCGTCAGTTTGTTGATGGATATTTCATCTGAAATGGTGCACAGCTTGCTGCCGATGTTCATGGTCACGACGCTCGGCGCCAGTGCGCTGACCGTCGGATTGATAGAAGGGCTGGCAGAGTCGATGGCGTTGATGGTGAAGGTTTTTTCAGGCGCGTTGAGCGATTATTTGGGCAGGCGCAAAGGGTTGGCTGTTTTCGGTTATGCCCTGGGTGCACTGAGCAAACCGCTGTTCGCGGTGAGTGCCTCGGTAGGTTGGGTGGTCACGGCCAGGTTGCTTGATCGCGTCGGCAAAGGCATCCGTGGCGCACCCCGTGACGCTTTGGTGGCCGACCTCGCGCCGCCGGAAATCCGTGGCGCTGCATTTGGGCTGCGGCAATCATTGGACACGGTGGGCGCATTTTTGGGACCATTGATCGCCGTCGGTTTGATGTTGTTATGGACCAACGATTTCCGCGCGATTTTTTGGGTTGCCGTCGTTCCCGGTTGGATGGCGGTGGCGCTGCTGATGTGGGGTATCAAAGAGCCCGCGCGGCATGTTGACGCGAAACGAGTCAACCCGATCAGCCGGCAAAACCTGCGACGCCTCAGTGCGCCTTATTGGTGGGTGGTCGGCATTGGTGGGATGTTGACTTTGGCACGTTTCAGCGAGGCTTTTTTGGTGCTGCGAGCGCAACAGATCGGCGTGGCGATGGCCTTGGTGCCGTTGGTGATGGTGGCGATGAACGTCGTTTATGCGTTGTCGGCCTATCCGTTCGGCAAGTTGTCAGACCGCAAGCGTCACAGCCCGTTGTTGGTGTGGGGGCTGGCGGTGTTGATCGCCGCCGATCTGGTGCTGGCGACGAGTACGCATTGGGGCGGTTTGCTTGTTGGCGTGGCGTTGTGGGGCGTCCACATGGGCATCACGCAAGGCCTGCTGGCAACCATGGTGGCCGAGACCGCGCCTGCCGAATTGCGCGGCACTGCTTACGGCATTTTCAATTTAATCAGCGGTGTGGCGATGTTGTTTGCCAGCGGCATTGCCGGTCTGTTGTGGGACCAGCTGGGGGCCGCGTTTACTTTTTATGCGGGGGCAGGGTTTTGCCTGTTGGCGTTGCTGGTGCTGGGCTTGCGGGCGCGATTTGGTTGTCGCGCTGGGTGTTCACGCCTGATGAAAATGGACTGACGGGGATGCTGGGCGGTATGTTCATGGGGATGACCTGGGGAATGATCGTGAGCGTGTCGCTTTACCGCCGATGGTTTGCCTGGCCTTGAAAAACAACAAAGGTTTTGAGCTGAGCCAGTGCCAAATAGTGAGGCTGGCGCAAGAACAAGGGCGCTAAATTGCCCATGAAATTGGGTCCGGACTGGGCGTTTCCGTCAAAAGACAAGCGCTGAGACTCATGACCTCAGGGGTGCAAATTCTGAGTCTGCCAGTCGCCATTCGGTAGCTCACATCGGGCTGGCAAAATAATGCTCGACTGAGCACTCAGTGACGACAAACACAGACGCCAACATACCAACAGACAGGTGACGCTCATGAAACATTTACGCGCCAACGGCCTCGACTTTGCTTACCTTGAAAAAGGCAGCGGACCGCTGGTCATTTTGCTGCACGGTTTTCCTGACACCGCGCGCACCTGGGAGCACCAGATGTCAGCGCTGGCGGACGCCGGCTACCGGGCGGTCGCGCCTTATTTACGGGGCTATTTTCCGACCGACATTCCGTTCGACGGTTTTTACGACAAAGCCACGCTCGTCAACGATGTTGCCGGACTGATCCGGCAGCTGGGGGGTGGCCAGCCGGTGCACCTTGTCGGGCAGGACTGGGGTGCCATCATTTCGTACGCGGTGCTCGCCGCTTTTCCTGAACTGATCCGCCGTGCAGTCGTGATGGCGGTGCCGCACCCGGCAAAGGTGGCCGGCAGCATGCTTGAGCCCAAGCACATCCATCGTTCTTTTCATTGGTGGTTCTTTCAGTTGCCAGACTTGCCCGAGAAGGCGCTGGCGGCGGATAATTTTGCTTTTGTCGACTATCTCTGGACTTACTGGACGGCCCCTGGCCACCAAGACGCGGCACATCTGCAAGAGGTCAAGACGATGCTTGCCGAACCCGGCGTGCTGGCCGCAACGCTGGGCTACTACCGGGCCATGTTTGACGCGCAAAAAGGCGATCCCAGCCTGGACAAGCTGCGACTGCTGATGAACCAGCCGATCACTGTTCCGACTCTTGCGCTGTGTGGCAGCGAAGATCTTCGCGGTGAGCTGATGACCGATCAGGCGCAGTATTTTGCGGGCGACTACAGCTACCAAGTGATTCCCGGCGCCGGCCATTTTTTGCACCGCGAGAAACCTGAAGCAGTGACGCAGCAAATCCTCGGCTGGTTGGCTCAAACCTGAAACCTGAAACCTGTGACGCCGGCAAGCCGTTGCCGCGGCGTCACAGTCTGCAGCCGCTCAAGCCCGGTGCGGTGCCAGTGTTTTGGCGTAAAGCGAGGCCCCTGTCAGGTCCTTCAGGGTGACTGTCATGGCTTTGGTCTTGGCGTCAATGTCGACCTGACCAAAAAATTGCATGCCAGCCGCTGGCGATGTGTTTTGTTCCTGTGGTGCCTTTTGGTACATCACCTGCATGCCAAAAGTGGCGTCGACTTTGTTCGGGCCAAAACTGCCAGAGTTCAGCGGTCCAGAAACGAATTCCCAAAACGGTGAAAAGTCACTGAACTTGGCTTTGGCCGGGTCAAAGAAATGGGCTGCGGTGTAATGCACATCAGCCGTCAGCCAGACCACGTTTTGAATGCCGGCGCGTTTGATCTCGCGCAAAAGACGCGAAATTTCGATCTCCCGACCCAGCGGTACGCCGTCGTCGCCGTTGGCAATGGCCTCCCACTTGTCACGTCCTTCAGCGTCTTTTCCGTCGGCCACGTGCAAGCCGATAGGCATGTCAGCAGCGATCACTTTCCAAACTGATTTGGAGCGCTTGAGGCCGTCAAGCAACCAAGCGATTTGCGGGCGGCCCATGAAGGCGCTCTCGGCATTTTCAGTGGTTTGAAGATTAGGGCCGTTGGCGCCACGGTAACTGCGCATGTCGACCACGAACATGTCGAGCAGCGGGCCTTGCGGCAAGTGCCGGTAAACGCGTTCGCTTTCAACGTCCGCGTTGCGGCGCATGGGGGCATATTCCATGAACGATTTGGTCGCCCGTGCCACCAGCAAAGGCACATTTTTTTCGGTGTAACGTTTGTCGGATCCAAAGTCTTTGGAGTCAGACCAGTTGTTGGCCACCTCGTGGTCGTCCCACTGCCAGATTTGGGGCACATCGGCCGACATACGGCGAACGTTGGCGTCCATCAGGTTGTAGCGATAACGGCCGCGGTATTCGTTCAGCGTTTCTGCAACTTTGCTGACTTCTTCGGTCACCACGTTGTGCCACATCGAGCCGTCAGGCAGTTTGACCTGCGCGGTGATCGGGCCGTCAGCGTAAATCGTGTCGCCACTGTGCAAAAAGAAGTCCGGGTTGACCTTGCGGATTTCGTCATAAATTGTCATGCCGCCCCGCGCCTCATTGATGCCCCAGCCTTGGCCGACGGTGTCACCGCTCCAGGCAAAACGGACGTCGCGCATGGCTTTGCCGCTGAACTGAACGGGCAGCCGCAAGTGGCCCGGCATGGCTTCAGACAAAACCCGCTCGTTGTGCAGGTCTTGCAGCACGACGCGGTAAAAGATGTCCTGTCCGGCCGGTAAATTGGCCAAATCAAGGCGGCCGGTAAAGTCGCTGTCTTCCATCAAATAAGGGCCGCGCACGCGCGTGGCGTTGGCAAAAGTAGGCGTGGTCGACCACTCCACCCACAGGCGCGAAGGACGGTCGCTGCGCGTCCAGATCACCGCGCCATCTGATGTGGGGTCACCACTTTGAATGCCGTGCGCCATGTTTGGCCGCATGGCGTCGCGTGTGATCAGTGCCGGAGCGGTCTGCGCAAGGGCGATGCTGGGAACGATGGCTGCACCGCCCAAAACAGTGGTGGAGTTCAAAAAACTGCGACGGTCCATGAAGATGCTCCGGTGGGAAAGAAGCCGAAGTGTCGCAAGCTTACAAGTCAATGGCGTGAAAGCCGAGTGGCGTGCGCGTCATGCCTTTGTCACAGGCCAAGACCACATTAAGCAGTCAATGATCACGGCTAAATGCTCGATTTTCACTGTGCCGTAGCTACTTGCATGTGGCATTTATTTTCATGAAAAGGTGATGATGCGTTTTAAATCTCTCGTGTTTGCTGCGGCCTGGGTTTGTCTGACCCCCTGGGCCCAAGCTCAGCCTGCCGCCTCGTTGCAGCTTATTTTTGTTCTGGACGGTTTGCGGCCGGACAGCATCAGCGAAACCGAAACACCTCAGCTGTACCGCCTGCGCAAGGAAGGCGTCTGGTTCGACAGCACGCATGCGGTTTTTCCAACCGTGACCCGGGTCAACGCCAGTTCGCTCGGCAGCGGGGTGTATCCGGCGCGCCACGGCATCATGGGCAACTCGATATTCGTGCCAGCGGTTGATCCCCTGAAGGCTTTCAATAACGATGATTTTGAGCGCTTGCTCAAACTCGACGAAGCCAGTGCCGGTCGCATGGTCACCAGCGTCGGGATGGCCGAGCTGTTGGAGCGTTCAGGCAAAAAAATGGTGGTTGTCAGTTCGGGTTCGACGGGCAGCGCGCTGCTGCTCGCACCGAAGACGCACCGCGGCATCGGTACCGTCATCAATGGTGACTTGTACCCCGGCAAACAAGTCGCGTTTCCGGCAGCTGTGAGCGCCAGCGTGTTGCAGCGTTTTGGACCCGCCCCTAAAAAAGGCGGCCCCAAAGACCGTTATGACGCCTCGGTGGACTGGTCGATGAACGTGCTGCGCGAGTATGTTCTGCCCGAGCTCAAGCCCGACGTCGTGTTTGTCTGGATGACCGAGCCGGATCACATTCAGCACGGCTTGGGCGCAGGCGCGCCAGCATCTCTCGCAGCCATCCGCAACGACGATCGCCAAATTGGCTTGGTGCTGACAAAACTCGAGGCCATGGGGCTGCGCGACAAGACCAACATCATGGTGGTGTCGGACCACGGTTTTGCGCAGACTGTTTTTGACGTTAACGCGCGGCAAGCCCTGACCGATGCGGGTCTGATGCAGGCCGTCGACTCCGGCGATGTGGTGATCGCGTCCAGCGGTCAGTCGGTTGCCCTTCACGTCAAAGACCACGATCCGCAGAAAGTCAATGCGATCGTCGAATTCTTGCAAGGTCAGCCGTGGATCGGCGTGGTGTTTACCGCAGGCCAGCCGTCAGCTCCGGCCCATGAAGGTCGGGTTGCCGGCATTTTTTCACTGGAGTACGTGCATCTTGGCGGCCATGAGCGAAGCCCTGACATTGTGTTCACTTTTCCCTGGTCTTCAGCGGCCAACCGCTACGGCGTTCCAGGCACCGAATACAACTTGGTTGGCGGCGCGGGTCAAACAGGCCCGACGGATGCTGGCGAAGCCAACCACGGCGGCATTGGCCCCTGGACGGTCCGCAACACGATGTTGGCCAACGGCCCGAGCTTCAAACGCGGCGCTGTGATCCGCACGCCGACCTCGAACGTGGATGTGACACCAACGCTGCTGCACTTGCTTGGTTTGGACGCAGACTTGCTGCAAATGGATGGCCGCCCTTTGCGGGAAGCCTTGGCTACAGGGCCAGACTCAGAGCAGCTTGCCATGGAGACACGTTCACTGCGGGTTCGAAATGGGGCTTACAGTGCCGTGTTGCAAGTGAGTGAGGTTGACGGCAAAAGCTATGTCGACAAAGCTTGGCGGGATGCACCATTGCCACGTCCTGCCAATTAACGTTGTGTTCGGTCAAGTTGTCACGGCGGCGTCTGGGGTGCAACTGCTGCCAGTCAATTAAGCTGGGTCGGTGTTTGCTCAAAGATTCGTCTTGGCCATGAAAAAAGGCTTCAAAACCGAAGTTTTGAAGCCTTTGTCGCTGGACTCAGCACAGGGCTGAGTCCAGCTGATTTGCGACGGCATTTCTGCCGTGGGCTGGGTTTGCAGGGCTTAGTAGCCGCCGCGACCGCCGCCGCCACCGCCGTAACCGCCACCGCCGGAGCGATCGCCGCCACCGCCGTAACCGCCACCGCCGGAGCGATCGCCACCACCGTAGCCGCCACCACCGCCGCCGCCGCCGAAGCCGCCGGAACGTGGAGGACGTGCCTCCATCGGACGGGCTTCGTTGACCGTGATGCTACGGCCGCCGAGGGACTGGCCGTTCATGCCAGCGATTGCAGCTTGTGCTTCGGCATCGTTGCCCATTTCCACAAAACCAAAGCCTTTAGAGCGGCCGGTGTCGCGCTCCATCATGACTTTTGCGCTGGTGATAGAACCAAAAGCGCCAAAAGATTGTTGCAGATCTTCATCACGCACTGTGTACGGCAGGTTGCCGACGTAAAGTTTATTGCCCATGGGGACTCCTCAAAAATACATAAAACAAAAGCGATGGGGTCCCGAAAGCACAACAAATATTGGAAGTACCGCCGTAGGGCGCGAAACTGACCGATCACCTAACTTGTGCAAGGGTTTAAAGACTTGCACTCACGGATTATGCGTCAACAGGCCGCTTTGAGTTCAACAATGTGTTAATAAAGTCACGTTGGCTTTGAAAATCTTGGTGTCACTGCGCTGAGAATCAAGGCTTTTGAGGGGATGGCGAGTCTTTAAAAAACGCTTTTGCGCAGCCATTCTGCAAAGGCGTTGCACTCCCAGCGGTCCATCATGCCGGTGCGCCAACACAAATAGTGGGCGTGTGGGCTGGGCACATGGTGGTCGTACAGGCGCACCAATGAGCCGTTGTCAAGCCAAGGTGCGCCGAGTTTGAGCCGCACCAGCGCCACGCCGATGCCCGCTGCGGCGGCGTCGCACATCAGGCCAACATCGTTGAATTGCGAGCCTTCCAGCGGCTCGGGCCAGGCCAGCTGGTTGGCGTCAAACCATGTCCGCCAAGGCTCCAGCGGCGACCGCAACAGCGTTTCGCTCTCCAAGTCTTCGGGCACCACAAAAGGGCCGCGCTCGCGCACAAAAGCGGGTGAAGCCAGCGGCGTCACCTCGTCTTGCATCAGGCAGACATGCTCGACGTCGGCATAACGGCCGGCGCCAAAACGGATCATCAAGTCGGCGTCTTCCGCCACCACGTCGAGCAGCGGAATCGAAACTTGCAGTGTCAGCTCGATCTCGGGGTAGGCGTCAATGAACTGGCGCAGCCGTGGAATCAATATCGAGCGCGAGAAAGTCGGTGTCGACGCCAGTCGCAGTTTGCGTTTGCCGGGATTGACGCTTTGACCGGCCGCGCCCGGAAACTTTTGCAGCGTTGCCAGCCCTTCGCGCACATGCGCCAGGTAGTCGCTGCCTTCGGTGGTCAGCGAAAAATCAGCCCGACCAAAAAGCTTGGTGCCAATGATTTGCTCGAGCTGCTTGATGCGGTGACTGACCGCGCTGGGCGTCACAAACAGCTCTTCAGCCGTTTGCGTCACGCTGCGCAGCCGGGCCAGTGCCTCAAACGTCAGCAGACACTGGATGGGGGGAATGCGACCCGCGGCAGCCATGTCAAAAGGCGCGAAAAATGGCAAGAGGCGATGGCAGCGCTTTTTTACCAGCTGGGGCCGCGGGACTGGCTTGGCCAGTCCGCAGGCGCAGCGGCCCCCTCGGGGGGCAGGCAGCGACACGCCGTGAGCGACCGTGGGGGCTCATTTACTTAAAGATGACGGTTTTGTGGCTGTTGAGCAGCACGCGGTGCTCGCTGTGCCACTTGACGGCGCGCGCCAGCACCTGGCTTTCGGTGTCGCGGCCGATGGCGGTCAGGTCTTCGACGGTTCGACTGTGCTCAACGCGGGCCACATCTTGCTCAATGATCGGGCCTTCATCGAGGTCTGAGGTGACGTAGTGCGCCGTGGCACCGATCAGCTTGACGCCGCGCGCATGCGCTTGGTGATACGGTTTGGCGCCTTTGAAGCTGGGCAAAAAAGAGTGATGAATATTGATCGCCCGGCCGGCCAGGTTTCGGCACATCGTGTCGCTCAAAATTTGCATGTAACGGGCCAGCACAACCAACTCCGCGCCTTCAGATTGAATCACTTCATACTGCCGGGCCTCAGCCTCGGCTTTGGTGGCCGCGGTCACTGGAATATGGTGAAACGGCACGTTGTAGCTGGCCGCCAGCTGGTAAAAGTCGCGGTGATTGGAGACGATGGCGCGAATGTCCAGCCGCAACAAGCCCGACTTCCAGCGGAATAGCAAGTCGTTCAGACAATGGCCTTCTTTGCTGACCATCAACACGGTGCGCATCGGCTGGCTGGCTTGGTGCAGGCTCCAGCGCATTTCAAAATTACCGGCCAAAATGCTGAGGTCTTCCTTCAGGGCCTCAAACGACAACGCCGCGCAGGCAAAACCGACCCGCATGAAAAACCGGCCCGTGGCGTCTGTGTCGCGGTCATCGGCGTACTGGGCGGCGTCCAAAATATTGCCGCCGCGCTCAAATAAAAAGCCAGAAACGGCATGAACAATGCCCGGACGATCGGGGCAGGACAGGGTGAGGGTGTAGGTGGAACTCATGGAAAAGTGATTGTCGCAGCACTGAAAGCCTTTGATGGAGTCCGACTTTGAGGTGGCCAACGGTGACAAAATAGCCTCAAATTCGCTCACGATGCCAGGGAAAACACGATGACTGCGCAAAACTTCAACATGGACCACCACTGGCTGCCGTTCACGCCGAACCGCAGCTTCAAGCAAGACCCGCGCGTCTTTGTCGCCGCCGACGGCATGCACTTCACCACGCACGATGGCAAGAAGGTGTTGGATGGTATTTCAAGTTTGTGGTGTGTCACGGCGGGCCACAACCGCAAGCCCATCAACGAGGCGATCAAAAAGCAGCTTGACACGCTGGACTACGCCACGGCTTTTCAGGCCAGCAATGACCAAGCTTTCAAGGCCGCTGAAATGATCGCCAACATGGCGCCCGGCGACTTGAACAAGGTGTTGTTTTGCAACTCTGGTTCTGAAGCCGCTGACACCTCGCTCAAGGTCGCGTTGGCCTACCACCGGGCCCGTGGCGAAGGCCATCGCAATGTCTTCATCGGCCGTGAGCGTGGCTACCACGGTGTGGGTTTTGGCGGCATGAGCGTGGGCGGCATTCCTTCCAATCGCAAGGTGTTTGGTGCGGCGCTGCTGCCGCGGGTAGACCACCTGCGCTTCATTCACGACCCAGTGAACCACGCCTACATTCACCACCAAGAACCGGTCTGGCAAGAAGACATTTTGCTGGAGCTGGAGAACCGCATCTTGCCGTTGCACGACGCCAGCAACATCGCCGCCGTCATCGTCGAACCGGTGGCTGGCAGTGCGGGCTGGTATCTGCCGCCGCAGGGCTACTTGAAGCGACTGCGAGAGATTTGCGACAAGCACGGCATCTTGCTGATTTTTGACGAAGTGATCACTGGCTTTGGCCGCATGGGCGTTAACTTTGGCGCCGATTACTACGGTGTGGTGCCCGACATGTTGAACTTCGCCAAGGGCGTTACCAACGGCGTGATTCCGCTGGGCGGCGTGGTCTGCACCGACCGCATTTACAACACCATGATGCAGGCCAACGAGGGTGCGCCGGAACACGCCATCGAGTTCTTTCATGGCTACACCTACTCGGGTCACCCGGTGGCCTGCGCAGCGGCGATCGCCACGCTCACGCTGTTCAAGGAAGAGAAGTTGTTTAAACGTGCCGGCCAGATGGGCAGGCTGCTGGGCGACGCCATGCACAGCGGCCTGAAGGGCCTGCCGAATGTCATCGGCATACGCACTCTGGGGCTGGCTGGCGCTGTCGAAATGACGTCGATTCCGGGTTCCCCTGGCAAGCGCGCTTACGACATTTTCATGACCTGTTTCCACAAGGGTGTTTTGGTCCGACCCGCCGGTGAAAACATCGTGCTGTGCCCACCGTTCATCGTCGAAAAAGAACACATCGACCGCATGCTCAACGTGGTGGCTGACGCGATGCAACAGCACGCCTGAAGGCAGTGGCGGGATTTCCCCGTCATGACCGGGCTTCTACTTTCAGCGTGGCGGCAGTTGCTGGGCCAAGTCGGCGCAGTAATCTTTGTGGGGCGTTGCGGGTGTGGACCAGACGCTGTCGAACACAGCGTCGTCACTGGCCGCAGCCGCGGGCCCCGATTTCAAAAGAATGGCCTTGACATTCAGCGCTTGCGGCAGGTGTTGCGGCACGCCGAGCTGCTTGTCGGCGTGCATGCTGCCGCTGATGAGCAGCACCACTTGGCCGGGTCGCACCGCGGCTAGCAAGGTTGCCGCCATGCGCATGTCTTTGGCAATTTGAATCCGCGTCATCGGCGTGATCTGGCTTTCGGGCAACAAATCGCAATGGCCTTGCCGAATCAGTTGCTGCTGCGTTTTCAGGGCCGGGCCTGGCAACTGCTGGTCTAACTGCGCGTCGGCCATGCTGGTCTGCATTTGCGCGCGTGGCAAGTTGGCGCCCAGCACCGGCACGCCAGCGCGTACCGCGCTCATCACCGCTGGACCGTAGGCCGCCCACGGCCAGCCGTCATTGTTCCATCGCAAGGCTTGGCGGACCTGTTCTTCGCTGGCGGCGGGCTGTAAAGTGGTTGTGCTGGCGCCGCTGTCGGCCATTTCCAAAGCCACTGCCGCGAGCAGGCCACGCGCCGCCAGTGTTTCGACAAGCTGCTGCTCGACAGCCTGGTGGGCAGGCGCATCGTGCTGCTCACCAAGCAGCAACACGTCGGCGGGCAACCAGGCGTCTATTCGGGTTTGCAACAGCGCTGCACTGACGCGCTCGGGGCGGCTTGCCAACGCGTCAAGACCGAAGGCGCAACCCAGCGATGAGACGCCCAGCGCAGCAGTCAATACGCCTGCCAAGACACGGGCGGGGGGAAAAGAGAAAAAAGACAGGCACATGCACCGATACTAAGGCTTCAGCTGACCATGTTGCTGTCAGGCTGGCGCCGACTTTTCGATGCTTCAAACCGCACCCGACCCATTAATCCGAAAACTTTTTTTGCTGCAGCTGGTACGCACCCTGATCACCTTGTTGCTGGCCTGGGCGGCGGCCTTGGCTTGTGTCGCTTTGAAAATTCCATTGCCGTGGATGATCGGCCCTCTGCTGGCTACTGCGGGTTTGACGATGGCCGGCGGTCCAACCGCCAGCTGGACACCGCTGCGCAACGGCGGGCAATGGGTTATTGGGGGCGCCTTAGGGCTGTATTTCACGCCGCAAATCGTCACCTTGGTGGCCAGTTTGTGGTGGGCCATGGCCTTGGGCATCGTCTGGGCGCTGGCGCTGGGTCTGCTCTTTGGTGCTTGGCTGCACCGGGTGCATGCCGGTGTCGGGCGTTTTCACATCGCCGGCTTGTCGCGCATCACGACCTATTTTTCTTCCCCCATCGGTGCGGCCTCTGAGATGACGCTGATGGGCGAACGCCACGGCGCGAGCACCGACCTGATCGCTTCGGCGCACAGCCTGCGGGTGATGCTGGTGACTTTGATCGTCCCGTTTGGTTTCCAGTGGGCGGGGCTGCACGGTATTGACACCAGTTTTCCGGGCCCACGCGGGGTGGTCTGGCCGAGTCTGGCTTGGTGGACTTTGTTCACTGGTGCGGGTTGCTGGCTTTTGTTGAAAACCAAGGGCGCCAACCCTTGGTTCCTCGGCCCGCTGGTGGTCTCAATAGGGTTGACCGCCAATGGCCTGAGTCTGTCCGCATTGCCGCCCGGGCTGATCAATGCCGCGCAGCTGGTGATTGGCATCAGTCTGGGGGTTCGTTTCACGCCCAGTTTTGTGCACATGGCGCCGCGCTGGATGGCTTCCGTGGCCTTGGCCACGGTGGTCATGATTGCTTTGTGCGGCGGCTTCGCCTGGGCCTTGTCGCAGTTTGTCAACTTGCACTGGGCGACGCTTTTGTTGGGCACCTCGCCCGGCGGTGTGGCGGAAATGGCCATCACGGCCAAAGTCTTGCAGTTGGGGGTGCCGATCGTCACCGCGTTTCATGTGATGCGGCTGGCGGCGGTGTTGTTGTTGGCCGAGCCGATCTACCGCTGGTGGTACAGGGCGCCGCGTTAACTTGAAAGTTAGCCCGGCAAAGCGGGCGTCAGTGCACCGACACCGTTGTGTGTGCCAACTCGGCGTAGCCTTCGAGCATGTCTTCGACTTCTTCTTGAGTGGGCGTTTTTTGCTGCCACACGTTCAAGCGCATTTGGAACAATTCGGCCCAAGAGCCGTCAAGGTAAACCTCTTTGCCAGAACGTTTGTCGACGATTTCAAAACCCTGGCGAACAAGTTGCGGCACGGTCGGCAGCGCACCCCGTGCGGCGGTTTGGTCTACGTCGGCATTGGCATGAATTTGGACAACCGCAAAAGTGTCTGAGTCGTAAAGCATTTGCATCAGTGATCTCCTTCTCATGCAGATGATGCCAACAGCCATGAATTCAAGGCGGGCCGCTGCTGGACAGTTGTTGGTCAATGTAGTCGCCATTGTTTTGGGTGAGTTTGATGCGCACCGGCAGATGCCCCAAGGACGGTGCAAACCAGACCTCGACACTTTGATCGAACTCTTTGCGTGCATCGCGTGTGAGCTTGATCGCCGACACCGCGCCATATGGCAGTTGCAGCTCGTCAAGCCCCGCAACACTGAAAGTCCAGGTGTCAACGTCACGCTGACCGGCGGTGTACAGAGGGATTTTGGTGCCCAGCGGAAAACCCTCAGGTTCACCGGCCAGCAGGCTCGCCAGCTGAAAAAACACACTCAGCCGGTCTTGTGCACCGCGTTGCCAAGGCGCGTCAGGGGTGTTGGCGCTGAAAGTTATCTTGCCTTTGTCGGCCTGAAAGTGAGCCGCGAGTTCACTGCGACTTTTGTCGGCAAAACGCTTGGGTGCCAAACCGTCGGGTGTGATGTCGCCGGTGCTTTCCAAAGAACGGGAGCCGATCAAAAAAGCGCTCACCACCAGACTTGCCTCGTAACGGCTGCCGTCTTGCCGCCACACCATCACGCCGGTGGCATGGTAGGTGAGGCCGCGCGACAGGCCGGTCATTCGGTAGGTCAGTCGCACCGAACCAGGGATGTTGAGGTTGGCTTGCGCTGAGGGCAGTTCTTGGTTTGGCGGTGGCTCGATGGCTGCGGGGCTGGCTTCTGGCGATGCAGTTGGGGGGCTGTCTGCCGGGGCATCCACAAAGCTGTCTGCTGACGCCTGTGACGCCGCTGACGCCGCTGACGCCGTCTGGGCGGGCTCGGTCGAGCTACTTTCTGGCTCAACTTCGGCCGGTAAGCGGGTCGGTTTTTGCCTTGAAACGGGTTTGGCTTGCTTTGGCGCTTCTGGTGCGGCATGCGCCACTTGCACCTTAGGCACTTCAATTCGCCGCGTGTTGAACACCAGCTTGGCTGGATTCAGCGGCACCCTTGCAGGCCCCACCGCCACCTGAAGCGGCACAGCGTTCAGCAGCCAGCCGTGCACCAGCAAGACCAGCAGCGCCAGCAGCCACACCATACGGCGTGGCGCTGCGCGTTCGGCTGACGGCAAAGGGGGCTGAAAAACGAAGCGGTTGGGCATGGCTAAAAGGTCGGGCAAAGCGCTGGCGGCTGCAAGCCATTGATCGTAACGCCCGGCTTGGCGTCACGTGCAAATGAGTCTGTGGGTGCGCGCTCGAGGGCCACAGGCTCGGTTACCATGCCGGCTGAAAGGACAAGCCATGAAACTCGCCACCTACAAAGATGGCTCGCGTGACGGCCAATTGCTGGTGGTCTCGCGGGACCTCGCCAGCGCGCACTACGCCACCGGCATCGCCAACACTTTGCAGCAGGTGCTGGACGACTGGAACTTTCTGTCGCCGCAGCTGCAAGACCTGTCTGACGCCCTGAACCAAGGCCGGGCCCGCCACGCTTTCCCGTTTGAGGCAGCCCGCTGCATGGCGCCTTTGCCGCGCGCCTACCAGTGGGTCGATGGCTCGGCTTTCATCAACCATGCTGAGCTGCTGCGTCGTGCTCGGGGCGCTGAGGTGCTTGCTACGTTTGACACCGACCCGTTGATGTACCAAGGCGGCAGCGACGACTTTTTGGGTCCCTGCGACGAGGTGCGCTTGCCCAGTGAAGACTTGGGCATCGACTTTGAAGCCGAGCTTGCCGTGGTCACCGCCGATGTGGCGATGGGTTGCACGCCTGAGCAGGCGCTGGACGGCATTCGGCTGGTGATGTTGGCCAACGATGTGTCTTTGCGCAACGTGATTCCGGGCGAAGTGGCCAAAGGTTTTGGTTTCATTCAGGGCAAGCCGGCGACCGCCTTCAGTCCGGTGGCCGTGACGCCGGACGAACTCGGAGCCGCCTGGCAAAAAGGCCGTCTCCACCTGACCGTGCAAAGCACTTGGAACGGCCGCAAGGTGGGGATGTGCGACGCTGGCCCGGACATGACCTTTCACTTTGGCCAGCTCATTGCGCATCTGTGCAAGACGCGCAACGTGCGCGCCGGCAGCATCATTGGCTCGGGCACGGTCAGCAACCCGGGCGTGACGCACAAAGGCAAGACCGATTGGCCCAAAGGTTACAGCTGCATCGCTGAAAAACGCGCTATTGAAACTCTGCAAGACGGCCAGCCAAAGACGAACTACATGCAATTTGGCGACACCATCCGCATCGAGATGAAAGACAAAGACGGTCGCCAAGTGTTTGGCGCGATCGAGCAAACCATCGCCACGTCTGTCGTCGTCAAGTCGCGTAAATCGTCTCTAGTGAGCGAAAGCCCTTGATCTCCATCGGGTTGCCACAGGGGTCGCAGAAAAACATGGTCCATTGCTCGCCTGATTCACCGGCAAAACGGCACTGCGGTTTCATGATGAAGTCGACGTTGGCGGCCTCCAGACGGGTGGCCATGGCCTGCCAGTCCGGCAGCGCCAGCACCAAACCGAAGTGCGGCATCGGCACCATCTGATCGCCGACGTGGCCGGTGCGTGCAGTCTGCAGCGGCTCGCCCAAGTGCAACGAGAGCTGATGGCCGGCAAAGTCAAAGTCGACCCAGGTGTCGGTAGCGCGGCCTTCGGTGCAGCCGAGCACACCTGCGTAAAAGCGGCGGGCCACGTCAAGGTCGGTCACATTGAAGGCGAAGTGGAAGAGACTTTTCATGCCCCTAGCTTAGCAAACGCAGCCAAGCGCCCTGGTTCAAAGCTTACCGGTTGACGCGCGGCCTAGGCACTGCACAATGGCGTTGGCCACCAATTTCAGGAGATGACCATGAGCGACTTCGACAAAGACACTTTCACCGACTTCGGCAAGCTGGTGCCGGGCTTTGATTTTCTGCAAAACCTGACGCGGCAAGCCACTGCTGGCAATGCCACCAGCCAGCCCAAAATGCCGTCGTTTGGCCATTGGGTCGCGCCCACCATGAGCGTTGAGGAACTCGAAAAGCGCATTGCGGAACTCAAGACTGTGCAATTTTGGCTAGACCAGAACGCCACCGCCTTGAAGGCCACCATTCAGGCGCTGGAGGTGCAAAAAATGACCTTGGCCACCCTGCACGACATGAATGTGAACATGACCGAAATGGCCAAAGCCTTCAGCGTCAAGATGCCGGACATGACCGCCGCGCCGGCGCCCAGCAAGCCTGCAGCAGAGCCTGAGGCGGCGCTGGCGCCTGAGCCGGCTGAGCGCCCTGGCGATGCCGCGGCCAGTGCGCCCGCTGGCGTTGATCCGATGCAGTGGTGGGGCGCGCTGACCCAGCAGTTCCAAAGCATCGCCGCCTCGGCCCTCAAAGAGGCGGCGGAACGCCAACCGCTGGCGACCCGCCAGGGCATGGCGCCAGACAAGTCCAAGCCAGCCGCCCCAAAGCGTGCCAAACCCGCCGCCAAGTCGGTTGCCAAAGCACCAACCAAAGCCCCAGCCAAAGCGCCTCTCACAACCAGCGCCAAAGCCCAAGCCCGTGCGCCTGCTGCCCGTAAACCCCCCAGCCGAGCCCGATGAAACTCTTTCCCTACGCTCATGCCACCCACCCGCAGTGGCCGATGGCCGCAGCGCTGGTGCTGGCGCAATTGCGCGCTCACATGGCGCTGCCCAACTACGCCAGTGCGCCGACCTTGGCGTTGCTGTACATCACCGACCACTACGCGCCGCAGGCGCAAGAGATCCTCGACCACCTGAGCGCCGAGCTGCCCGAAGTCACCGACTGGAGCGGCACGGTCGGCATTGGAATTGCGGCCAACAACGTCGAGTACTTTGACGAACCGGCGATGAGCGTGATGCTTTGCGACGTGCCGTCCGACCAGTACCGCGTGTTTTCGGGCGTCACACCTTTGCCGTCAGTGGCGCATTTCAAGCCGCACACCGCCTTGGTGCATGCCGATGCCAGCACGCCGGATGTGGCCGAATTGATTGGAGAAATGGCGGCCCGCACCGACAGTGGTTATGTTTTCGGCGGCTTGGCCTCAAGCCGCACAAAGACCGTGCAGTTCGCGCTCAGTGGCAATGGCAATCTGAAGGGCCAAGGCGCAGCCAGCGGCGTTTTCAGTGGCGGACTCAGCGGCGTAGCCTTTGCCCGCGCAATCCCAGGTGCTGCGCCGGGCGGCCTCCACGACGCTGACGCTGGCCACTTGGGCCTGATGTCGCGCGTCACGCAAGGCTGTCAGCCGGTCTCCAAAAGTTACCAGATCACCGCCTGTGAAGGCAATGTCATCACCGGGCTCAACGGCCAGCCAGCGCTGGAGGTGATGTTGGGCGACCTCGACATTTCCTTGGACGACCCGAAAGAAGCCATCGACAAAGTGCGGCGCACTTTGGTCGGTCTGAGCCGCCCGTCCAGCAACCTGGCCGACGGCAACATCCGGCGCGCCGGTCAGTTTGGGGCAGATGTGCTGGTTCGGCATTTGATTGGGCTCGACCCTTCGCGCAAAGGCGTTGCCATTGCCGATCTGCCCGAAGTTGGCATGACGCTGGCTTTTTGCGAGCGCCATGCCGCGGCTGCAAAAGCCGACTTGATGCGTGTCTGCGCTGAAATCCGTGAGGAACTGGAGCCGCAAGAGGTCACGGCGGAAGTAGCCCAGGCGCTGGGCGCTGGCGAGGCCGAGTCCGCGCCGCATCTGGCGCGCGGCATCGCCGGGGCGGTTTATGTCAGCTGCACTGGCCGCGGTGGACCGCACTTTGGCGGCCCCAGCGCGGAGTTGCAGATCATCCGGCGCGCCCTGGGCGACGTGCCCTTGGTGGGCTTTTTTGGCAACGGTGAAATTGCCCGTGACCAAGTCTATGGCTACACCGGCGTGTTGACTGTGTTTACCGCCAACCGCTGATGTTGACGCCGCCTGAACCTGCGCGCAGCCAGTTCGAATTGCTTCTGCAGCGGCGTTTTGCGCCGTTTTTCTGGACCCAATTCTCTGGCGCGATGAACGACAACCTGTTCAAGTTCGCCTTCACCATGCTGGTGACGTACCAGCTCAGCGTGGCCTGGTTGCCGCCAGCGATGGCCGGGCTGGTCATTGGCGCGGTGTTCATTTTGCCGTTTTTGCTGTTCTCGGCCACCAGCGGCCAGTTCGCTGACAAGTACGACAAAAGCCGCGTCATTCGCTTCGTCAAGAACGTCGAGGTGCTGATCATGCTGCTGGCCGCGGCCGGCTTTTTGATGGCCGGCAGCGGATGGCGTGGTGTGCAAGTGCCGCTGTTGCTGGGTTGCACCTTCATGATGGGCTTGCATTCGACGGTGTTCGGGCCGGTCAAGTTCGCCTACATGCCGCAAGTGCTGCGCGAGTCCGAACTGATGGGTGGCACCGGGTTGGTCGAGATGGGCACTTTCGTGGCGATTTTGCTGGGCAATGTCGTGGGGGGTGTGTTGGTGGCGCTGCCGGGCAAGGGCCCATGGCTGGTGGCCATCGGCTGTGTCGCCTTGGCGCTGGCCGGTCGCCTCGTGGCGCAGTTCATCCCCGCGGCGCCAGCGACTGACCCCGGTTTGCGCATCAACTGGAACCCCTTGACTGAAACCTGGCGCAACTTGAAGCGGGCGCACGCGCAGCCGATGGTTTTTCGGGCCCTGCTCGGCATCAGTTGGATGTGGTTCTTTGGGGCGGTCTTTTTGAGTCAGTTTCCAAGTTTTGCCAAGGAAGTGCTGCACGGCAACGAGCAGGTGGCGTCGCTGTTGCTGGTGGTTTTTTCGATCGGTATTGGCGTCGGCTCGCTGCTGTGTGACGTGTTGGGGAAGCGGCAAGTCGAGCTGGGTTTGGTGCCGCTGGGGGCCATCGGCATGACGCTGTTCACGCTCGATCTTTACTTGGCGTCGCGCAATTTACCGCCCGCCGGGTTGATGGGTGTGGCCGAGTTTGTGCAGATCCCGGCGCATTGGCGCGTCATCGCCGATCTTGGGCTGTTGAGCTTGTCGGCCGGCCTTTACAGCGTGCCGATGTACGCGCTGATTCAACAGCGCAGCGAGGTCACGCACCGCGCCCGCATCATCGCCGCTAACAATATCTTGAATGCTTTGTTCATGATCGTCAGCGCGGTGCTGGCGGCTGCGCTGCTGAAAGCTGGGCTCGGTATTCCGGCTGTATTTCTGGCGCTTGGCCTGGCCAATGTGCTGATGACGGCTTACATTTTTCGGGTCTCACCAGAGTATTGGCCGCGCTTCAAGCGTTTGCTTGGCTGGCCTTCTTAAATGGCGGTTACAACTGCGCCCTTGAACGTCCGATTTAAAATCAGGGTTAACCCTTAAGACTGTTGGACTATTGCGCTTGCCCGCCCGTGATTAGGTATTTTTTGTGAAAACACTTTAAATTCAAAAAGGTCAGCGAAAGACCTGATAATGCGCTGTCATTTAAGCCCCCCACCCCCTTTGGAGACATTATGAAATCATGTTTTGTGAAAATAGCCATTGCCTCGGTTGTCTTGAGCTTTTCAGGTTTGGCAGCTGCCGCCGACACCATCAAAATCGGCGTGGCTGGTCCCTTCACCGGCGGCTCGTCGTCGATGGGTGTGAGCATGCGCGACGGTGTTCGCTTGGCGACTGAAGAAATCAACAAAGCCGGTGGTGTGCTGGGTCGCAAACTGCAATTGATCGAGCGTGACGACGAAGCCAAAAACGAGCGCGGCGTGCAGATCGCCCAAGAGCTGATCAGCAAAGAAAAAGTCACGGCCGCCGTTGGTTACATCAACACCGGCGTGGCGCTGGCGTCGCAGCGCTTCTTTCAAGAAGCCAAGATTCCCGTGATGAACAACGTGGCCACCGGCTCCATTGTTACGCAGCAGTTCAAAGACCAGCCAGACAACTACATTTTCCGCAATGCCGCGCACGACAGCATCCAGGCGCCGATGATTGTCGAAGAGGCGATCACCCGCCGCGGCTTCAAAAAGGTCGCTATTTTGGCCGACTCCACCAACTACGGCCAGCTCGGTCGCGAGGATCTGGAAAAAGCTCTGACTGCCAAGGGCGTCAAGCCAGTCGCGGTTGAAAAGTTCAACATCAAGGACGTCGACATGACGGCCCAGTTGCTGAAAGCCAAAGAAGCTGGCGCTGAAGTCATCTTGACCTACGGCATTGGCCCTGAATTGGCACAAATCGCCAACGGCATGACCAAGCTGGGCTGGAAAGTCCCAATGGTTGGCAGCTGGACTTTGTCGATGGCCAACTACATCGACAACGCCGGCCCCGGCGGTGAAGGTGCGCGCATGCCGCAGACCTTTATTCAGCAGGCCGACACGCCAAAGCGCAAGGCCTTCATCGACGCTTACCTGAAGACCTTCAAGCCGAAGAACAACCGCATAGACTCGCCGGTTTCTGCGGCTCAGGGCTACGACTCGATCTACCTGCTGGCTGCCGCCATCAAGCAAGCCAACAGCACCGACGGCCCGAAAATCCGCGAAGCGCTGGAAAACCTCGGCACCAAAGTCGACGGCGTGGTCATGTCTTACGACAAACCGTTCACCAAAGCCGACCACGAAGCTGTGACCGCCAACATCCCGGTGTTCGGTGAAGTCAAGGGCAGCCGCGTGGTGTTTGCTTACGAAGAAGACATGAAGAAAAATGCCATGGTCAAAGCCAAGGCTGCGGCAGTTAAAAAGTAAGTTATTGAGTGAACTGTCTTTGACAGGCATCGCATCAGCTGTTTCGGCTGGTGCGATGTTTTTTTTGGGTGCTGTGCAAACAGCACAGAATTGATTTTTTCGCGGAATTGAATTTATGGAAATCCTGCTCCAACTTGTCTACAGCGGTATCGCGCTGGGCATGATCTACGCGGTCATCGCTTTCGGCTACCAGCTGACTTTTCAGACCTCGGACACCTTGAATTTTGGCCAGGGTGATGCGCTCATGCTGGGCGCCATGGTCGGTTTGACGCTGGTCACCTTGGGCATGAACTACTGGCTGATGCTGCCGCTGGTGATTGTCTTTGGCTTGATTCAGGGCGGTGTTGTGGAGCGCATTGCGGTCCGACCCGCCATCAAGATCAAAAGCGAGTTCGGCTGGATCATGTCGACCATCGCCTTGGGCATCATTTTCAAAAACGTCGCCGAAAACATTTGGGGCCGTGACGATCTGAAGTTTCCGTCGCCGCTGCCGGAGTCGCCGATCAAGTTGTTCGGTGCGAATGTGCTGCCGATGGAAATTCTGGTCGTTGTCGGCGCCGTGCTGATGATGTTGGCGGTCGAATTTTTCAACCGGAAAACCATTTACGGCAAAGCCGTGGTCGCCACTTTCAATGACCGCGATGCGGCCAAGCTGATGGGCATCAACACCGGTTTGGTGATCACTTTTTCTTACGCGCTGTCGTCGGCCACTGCGGCTTTTGCCGGCGCCTTGATTGCACCCCTGACGCTGACCGGCGCGACCATGGGTTCAGTGTTGGGCCTGAAGGCCTTTGCGGTGGCCATCATTGGCGGGCTGACCAGCGGCATGGGCATCATTGTGGGTGGCATTATTTTGGGCGTGGCCGAAACAACCACCGGCTTTTACTTGTCCACTGGCTACAAAGACGTCCCCGGACTGGTCTTGTTGTTGCTGGTGCTGGCTTACAAACCTGCCGGCCTGTTCGGTAAATCCGCGATCAAGAAAGTTTGAAGATGAATTGGAAGACACTTTTGGCCGCCGTGATTGGCTTGGCCCTGTTGGCCGGTGTGCCCTTGTTCACCGACAACTCGTATTACGTGCACATGGTCATCACCATCATGATCTACGCGATCTTGTTGTATGGCCTGGACATCGTGGTCGGCTACACCGGTCAGGTCTCCTTGGGCCATGCGGGCTTGTTCGGTGTGGGCTCTTACACCACCGGCGTGCTGTTCATGAAGCTGGGTGCCCCGCTGTGGGTGATCATTCCGGCCAGCGTTGGCGTGACGGCGGCTTTTGGCGCTTTGCTGGCGCTGCCGGCGCTGCGCGTGACTGGCCCGTATTTGGCCATGGTGACCTTGGCCTTCGGCACCATCATCCAGATTTTGATCAACGAGATGACCTTCCTCACCGAAGGCCCGTTGGGCATCACGATCCCAAAGCCGTCGCTGTTTGGCCAAAAGCTCAGCGAGCAAGGCTTTTACTGGCTGGTGTTTGCGCTGATGGTTTTGTCACTCGTAGTCGTGCACCGGATTCTCAAGTCGCAGCTGGGCCGGGCCTTTGAAGCTCTGCGCGGCAGCCCAGTGGCTTCTGACTGCATGGGCGTCTCGGTCTACCGCTACAAGGTTTACGCTTTCGTCATCAGCGCCGGTTTTGCCGGTCTGGCGGGCTGCTTGTACTCGTACTCCGAGCAATACATTTCACCGAACACTTACAACTTCGAGTTGACCGTGCTGTTTTTGTTGGCGGTCATCATGGGTGGTCGCAAGACCCGTTCCGGTGCTTTGCTGGGCGCCGCGATCATCGTGATTTTGCCAAAGCTGCTGGACGACTTGGAATTGTTCCGCATCGTCGCTTCGTCGCTGGCGGTGTTGATGAGTGTGGGTGCGGTGGTCGGTGTGCTGAGAAAAATCACCACCCCCAAAGCCATGGCGATTCCGGTGGTCGGCACCATCGCTTTGGCCGGCTTCGCATTTTGGTTGGAATCGATCACCGACTGGCGCTTGAGCATTTTTGGCCTGATGATTTTGTTCGTGGTGTACTACCTGCAAGACGGCATTGTGGGTTTTGTCCGCAGTCTGTTTGCGCGCAAATTGGTCGCGGCGAATGCTGGCCTCGCCAGCAGTCGTGACAGCAGCCAGGACGCTGTGATGACGGCGGTCAAAGCCAGTGCCAGCGCTGATGCCGACCTGCTGGTGGCCAACGGTGTGCTGATGCAGTTCGGTGGCCTGAAAGCCATCAACCAAGTTGATTTGCGCATCAAGCGCGGCACCATCCACGGCCTGATCGGCCCGAACGGTTCGGGCAAAAGCACGATGATGAATGTGCTGACCGGTATTTATGTGCCGACTGCCGGCAGCATTGTGTTTGCCGGTCGCTCCGTGGTGGGCCGCACCTCGTCAGACATCGCCTTGTCGGGCATTGCGCGCACCTTTCAGAACGTTCAGCTGTTCGGTGAAATGACGGCCTTGCAAAACGTTCAAGTCGGCTTGCATCACACCTTTCGCAGCACTATTTTGGACGTTTCTTTGCACACACCGCGTTACAAGCGCGAAGAAAAAGCGGCCGTTGACCGGGGCTTGGGCTTGCTGAATTTTGTCGGCCTGGGCGACTTGGCCACCGAAGAAGCGCGCAACCTGCCCTACGGCAAACAGCGCCTGCTGGAGATCGCCCGTGCGTTGGCGCTGGACCCGCAGCTGTTGTTGCTCGACGAGCCGGCCGCCGGCCTGACCGCGCCCGACATCAAAGAATTGATCAGCATCATCCGCAAAATCCGCGACCACGGCATCACGGTGATTTTGATCGAGCACCACATGGACGTGGTCATGAGCATTTGTGACGCGGTCTCGGTGCTGGACTTTGGCCAGAAGATTGCCGAAGGCAAGCCGGCCGAGGTGCAGGCTGACGAAAAAGTGATCGAGGCTTACCTCGGTGGCACGGCGGCTTGAGCAGCATCAGTGGCATAAGTAAAGAGTATTCAACATGTTGAGCATCAAAAATTTGGAAGCCGGTTACGGCAAAGTGCAAGTTCTGCACGGTATTTCGATTGAAGTCCCGAAGGGCAAGGTCGTCACGCTGATCGGCTCTAACGGCGCCGGTAAAACCACCACCATGCGCGCGGTGTCCGGCATGATCAAACCGACGGCCGGTGAAATCTCCTTGCACGGCAAACGCATCGACGGCCTCGAGTCTTACACCATCGCCAAGCAAGGCCTGGCGCATTCCCCTGAAGGTCGGCGCGTGTTTGCCACCATGACGGTGACCGACAACCTGATCTTGGGGGCCTTTCCGCGCTTGACTGGCAGCCGCCCAAAAGGTGACGTGGCGGGTGACTTGGACCGCGCGATGGACTTGTTCCCGCGCCTGAAAGAGCGCCGCAACCAGCTCGCTGGCACCTTGTCGGGGGGCGAGCAGCAGATGTTGGCGATGGCCCGGGCGGTAATGCTGAACCCTGAGATTGTCCTGCTCGACGAGCCGTCGATGGGCTTGGCGCCGATTCTGGTGGAAGAAGTTTTTCGCATCATTGCCGACCTCAAGTCGCGCGGTGTGACGATGTTGCTGGTCGAGCAGTTCGCTGCCGCTGCACTTAAAGTGGCGGACTACGGTTACGTGCTGGAAAACGGCCGTATTTCCGTCCACGGCGAAGCCGCCAAGCTGCGCGACGACCCGGCTGTCAAGGCGGCTTACCTGGGCGGCAGCGGCCACTGAAGCGCAAGGGCGGCAAACGGTCCTCTCGTCCGCTTGGACGCTTGGACCGGCTGGGCCGGTTGTTGCGCCCTATACTTTGCGAATGAACGATGCAGTCCATCCGGCCCTGAAACCCCGTTTTCTGCTGGCTGTTGTTACCAGCTTGTTCGCCGTATTTGCGCTGTTGGCCGGTAACGTTTCAGCCATCACTTCGGCAGAAATCGAAGCCAAAGGCAAAGCCGTCGTAGGTATTCAAGTCGCCAACGCGCCGTGGGGTTTTATCGATGCCAGCAGCGGCATATTTGAGTGGGCCGGACTTGAAGTGGCCAACCTAGTTCCCGCCTTGGCCGCCGGCCGCGTCAACGTGTTGTTCGCCCAGCGTTTGAACGAAGTAGCGCAGAATGTCTGCGACAACAAGCTTGAATTTAAGCCGCTTTTCAACGGCGTTTGTTGGCGTCGGGCGCTCAAGAATTGAATGCTGGCTTGAATGGCGTTGACGCTTTGGGAGAAGGGGTGCGGCCCGGAGAAAAGACCGTTTTGCGCCCCCTCTGCCTGAAGCCCCAGTGATGTATGACGAACCGACCGCGGCGCTGGACTCTAAGATGGGCAAGAAAATTTTTGAACATACGAGAAAAGGCCCGCCGAACACGTCTCTCAACAGCCCAAGGCCCGCAACGGTGTTGCCGCTGTCAGTCGCACACTTCATTCACGCTACCAGAAAGACACCATGAAAATTCTTGCCTTGCACGGCATCAACCTCAATATGTTTGGCAAGCGCGACCCGGCCCAGTACGGCACCGTCACGCTCGCCGAAATCAATGCCTCACTCACCGCCTTGGGCGCCGAGCTTGGCTGCACGCTGGAGGCCTACCAGACCAACTTCGAGGGCGCTATGTGCGAGCGCATTCACCAGGCTTATGCCGACGGCGTGGACGCGGTGCTGATCAACGCCGGTGCCTGGACGCATTACAGCTACGGTATTCGTGACGCGCTGGCCATCCTGAGCTGCCCGATCGTCGAGCTGCACATGTCCAACATCCATGCGCGCGAAGCTTTTCGGCATGTGTCGGTTTTTGCAGACATTGTCAAAGGCCAAATCTGCGGCTTCGGCGCTGACAGCTACCTGCTGGCGTTGCGCGCTGCGGTCTCGGCGGTTCGGCAGCCTTCCTGAGGGGCAGGCGCTGGAGGAAGGGTTTGACCCGATGTAATCGGGGCTGCGGCCAGCTGGATTCGATCTGAAATTGCACATAATCGCGCATGGCCAAACTCAAGCAACTCGAATCTTTTGTCTCCGTCGCCACCCGCGGCAGTTTGACGGCAGCCGCCAAAGCCGAAGGCGTCGCGCCAGCCATCATGGGGCGTCGGCTCGACGCGCTGGAAAGCCGGCTCGGCGTCAAGTTGCTGGTGCGCACCACCCGCCGCATCAGCTTGACGCACGAAGGCAGCGCTTTTCTGGAAGACTGTCAGCGCCTGCTGACCGATGTGGCGAATGCCGAAGCCAGCGTCTCGGCCGGCGGCGTCAAGGCCAGTGGCCATCTGCGCATCACCGCCCCGGCAGGTTTTGGCCGCCGCCACGTGGCCCCGCTGGTCACGCGTTTTCGGGAGCAGCATGCCGACGTCACCATCTCGCTGAACCTGAGCGACCGCGTCGTCGACTTGGCGGGTGAGGGTTTTGACTGCGCGATCCGCGTCGGCGACATGCCGGACTCGTCTTTGGTCAGCGTGCGCATGGCCGACAACCGGCGTCTGTGCGTGGCCACGCCCGACTACTTGCGTCGCCACGGCACGCCGCAGCAGCCTTCGGAGCTGGCGCGCTTTGACTGCCTGACGCTGTCCAGCGATGCCTCGCAAACGCGCGGTTGGGCTTTTCGCGTCAACGGCGAACTGCAACACCTCAAGCCCGGCGGTCCGCTGGATTGCTCCGACGGGCAAGTGCTGCACGACTGGTGCTTGGCGGGTTATGGGATTGCTTGGCGCAGCACTTGGGAAGTCGAGGCCGAGATTGCGGCGGGCCAGCTGGTGGCGGTGCTGCAAGACTACGACGCGCCAGCCAACGGTATTTTTGCCGTCTTTCCGCAGCGCAAACACCTGCCGCTGCGGGTCCGGTTGTGGATCGATTTTTTGAAGCACAGCTACGGTCAGTCGGCGTATTGGGCTGTTTGACGCCGAAATAGGCGCTGCCCGTGTCGGTCGGCTAGGTGGTTCACTGCAACGAATCCGAAGGCCGCGACCACGACGATGGACCGGCTTACGTGCTTAAATTGCCATTCTGATTCAGCCCCGAGTCACACCTGCGTTATTTCACTCTTTCGCCTGTTCTATGGAGGCTCGTTTTGCGTTGCGGCCTGCACCGTAAAATCAGCGCATGCTCTCGATTAAAAAAGACTTGCTCGCAGCTTTGGCTGCCGGGCTGGAAGAACTCTCCCCCGGTGCCGGCGACAAAGCCGCTTTTGAGTCGCCCAAAGTGGCGGCCCATGGCGACTTGGCCTGCACGGCTGCCATGCAACTGGCCAAACCCCTCAAACTCAATCCGCGTCAAGTGGCTGAGAATCTGCGCACGGTGTTGTTGCAGGCGCCGGCTTTTGAGCGCTGGGTCGACGCGATTGAAATCGCCGGGCCGGGCTTTTTGAACATCCGGCTCAAGCCGGCGGCCAAGCAGGAAACCGTGCGCGAAGTGTTGCGCACAGGTAGTGTCTACGGCCAGCAGCAACCGGACACCCAGCCGCGCATGATCGTCGAGTTTGTCTCGGCCAACCCGACCGGGCCACTGCACGTTGGCCACGGCCGGCAAGCCGCCTTGGGCGACGCGATCTGCAATTTGTACGCGACGCAAGGCTGGGACGTTTACCGCGAGTTCTATTACAACGACGCAGGGGTGCAGATCCACACTCTGGCCACCAGCACGCAAGCGCGCGCTAAAGGCCTCAAGCCCGGTGACGCCCTGTGGCCAGACCCGGCCTACAACGGCGACTACATCGACGACATCGCGCGCGACTTCATGGCCCAAAAAACCGTGCGTTCGGACGACCGCGAATACACCGCGTCAGGCGACATCGACGACCTCGACGCGATTCGTCAGTTCGCCGTGGCCTACCTGCGCCACGAGCAGGACTTAGACCTGAAAGCTTTTTCGGTCAGCTTCAACAACTATTACTTGGAGTCCAGCTTGTACAGCTCGGGCCGGGTCGAAGCAACGGTCGGCAAGCTGAAAGAAGCCGGCAAAACCTACGAGCTGGATGGCGCGCTTTGGCTCAAGTCGACCGACTACGGTGACGACAAAGACCGCGTCATGAAAAAGAGCGACGGCAGCTACACCTACTTTGTGCCCGACGTCGCTTACCACCTGGCCAAATGGGAGCGCGGCTACACCCGCGCCATCAACATCCAGGGCATGGACCACCACGGCACGATCGCCCGCGTGCGCGCCGGTTTGCAAGCGGCGGGTGCCGGCATCCCCGTCAACTACCCCGACTACGTGCTGCACACCATGGTGCGCGTGGTGCGTCACGGCGAAGAGGTGAAAATCTCCAAACGCGCCGGCAGCTACGTCACGCTGCGCGATCTGATCGAGTGGACCAGTAAGGACGCCGTGCGTTTCTTTTTGCTCAGCCGCAAACCGGACACCGAATACGTCTTTGACATCGATTTGGCGCTGGCCAAAAACAATGAAAACCCGGTCTACTACGTGCAATACGCCCATGCGCGCATTTGCTCGGTGCTGCTGCGCCATGCGGGACTGGACGACGAAGACATCAAAAGCCAGCTGCCAATCGGCCAAGACGAGCAGCAGTTTAGAGCCGAGCGTGTGTTGGCGATTGCCGATGAGCTACTCGATGTCGATCTCTCGCCGCTGAACAGCCCGCAAGCCCAGTCTTTGATGCTGCTGCTGGCCAAATACCCCGACATGCTGAGCAATGCCGCCAGCGGTTTTGCGCCGCATGACGTGGCCTTTTACTTGCGCGAATTGGCGGCCGACTACCACAGCTACTACGACGCCGAGCGTATCTTGGTCGATGACGAAAATGTCAAGCTGGCAAGGTTGGCTCTGGTGGCGGCGACGCGGCAGGTGTTGCACAATGGTTTGCAAGTGCTGGGCGTGAGCGCACCGGCAAAAATGTAAAGATACTGGCTATGAACAAGCAACGCGGCGGAACCCTTTTGGGTTTGATCATGGGCGCCCTGATCGGGCTGGGCGCAGCCTTGGCTGTGGCGGTCTACATCACCAAGGTGCCGATGCCCTTCATGAACAAGACGCCCCCTCGCGCCGTTGAAAATGAAGCTGCAGAAGCGCAGAAAAATCGCGATTGGGATCCAAATTCTGGGCTGGCCAACAAGCCCGCCGCCAAGCCTGTGGCGCCAGACGCAGCGGCCGTGGCGGCCCCGTCAGCAGACCCTTTGGGCGATTTGGTCACCGCCAAAACGGAAGCCAAGGCCGAAGCCAAACCAGAAGCCAAGCCGGAAGCCGCAGTCCGGCCCGCTGCCCCTGCTGTCATGGCCCCGTCGGTGTTGCCAGCTGTGCTGTCGCCCGCCAGTGCCGACCCCTTCAGTTACTTCGTGCAGGCGGGGGCTTTTCGCACCCCAGAAGACGCTGAGCAGCAGCGCGCCAAGCTGGTGTTGATGGGGTTGATGGCCCGCGTCAGTGAGCGCGAGCAGTCGGGCCGCGTGGTGTACCGGGTTCGGCTCGGTCCGTTTGATAAAAAAGACGATGCTGACAAGGTCAAGATCAAGCTCGACAGCGGCGGCATCGATGCGGCGTTGGTGCGCGTTCAAAAATAAGCCCATTCATTCAGGAGTAAGTTTTGATGCAACGTCGTGAATTTTCGCAAGCAGCCTTGTCTGCCGCCACTTTGTCTTCAGTCACCTTGGCGGGTCTGTCTGTTGCCCTGCCGCTGACGGCCCAAGCCCAAGGCAAGCCGCCAACCGAGGGCACGGATTACTTGCTGCTGGACAAACCGGCACCGGTCGAGGCGGCAGCCGGCCAAATCGAAGTGGTCGAGTTCTTTTGGTACAGCTGCCCGCACTGCAACGTCTTTGAGCCGCAGTTCGACGGGTGGGCTAAAAAAGTCGCCAAAGATGTGGTGGTGCGCCGCGTACCAGTTTCGTTTCGGCCTGACTTCGAGCCACAGCAGCGCCTGTATTACGTGCTCGAAGCCATGGGCAAAGTCGACGCGCTCCACAAAAAGGTTTTCTACGCCATTCACGTTGAAAAGCAGGCGCTGAACAGCGCTGATCTGGTGCTTGCCTGGGCCGAAAAGCAAGGCCTCAACAAAGCCAAATTCAGCGAGCTTTACAACTCTTTCCCGGTCAATCTCAAGGCCCGTAAAGCCACACAGCTGCAAGACGCCTTCAAGGTTGACGGTGTTCCTGCTTTGGGTGTTGCGGGTCGCTACTACACCTCGGGCACGTTGGCGGGCACCATGGAGCGTGCCTTGACGACCACCGACCACCTGATCGGCTTGGTCCGTAAATCTAAATAAGGCGCGGTCACGGCTTTCTGGGCGCGTCTGCTGGCTACAATCAGCGCTTAATAGCCCAGCAAGATTCGTGCCCTTATGAACCCTACCCCTTCCCTGTTGCTGGCATTGGCCTTGCTTACGGCTTTTCCAGTGATGGCTGAAAAAGCCGACCGTGACAAGCCGATGAACGCTGAGTCGGATGCACTGCGCTATGACGATCTCAAGCAAAGCAGTGTTTTCACGGGCAATGTGATCATTACCAAGGGCACCATCTTGATTCGGGGGGCGCGCGTCGATGTGTTTCAAGACGCCCAAGGCTACCAGCAGGCGGTGGTGATCGCCGAGCCTGGCAAGCTGGCTTACTACCGCAGCAAGCGCGACGGCGTCGATGAAGTCATCGAAGGCGAAGGCGAGCGTATCGAGTACGACAGCCAGGCCGACAACGTCAAGTTCATTCGGCAAGCGGTGTTGCGTCGGATTGTCAGCGGCAAACTGGCAGATGAAAGCAATGGCGCTTTCATTCGCTACGAAAACACCACTGACGTCTTCACTGTCGACGGCAGTGCGCAGCCGGTTCGCACCGCTGCCAACCCGAGCGGGCGTGTGCGCGCTTTGCTGGCGCCGCGCGCGCAGGCCGCCGCGGCGGGCACGGCAGGGCCGGCGCCCGCCATTGCCATGCCTGACCCCGGTTTGCGACCCAGCGGCACGCTGAGCATTGACAAAAAATAAGCACCGACCGATGGACAAGCCGCCCCAGCAAGCCCTCACGCCCAGCCGCCTCGTCGCGCAGGGACTGCAAAAATCATACGGTAGCCGCAAGGTCGTCAAAGATGTGTCGCTGGCCGTGCAAAGCGGCGAAGTGGTCGGTCTGTTGGGCCCGAACGGCGCGGGCAAGACCACCTCGTTTTACATGATCGTTGGGCTGGTGCGGGCTGATGCCGGCCAGATCAGCATCGACGGCCAGTCGGTTGAACGCATGCCGATCCACCGGCGCGCCCGACTCGGCCTGAGCTATTTGCCGCAAGAAGCGTCTATTTTTCGCAAACTCACGGTCGAGCAAAATGTGCGGGCTGTGCTGGAGCTGCAGCGCGACGCCGCTGGCAAACCGTTGGGCGAGGTCGAGATTCGCCAACGCACCGACAACTTGTTGCAAGAATTGCGGGTCGAGCATTTGCGCGACTCACCGGCACCGGCATTGTCCGGTGGTGAACGCCGCCGCGTTGAAATCGCCCGCGCGCTCGCCACGCAACCGCGGTTTATTTTATTGGACGAGCCGTTCGCCGGCATCGACCCGATCGCTGTGATTGAAATTCAGCGCATCATCGGTTTTTTGAAGGCGCGTGGCATTGGCGTGCTCATCACCGACCACAACGTGCGCGAAACGCTGGGCATTTGCGACCACGCTTACATCATCAGCGAGGGCCAAGTGCTGGCGATGGGGACGCCGTCCGAAATTGTCAGTAACGCAGATGTGCGCCGGGTGTACCTCGGCGAGCATTTCAAGATGTGACATGAAGCAAGGCCTGTCCCTTCGCGTCTCGCAGCATTTGGCGCTGACGCCGCAGCTGCAACAGTCGATTCGCCTGCTGCAACTTTCCACGCTGGAGTTGAGCCAGGAAGTCGAGCAAATGCTCGATGAAAATCCGTTTTTGGAAGTCACGGAAGAGGCCGCCTCGCGTGAAGAGTTTGGCTTGGCTGAGGCCGATGCGCCGGTCAGCCAAGACATCCGCGACTTCGAGTATTCCGCCAGCGACAGCGCCGCCAGCAGCAGCAACAGCGCTGACGACAAAGCGTCCATCAGCAGTGAGGCCGAGAGCAGTGAGCCCAAACTCGAAGAAAGCTGGGAGGGCGACGGCACGGTCGAGTCGGCGCCAGACGACAGCGAGTGGGGCAGTGACGCGCCGGCCCGCAAGAACAACAACGACGACAGCGAAGACGTCGACGCGGCCGAATTAGCGCGTAGCCAGGAGTCGCTGCAAGACCACTTGCACCGGCAGTCTTTGGGGCTGCGTTTGTCAGACGAAGACCGCGCCGCGCTGCACTTTTTGATCGAGTCGCTCAACGACGACGGTTACCTGGAAGACACGCTGGCCTCGTTGGCCGCGGGGCTGGCGGGTGACGACTTGGCGCAAGCGGAAGAGCTGGAACAGCACTTCGCCATGGCCCTCGATCTCTTGCAGCACATGGAGCCCGCCGGTGTCGGTGCGCGCAACCTGGGTGAGTGCCTGAGCCTGCAGCTGCTCGACTGCCAAAACACCGAAGCAGTCCGGGCCGCCTTGGCGATTTGCAAGCAACCGATGGAGTTGCTGGCCAAGCGCGACGTCAAACGCTTGACGCTGCTGTGCGGATTTTCGGAAGCCGCCATCAAGCTGGCCATCGGTGTGATTGGCCGGCTGGACCCGAAGCCAGGCCGGCGTTTTGTCAACGTCGAGCGCAACGTCGTGGTGCCCGATGTGCTGGTCGTCAAGTCGGGGCGCGGCTTCAAGGTCTCGCTTAACGGCGAGGTCATGCCGAAGCTGCGTGTGCACGACATTTACGCCAATGCACTGAAGCAGCACAAAGGCCAAGGCGGTGCAGCCTTGCAGCAGCGCCTGCAAGAGGCCCGCTGGTTCATCAAAAATATTCAGCAGCGTTTTGACACGATTTTGCGGGTCTCTACAGCGATTGTGGAGCGGCAAAAAAACTTCTTCATGCACGGTGAGTTGGCCATGCGGCCGCTGGTGTTGCGTGAAATCGCCGACGAGCTGGGCCTGCACGAGTCGACCATTTCACGCGTGACTACCGCCAAATACATGAGCACGCCCTACGGCACCTTTGAGCTGAAATATTTCTTTGGCTCGGCGCTGGGCACCGAGTCGGGCGGCAATGCGTCGAGCACGGCAGTGCGCGCGTTGATCAAACAATTTGTCGCCTCTGAGAACCTGAACAAGCCGCTCAGCGACAACCAAATTTCCGACATGCTAAAAGAGCAGGGCATCGAATGCGCCCGCCGCACCGTGGCGAAATACCGCGAAGCGCTGCGCATCGCCCCTGCCAACTTAAGAAAAACCTTATGAACCAACTCCAACTTTTTCTCCCCTGTGCTGCGGGTGTTGAAGAACTGCTCGCCGCTGAAGTCCACCGCATCACGGGGATTGCTGGCCGCTCTTGGCGTGCTGGTGTGCAGCTGCAAGGCTCGTGGCGCGAGGCGCAACAGCTCAATCTGCACAGCCGGTTGGCGCAGCGCGTGCTCATCGAGTTGCAGCACAAGCCCTACGGCAACGAACAAGACCTCTACAACGCAGCGTCCGAAGTCGCTTGGGAAATCTGGTTCACGCCGAAGCAGACCTTCAAGATCGAGGTCACGGCGCAGCACAGCCCCTTGACCAGCTTGAATTTTGCGGCCTTGAAGATCAAGGACGCGGTGGCCGACCGCTTTCGCAGCAAGTTCGATGTTCGGCCTGATGTCGACACGCGTTGGCCCGACGTGCGGATTTATGTCCACCTGACGACCGACACCGTGACGGTCTACATCGACACCTCGGGCGAGCCGTTGTTCAAGCGCGGCTGGCGTGAAGACAAGGGCGACGCACCGCTGAAAGAAACCCTGGCCGCGGCCATGTTAGCGGCCAGTGGCTGGAGCAGTGAAGACGGCTTGTGCGAACAAGGCGTGCCGCTGTACGACCCGTGCTGCGGCTCGGGCACGATCGTCATTGAGGCGGCGCAAATCGCCTGCAACATCGCACCGGGCATCAACCGACGCTTTGCTTTTCAAAAGTATTTGCCGTTCCAGCCGCACGTTTGGGACGGTCTGCTGGACCAAGCCGAGGCTGCCATCACCGAACCGATGGCGCCGGTGTTTGGCAGCGATGTCTCGTTCCGGATGGTCGACTTTGCCGAGCGCAATGCCGAACGCGCTGGCGTGGCCAATGCCGTGCAGCTGCGCGGCGGTGACGCTTTGCAGCGCATGCCGCCCGCAGCGTCAGGCGTGATGCTGCTCAACCCACCGTATGGCGAGCGGATTGACGTCGCCGGTGTGGCCGGTATTTCGGGCACGCAAGCGCGTGACGATAGGCGCCAGGGCATCGATGAGTTTGGTCGCCCGTTGCCCAGTGCGCGCGAGGCCGAAGCCCAGGTGTCGCGTGACCGTTCGGCGAATCCCGGGCGCGAACAAGCGCAGACCGCCAGTGGCGAAGAAGTCACCGACTTTTTCCCCCAGCTGGCCACGCACTGGAAAAGAAACTATGCCGGCTGGACCGGCCACATCCTCACGCCGGACCTGAAGCTGCCGAGCAAAATGCGGCTGAAAGAATCGCGCCGTGTGCCGATGTGGAACGGCCCGATCGAATGCCGCTTGTTCCGCTTCGACATGATGGCCGGATCGGCTCGCGGCAAACCTGCGCCGGCAGCTGACTCGACAACCGAGTGACGACCGCACCGTTAGCGCTGCTGATTCTCGACACCAACATCGTGCTCGATGTGTTTGTCTTCAATGACGCCGCGGCGCAACCGATTCGTGACGGCCTCGCGGCGCGCAGCTTGGACTGGATCGCCACGCCGCCGATGCGCATCGAGTTAGAGCGCGTGTTGGGCTACCCGCAGATTGTTCCGCGCTTGGCGTTTTATGAACTCAGCGCGGGCGATGTGCTGGCGCAGTTTGACGCGCACGCACGGCTGGTGCCGGTGCCCGGCAAAGCCTCAGTCACTTGCAGCGACGCCGACGACCAGATGTTCATTGACTTGGCCGTGGCACACCGCTGCACCTTGCTGAGCAAAGACAAAGCCGTGACGTCGATGGCGAAACGGCTGCGAGCTTTCAACGTCCGGACGCAAAGCGTTCTGCACTGGCCATCGGCCAATAGTGCTTGAAGACATTCGGCAACGCGCTGATGTCGTCGGCCAACAAGGCGTTCGGTGCGATGTTCATCAGCAGATGGGCCAGCAGCCGCACCTCGGTGTCGGTCAGGCGCCGCACGATGTGGTGTGCCGTCAGGTCATTCGGGTGCTGTAAACCGGCGGCCTGCACCAACTCTTTCAGGGCCTCCAACGTGCTTTGGTGAAACATCCAGACGCGCTCGGCTTTGTCCGGCACCACCAGCGCCTGCTGGCGCAGCGGGTCTTGCGTGGTGACACCGGTGGGGCATTTGCCGGTGTGGCAACTCTGCGCCTGAATGCAACCCAGCGCGAACATGAAGCCGCGACCGGCGTTGGCCCAGTCAGCGCCCAGCGCCATCATCCGGGCGATGTCAAAAGCGCTGATCACTTTGCCGGCGCAGCCGAGCTTGATGCGGTCCCGCAGACCGACGCCGATGAGCGTGTTGTGGACCAAGCCAAGGCCTTCCTGCAGCGGCGCACCGACATGGTCGCTGAACTCCACGGGCGCCGCACCAGTACCGCCTTCAGCACCGTCGACGACGATGAAGTCAGGCGTGATGCCGGTGGCCAGCATGGCCTTGACGATGGCGAACCACTCCCATGGGTGGCCCAAGCAAAACTTGAAACCCGTCGGCTTGCCGCCACTCAGCGTGCGCAGTTGGCCGATGAATTCGAGCATCTCGACTGGCGTTGAAAACGCGCTGTGTCTGGCTGGCGACACGCAGTCGACACCGACCGGAACGCCACGCGCCGCAGCAATCTCCCCGGTCACTTTAGAGCCTGGCAAAATACCGCCGTGGCCGGGCTTGGCGCCTTGGCTGAGCTTGAGCTCGATCATCTTGACTTGCGGGTCGCGCGCATTGGCTTCAAAGCGTTCCGAGCTGAAGCTGCCGTCGTCGTTGCGGCAACCAAAATAGCCCGAACCAATCTCCCAAATCAGGTCGCCGCCATGGCTGCGGTGATGCGCTGAGATCGAACCTTCGCCGGTGTCGTGCGCAAAGCCGCCGCGCTTGGCGCCCGCGTTCAAGGCCAAAATCGCGTTGGCCGACAGGGCGCCAAAACTCATCGCCGAGATGTTGAACACACTGGCCGCATAGGGCTGCGTGCAGGGCAAACGTGAGAGCGATGCCGCCTCCGGCGAACCGCCAATCCAGACTCGAAAGTCATGCGATGCCACCTTGCTTGGCTGCATCGAATGGTTGATCCACTCGTAGCCTTGGCGCGACACATCCAGCTGTGTGCCGAAGGGCTGGTTGTCTTGCGCACCTTTGGCGCGCCGGTACACCAGCGAACGCTGGGCCCGCGAAAAAGGGGCAGCCTCGCTGTCGCTCTCAATGAAGTACTGGCGAATTTCAGGCCGAATGTATTCCAGGAGAAAGCGCAGATGTCCGATCACCGGGTAGTTGCGCAACACCGCGCTGCGTGTTTGTCGCAAGTCGTGCAGCCCGACCGCCACCAACCCGCCAAACAGAAGCAGGGCCAAGAAGCCGACGCCAAAACCGACCAGGGAAAACAGCGTCAGCAGCACGCCTAAAACGCAGGCCACTAAAAAGTTGTACCGGGCCGGCAGCAAAGCGCTGAATCGTTGCAGGTGCAAATCCAAGTGCCGCTGCAGTTGCAGCAGCTTGGGCAAAGGCATGTTTTTGGCAAAGGTCACGACACGGCGCATGGCGGGCTTTCAAGGGCGACGCAAAAAAGCGTCAGATTGACTGGCGGCAGGGGCAGATACACTTTCCAACCTTTAACAGGCTTTGCAGTTATACGCCACTCTTTCAGCCTTGACACTTTCTGATGACCCATTCCAAACAAACCACCGACCTGCCGCCCGCTGACTTCAATCTGGACGACTTGTTGCCGCCAGAAGCGTTTGACGAGCTCGACACGATTCTCGACGAGCTGCGCACCCGCTATGACGAAACCCCGCAATGGGAGTTTTGTGAAGGCTTCATGGCCGCCTTGATTTGCAGCCGCCGTGCGGTGCCAGCGGCTGATTACTTTCCGGTCTTGCTGGGGCTTGCTGAGGACGGTGCCACCGACACCTCTTCGGCGGAAGATGACGCTGAAGGCTCTTTCGCCAACGACGCCCAACGCGACCGTTTCACCGCCTTGTGGGACGCGCGCTGGGCCGAAGTCTTCGCTGCGCTGGACGCCGAATGCATGACCCTCGAAGACGACGACTGCTACCACCCCGAGGTGATGGACGTGCGGGCGTCGGTGGCCGAATTGCCAGCCGAAGAACAAGCCAACTTCAAGGCCGATGAGTTGCCGGCTTTTGCGCAAGTGTGGGCGCTGGGCTTCATGTTTGCCGTCGAAAGCTGGCCCGAGGATTGGGCCGAACCACGTGACAAAGATGCCGCCAAATGGCTCAACGGCGCACTCGAAGCGGTGGTCGCCATGACCGAAGACGACACCGGTCTGCCGGAAGTTTCACCGCTGGCGGAGGACGGCTTGCCGACCACCAGCATCGCCCGCTTGAACGCCTTTGGCGAAGCCATCTGGGCGGTCTACGACTTGCGTGAACTCTGGCGCACCCTCGGCCCCCGCATCGACACCGTGTACAAAGAAGTCACGCCTGGTCGCAACGAGGTGTGCTTTTGCGGCAGTGGGAAAAAATACAAGAAGTGCCACGGCGCCACTTGAGTGCTCGGCAGACGCCCGTTGCGACTCAGTTGAGGTCAAAAATGCCGGGGGGTTTCAGCGCGCGGCAATCCATGCTCGGCGGCTAAAGCCCTAAATTTAGCGGCCCCACCAGCGGTTGTCGGAGACAAGCTGTGCCAAGATGGGCACTTCCCGTTTTTCAGGGTTTTCGCCACTGCAGCTTGGTGTCAACCCGCCCGCAAGGACAGCCATGCCCACGTACCACATTGAAATGTTAGAAGGCCGAACACCCGAGCAAAAGAAAAAGCTGGTGCGCGAGATCACCCGCGTTTCGGTCGAAGTACTGGGCGGATCGGCTGAATCGGTGAACATCATCATCACCGACGTGCCGCGGGACCACTGGGCGACCGGTGGACGCTTCTGGTCTGAGCCCCGCAATTGATGCCGCGAGACGCCAAACGAATGCCCCATCCCGCCACACTGGCTGACATGCAAGCCCATTACGGCCCACGTTATCGCTGGCTGTTGCTGCTGGCCGTGATGGTCGGCACGATGGCGTCGATCATGTCGTCGACCATCGTCAATGTGGCGATTCCCGACATGACGCACACCTTCACGCTCGGTCAAGAGCGCGCGCAATGGGTTTCTTCGGGCTTCATGGCCGCCATGACGGTGTCGATGTTGACCACCCCCTGGCTGCTGGCGCGTTACGGTTACCGGCGCACCTACATCGGCTGCATGGTGCTGCTGTTGAGCGGCGGCGTGGCCGGTGGCCTGGCCGGTAGTTTTGACTTGGTGTTGGTGGCGCGCGTGGCCGAAGGCCTGGCCGCGGGCGTGGTGCAGCCGATTCCAGCGATCATCATCATGCGGGCTTTCGCCTCGCATGAGCAAGGTCGTGCCAGCGGTATTTTTGGCATGGGTGTGGTGCTGGCGCCGGCGCTGGGGCCCAGCATTGGGGGTGTGCTGGTGGACTTGTTTGGCTGGCGTTCCATTTTTTTCATGGTCGTGCCCTTGTGCATGGCGTCGATCTGGTTGGCGCTGCGCTACGTGCCGGTGTCTGCGCCGGGTGGCGGGGCCACCAACCGCGACATGGCGCTCGATTGGCGCGGCTTGCTGTTGGCGGCTGTCGGCACCTTGTGTTTGCTGACCGGCATGGTCGAGTTGCACCACGGCGTTGGGCTTCGCGCGGCCCTGTTGTTGGCGGCCGCTGCCAACGTGCTGTGGCTCTTTTTAGGCTGGCAACGGCGCTTGACAAAGCGTGGCGACGAGCCCTTGCTGAACCTGGGTTTGTTTGCGTCGCGACCGTTTGCGATGGGCAGTGTGGTCGCTTTTATCTATGGCACGGCCTTGTTCGGTTCAACTTATTTGCTGCCGGTTTACATGCAACTGGCGCTTGGTATGTCGGCCTCGCATGTGGGCTTGGTTTTGTTGCCCGCCGGTATCGTGCTGGCGGTTGCTATCGCTTTGGTCGGCCGCTTGGCAGATCGGCAGCCGACACACCAGTTGGTGACCTTGGGTTTGGCGTTGTTGGCGGCTTCGTTCGCGCTGATGGTGACGGTGACGCTGGACACCCGAATGGGCTGGCTGATGCTCTGGACCACGCTGGGTCGCATTGGTTTGGGCTTTATCTTGCCGTCGCTCAACCTGGGCTCGCTGCGGCCTTTGCCAAAGGCGCTGTTGTCGCAAGGCGCCAGTGCGGTCAATTTTTTACGCATGCTGGGCGGTGCGATTGGCGTCAGCTTGTGCGGCATCGTCCTCGAATGGCGCTTGGCGGCGCATGGTGATTCCTTGGCGCTGGCCGCCAGCAGCCCAGCGCGGCTGGCCGCTTTCAATGAAACTTTTGGAATGTTGGCGGCTTTTTGTGGGCTGGCCATGTTTGCGGCTTGGCGGATACGCCCCAACCCGCCTTAGGCGCTTGTCCCCATGTGTCAGCTGCTTGGCATGAACTGCAACATCCCGACCGACGTGACCTTCAGTTTCGCCGGTTTTGCGCAGCGCGGCGGTCACACCGACCAGCATAGCGATGGCTGGGGCGTTGCTTTTTTTGAAGGCCAAGCGGGTTCTGATGGCGACAAAGGTTTGCGTCATTTTGTCGATCACCAGCCGGCCTGTGTGTCACCGGTGGCGGCGTTGATTCGCCGCTACCCAATCAAAAGCCGCAACGTCATCGCCCACATTCGCAAGGCCACGCAGGGCCGGATTGCGCTGGAAAACTGCCACCCCTTTGTGCGTGAACTGTGGGGGCGCTATTGGGTCTTTGCGCACAACGGCGACCTGAAGGACTTTCATCCGCGCTTGCATGCCGGTTTCAAACCGGTTGGCGACACCGACAGCGAGCGCGCTTTTTGCTGGATCATGCAAGAGCTGGCCAAGTCCCATGCCGGTGTGCCCAGCGTGGCAGAACTCACGTTGACGCTGCGTGAACTGGTCAAACAAGTGGCGCGCCACGGCACCTTCAACTTCATGCTGAGCAACGGCTTGGCGCTCTGGGCGCACGCCTCGACGCACCTTTTTTATGTCGAACGCCGACACCCGTTTGCGCACGCCACCTTGAGCGACGAAGACCTGAGCATCGACTTCGCTGAACACACCGAAGCGACCGATCGAGTCGCCGTGGTGGTGACGGCGCCGCTCACCAGCAACGAAACGTGGCGGCCGTTTGCTGCTGGGGAGTTGAAGGTGTTTGTGGGTGGGACTTTGGTCGTCTAGCCGTGTTCAGGCCGGGGCGGCCAGCGCGGCTTCGAGGGCGTCGATGAACATCGCCGCGACATCAAACCCGGTCTGGTCAAAGATTTCCTGAAAGCAGGTCGGGCTGGTCACGTTGATCTCGGTGATGCAGTCGCCGATGACGTCGATGCCGGCCAGCAAAAGGCCGCGTGCCGCCAGTACCGGGCCGACCGCTTCGGCGATTTCGCGGTCGCGCGCTGACAGGGCTTGCGCTACGCCCAGACCGCCGGCGGCCAAGTTGCCGCGCACCTCAGTGCCTTGCGGAATACGCGCCAACACAAACGGCACGGGCTTGCCACCAATCACCAGCACGCGTTTGTCGCCCTTGACGATGTCGGGCAAAAACTTTTGCACCATGACGCTTTGTGCGCCTTCTTTGTTCAGCGTCTCGATGATGCTGCCCAAGTTCATGCCGTCGGCTTTGACACGGAAAATACCGGTGCCGCCCATGCCGTCGAGTGGCTTCAAGATGATGTCTTGGTGCTCGGCGTGAAAGCGTTTGATGTCGTCGGCGTCACGCGTCACCAGCGTTGGGCCAATGAACTGCTGAAACTCCATGATGGCGAGTTTTTCAGGGTGGTCGCGCAGCGCACGCGGCTTGTTGAAAACCCGTGCGCCTTCGCGTTCGGCTTGCTCCAGCAGATGCGTGCTGTAGAAAAACTCGCTGTCAAACGGTGGGTCTTTGCGCATGATGATGCAGCCAAAGTCACGCAGCGCCTGCGGCCGCTCGTCGGGATGCTGCTGCTTGGCCGAAAACCAATTTTGAGCGTCACCGGTGAGGTGAATGTCACGCACAAAAGCCGTCACAGGCGCGCCGCGTTGCCACATGACGTCTTTGGTTTCGCAGGCACTGATGGTGTGGCCGCGGCGTTGCGCTTCACGCATCATGGCAAAAGTGGTGTCCTTGTGAATCTTGAAGGATTCCAGTGGATCGGCGACAAAAAGAAGGTTCATGGTGGGATTGGGTATGAAAGAGGATGCGGCCGGAGATTTGCCCGGCCGCCGATAGCGAAGCATCAAGCAGGTTATTGTTCTACAAATAACGTTGCCGCGCTCGCCACAGCCTCACCCACCCATCCCAAAAACAGAATCCTCAGGCGGCTTGCACTTCAGGCCAGCCAATGCTGGGCGCATGACCGCGAAAGTTTTCGAGCCACCAACGCCAGTCCTTTTGCACCAAAGAAAATGGCGATGCGTGGCCCAGTTCGCGGGCGGCCCAGACCGGCCAGTGGGGGTTGGCCAGTGCCGGGCGGCCCAGCATCACCAGGTCGATCAGTTCCGCCCGGATCACCCGGTCGGCATTCTGCGGCACGCCCAGGTTCCAACTGGTGGCGACCGGAATGCCGACCTCTTGACGCACGCGGTGAGCGCGGCTGACCATGAAGGCCTCGTCGTTCATGGGGGCGTCAACCATCTCGTCGGTGTTGAAGCCGAGCGACAGGTCGGCGAGGTCCAGGCCGTGGTCTTTCATCATTTTGATTGCGCTCACGGCGTCGTCAAACTGGGTGCCAGCGGGGTTCAGGTCGTCGGAACCGAGGCGCATCGTCAGGGGGTACTTTTCCGGCCAGACAGCGCGCACGGCATCGAGTGCTTCAAGGTGAAAGCGGACGCGGTTTTCGATGCTGCCGCCGTATTCGTCGGTGCGCTGGTTGGCGAGTGGCGCGAAAAAGCTCGCGCCGAGGTAGCCGTGGGCGAAGTGCATTTCGAGCTATTTGTAACCGGCTTCGAGCGCACGTTTCGCGGCATCTGCATAGGGTTGGTGCGATATCAGGGTGAGACCTGATGCTTGTGCAAAATCGAGGCCAAGTAAGAGAGGTTGCGTGGCAGATGCACCTCAGAAGGTGCTGCTGCCTTGACCCGTCGGCGATTCAGCTGCCGAGCTTCAAATCTCGACCTTGCTGCCCAGTTCCACCACTGAGTTATTCGGCAATTTAAAAAAGTCTGCGGCCGAGCTGGCATTGCGGTGCATTTGTGCGAATAGTTTTTCTCGCCATGGTGACATGCCATGTCCAATCGTTGGAACCACCGTGTCACGGGACAAAAAGTAACTGGTCGACATCGGGTCAACTTGACAGCCCTGACCACGCATTTGCATCAGGGCGCCCGGCACGTCAGGGTCGTTTTTAAAACCATAATTCAACACCACTTGCCAGCAGTGGTGGCCTAGTGAGGTGAGTTCAAGGCGTTTGTCCATGCTGATCCATGGCACTTCGTGGTTGCGCACGGTCACGAACAGATTGCTCTCGTGCAGCACTTTGTTGTGTTTGAGGTTGTGCAGCAAGGCGTTGGGCACGTGGCCAGGCTCGCTTGTCAAAAAGACAGCAGTGCCCTCGACACGCACAGGCGGGCTGACAAAAACGGCTTTCAAAAAGTCTTTCAGGTCAATCGAGTTCGCCGCCAGTTTTTTATTGACGAGCAAACGGCCTTCTTTCCAGGTCACCATCAGGGTGAAGATAATGCCGGCAATCAAGATAGGGAACCAGCCGCCTTCGATGAACTTGAGCGCATTCGATGCCAAAAAGGCGAAGTCAATGGCAAAGAAAAGGCCGGTGGCTGCAATGCACAACGCGAGCGGGTATTTCCAGCTGTAGCGAATGACATAAAACGTCAAAACGGTGGTGATCAACATGTTGCCGCAAACGGCAATGCCGTAGGCAGTTGCCAGCGCATCGGACGATTTGAAAAACACCACGGCCAGGACGATGGCGACAAACAGCGTCCAGTTGATGGAGGGTATGTAAATTTGTCCGGTTTCTGTGATGCTGGTGTGGCGCATGTAAAGGCGCGGCAAATAACCAAGCTGGATGATTTGCTTGGTGGCGCTGAAGGCGCCTGAAATCAGTGCCTGTGAGGCGATCACCGTGGCCACAGTGGCCAGGCCGACCATCGGCAGCAAGGCCCACTCGGGCATCATCAGGAAAAAAGGGTTTTTAACGGCGGCAGGATCGGTCAGCAGCAAAGCGCCCTGGCCAAAATAGTTCAGCGTCAAGGCCGGCATGACCACGTAAAACCAAGCCAGTCGGATCGGCCGTTTGCCAAAATGGCCCATGTCGGCGTAGAGTGCCTCGGCACCGGTGACGCACAGCACAATCGCACCCAGAATTAAAAAGGTGGTGCCCGGGCTGTTCCACATGAACAGCAGCGCGTAATGCGGGCTCAAGGCTTTCAAAATGGTTGGGTTTTCGGCGATTTGCAGGGCACCTAAAATGCCGATGGCCACAAACCAGACCAGTGTGATCGGGCCAAAGAACTTGCCGATGCCAGCAGTGCCGCGTTTTTGCACCATGAAGAGGACCAGCAAAATCGCCAGGGTCAGGGGAATCACGTACTGAGTGAAGGTGGGCGAGACGATTTCCAAGCCTTCCACCGCAGACAACACCGAAATCGCCGGGGTGATGACGCCATCGCCATAAAAAAGGGCTGCGCCAAACATGCCGACCAGCAACAATCGCCGGCGCAAGACCGGCTGGTCTTTGACCGCGTTGGACGCCAAAGCCAGCAAGGCGGCGGTGCCGCCTTCGCCGTGGTTGTCAGCGCGCAGCACCAGCAACACATATTTGACCGAGACAATGACCGTCAAGGTCCAGAAAAAGATCGACAAAATGCCGAAAATATTGACTGGGTTCAAGTCCACATAGCCGGTTGCAAACACCGTTTTAACGGCGTACAGGACGCTGGTGCCAATGTCACCGTAAACGATACCGATAGCGCCTAGGGTCAACGCCGTGAGGGAGGATTTTGAAGTTGTCACAAAAAGTTCAACTGCACCACCAGAGGGAGAGCCCGCTTCTGGCAATGTCGTTGGATTAGTTACATTTGGGAATGCTATTCTGCGCCCGAGCGCGGCGTTTGGGGCTGAGGGGAAGCCGCAGAAGGCGCAAATAAATCTGCTTTTGTTGCAGCGCAACAACTGTACCAACCGCCGTCATGCTGCGCCCTCGCCCTCGCAGTCAGCCGTCAGTCGTAGACCTCGGCGTCTGGGTCAGTGGCCTCAAGCTCGTAACTGGCGGCCAGCATGGCCAGGCGACCGATCACGCCGTACATGTAAAAACGATTCGGGCTGCTAGAGCCGGGTTTTTGGCCGGGTTGCGGCAAACGCCCGCTGTCGGCAAAGGCCAGTGGTACAAAGCTGGCCCCTGGGGCATTGAGGTTTTCGTCAACGCCGCGCTCTGCGTGGACGCGGTAAAAGCCGCCAACCACATAGCGGTCCATCATGTAAACCACCGGTTCGGCCACGGCCTCGTTGACGCGTTCATTGGTCAACACGCCTTCTTGGATGATGACTTCGGACAGCCCCTGGCCGTCTTTGCTGGTGTTCATCTTGGTTTTACTTTTGGCGTTCAGCGTGTCCAAGTCTTTGACGTCGCGCACCGTCATGATGCCCATGCCGTGGCTGCCGTTGTCGGCTTTGACCAAGACAAAGGGTTTTTCATTGATGCCGTACTCTTTGTATTTGCGCTTGATCTTGGTCAGCAAGGCGTCGACGTGGGTGCGCAAGCCGTCAAGGCCTGAGTCTTCGGCAAAATTGACCTCGCCACACTTGGCAAACATCGGGTTGATCAGCCAGGGGTCCATGCCAAGCAGTTTGCCAAAGCGTTTGGCGACTTCTTCATAGGCCTGAAAGTGGCGCGACTTGCGGCGCACCGACCAGCCGGCATGCAGCGGCGGCAGCAGGTACTGCTCGTGCAGGTCTTCCAACATACCGGGAATGCCGGCCGACAAGTCGTTGTTCAGCAAGATCGTGCACGGGTCAAAGTCTTTCAGCCCAAGGCGCTTGTCGGTACGGATCAAGGGTTCGATGGTGATGCTCTCGCCGGTTGGCAGTTCCAGCGTGGTTGGCGCCTTGAGTTCTGGGTCGAGCGAACCAAAGCGCACGTTCAGTCCGGCCTGGTGGAAGATGCGCTTGAGCTGCAGCACGTTGGACAAGTAAAAGCTGTTGTGGGTGTGGTTCTCGGGAACGACCAGCAGGTTTTTCGCTTCAGGACAGATCTTTTCGATCGCCGCCATGGCCGCTTGAACGGCCAGCGGCAGCATCACAGGGGTCAGGTTGTTCCAGCCGCCCGGGAATAAATTGGTGTCGACCGGTGCCAGTTTGAAGCCAGCATTGCGAATGTCCACCGACGAATACAGCGGCGGCGTGTGCTCCATCCACTCCAAGCGAAACCAGCGCTCAATGGCTGGCGTGGAGTCGAGAATGCGTTGTTCCAACTCGTTGATGGGGCCGTTCAGGGCGGTGATGAGATGGGGGACCATGCGGCCACTTTCAGGTGAGTTGTTGTTGTCAGTGCCGGGCGGCTAAGGCTCGCTGACACATTATGCGGGTGACAGATTACAAAACTATATGCGGGCATCGGCCCAGCTTGCAAGTTTCAAGCACAGCGTTTGTCGAGTCAGCCGCGCACTTCGCCGTCACCCAGCACGACGTATTTCAGCGAGGTCAGGCCTTCAATGCCGACCGGCCCACGGGCATGGAACTTGTCCGTGCTGATGCCAATTTCAGCACCCAAGCCAAACTCAAAACCATCGGCGAAGCGCGTGCTCGCATTGACCATGACGCTGGCTGAGTCGACTTCGCGTAAAAAGCGTTGCGCGTGGCCGTGGTCACGGGTGATGATGGCGTCGGTGTGGTGGCTTGAGTAGCGGTTGATGTGCGCAATCGCCTCGTCGACGTCGGCCACCACCTTGATGCTGATGACTGGCGCCAGGTATTCTTCGTACCAGTCTTGTTCGACAGCCAGTTTCAAATCAGCCTTCGGCAAGGCGGCGCTCAGCAGGCTGAGGGCTTCGGCATCGCAACGCATCTCGACCGCTTTGGCGGCGTAGATGGCGCCAATCTTCGGCAGAAAATCAGCCGCCACGGCGCGCGCCACCAGCAAGCCTTCCGTCGCGTTGCATGGGCTGTATTTTTGCGTTTTGGCGTTGTCGGCAATCTTGACGGCCATGGCGATGTCGCAAAAGTCGTCCACATACACATGGCAATTGCCGTCCAGGTGCTTGATGACCGGCACTTTGGCGTCGCGGCTGATACGCTCAATCAAGCCTTTGCCGCCGCGCGGAATGATGACGTCAACGTACTGCGGCAGGGTGATCAAATGGCCGACGGCTGCGCGGTCGATGGTCGGCACGAGTTGCACGGCCTCGGCCGGCAAGCCGGCTTGCCGCAGCGCTAGTTGCACCAGTGCCGCCAGCGCCTTGTTCGACTCGATCGCCTCAGAGCCACCGCGCAAAATGCAGGCGTTGCCGCTTTTGATGGCCAGTGAGGCGGCTTCGATCGTGACGTTTGGGCGGCTTTCGTAAATCATGCCGAAGACGCCAATCGGCACACGCATTTGGCCGACGCGGATGCCGCTGGGCTGCTGCTTCATGCCGATGATCTCGCCGATCACGTCGGGCATGGCGGCGAGTTGTTCGCAACCCAGTGCGACGGTTTCCAAGGCGGGCGCGCTGAGTTTCAAGCGGTCCAGCATCGGGCCGTCCAAGCCGGCAGCGACCGCGCGGTTGAGGTCACGCTGGTTGGCTGTTTGGAGGGCGGCAAATTGCTCGCGTAACAGTCTGGCCAGCGTCAGCAGAGCCTGGTTCTTCAAGGCGGTAGGCGCTTTGGCCATGAAGGCCGAGGCCGCTTTGGCTTTGACGCCGAGCGCGTTCATCAGGCTGGCAACGTCGCCGTCAAGTGGCAATTCTTCGGGCAGGGCGGTCGAGTTCATGAGCGTATTTTGCCGCACTGCGCGCACAGCAGGCTGGCCAGCCGATGCAATGCTTGCCAGCCGTCGGCCGGCCAGTCGGGCTGCTTGAGGCCTTTGACGATGCCATCGACCTTGTGGGCGGCTTGCAGCAGGTGGGCCAGAGCGGCCTCGTCGATGTGCGGTAGCACCCGTTCAAAAAGTTTTTCTTTGGCACCCCAGATGCGGTTTTCTCGCAGCGCCATCGGCATCGGCCGGCCGGCCGCCATGGCGTCTTTGACGCGCTTCAGGCTGCGGATGTCTTCGGCCAGCGCCCAGTGCACCAGCACCTCGGCTTCGCCTTCGGATTGCAGGCCGTCGAGCATGCGGGCCACCCGCAGGCCCTGACCGGCAAGCACCGCTTCAGAGAGCTTGAAGACGTCGTAGCGGGCGACATTGAGCACCGCGTTTTCGACCTGCTCAAAGCTCAGCACCGACGGTTGGCGCGAACTCAGGGTGGGGTGAAGCAAGGCGAGTTTTTGAATTTCTTGGTGCGCAGCCAACAAATTGCCTTCGACCCGGTCGGCGAAAAACTGCAGTGTGCGTTGGCCTTCTTCGCCGGGTGCGACTTGCAAGCCGTGCTGCTGCAGCCGCTGGGCAATCCAGCTCGGCAGGTGGCGGCGTTCAATCGGGTCGAACTTGATGCTGACGCCATAACTCTCCAGCGCACCAAACCAAGCGCCTTTGGCGGTGGCGCTGTCGAGTCTGGGCAGCAACACCAGCGTCAAGGTGCTGTCGTCACCTTCGGCGCGCTCGGCTATTTGCTGCAGCGCGACCGAGCCCTCTTTGCCGGGCTTGCCGCTGGGGACGCGGATTTCAACAATCTGCTTGTCGGCGAACAAGCTCAGCGAACCGCCGCTGGCGAGCACTTCGCTCCAGTCAAAATGCGCGCCGGACGCGGTGTGCACCGTGCGTTCGGTGTAGCCTTGCCCGCGGGCGTGGGCACGCAGGGCGTCGGCGCATTCTTGCACCAGCAAGGGCTCGTCGCCGTGCAGGACGTACAGGCTTTTCAGCCCGCGCTGAAGGTGTTCGGAGAGTTGCGTGCTGGCCAGTTGCATGGTCGGTAGAGCGCTGCGGCGAGTGGGGTTTACAAAGAGCGCAAAGCAGCCAGTCGCCGCATGACTTGCTGCACCAGATCGCTCTGCATGTCGCGGTACAGCAGCGCTTCTTCTTGGTCTTTGGCCAACACCGCCGTCTCATTGAAGCTGATGTTGCGCTGCTGCTGCAGCTCGGCCAGCGGGATGAACTCTTTGCCTTGGGGGCTGCGCAGTCGGAATGAAAAAAGCATGCGCAGCTCAAAGTCGCGCACCAATCCCGCCGCATTCACCGCCACCACGACTTTTTGACGCTGGTCGAGCAGCGGGTCCAGAATCACGTCCGACTGCATCATTTGATTGGGGTCGGTGATCACGCGCAAGGCTTTGTTAAACTCTAGCGTGCGCCGCAGTTCCATGCCCAAACTGGAGCTTTCCGGCATGTTGACGTAAATCGAGGTGAAGGCAAAGTTGGGCACGCCGCGCAGCCTGAAGCCGCAGCCCGCCGTGGCCAGCAAGGCGCTGGCAGCCAGTGCAGACGCGGACAGCCATAAAAAACGACGTTGCATGATGTTCCAGTCCCTTCAAATGACGATGTTGACGAGCCGACCCGGCACCACAATGACTTTTTTGGCAACCGCCCCATTGGCTGCGCGCACAAAGGCTTCCGAAGCCAGCGCGGCGGCTTCAATGGCGACTTTGTCAGCGCCCGCCGGCACGGTGACCGAACCGCGCAGCTTGCCATTGACTTGCAGCATCAGCTCGATCTCGTCTTGTTGCAGGGCGCTGTCGTCGACCTCGGGCCAGGCGGCATCGAGCAGGTCGCCGTGTTGCTCAGCGTAGCCGAGGTCGGCCCATAAGCCGTACGCAATGTGCGGCGTGGCCGGGTAGAGGCAGCGGAGCAAAATACCGAAGCCTTCGCGCAGCGCGGCCATCGATGCGGTGTTGACCTCGCCCTTGAAGTCTTCCAGCGCATTCAGCATCTTCATGCCGCCCGAGACCACGGTGTTGTATTGCATGCGCTGGTAGTCGTAGTCGACTTGCTTGAGCACGGTGAAAACTTCGCGCCGCAGCGTCTTGGTGTCTTTGTCTTGCACGGCAGATGAAGCCTCGTCCGCCACCATGGCAGAGAGCTTGACGCCAAAATTCCAGACACGCCGCAAGAAGCGGTAAGAGCCTTCAACGCCGGCGTCATTCCACTCCAGCGTGGCTTCAGGCGGCGCGGTGAACATGGTGTACAGGCGCGCGGTGTCGGCGCCGTACTTGCCAATCAGGTCTTGCGGATCGACGCCATTGTTCTTGCTCTTGCTCATGGTGCCCACGCCTTCGTAGGTGATGAGCGTGCCGGCGGGCAGCGTGCCCTTGGCTTCTTTGAGCTTGGCGCCAATAACTTTGCCGCTGGCGTCATGCAGGTCTTCGACCTCTTGCGGCCAGAAGTATTCGATGCCGCCTTTGTCAGACTTGCGCGAGTAAATGTGGTTCAGCACCATGCCCTGCGTCAGTAGCTTGGTGAAGGGCTCGTCCATCTTGACCAAGCCCAGGTCGCGCATGACCTTGGTCCAAAAGCGCGCATACAGCAGGTGAAGAATGGCGTGTTCAATGCCGCCGATGTATTGGTCCATGCCACTGCCACCGGTGGCCAGGGTTTGGTCTCGCATCCAGTAATCAGTGCCGGCACCGACCATCTGCTGATCGTTTGTCGGATCGCAATAGCGCATGAAATACCACGACGAGTCGACAAAGGTGTCCATCGTGTCCGTCTCGCGCCGCGCCGGCTGGCCGCACACCGGGCACACCACACCCGCATGAAAGCCCACGTGCTTGACCAGCGGATTGCCAGAACCATCGGGCACACAGTCCTGCGGCAAGATCACCGGCAGGTCTTTTTCAGGCACCGGCACGGCGCCATGTTCAGCGCAATGAATGATCGGAATCGGTGTGCCCCAATAACGCTGACGGCTGACGCCCCAGTCGCGCAAACGCCAAGTGGTTTTCTTTTCGCCCAGGCCTTTGACCGCCAACGCAGCCGCCACAGCATCGACGCAAGGCTTGAAAGTCAGGCCATCAAACGGCCCTGAGTTGATAGCAACACCAGCCCCTTTTTCAGCGTACCAATCGTGCCAAACAGCAGCATCGAAAACACGCAAGGATCCCGCAAATGACACCACCGGCTTGATCACCAGCGAATACTTCAAGGCAAACGCAAAGTCGCGCTCATCATGCGCCGGCACACCCATCACCGCACCATCGCCGTACGACATCAGCACATAGTTGCCAACCCACACTTCGACCTGCTCGCCTGTCAAAGGATGCGCCACATAAAGACCCGTCGGCATGCCTTTTTTCTCTTGCGTGGCAAGCTCGGCTTCGGTCGTGCCGCCTGACTTGCACTCTTCCAAAAACGCCGCCAACGTCGGCTGCGTCGCCGCCGCGTGCAGGGCCAGCGGATGCTCCGGTGCCACCGCGCAAAACGTCACGCCCATCAGGGTGTCAACGCGCGTCGTGAAGACATACATCTTGCCGTCCGTCAGCAGCTCGCCAGCGGCGTCACGAATGTCGTGGGTGAACGCAAACCGCACGCCTTCGCTTTTGCCGATCCAGTTCTCTTGCATCAAGCGCACGCGCTCTGGCCAGCCCGACAGCGTGGCCTTGTCGTTGCCGACCTGCACGTGGTTCAGCAGCTCTTGCGCGTAGTCGGTGATCTTCAGGTAGTAGCCAGGAATCTCACGCTTTTCAACCACTGCGCCGGTGCGCCAGCCCTTGCCGTCGATCACTTGTTCATTGGCCAGCACGGTCATGTCGACCGGGTCCCAGTTGACGACTTGCGTCTTGCGGTAGGCGATGCCTTTGTCCAGCATCTTCAAAAACAGCCACTGGTTCCACTTGTAATAAGTCGGGTCGCAGGTGGCGATTTCGCGGCTCCAGTCGACCGCCAGGCCCATCGCCTGCATCTGCTTCTTCATGTAAGCGATGTTGTCGTAGGTCCACTGCGCGGGCGGCACGTTGTTTTTCAGCGCGGCGTTTTCAGCCGGCAAACCAAAGGCGTCCCAACCCATCGGCATCAGAACGTTGTAGCCCTTCATGCGCAGGTAGCGCGTGAGCATGTCGTTGATGGTGTAGTTGCGCACGTGGCCCATGTGCAGCTTGCCGCTGGGGTAGGGCAGCATGGAGCAAGCGTAGTACTTGCCCTTGGGCTTTTTGCCAGTGGTGTCTTCGGTGACGCGGTAGGCATCGACGGCAGTCCATTGGGCTTGAGCGTTGCGCTCGACGTCGAGGTGCTGGTATTTGTCTTGCATGAGAAACCGGGTAAATCAGTGGAAGCGGATGAGGCGAATGAGGCAGGTGAAGCGCTGATTTTAGGTCTTGCGCTGGCGGGCGGTCAGCAGCGATCAGTGCCGCTCAGGGGCTGGCGGCTTTGGCTGATGCGGCAGGGGCTGCGGGAGCGTCGGTGACAAAACCGATGCGTGTGAGGCCAGCTTTTTGCGCCACGCCCAGCACCTCAATGACCTTGCCGTAAGGGGCGTTTTCGTCGGCGCGGAGCTGCACTTCGGTGTCGGGTTGCAGGGCGGCAGTGCGCGCCAGGCTTTGACTGAGTTCGGCGAGTGGCACGGCGCGGTTGTCTAAGTAAGCTTGGCCGTCGCGGTCGACCACCAGCGAGACACTCGGCGTTGCGTCCGTCGTCGACGCCGCGTCTGACTTCGGCAGTTCCAGTTTGACCGACGAAGCCAGCAGCGGCGCAGTGAGGATGAAGATGACCACCAGCACCAGCATCACATCGACCAGCGGTGTGACGTTGATCTCGCTCATGGGCTCGGTGCCGCGGCTGCGTTCGAGCCGGCCAAACATCAGGCGCTTTCAGTGGCGAGGCGGCTTGCGGGCGCTGTCAGCAGCAGTTCGCGCAGGTCGCGGGCAAAGCCTTCAAGGTCAGCTTCAATGCGGTTGACGCTGCGGCCGAGGACGTTGTAGGCCAGCACTGCGGGAATCGCCACAGCCAGACCGGCGGCGGTCATGATCAGGGCTTCGCCGACCGGGCCGGAAATTCGGTCGATGGTGATTTGTCCGGCCGCACTCATGCCGACCAGCGCGTGGTAGATGCCCCAAACCGTGCCGAGCAAGCCGACAAAAGGCGCGGTGGCGCCGACGGTTGCCAGCAAAACCTGACCGAATTGGAGTTTGTGCAAGACGCTGTGCAAAGCGTCGCGCAACAGGCGAGTGAGTTGCTGACGTCGGTCGCCGGTGGACGCCAGCGTGCCGACGCTTTGCGTGCGGCTGGCCAGCAGCAGCGGCCAGACCAGCGCGTCACGGTCAAAGGCTTGGACCCGCTGATTGGCGTCTGTCAATGAAGCCGATTGCCAAAAGGCGGCGGTACTGCGCTTGACGTCGCCGGCCACACGTTGCAACAGCCAGCTTTTCCACAGAATCACGACCCAGCTGCTGACCGACATCAAGAGCAGCAGCGCGGCGACCAGCCGGCTGACGGCATCGCCCTGCAGCAGCGTGTCAAGCGCGGTCATTTCAAATTCAACACATCAAACATGTCGAACAGGCCTTGCCGCTGACCGGACAAAAAGCGGGCGGCGCGCAAGCTGCCTTGGGCGTAAGTGGCCCGGCTCGATGATTTGTGGGTGATTTCAATGCGCTCGCCGGTGCCGGCAAACAGCACGGTGTGGTCGCCGACGATGTCACCGCCGCGGATGGTGGCAAAACCAATGCTGGACGGGTCGCGCTCGCCGGTGACACCTTCTCGGGCGTAGACGGCGCAGTCTTTCAGGTCGCGTCCCAGCGCGTCGGCAATGGCCTCGCCCATCTTCAAGGCGGTGCCCGAAGGTGCATCCACTTTGTGACGGTGATGGGCTTCGATGATCTCGATGTCGTAGCCGGTGGAGAGTGCCTTGGCAGCCATCTCCAGCAATTTGAGGGTGACGTTCACGCCAACGCTCATGTTGGGCGCCATGACGATCGCGATGTCTTGGGCGATGGCTGCGATCTCGGCTTTTTGGGCCTCGCTGAAACCGGTGGTGCCAATGACGGCATTGACGCCAAGTTGGCGGCAGATTTGCAGATGCGCCAGCGTGCCCTCGGGGCGGGTGAAGTCGATCAGCACGTTGGCACCGATCAAGCCCATGCGCAGATCCGCGGAGATGCGGATGCCGCTGTGTTGTCCGGCGAATGCTGCGGCATCAAGGCCGATGGCCGGGCTGTCGGCACGGTCTAGCGCGCCAGACAGTTGCAAGTCGTCAGCCGCGTTGACGGCTTCGACCAGCATTTGACCCATGCGGCCGGTGGCGCCGGCGATGGCAATTTTCAGCAACTCTGGCGCTGCGTTTGTCAGGCCCGCGCTCACTGACGGGGGCTCTCGAGCGGCGGGTAGCTGGCGGCGGGCGGCAGGGCGCGACCAGTGTCAGGTGCTGTCGATGGTGGCGCCGGCAATTGTTTGGCGGCCTCTGCCAATTGGGCTGGCGTGGCTTCAAGCGCTGGCACCTTGCCAAGTTGGCGGCGCTGGTCCATTTTGGCGATGAACTCGGTCTCGCTTGGCATTGCGTCACCGGCAAAGCTCTCGAGCAAGTCGGCCTTGAAAAGGACCGAGTAGTTGAACGACTGTGCCGGCACGCCTTGGCGCCGCAGTGTAAAGACATAGTCCCAACGGTCAGCGTGGAAAACGCTGGCCACCAGCGGCGTGCCCAAAATATTACGCACATCGGTGCGACTCATGCCGGGCCGCAGCTGAGCGACTTGTTCGCTGGAAATAAAATTGCCTTGAACCACATCGGCACGGTAAGGCGTGATCCAGCGGCCGGGGTTGAAGGCATTGGTGTTCATGCTAGACGCCGCTGTGCTGATGCTGGAGCACGCTGTCAGCAATGTGCACGCGGTGACGATCAGGCCGACCAATAGAGAGGAGCGATGGTTTACAAGCATGACAATAGGTGTGGCGATATGATCAAACATTGTAGCGGTTGGGTGTATTTTGTCCTTGGGCATGAGGCCCTGTTCATCCCCTGAAAAATCCCCTGAGAAAATCCATGAGCAACATTGACGAATTAAAAAGTACCGGCCTCAAGGCAACCTTGCCGCGGCTGAAGATCCTTGAGATTTTTCAGGCCGGCAAGCAGCGCCACATGACCGCCGAAGATGTCTTTCGGGTGCTACTCGAAGATCGCTCAGACATTGGCTTGGCCACGGTTTACCGGGTACTGGCGCAGTTTGAGCAAGCGGGTTTGCTGAACCGCAGCAACTTTGAGTCGGGCAAGGCGGTTTACGAGATCAATGAAGGCCAGCACCATGACCATCTGGTGTGTCTCGATTGCGGCAAGGTGGAAGAGTTCTATGACGCTGAGATCGAAAAGCGGCAAAACGACGTGGCGCTGTCCAAGGGCTTCACCATTGCCGACCATTCGCTGTCGATTTACGCCAGTTGCAGCAAGACGGCATGCCCGCATCGTCCGGTCTCAACCCGTCACCACGCTTGATTCTTTGATCCAGTAACCCGGTAACCCGGGTCGTATTTTGCTGGCAGATCAGTCGCCGCGCTCCATGGCTTTGCGGTGCCGCTCGACAAAATCCTGGTAGGTGTTGACGCCGCGAAGCTGCAAAATAGCATTGCGCACGGCCGCTTCCACCAGCACCGCGATGTTGCGGCCGGCTTCGACCTGAATGATCACTTTGCGCACCGGAATGCCGAGCAAGTCTTGGGTCAGGGGTTCGTACGGAATGCGCTCGTATTCACGCTCTAGGGTTTCACGCCGGACCAGGTGCACGATCAGCTTCAGGCGGAGTTTGCGGCGGACCGCGGTTTCGCCAAAAATCGCCTTGATGTCGAGCAGACCGATGCCGCGCACCTCGAGCAGGTTTTGCAGCAATTCGGGGCAGCGGCCCTCGATGGTGGTCTGGTTGATGCGAAACAGATCGACCGCGTCATCTGCCACCAGGCCATGACCGCGTGAAATCAGCTCGAGACCGAGCTCGCTCTTGCCCAAACCGGATTCGCCGGTGATCATCACGCCCATGCCCAAAATGTCCATGAACACGCCGTGCATCGACGTCCGGTCGGCGAAGTGCTTGGACAGGTAGGCGCGCAGCACGTCAATCACGAAGGCGGCAGATTCTGGCGTGGCGAACATCGGCAACTGGCCGCGCTCGCACATGGAAATCAAGGTGTCGGGCGCGGTCTGACCGTCTGCCACCACCAGCACCGGCGGCTCCAGCGTGATGATGCGCGAGATGCGGCGAGCACAGTCTTCCTTGCTGCCCTGGGTCAGGTAAGCGACTTCGCGTTCACCGAGGATTTGCACCCGGTAAGGGTGGATGTAATTCAGGTAACCAACCAAGTCGGCACCCGACCGAGCGGCCCGCACCGCCACTTCATCGAAGCGTCGATCTGAAGCCCCCAGCCCGGCCACCCATTGCCATTTCAAGGAGGCGCGGTGGTCTTCAAACAGGGCTTCAGCGCTGACAACGGTGGGCTTCATGCGGGTGCGAAGTGAGCCTCAGGGGCTGGTTTGGGTCGAGCGCCAAGTGGCGATCAGCTGGTGCAAGTCGGCCACTGAACTGCTGAGCTTGAGGTGTTCGCGCAGCGCACTGTCGCTCAGCATCTCAGCGATTTCGGACAGAATTTCCAGGTGTTTCTGGGTTGCAGCTTCAGGTACCAGCAAGAAAATCAACAGCCGAACGGCTTGTTCGTCGGGCGCATCAAAACCAATCGGGGCGGCCAACTGAAAAACCGCTGCCAATGGCGCCTTCAGGCCTTTGATACGACCGTGCGGAATGGCCACACCGTGACCCAGGCCGGTCGAGCCCAGTCGCTCGCGGGCAAACAAGCTGTCCGTGATGAGGGCGCGGTTCAGCCCGTGCAGGTTTTCAAACAGCAGTCCGGCTTCTTCGAAGGCGCGCTTTTTGCTGGTGGCTTCAAGGCCGACCAAAATTTGGGAGGAGGGGAGTATTTGCGAAAGACGGTTCATAACAATCTTTAAGTCGCCGAATTATGCACTCGGTACAGCCCGCTCGAGCGCGGTGGCGTTAAAAAGCCGCCAGAGTGACCGGGCGGCTGGGTGGGAATAGGCTGCCTTCAGAGGCGAAGGCCGCTCGGCGTGCGGGGCGTTTCAGGTTTGGTACTTGGCCGCCACGTGGTGGTGGTCTTGAGTTTTGTCTTTGTGGCGACCGACTTGGCGGTCCAGCTTGTCGGCCAATTCATCAACCGCGGCATAAAGGTCGGCGTGGGAGCTTTCGGCAAACAGATCGCGACCTTTGACGTGCACATTGCACTCGGCGCGTTGCCTGAGTTCTTTTTCTTTCATGTTGTCAACTGTCAAAAGGACTTTGATGTCAACCACTTGGTCGAAGTGGCGGGCAATTCGATCAAGTTTTGTGGTCACGTAACCGCGCAAAGCGGGCGTGACTTCTAGGTGGTGGCCGCTGATCGTCAAGTTCATAAAAGACTCCTTTTCCATCGGGGAAGGGGTTTTAAAAGAGCCAACAGACCGACGATGTCTGATGGCCTACGGAACTTCGCTTGCGGATTCACTATGCGCCCGAAGGCTGGCAATTGCAATCTTGCACTGCAACAAATTGCACGGGCTGCGCGGCGTCTGCCAAAGTGGGTCCAGAGCGACGGACCGGCCGTGGGCGTCAGTGGCTTGCGAACTATGGTTTAAGTTTTGAGTGGATAAGGCCCTTGCGGGCAGGCGCGGCGGCGGCGCTGGCTGGCGGTCAGTGAGCGACACCAATGCCATAATCTCGGCCATGCTGCATGACGGTGAAGCCCTTGAAAAGCAGTCTGGGTGGCTGGCTTTTAATTTCGCAGCTTGAGAGGCTGTGCCGGGCTTAAACGCAGCGCCGTCTTCGTCCATTTCCGCTCCGTGCAGCCGGCCAAATCCGTGCGCGTGTGCCCTTGAATCCCCACGGGAGTCCGCCTTGATCAATATTTTCACGCTCGTCAATGGGCGTCTTTTTCAAGAGGAAATTGAATCCTTGGAAGAGCTGTCCAAGTTCAGTCCAATTTGGGTTGACCTGGAGTCGCCCACGGCGGAAGAAAAATACTGGATCAAGCAGTATTACGGCCAGTCCATCCCCGACAACGTGATGGACGAGGACATCGAAGAGTCGGCCCGTTTTTACGAAGAAGACAACGGTGAGTTACACATTCGCTCAGACTTTTTGATTGCCGATGCCGACGAGCCGCGCACAGTTCGGGTCGCTTTCATTTTGAATCTGGTCAACGACGATCTGAAAAACAAAGGCGTGCTGTTCTCTATCCACGATGAAGATGTGCCGGTGTTTCGCTTGTTGCGCATGCGCGCCCGTCGCTCGCTCGGTTTGATTGATGACGCCAAAGAAGTTTTGCTCAAATTATTTGATGCGGATGCGGAATATTCGGCCGACACGCTCGAGGGTATTTACGTGGACTTGGAAAAAGTCAGCACCAAAGTGCTGTCCGGCGACTTGACCGACGTGATGGCCGGCGAAGTGCTGGGCTCGATTGCCCGCCACGAAGACTTGAGCGGGCGGATTCGCCGCAACATGATGGACACCCGGCGCGCCGTCAGCTTCATGATGCGCAGCAAAATGCTCAGTGCTGAGCAGTTTGAAGAGGCCCGGCAGATTTTGCGCGACATCGACTCGCTCGACTCGCACACGGCATTTTTGTTCGACAAGATCAACTTTTTGATGGACGCCACCGTTGGTTTCATCAACATCAATCAGAACAAAATCATCAAGATTTTTTCGGTGGCCAGTGTCGCCTTGCTGCCGCCGACCTTGATCGCCAGCTCCTACGGCATGAACTTCAAGTTCATGCCGGAGCTGGATTGGTCGCTGGGTTACCCGTACGCACTGGCCTTGATGGTGGCGAGCGCTTTGGTGCCGATGTGGTATTTCAGGCGGCGTGGCTGGTTGAAATAGCGCAACGGCGCGTGGGTTGGTGCTCAGGCTGGTGCAGGCAGCGACGGCATCAATTCACCGATGATACGAAGCGCGTACTGGCTTGCCACTTGCGCCACAAAGGTCGGAAAGTCGAGGTGTGCGTTGTCATCAGCTCGGTCCGAAATGGTGCGCATGGCCGCAAACGCTACGCCATAGTCGACGCAGACTTGGGCCACGGCGGCACCTTCCATTTCGACGGCCAAGGCGGTATGCCCGGCGCTCACCAAAGCGGTTTGCAAGCGGCTGGATTCGGCAGCGCTGGCGACAAAGCGATCACCGCTGGCGATCAAGCCGCGGTGCACTCGGGCCCCGGCGAACAGCGACTTGGCGGTGTTGTTGGTGCTTGCCAGCGCGCGCTGGGTCGCCTGTAGGAGCAAGGTCGTGAGGGTCGGGTCGCAGGGCAAACGTGAGCGACCGTAGAGCGGCACTTCGTAGCGCGGAAACAGCGGTGAAACGTCAAGGTCGTGCTGAATAAAGTCATCTGCCACGACCACGTCACCCACCTTCACGCCTTGCGCCAAGCCCCCGGCCACACCGGTGAAGATGATTTGGCTGGCGCCAAAGTGACCAATCAAAATGGCGGCGGTCAAGGCCGCGGAGACCTTGCCAATGCGCGACACGCCGAGCGCCACGGTTTGTCCGTGCAGTTGACCAAGCCAAAAATCACGACCCGCCACGGTCTGTTTTTGCGCGTCCTGGAGCTGTTCGAGTAAGCCATGCTGCTCTTCTGGCAAGGCACTCAAAATGGCGGTCAGCGAAAGGCTCATTTTTTGTCGCGTAATTCCCGGCGCAAAATTTTCCCGACCGGCGTTTTGGGTAAATCGGCGCGAAACTCGATCACCTTGGGCAACTTGTAGCCGGCCAAGTTGGCCCGGCAGTAATTACGCACTTGGGCTTCGGTCAGGTCAGGGTGGCGTTTGACGATGACCAGTTTGACGGCTTCGCTGGTTTTGTCGTCTTGAACGCCGACGCAGGCGCATTCGAGCACGCCGTGGAGCTGACTCACGACGTCCTCAATCTCGTTTGGATAGACGTTGAAGCCGCTGACCAGGATCATGTCTTTCTTGCGGTCGATGATCTTGAAAAAACCATTCGAATCAACGATACCGATGTCGCCTGATTTGAAGTACCCGTCTGCCGTCATGACTTTGGCGGTTTCGTCCGGGCGCTGCCAGTAGCCGGCCATGACTTGTGGGCCCTTGATGGCGATTTCGCCCGGCTTGCCTTGAGGCACTTCATGGCCGTCGTCGTCAAGCAGTTTGAACCAGGTGCTGGGGATCGGCACGCCGATGGTGCCAGTGAACTGACGGCTGGTGGATGGGTTGCAACTGGCCGAAGGCGAGGTTTCGGACAGGCCGTAGCCTTCACAAATCGGGCAACCGGTTTTGTCCAGCCACAGCTTTGCCACAGCGCTTTGCACCGCCATGCCACCCCCCAAGGAGACCTTCAAGTGAGACCAGTCCACCGTGTTGAAGTCGGGGTGGTTGGCCAGGCCATTAAAGAGTGTGTTGACGGCCGGGAAAATATGCACTTGGTGCTTGGCCAGCTCTTTGAGCACGGCTGGCAAGTCGCGCGGATTCGGAATCAAGATGTTCTTGGCGCCGGTGCGCATGCACAGCATCATGTTCAGCGTGAAAGCGAAGATGTGGTAAAGCGGCAAGGCGCACACATAGACCGGCTGGGTGCCGGCAGGCAAGCTGGTCATGGCCGGGGCATTCCAGGCTTCGGACTGCAGCAGGTTGGCGATGACGTTGCGGTGCAACAGCACCGCCCCCTTGGAGACGCCTGTGGTGCCGCCGGTGTACTGCAGCACCGCCACGTCGTCAGGCTTCAGGTCGGGGCGCGTCAGTTGCCTGTGCTGGCCTTGGGCGATTGCATCGTTGAAGCGCACAGCCGCCGGCAAATTGAAAGGCGGCACAAGCTTTTTGACGTGGCGAACCACATAGTTGACGAGTGTGCCTTTGAGCCAGCCGAGCTGGTCGCCCATGGCGCACAGCACCACATGCTGGACCGGTGTGTTGGCGATGCATTCGTCCAACGTGGTGGCGAAGTTTTCGATGATGACGATGGCCTTGGCGCCCGAGTCTTTGAGCTGGAACTCCAATTCACGCGGCGTGTACAAGGGGTTGACGTTGACCACCACATAGCCGGCGCGCAAAATCGCTGCGACTGAGACGGGGTACTGTGGGCAGTTGGGCATCATGACGGCGATCCGATCGCCTCTGGTCAGACCCAGACTTTGCAGGTAGCCAGCGAAGGCTTGCGACAGCTTGTCGGTTTGGCCGAAGGTGACATCCTGGCCCATGAAGCTGTAGGCCACACGCCCGGCGTACTGGGCAAAGCTCTCCTCCATCAAGGCCACCAGCGAGGTGTATTGCGACGCGTCGATGTCGGCGGGAACACCCGCTGGATAAGCCGTGAGCCAAGGGCGATCGGTGTTGAGTACGCTCATAAATGTCCTCCGTTGATGTTTAAAACGCAGCGCCCCATTGGTTGGGGCACGCCCTCTTCGGGGCTTTCTGCGGGGGCAGCGGGCAGTGAACTTGCCCGCTGTTCTTATTCGATCGCCTTGCCCATGTCTTCGATGATTTTTTTTGCATCACCAAAAACCATCATGGTTTTGTCCAGGTAAAAGAGCTCGTTGTCGAGGCCAGCGTAACCGGCCGCCATCGAGCGCTTGTTGACGATGACGGTTTTGGCTTTGTAAGCCTCCAGAATCGGCATGCCGTAGATGGCGCTGCCTTTGACATGCGCGGCCGGATTGACCACGTCATTGGCACCCAAAATGATAGCGACGTCGACTTGACCGAACTCGGCATTGATGTCTTCCATCTCGTGGACTTGGTCGTAGGGCACTTCGGCTTCGGCCAGCAACACGTTCATGTGGCCCGGCATGCGGCCAGCCACCGGGTGAATCGCGTACTTGACGCTGATGCCGCGGTCGGTGAGTTTTTGCGCCAGTTCTTTGACCGAGTGTTGGGCGCGGGCCACGGCCAAGCCGTAGCCTGGCACGATGATGACCGACTCTGCATTGCCCAGAATGAAGGCGGCGTCATCAGCCGAGCCTGACTTGACGCTGCGCTGCTCGGCAGAGCCAACCACGGCGCTGCCAGCCTCGCCGCCAAAGCCACCCAAAATCACGTTGAAGAACGAGCGGTTCATCGCCTTGCACATGATGTACGAGAGGATGGCGCCGGACGATCCGACCAGTGAGCCGGCGACGATCAGCATGGCGTTGTTCAGCGAAAAACCGATGCCGGCGGCTGCCCAGCCCGAATAGCTGTTCAGCATCGAGACCACCACCGGCATGTCGGCGCCGCCGATCGGGATGATGATCAGCACGCCCATGACGAAAGCCAGTGCCAGCATGGCAAAAAAGGCGTTCCAGCTGCCGGTGAAGGTAAAGACCAGACCGAGGCCTAAAGTCGCCAGACCGAGCACCAGATTCAATTTGTGCTGGCCGGCAAAGGACACCGGTGCGCCCTGAAACAAGCGGAACTTGTACTTGCCGCTGAGTTTGCCAAAGGCAATCACCGAGCCGCTGAAGGTGAGCGCGCCGATCGCCGCGCCGAGGAACAACTCGAGTCGGTTGCCAGCGGGAATGTTGGCCGTGCCCAAGCCTTTGGCGACGATGGCGAACGCATCCGGTTCGGCCATGGCGGCGACCGCGATAAACACCGCAGCCAGACCGATCATGCTGTGCATGAAAGCCACCAGCTCAGGCATCTTGGTCATCTCGACGCGCTTGGCCATCAGCGTGCCAGCCGCCCCGCCGACCACCAGCGCGACCAGCACGTAGACCATGCCTTGCGCTGCGCCACTGGAGAGTTCGACGATGAGGGCGGCGGTGGTCAGCACGGCAATGGCCATGCCAGCCATGCCGAAAGCATTGCCGCGGATCGAGCTGGTCGGGTGCGACAGGCCTTTGAGGGCTTGAATAAAGCAAACCGAGGCCAGCAAATACAGCAGGGTGACGAGGTTCATGCTCATTTGGTTGCTCCTGCGTCAGCGGCAGGTGCGGCTGCTTTCTTTTCTTTTTTCTTGAACATTTCAAGCATCCGGCGGGTCACTAAAAAGCCGCCGAACACATTGACCGCAGCCAGCGCCACGGCCAGCACGCCCATGGTCTTGCCAAGCGGTGTGACGGTCAAGGCGGCGGCTAGCATGGCGCCCACGATAACGATGGCCGAGATGGCGTTGGTGACTGCCATCAAAGGGGTGTGCAAGGCTGGCGTGACGGTCCACACGACGTGGTAACCGACATAAATAGCCAGCACAAAAATAATCAAGTTAATGATGCCGGGGGAGGCGAATTCCATGGTCTTGTTCCTCAAAAATTAGGTCTTGGTGACGAGGCCGTCGCGCGTCATCAGGCAGGCGGCAACGATGTCGTCTTCGAGGTCAATCGTCAGCGCCCCGTCTTTGTTGATGATCAACTTGAGGAAGTCCAACAGGTTGCGTGCGTAAAGCGCGCTGGCATCTGCCGCCACCAAGGCCGGCACGTTGGTCTCGCCAATCAAGGTCACGCCATGTTTGACGACGATCTGGCCGGGCTCGGTCAGCGGGCAGTTACCGCCTTGCGGTGCGGCCAAGTCAACGATCACGCTGCCCGGCTTCATGGACTTGACCATCTCTTCGGAGACCAGCACCGGTGCAGCGCGGCCCGGAATCAAGGCGGTGGTGATGACGATGTCGGCCTGCGCGACGCGCTTGGCGACTTCGACTTTTTGCCGCGCCAGCCAGCTCGGTGGCATCGGTTTGGCATAGCCGCCGACGCCGACCGCGGCTTCGCGCTCCTCGTCGGTCTCGTAAGCCACGTCGATGAACTTGCCACCGAGGGACTCAACTTGCTCTTTCACGCTGGGCCGCACGTCGCTGGCTTCAATCACCGCGCCGAGCCGTTTGGCCGTGGCAATCGCTTGCAGGCCAGCGACGCCGACGCCCAGAATCACCACACGGGCGGCTTTGACCGTGCCGGCCGCCGTCATCAGCATGGGGAAAAAGCGTTGGTAGCGGTCGGCCGCCATGATGACCGCCTTGTAGCCGGCGATGTTGGCTTGCGACGACAGCACGTCCATGCTTTGCGCGCGGCTGGTGCGCGGTGCGGCTTCGAGCGCAAAGGACGTCAAGCCGGCTGTGGCCAGGCGTTGCAGGCCGTTGGCATCAAATGGGTTCAGCATGCCAGTGATGACGCTGCCAGCGCGCGCCAAGGGCATCTCACTGTCCAGCGGGCAGCGCACCTTGAGCACGATGTCACAGGCATAAGCGCCGGCGGCATCGGTGATCTCGGCGCCAACCGCTTCGTAAGCGGCGTCGGGCACGCTGGCGGCAACGCCAGCACCCGATTGAACGCGAACGGTATGGCCTTGGGTTTTGAGTTTTTTGGCCGTTTCCGGCGTGACGGCGACACGTGTCTCGCCCGCCATGATTTCCGCAGGTACCCCAATGTGCATGGGTTTCT
>JBBAPN010000005.1:75817-97831 GCA_040400815.1 Polaromonas sp. | reverse complement strand
AAGGACGAAATTATAACGGCAAGTCAGGGCCTTGTTCACCTGTTTGCAGCTTGAATTGCATTTGCATCTTTCAAGCCTTGTCCGGGAACCGGTTTGGGCACTGTGATCTGGACCTTGAAGCGCTCCTGAATCATCTTGTAATAAGCCAGGCTTTCGGCGGCAGTCCACCACTGCGCGTATTGGGAGCGCTCTTGCTGCGTAGCGGCTGCATCACGCGGCTCGCGTAGCAACACTTTCATGACCTTGAGCACAGCGTAACCTTGGCCGCTCAAGTCGACACCTAACAGTGCCGGCAAGGTCGCAGGGTCTGCGCGCAAAACAGCGTCGAGCACCGAACTTGGCAGGTTTTTGGTGTCGATGCGCGAGATCACCAAAGGGTCTGGAAAAACGGCTGCTGCGGGATTGGTTTTCCACTCAATCAATTTGGCGCTGCCTTCTTTGCGAGCTTCTTCGGCGCTGCGGTCGGCGATCCAACGGGTACGAACGCTTTCTTTCACCTCGGCCAAAGGCAGGGTACGAACCGGCGTGTATTGCACAACGCGACCAGCGGCCAGCTGATTCGGTCCGACTTCAATCGCTTCGGTATTGCGTTTTTTCTCAACTGAATCAGCCGAAAAAAGAGCCGCTAAAAACTTCGCGTTGGCCAGCGGACCGGTGACTCCTGGCGCAGGGTTTCTGCTGACCAGGCTGACGCTGTGCAGGTCAAGCTTCAGCCGTTCGGCCACCGGTTTCAGACTGTCGGCTTGCTCGTACACGCCGTTGGTAAAGATCTCTGCAGATTCAGCAAATTTTTGTTGAACCTGCTGCTTCTTCAACTCGGCCTCAAATACCGGTCGCATCTCCTCAAAGCTGCGCTGCTTGAGTGTCTTGATGTCCGTCAACCGAATGATGTGATAGCCGAAGTCGGATTCCACCACGTCACTGATTTCACCTTTTTTCAGCTTGAAGGCGGCGTCCTCAAAGGGCTTGACCATCGCGCCTGGCGCAAAGAAATCAAGGTCGCCGCCCTTGGCAGCAGAACCGGTATCTTGCGAATTTTTACGGGCTGTATCGGCGAAAGTATCAGGTGCCTTGCGCACCTGCGCCAGCAACTCCGCAGCCTTGGCTTTGGCCAACGCCCGCTCGGCAGCGGGTGCGGCTTTGGGTGCGTTGATTAAAATATGACTGGCACGGCGCTCTTCAGGGCCGCTGAGCCGCTGGATATTTTGCTCGTAATAAGTCTTGAGTTCTTGGGCATTGACAACAATGTTCTTGCTGACGGTGTCGGCGTCTAGCAAGACATACTCGATGCTGGCTTGTTCCGAGGCGCGAAAAAGAACCTGATTGGCTTGGTAAAACTGCTCTAGATCGGCATCGGTAGGTTTGAGCTTGGCAGCGTAAGTGGCGGGACTGAAACGGGCCAGTTGCAACTCGCGTTTTTCAAAGTAAGCGTTGAGCGCCGAGTCAGCCACGCCGGCTGATGAAAAACCGGTGGCGGTGACGCCGGTCATGACTTGCCGGACCGACAGATCAGCACGCACGCTGGCCTCAAACTTGTCAGGCGTCATCCCCTGAGCGCCGACCAGTTGGCGGTACCGCTCCATATCGAGTGAGCCATCAGGCTTGCGCAAAGCGGCAATTTGAGGATTGCCTTGCAACTCACGCGCCAGTCGTTGGTCGCTGGTGGTCAACAAAGACTGCGCTGCTGCGGCAGCCATCACGCGGTCGCGCACCATGCGCTCCAAAGTAGCGTAGCGGGCTTCAGGCGAGTCCAACAGTTTCAGATCCAGCGTCGGCATGGACGCCCGGGTCTGGTCGACTTCGACACGGTGCGCCGCATCCCAATCGGCCTGCGTGATATTTTTACCGTCCACGCGGGCCACCGTTGCACTGCTGTCGGCAGAACGGTTGTGGTCGTTCAAGCCAAGCAAAACGAAGGACGGCACGATCAGCAAAAAGAGCAACCACATCGTGATTTTGGTGTGCTTGCGAATAAAATCAAACATCTGAAACTTCCTGTGTGACAGCCACGGATTTGGCGCAATCAAAGTGCCGCGATGAGCCCAAAAAAAGGCGGCCCAATGGTCGCCTTTTGTTGAAGTTGGTGGGTGCTGACGGGCTCGAACCGCCGACCTACGCCGTGTAAGGGCGCTGCTCTACCAACTGAGCTAAGCACCCAACTTCTGACATCTTAATTTGTCTGCTTCAGTTCAAAGTGTCTTTGAGGGCTTTGCCCGGACGGAACTTTGGCACTTTGGCTTCTTTGATTTTAATCTCATCGCCAGTGCGTGGATTGCGGCCGGTTCGAGCAGCACGAACGCCAACCGCAAAAGTGCCGAACCCAACCAAAGCTACGGCATCGCCGGCTTTCAAAGTTTCAGTGATAGCGCCGATGATGGCTTCCAGTGCGCGCGTGGCGGATGCTTTGGAAATATCGGCTTGCTCGGCGATGTGTTCGATCAATTCAGTTTTGTTCACAGGGATTCCTAGGTGATTTAAAAAATCTGTTTTGAAGCTCTTAAGCTTCGGACAGACAGCCCTCTCAAACGCTTAAAGCAACTTAAGTGGGCACGTGTTGGGGGCGACAGGCGCAAAAAAGGGCTTGAAACAACAAAGCGTCTTGATGACGCCTTGAACCTCACAATCAAAACAGCAAGAGCCTTGACTGCTTTATTCTTGAACTTGAAGAGAATTCTAGCTTTATTTGAAAAGGCTAAGCTGTCGCCTCAGACGGCAGCAGCAATCGCTTTGCCCATATCTGCCGTGCCTGCCGTGCCGCCCAAGTCAGGCGTACGCGGTGCGCCGCTGCCGGGTGCCAATGTCTTTTCTATGGCGCTGAGAATCGCGTCGTGCGCTTCTTTGTGACCGAGAAATTCCAGCATCATGGCACCGCACCAGATCTGACCAATCGGATTCGCCAAGTTGCGGCCAGCGATGTCGGGGGCCGATCCATGCACCGGTTCAAACAAGGACGGGAACTTGCGCTCCGGGTTGAGGTTGGCGCTGGGTGCAATGGCGATGGTGCCCGTGCAAGCCGGACCCAGGTCACTCAAGATGTCGCCGAACAAATTGCTGGCCACGACCACGTCAAAAAAGTCCGGCCGCTGCACAAAGTGCGCGGTCAAGATGTCAATGTGAAACTTGTCCAAGCGCAGGTCAGGGTAGCCTTTGGCCATGGCTTCAACGCGCTCATCCCAGTACGGCATGGAGATTGATATACCGTTCGACTTGGTGGCGCTGGTCAGGTGCTTTTTAGGGCGCGACTGGGCCAGCTCAAAGGCGAACTTGAGCACGCGGTCAACGCCGATCCGCGTGAACACAGACTCTTGCAAAACAAACTCGCGCTCGGTGCCTGGAAAGGCCCGGCCACCGATGCTGGAGTACTCGCCTTCGGTGTTTTCGCGGACGATGTAAAAGTCAATTTCGCCAGGCGCGCGCGCGCTGCCGTCACGCCGCACCACCGGGGCGATGATGCCTGGCATCAAGCGGGCTGGGCGCAGGTTGATGTACTGGTCAAACTCGCGCCTGAAGAGCAGCAAGGAGCCCCACAGCGACACGTGGTCGGCAATTTTTTCAGGCCAGCCAACAGCGCCGAAATAAATCGCGTCGTGGCCACCGACCAGGTCTTTCCAGTTGTCCGGCATCATCTGGCCGTGCTTCTCGTAGTAGTCCCAGCTTGAAAAGTCAAAGTGGTCAAACTGCAAGTCGATGCCGAATTTTGTCGCCGCGGCTTCCAGCACGCGAACGCCTTCAGGAATGGTTTCTTTGCCGATGCCGTCGCCGGCGATCACAGCGATTCTTTTTTTTCCGATATTCGTGGCCATGTGTGTCCTTGAGTTGAAAGTTGTTCAGGGTTTAAAAAACAGAAACGCCTCTTCGAGCAGCTGCTCGGGCGCTTCTTCAGCGATGTAATGGCCGCAGGGCAAACCCCGACCCGAGACGTCTTGAGCGCGTTCCGACCAAAAACCCAAGATGTCAAAGCACTTGCCGACGACACCCTGCTCGCCCCACAAGACGCGCACTGGCTGCGTCAGTTTGAGGCCGGCAGCCACGTCGGCGCGGTCGTGCACCAAGTCGATGCTGGCCGAGGCACGGTAGTCTTCGCAAAGGCTCATGGCCGTGCCGGGAATCTGCGCGCAACGCTCGTATTCGGCCATCGCCTCGGGTGAAAATGCAGCCAATCCGGCATGCCGATGACCCATCAAGTGGCGCAAATAACGCACCGGATCGGACTCGATCAAAGCCTCTGGCAGCGGCGGGGGCTGGATCAGAAAAAACCAGTGCCAGTAAGCTCGCGCAAAGGCGTCCGACGTGTTGTTGTACATGCCCAGCGTGGGCGCGATGTCGAGCAGCATCAAGCGCTCGACGCTACCGGCATGGTCTTGCGCCAGCCGGTGGGCCACGCGCGCGCCGCGGTCGTGGGCCAAAACTTGGAAGCGTTCAAAACCATAGTGACGCATCACGGCCACGGCGTCTTGCGCCATGGCGCGCTTGGCGTAAGGCGTGTGTTCGGCATCGCTGGCCACGCGGGCAGAGTCGCCGTAACCGCGCAAGTCCATCATCACCACCGTGAACGACTGACTCAAGGCGCCCGCCACGCGGTGCCACATGGCTTGCGTTTGGGGGTGGCCGTGCAGCAACAGCAAAGGCGCGCCACTGCCGCCTATACGGGTGCGCAAACTGCCCGCCGGGCCGACCACATCGATCGCCTGAAAGTCTTTAAACAACATAGGAGTGCCCATTTATTGAGTCTGCAGCGGTTTTTTTTGAGACGCTTTAGAGCGCTTTAAGGCGCTTTAAGCTTTGGTTCAGGTTCAGGTTCAGGTTCAGGTTCAGGTCTAGGCTTGGCCACCGAAGCAGACCGCACCACCAAGCTAACCCCCAGCGCCGTTAGCGCCGTGCCAACGATGGTGGCGGTGGTGATGCGCTCACCAAACAAAGCCCAAGCCATCAAGGCCGTCGTCGGTGGCACCAGATAAAACAGGCTGGTCACCGTCATGGCGGCACCGCGCTGCAGCAGCAGATACAGCAGCGAGCTGCCGCCCAAAGTCAACCCCAGAACCGACCAAGCCATCGCTCCGACGAACTCAGCATTCCAGACGATGGCTTCGCTTTCCAGCAGCGTCAGCGGCCATGTGACGAGCAATGCCGCGAGCAACTGGATCACATTGGCGGTGCGCACATCGTTGGCTTGCACAAAATGCTTTTGGTACAAGGTGCCCAAGGTGATGCTGAGCAAGGCGAACAGGGCTGCGGCCAGGGTGAAGGCACTCACTTCTGTACCGACCCCCAACTTGCGCCAAACCACCAGCAGCAAACCGGCCAGGCCAAGCGTCAAGCCAAGCCATTGCAGGCGACTGATCTTCAGGCCAGCCCACTGTGAAATCCAAACCGCGGTGAGCACCGGCTGCAGCCCCACCATCAGAGCGATCAAGCCAGACCCCATGCCGGCTTTGACGGCGACCCAGACGCCCCCCAAATAACCCGCATGCATCAGCAAACCCGTGACGCCCAAGTGCAGCCACTGACTGCGCTGCTTTGGCCAAGCCGCGCCCGACAACCTGATCCAAACCAAAAAACAGGCGATCGAGAGCAAGTAGCGAATGACCAAGAAAGTCAGCGCTGGGGCATACGGCAGCCCAAACTTGGCGACGATGAATCCAGTGCTCCAGATCAGCACAAAAACCAAGGGCATGGCACGCAGCCATAGACTGTTGCCAGCGCCCGGTCCGCCACCGCCTGGAACGTTACTCATTTGGCGCGTGCGCGAATTTCCGGAATGGCTTTTTTCAGGTAATAAACCATTGACCAAACCGTCAGAACAGCAGACAGCCAGATCAGCCAAGTGCCCCAAATCTGTGTGTCGACCGCGCCGAACAAGGTGCCGTGGTAGAGCAAAAACGGGATCGCAACCATCTGAACCGTGGTTTTGAGCTTGCCCAACATGTGCACGGCCACGCTTTTGGTCGCACCAATCATGGCCATCCATTCACGCAAGGCCGAAATTGCAATTTCCCGGCCAATGATGATGAGCGCCACAAAAACGTCAGCACGCTGCAAATGCACCAGCACCAGCAAAGAGGCGCAGACCAAAAATTTGTCGGCCACTGGGTCGAGGAATGCGCCGAACGAAGACATCTGGTTCAGCTTGCGCGCCAAAAATCCGTCCAGCCAGTCGGTGGCGGCGAAAACAACAAACATCACGGTGGCGATCAGGTTTTGGCTGGCCGGCGAAATATCGAGGTAAAAAATACCCACGATCAGCGGAATCGCAACGATGCGCGTCCAAGTCATCAAAGTGGGAATGGTTAAAAACATGGTTCGATTTTGGCACGTGGAGCGGGACGGGTTAGACCTGCTCAATGCAGGGCGCGGTAAATTTCTTCAGACAAGTCTTTTGAAATGCCCTCCACCGTCGCAATATCTTCCGCGCTGGCCGAGGTCACGCCGCGAATTCCGCCGAAACGCTGCAACAAACTTGCACGCTTTTTAGGGCCGATGCCGGCGATGTCTTCCAGCTTGCTGCCGCCGACCCGCACCTTGGCCCGGCGCGCCCGCATGCCGGTGATGGCAAAACGGTGCGCCTCATCGCGGATCTGCGCGATCAGCATCAAAGCGGCCGAATCTTTGCCGAGGTAAACCTTCTCGCGGCCGTCGGCAAAGACCAGTTCTTCCAAGCCAACTTTGCGGCCTTCGCTTTTTTCCACGCCGGCGATCAGGCCCAAGTCGAGGCCCAATTCTTCAAACACTTCACGCGCCATCGAGACCTGACCTTTGCCGCCGTCGATCAGCACCAGGTCAGGCAGTTTGGCTTCGTTGTTGCGCGCGGCTTCAGCCAACTTGGTGTAGCGGCGCAGCAGCACTTGGCGCATGGCGGCGTAGTCGTCGCCCGGCGTGATGCCGTCGATGTTGTAGCGCCGGTATTCGGCGCTTTGCATCTTGTGGTCATGGAACACCACGCACGACGCCTGGGTCGCTTCGCCCGCCGTGTGCGAGACGTCAAAGCACTCGATGCGAAGCACATCAAGCTTGTCGGTCGGCAGCTCAAGCGCCTCTGCCAGCGCCCGCGTGCGCGCCTGTTGCGAGCCCTGCTCGGCCAACAAACGGGCCAACTGGAGATCGGCATTTTTCTGCGCCATCTCAAGCCAGATACGGCGTTGCTCGCGCGGCTGATGGATGGCGCTGATGCGCACCCCCGTCTGCGCCGACAGCGCCCGGATCAGGTCTTTGTCGACCGGCGCGCAGCAGACCAGCGTCGGCGGCACCAGCACCTCAATGTAGTGCTGGGCGATGAAGGCTTCGAGGATCAGGGATTCGACAGACTTTAGGGCTTTGAGCTTGACTGGCTTGAGGTCTGTGACTGGCGCTGCGTCCGTGATGACCTCAGTCAACTCAGCATCCAGCTCAGCCATGTCCGTCGCGTCTTGCACATGACTAGGAAAGTAAGGCCGGTCACCCAAGTGTCGACCACCGCGCACCATCGCCAGATTGACGCAGGCTTTGCCGCCATGCACCTTGACGGCCAGAATATCCACGTCTTTGTCGCCACCGGTTTCCATCGCCTGCTGGTGCAGGATGTTAGACAGCGCCGCTATTTGGTTGCGCAACTCCGCGGCCTGCTCAAACTCAAGCAGCTCAGCGTGATGCTGCATTTTTCGCTCCAAGTCGGTGACGATGTCCTGCGTCTGACCGCGCAAAAAGCGCGCCGCATTGGCGGTGTCTAAAGCGTATTGCTCAGCGCTGATATGCCCCACACAAGGGGCCGTGCAACGCTTGATCTGGTACAACAGACAGGGCCGCGTGCGGTTGTTGAACACCGTGTCTTCACAGGTGCGCAAGCGAAACACTTTTTGCAGCAGCAAGATGCTTTCCTTCACCGCCCAAGCGCTCGGGTACGGGCCAAAGTAATGGTGCTTTTTTTCGATCGCGCCACGGTAGTACGCCATGCGCGGGAAAGCTGTAGCGGGGAGCTGTGCCGCGCTTTTTTCCGTAGTTCGTTCCGGAATTTTCGCCGCAGTCAGCTTCAGATAGGGATAGCTTTTATCGTCCCGAAACAGGATGTTGAAGCGCGGATGCAGCGTCTTGATCAGGTTGTTTTCAAGCAGCAGCGCTTCGGCCTCAGAGCGGACCACCGTGGTTTCCATGCGCACGATGCGCGTGACCATGAGCCCAATGCGTGTGCCGCCATGGTTCTTCTGAAAATAACTGGTGACGCGCTTTTTCAGGTTGCGCGCCTTGCCCACGTAGAGCACGCCACCTTCCGCGTCAAAATAACGGTACACGCCTGGCATGGCAGGCAGTGCCGCCACTTCGCTGAGCAGTTGGGGGTCAAATTCGTGAGGCTGGGTCATGGTGTGGGAGCGGAAGGTCAGTTGGCGGCAGCGCTGCCGTATTGTGGACAATCCTTGCATGAATCGCTACCGCCACTGGGACATTTTTTGCAAAGTCGTCGACAACTTTGGAGACATTGGCTTCTGCTGGCGGCTCAGCGCCGACTTGGCTGCGCGCGGCGAGCAGGTTCGCTTGTGGGTTGACGACGCCTCGGCTCTGCGCTGGATGGCGCCGGCAGGTGCGGCAGGTGTCGAGGTGCTGCCGTGGGCGCAGTCGGTGCAGTCCACGACGGTGAGCGCCCTCCTTGCCACGCAGCCCGGCGACGTGCTGATCGAAACTTTTGGCTGCGACATTCCCTCTGAATTTCTGGCGCTTTGGGTGGCGCAAGCAACGCCCAGTCAGCCCGCGCGTTGTTGGTTGAACCTGGAGTACCTGTCGGCTGAAAGCTATGTTGAACGTTGTCACGCCTTGCCGTCGCTGGTCAGCCACGGGCCGGCAGCCGGCTGGACCAAATGGTTTTTTTACCCCGGCTTCACGCCCAAGACGGGCGGCTTGCTGCGTGAACCTGGGCTGCTCCAACGCATGACTGCTGTTGCAGCACAAGACGAGCCGCAAGGGGATTCAGCCCTACTTCGGGTCTCGCTGTTTTGTTACGAACCACCAGCCCTCGCCGCCTTGCTGGCAGAGTGGGCGTGTCGTGGCTTGGCGGGTCAGCCGGTCGAACTGCTGGTGACGGCGGGTCGCAGCGCGCAGGCGGTCAAGGCGGTGCTCAGCCAGTGGCCGGCCGAGCCAGAAAAAGGCAACCCCAAACTGCTCAATATCACTTGGCTGCCGTGGCTGAGCCAGGGCGAGTTTGACCAGTTGCTGTGGCGTTGCGACTTGAATTTTGTGCGTGGCGAAGACTCGGTGTTGCGCGCCCTGTGGGCCGGCAAACCCTGGGTTTGGAGCATTTACCCGCAAGACGACGGCGCACACATGCCCAAACTAGAGGCTTTTTTGCAGCAACTGGAGGCGCCCGCTTCGTTGCAAGCCTTTCACCGGGAATGGAACTCGACGAGTGAAAAGCTACCCGCCCCGTGCGCGGCCGACTTGGCCGATTGGTGCCGGCACGCCAAAGCCGCGCGGTCGGCACTGCTCGGGCAAGAGGACATGACAAATCGCTTGCTTCAGTTTGTGGCTAAAAACCGCTAAAATCAAAGGCTTTTGGGGAATTGGCGGTCTGGACATCCAGCTTCTTAGCACCCCGCTAACTCACCGCATCACGCCAGCACCAAGCTGCTTTGGCCGCGGCTTTACCTTCACAGTCCTATGAAAATCGCTCAAGAAATCCGCGCCGGCAACGTCATCATGCACGGCAAAGACCCGATGGTCGTGCTGAAAACCGAATACAGCCGCGGCGGTCGCAACTCGGCCACGGTGCGCATGAAGCTGAAAAGCCTGATCGCCAACTTCAACACCGAGCAAGTCTTCAAGGCCGACGACAAAGTCGACCAAGTCATTCTCGACAAAAAAGACTGCACCTATTCTTATTTTTCCGACCCGATGTACATCTGCATGGACGCTGAGTACAACCAGTACGAAGTCGAAGCCGAAAACATGGGCGACGCACTGAACTACCTGCAAGACGGCATGGAACTCGAAGTCGTGTTTTATGACGGCAAGGCCATTTCGGTGGAAGTGCCGACCAGCGTGCAGCGCGAAATCACCTGGACCGAGCCTGCCGTCAAGGGCGACACCTCCGGCAAGGTACTCAAGCCGGCCAAGATCGCCACCGGTTTTGACCTCGGCGTGCCAATCTTCGTCGCCCAAGGTGATGTGGTCGAGATCGACACCCGCACCGGCGAATACCGCAAGCGCGTTTAAGGTTTCAGCCCGACTGGCGGTGCCATGCCGCCAGGGCGCAGACAATGGTTTGATGAAATCCACCCAACACCTGTCCGACAGTCCACTCGCCGACGCTTGGGCTGAACTGCAAGCGTATTCCAACCAAGGTTATGCGCTGCAACCGGACGCCTACCGGCAAGCGTTTGCCGACCCCGAATTTTTACTGCGCCGCGAAACCCGTGGTTTGCGCATGCAACTTGAAATGCTCAAACCCGAATCTGAGCAGCAAGCGCAAGGCGTTGAAAACACCGTCGTGGTGTTTGGCAGCGCACGTTTTCCCGCACCAGAGCAAGCCAACGCAGCCCTCGCAGCGGCCCAAAAATCGGGTGACGCTGCGGCCATCGTGCTGGCTGAGCGCCACGTCCGAAATTCAAAATACTACGACCAAGCGCGACTTTTCAGCCGACTCGTGGCGGCCCACAGCAAAGCCAGCTCAGCCAAAGAGCAGTTGTTCATCTGCACTGGCGGCGGCCCCGGCATCATGGAAGCGGCGAACCGCGGCGCGCACGAATTGGGCATGCCCAACGTCGGCCTGAACATCGCCTTGCCACATGAGCAAAACGCCAACCCGTATGTCTCGCCGTCGCTGAACTTCAAGTTCCATTACTTCGCCCTGCGCAAAATGCACTTCATGATGCGTGCCAAAGCCCTGGTGGCGTTTCCGGGTGGCTTCGGCACGCTCGACGAGTTGTTTGAAGTCATCACGCTGGTCCAAACCAAAAAGGCCAAGCCAGTGCCGATTGTGTTGTTTGGCAGCAGCTACTGGAAACGTCTGCTGAACTTTGACGTGCTGATTGAAGAGGGCGCCATCTCGCCGGAAGACCTGGACTTGTTGACCTACGTCGACGATCCGCAAGACGCTTGGGACGCCATCAAGCGCTTTTACGGGCTGTAAATCAAGCGTCCTGCGGCCCGCTGGTGTGGCCCGTGCTGGCGGGCAAACTGTTTTTCATCAGCCAAGCTGCACGGGCGCCTGCCCCCACCACCGCCCCGGTGATCCAGAACAGACCGGCAACCCCAATGATGGCCCCGGCCGTGCCAAACAACAAAGGCATGATCACGCTGGAAGCGTTGATCGCCATCAGGCGCAGACCCAGCGCTTCGCCATGCCGGGCCTCGGGTGTGATCTGGTGCAGCAGGCTCATCACCATCGGTTGCACCATGCCCAGCGTCAAGCCCAACAAAACCGAACACACAGCCATGGCCAAGGCAGTGGTCGTCAGCGGATAAACACCGAACAGCAGTCCGGTGATCAGCATCGCTGTGCACAACACCGCCCATTCACGAACGCGGTTGGCGATCAAGGGCAAGAGCATGCGCACCGCTGCCGCAGCGATGGCGAAAGCACCCAAAATCGTGCCAATCACCGAGGCTGGAATACCGCGTTCAAAGCCCAGCACCGGCACCACGAAGGTGTGCACATCCCAACACGACGACAAAAACCAGTTGACCAACATCAGTTGCCTGAATTTCGGATCGCGCAGCAGGTCCCAAGCCTTTGGCGCTGCACTGCCCGGCACGGCCACGATGGGCGGCAATTCCTGCACCCGTCTGAGCAACCACCAACTGGCCAGTGGCAACAAGGCCATCATCAAAAAAGCCGCCCGATAGCCCACCAAACTGCCCGGCACCAAGCCGACATGATCGATCAAAATACCCGCTGAAAAAGGGCCGATGAAATTGGAAATTGCCGGCCCGATGGCGAGCCAGCTGAAGACCTGGCGCAACTGCAAGGGACCGTGGGCGGCGCGACCGACATGGCGCTGCAGCGCAATCAAGGCCCCGCCAGTTGCACCGCCCGTCAACAAGGCGGCCAGACACAGCACCGGAAAAATTGGAAAAAATACCGCGGCACCGGCACCCGTCGTCGCCGCGATCATGCTGAAAATCATCGGTTTGCGCAGACCGTGGCGGTCGGCATAACGGCCTGCCGGCAACGCCAGAAAAACCTGCGTCAAGGCGAACAAGGCCAACAACACACCCACCGCCGCCGGGCTGTAGCCTTCGCGCAACGCCAGCAGGGGCGCGGCCATGCGCGTGCCCGCCATGCAGGCGTGCAGACAAATCTGGGCCAAGATGATGCGGGCCAGTTCTCTTGTCATGTCTGGCGGCTTAGAAGGTGTCTGCGGTGTGCGTGCGTGGGTTAATCGGCGTCACGGTCCAGCGGATCGAGGGGGATCAGTCGGGCAGACTCGGCTTCCGGCAAAGCCTCCACCTGCCGCAAGGCCTTGCCCATGACGCGGCTGCGCTGTTCGGCGCTGTTCAAGGTGTTCAGCACCGTCTCAGTTTGCGACTTGACTTTGGCCAGCACGTCACCGAACTTGCCAAACTCGGTTTTGACCGCGCCCAGCACTTGCCAGACCTCGCTCGAGCGCTTCTCCAGCGCCAAGGTTCTGAAACCCATTTGCAGCGAATTGAGCATGGCCAGCAAAGTGGTCGGGCCGGCCAACACAACGCGGTGGTCACGCTGCAGCGATTCCATCAAACCCGGACGCCGCAGCACTTCGGCGTACAGACCTTCGGTCGGCAAAAACAAAATCGCAAAGTCGGTGGTGTACGGCGGCTCGATGTATTTGTCGCTGATCGATTTGGCTTCTAGGCGAATGCGCACTTCCAGCGCCTTGCCCGCCACCTCGGCGCCGGTGGCGTCAGCGCGCTGCTGGGCGTCCAACAGGCGCTCGTAATCTTCGTTCGGAAATTTCGCGTCAATCGGCAACCACAGCGGCTCGCCGGAGTCACTCCGGCCGGGCAGCTTGATAGCGAAATCCACCGTGTTCTTGCCACCGGGGCGGGTGGCAATTTGGGCCGCGTACTGGTCCACCGTGAAGACCTGTTCAAGCAAGGCAGCGAGCTGCGCTTCGCCAAAAATACCGCGCGTTTTGACGTTGGTCAGCAGGTGCTTGAGGTCGCCCACGCCCTGCGCCAAGCTTTGCATTTCACCCAGGCCCTTGTGCACTTGCTCCAGCCGGTCAGCGACTTGCTTGAAGCTTTCGCCGAGCCGGGTTTCGAGCGTTGCTTGGAGTTTTTCATCGACCGTCGCGCGCATCTGGTCGAGCTTTTTCTCGTTGCCTTCTTGCAAGGCGGTGAGCCGCTGCTCGACCACCAAACGCACTTCGCCGAGCTTGCGTTCGTTGCATTCAGAGACCTGCCGCAATTGCTCGTTCAAGCCATCGGAAAAGCGCTGCAGCGTCTCAGACACATGTTGCTGCATGGCGCCGAGTTGCATGCGAAAAGAGTCAATCTGCTCGTTTTGCGTGCGCGCCACATCGCCAGACTGGGCCAACAGCGCTTGCTGAAACAGCGACAAGCCCTGCGTCTGATCCGCCCGAATAGCGCGTGCGCTGGACTGCACTTCCGCGCGCAATTCGCGCTCCAGCCGCTCGTTGGCCGCGGCCAATTTGCTCAGCTCGTTCAAGACTTTTTGCGGGTCTTCAGGCCGCGACCGTTGCTGAACGACCAGCAAGCCCAATAGCAGCAACACACTGACAACGGCCAGCACCAATAACAACCACGCAAACACATCCGACATGAAGACCTTTTTAAAGCGGCGAACCGATTAACTGATGAAACGTTCTAAGTTACTTGCGCTCAAGTACCGCTGGATTGAGCGGCGTGAGCGGTGGCTTGCCGCCGAAAAAGGCAATCAAGTTGTCAGCCGCCAAAGCCGCCATGGCAAGCCGGGTCGGCATCGTTGCGCTGGCGATGTGCGGCGTCAACACCACGTTCGGCACCTCCAGCAGACCCGGATGCAGCGTGGGCTCGCCTTCGAATACATCCAGCCCCGCCGCCGCGATGACTTTGCTTTTCAGCGCTTGGGCCAAAGCCGCGTCGTCCACAATACCGCCGCGCGCGATGTTGACCAGCGTTGCCGTCGGCTTCATCAAGGCCAATTCTGCCGCGCCAATGGTGTGGTGCGAGGCCGCCGAATAAGGCAGCACCAACACCACATGGTCAGCGGTTTCCAGCAGCTCTTCTTTGCTGACATAGCGCGCTTTGCAGTCCGCTTCCAACGCAGCATCCAGGCGCGAACGGTTGTGGTAAATGACCTTCATGCCGAAGCCATGCGCGCCGCGCTTGGCAATGCCTTGGCCAATCCGGCCCATGCCCAAAATGCCGAGCGTCGAGCCGTGAATGTCGGAGCCAGCAAACATGTCGTAGCGCCACTTGGTCCACTGGCCAGCACGCAAATAATGCTCGCTTTCAGTGATGCGGCGGGCTGTCGCCATCAGCAACGCAAAGCCAAAGTCAGCGGTGGTTTCGGTCAACACGTCGGGCGCATTGGTAGCCAACACGCCCGCGGCGGTCATGGCGTCGATGTCAAAGTTGTTGTAACCCACAGCCATGTTGGCGCAGATTTTCAGGTCGGGACAAGCGGCCAACACCTCGGCGTCAATCCGGTCGGTGCCGGTGGTGAAAGCGCCCTGCTTGTCTTGCAGTCGCTGGATCAAATCAGCCTTCGACCAAGCCGCGTCAGCTTGATTTGATTCGACCTCAAAATGCTGCGACAAGCGCTCGATGATTTCAGGAAAAACGGCGCGTGCGACCAGAATTTTAGGTTGACTCATGAGAATGTCCTTGGTGTTTGCGTTGAAGGGAATTTAAAAAGTGGCTTTGAAGACACAACCTTGGCAGCCATCCACAGTGATCACTCGATCTCAAAAACTTGCCGCAAATAGGCCAGGTACTTGACGTCGTCGCACATGTTTTTGGACGGCGTGTCCGACACCTTGGCCACCGGCTGTCCATTGCACTGAACCATCTTGATGACAATTTGCAGTGGCTGATAGCCGAGGTCATTGGTCAGGTTGGTGCCAATGCCAAAGGCCAGTTGGCAGCGTCCTTTGAACTGGCGATACAGCTCAATGGTTTTAGGCACGGTCAGGCCGTCGCTGAAGATCAGAACCTTGGTGCGCGGGTCAACCCGGTTGATGCGGTAGTGCTGAATCAAGCGCTCGCCCCAGGCAAACGGGTCGCCGCTGTCATGCCGGGCGCCGTCAAAGAGCTTGCAAAAGTACATGTCGAAGTCGCGCAAAAAGGCGCTCATGCCGTAGACGTCGCTCAGCGCAATGCCGAGGTCGCCGCGGTACTCTTTGGCCCAGGACTCAAAGGCAAACACTTGGCTGTCGCGCAAGCGTGGGCCGAGCGCCTGACAGGCCTGCAAAAACTCGTGCGCCATGGTGCCCAGCGGCGTCAAGCCCAGCTTCATGGCAAACAACACGTTGCTGGTGCCGGCAATCTGCCCGGCCGTGCCTGCGCCCAACCGCGCAGTCAGTGTCCGCAACACTTCTTCATGCCAGGCCCGGCTGAAGCGCCTGCGGGTGCCGTAGTCGGCGATCTTCAGCGCGCTCAGGCCGTCCCCTTTGAGTTGCTCGATCTTGACGTCCAAGCGACGCCGGCCCTCCATGACGTCGGGCAGCTTCTGGGTATTTCGAAAGTACACCTCATTGATGATGGCGAGTATCGGAATCTCAAACGGGATGGTGTGCAACCACGGACCTTTGATCGACACCTGGATCTCGCCCGACGCCAAAGCCGTGACCGTGACGTATTTTTCATTCAGCCGGAACAGCCCCAGAAAATCCACAAAGTCGCTCTTGATGAAGCGCATCGATTGCAGATAAACCAACTCGGCGTCTTGAAAGCGCAAGCTGCACAACGCCCGAATTTCTTCACGGATGTCGCTCACCATGGGCGCCAGCGGGCTGACGCCCGGGCTGACAGCGTTGCGGCACTGAAAACGGTACTCGACCTGAGCCCCCGGAAATTGGTGCAACACCACCTGCATCATGGTGAACTTGTACAGATCGGTGTCGAGCAGGCTGGTGATGATCATGGCTGGGGCAGTGCCGCGGTTGAGGGCGACAGGGTCTGCAAAAGTGAACCGAGGGAAGTGACGCGCTGAAAAGTTCAGCCCAGGAAGTCAACTTCAAACAACAGCGTCGCATTCGGTGGAATGGCACCGCCTGCGCCACGCGCACCATAGCCCAACTCCGACGGAATGACCAAGCGGCGCGTGCCACCTACCGACATGCCTTGCACGCCTTCATCCCAGCCGCGAATGACCTGACCGGCGCCGAGCGAAAACCCAAACGCCTGACCACGGTCTTTGCTAGAGTCAAATTTAGCCCCTTGCACGCCGTCGTTGAACAGCCATCCGGTGTAGTGCACGCTAACCTCTTGGCCGGCCTTGGCGATCGCGCCGGTGCCGAGCACGGTGTCTTCATATTGAAGGCCGGAAGGGGTGGTGATCATGGTCATGAAGATACGCTTTCAAATGAAAAATAACAGACAACAAATAAACAGCTTGCCCAACATTGGGCAAGCTATGACTTTACCCGCAACCCAACCCGGTTTGGAAGCTGCGAGCCTCGCCGGGCTGCTTTGCAGTGGGCTCAGGCGACCCAAGTGGTGAAGTCTTCGGCGCTGACACGGGGCGTGTGGAAAGTGTTCACCAAGGCCGACTCGTCGGCATAGCCCAGTGCCATGCAGCAAACCAGCATTTCGTCGGTGCCTGCGTCAATGTGGGGCAGAATAATTTTGGCAAAATCGTTCCAACCTGCTTGTGGGCAGGTGTGCAAGCCATGGCCACGCGCGGCCACCATGATGCTTTGTAGAAACATGCCGTAGTCAAGTAGACTGCCTCGCTCCAACACGCGGTCAATGGTAAAAACGAGCCCCACCGGCGCGTCAAAAAAACGGTAATTGCGCTGGTGCTGGACATGCATTTTGTCCTTTTCACCCTTTCCGATGCCCAGCAATCCGTACAAGCCCCAGCCATTTTCACGCCGCCGGTCGATGTAGGGCGAAACCCATTTTTCCGGGTAGTACGCGTACTCTTTTTGATACTCTGCCGCGAGCTCCGGATTGGCCCGGATGGCATCATGCGCGCTGCAGACTTTGTCCACCAGCGTGTCGCGAGTCTGCCCTTGCAAGACGTAAACCTTCCAGGGCTGGGTGTTGGTGCCCGAAGGCGCGCGACTGGCCACCTGCAGCAAGTGCATGAGGATGGACCGGTCAACGGCTTGGGGCAAAAAAGCCCGCGCCGACATGCGGCTGGTGATGGCTTGATCGACCGGGTTCACGGCGGATGCGGTGGGTGAAAGGCTGTTACTCACTGAGGGATTTCCAATCTTGGTGGCTTGGTTCAACAATTTTTTATGGTCATCTTCAACTTCAACGCAAACGAACTTCCATGATTTCGAACTCCAGAGCGTCTCGGTAGGTTCGCGCTTCTCGCAGTGCGAGATGCAGCAGAATTTTCGGTGCATGTGCTTTGACCATGCGCGGCAGCAAGATAGCCAAAACGATCAGCGGTAAACCAGCCCAACTGTAGCCAAACCAGCTCAGTCCGGTGCCAAGGCCGATGACAGGCAACACCAGGTTGACGATCGAAAGCCGGCGACTGATGTACTTTTGCGCTTTCTCTGGGTTCACGATCAAAGTGAAACGCCCGGCCGGCAAGCCAGCACAAAACGCAGCGTGCGTGAACGCCCACTGGCAACCCGGTTCAGTGTCAGATTGATTAGATTTATCGGGCATTTTGTCTCCGAGAATCGCATTTTTAATTTCTTTTAGCCATTTTAGTGATTTGGGCATGGGTCATGTGCAATGCGCTCGACGCTCATCTTATGCGGTGAAGCGTTGCCACTTTTGCCAGTACGCCAGCGCCACCCGGTAAGTGTTCATTTGCACCTGCACGGTGTCGTTGATATCGACGCCGTAGCCGCCAGCCATCGCCATGGCCAACGGAATCCGCCGCTGCCAGGCCCAGTCAAACACGCGCCGGTCACGCGCCTCCAGGCCGTCGAAGCTCAGACTCAAGCGGCCCAGCCGATCGCCCACGAATGGATCGGCACCGGCCAGATAAATCACCAAGCCTGGCTGAAAGCGCCGCGCCAGCTCGTCCAGCGCGTGTTCCAGCGCTTGCAGGTAATCGGCGTCATTACAGCCGTCTGGCAAGTCGACGTCCAAGTCGCTGGCTTCTTTGCGAAAAGGAAAGTTGTGCTTGCCGTGCATCGACAGCGTGAAAACGCTGGCGTCACGGCTGAATATGCTGGCGGTGCCGTTGCCTTGGTGCACGTCCAGGTCAATCACCGCCACCCGCAAAGCCGACCGTTGCGAGCCGTGGCGCCTGGCCCACTCAGCCTGCATCAGGCGGGCGGCCACCGCCGCATCATTGAAGACGCAAAAACCGCCCCCTTTGTCGGCGCTGGCGTGGTGCGTGCCGCCGGCCATGTTGGCGACCACACCCTCTGACTTGAAATCCGCCCCAGCCTGCAAGCCCAAGGCCAACCGGGCGGCTGCAATGGTGGCACCGGCCGATCGGCGAGAACGTTCGACCATCTCCAAGCTCCATGGAAAGCCAATCTCGCGCAGGGCTGTTGCCGTTAATTCGCCTCTGGCCACCGCGCTGATGTAGGCTGGGCTGTGCGCCAGTGCCAACTCACCATCCGAGGCACTCGGCGCCTCGCGCAGGTTGATCGCCGACAACTCGCTGGCCATGCGCTGACGCAAACGGGCGTATTTTTCCATTGGAAAGCGATGCCCCGCAGGCAGCGGCAAAACATAATGATCAGAATAAAAAGCTTGCAAGACAGCCAGACCCATTTTGATGCCACACGCAGACTTTCAACAGGGTGACTAAAGGCCAGCCCAACCTCAATTCGCAAGGCGGGCGAAGCAAGACCTTGCGATGGGAAAGTTTGTAACGACAAGCATAGCGCTGCAGACCAAAGCACTGCGGCCTGACGCTGAATGACAACTGCCATTTTTATGACTTTGTATCGGTCTGTCCAACACCCGGTGTTGATTCAGCGACGCACAAACGGCATGAATTCCTGCTTTTACAAGCCCTGAAACGTCGCAGCCGCCGGCTCAGATGGGCTCGTAAGTGCTTAGAGGAACTCATCTAATATGCTGCAGTGCAACAAAAATGACTTGTTAACGACTTTTCAAGCCCTATACTTCAGGTCATGTTGCAGTGCAGCAATTGACAGCCTCCATTGTCAATTGGTTCACCAAAGCAACTATTTTTTTAACTCACAGGAGAATTGAATATGTTGACTGCAGAACAAGTAATGGCCTCGCAAAAAGCCACCATGGAAACCCTGTTTGGCTTGACCAACAAGGCTTTCGAAGGCGTCGAAAAACTGGTTGAACTGAACGTTCAGGCATCCAAAGCCGCTTTGGCCGAAACAGCGAGCCAAACCCAAGCGCTGCTGGCTGTCAAAGACGCCCAAGAGCTGATGACCATGCATGCGGGTCTGATTCAGCCCCTGGCTGAAAAAACCGCCGCTTACAGCCGTCATCTGTACGACATCGCCACCGGCACCAGCGCCGAATTCAGCAAAGCCTTTGAAGGCCAAGCCACCGAAGTCCAGTCCAAGTTCATGGAATTGGTCGAAGGCGCCGCTAAAAACGCACCGGCCGGTTCAGAAACCGCTGTGGCCGCCATGAAAAGCGCAGTCACTGCCGCTAACACGGCTTTTGAGTCGGTTCAAAAAGCTGTCAAACAAGCCACCGACATGGCCGAAACCAATTTCACCAACGCCAGCAACACGGCGGTCAATGCCGTCAAAGCACCGGTCGCCAAAAAGCGTTAATTTTTACAACCTGGCATCCTCGGGTCTGCAGCCAACCCGCGGCTCGCCAGACTCGCTCAAAGCCCGCCTCGTGCGGGCTTTTTTGCGCCCTTTTTTGACTTTTTAAAGTACTTTTGAAGACTTTTTGAGGGTTTCAAGGCTGCAGCACAGCCACTGCGGCCAGTTTCAAGCGCAGCGCCGGCAGCGCCGCCAACATGGCCGCTCGGCCGGCCTGAATAGCTTTCAGCCGGGCTGAAAAGTCAGCACTTTTAAGCCCAACCAGAGAGGGTCGAATGATGATGTCGGCGTCTTTCAATTCGTGCTGGTTGATGCTTCTCGCCATGATGGAGAAAGTCTGCAACAAGATTTGCAAGGTGTCGTTGGCAGCGTTGTCTTCGGGCACGGTTGAGATGTCAACCGCAATCACTAACTCAGCCCCCATCTGGCGGGTGAACAGCACCGGCACGGGCGCCACCAAACCACCATCCACATAGTCACGGCCACTGATCCGGACCGGCACAAAAACGCCCGGCACGGCGCTCGACGCGCGCACAGCCGTGCCGGTGTCACCGCGCCTGAACAGCACCGCCTGACCATTGCCAAGGTCGGTCGCCACAACGCCCAGCGGAATCGCCATTTGATCGATGAGCCGGCCGCCTACCGCTTCATTCACGTAGCGGCCGAGCGCATCACCGCGGAACATACCGCGCCCGACCAAAGGCAGCATCCAGTCGGTGATGGCAACTTCGTCAATCGCCAAGGCGGCTTTTTGCAGTTCGGCGCTCGACTTGCCGCTGGCATACAGGGCCGCCACCAAGCTACCGGCCGACGTACCGACGACGTAGGACGGGCGCAAGCCGGCTTCTTCCAAAACGGCAATCACGCCAACGTGTGCAAAACCCTTGGCTGCACCGCCACCCAGTGCCAAGCCGATGCGCGGCATGCGTTTGGCGGCCAGTGGCGGAGCCTCTGGCAAGGCCGGCAAGGTCGGCGACACCGGCGGTGGACTGATCAAACCGGCACAGCCCGCCAGCAACAACATCGAACCCACAACCGTGGCGCGCCCTGTGCTGCGCAACCATCCTTTGGCTGGGGCGAAAACAACTGCATTGACAGAACCGAAGTTATTGAGAATAATTCGCGTTTGCATCCAACTAAATTTCATTGCAACTTTCACACCCCACATTTATGTTTAAAAAATCAATTCTTGCTGGCGTTTTCACCACCGCGCTGTTGAGCAGCGCCAGCAGCGTTTCGGCGCAAGAACAGGTTCTGAATCTGTATTCTGCCCGTCACTACCAAACCGATGAAGCGCTGTACGGAAATTTCACCCAAGCCACCGGCATCACAATAAACCGTGTCGACGCCGACGACGCCGGCATTCTGGCGCGTCTCAAAGCCGAGGGTGCAGCTTCGCCCGCCGATGTGATCATGCTGGTCGACGCCGCGCGGCTTGGCAAAGCCGACATGGATGGCCTCTTTCGCCCCATCAAGTCAGCCGTATTGGAAGCGGTAATTCCAGCTCAACTGCGTGCCAAGCCCGGCGCTGAAGGCACCACTTGGTTTGGCTTTTCGACCCGCGCCCGGATTGTTGTTTACAACAAAATGCGCGTCAAAAAGACCGATGTCGACACCTACGAAGCATTGGCCGACCCGAAAAACAAGGGCTTGCTGTGCACCCGCTCCGGCTCGCACCCTTACAACCTGTCGCTGTTTGGCGCGGTCACCGAGCACCTTGGCGAGGTCCAAACAGAGGCTTGGCTGAAAGGCTTGGTGGCCAACATGGCGCGTGCGCCCAAAGGTGGCGATACCGACCAAATCAAGGGCGTGGCCAGCGGCGAATGCGGTGTGGCATTGACCAACAGCTATTACTTGGCGCGCATGATGCGCTCGACAGATCCTACAGACAAGGCCGCCATTGAGAAGATCGGCGTGGTCTTTCCGAACCAGCAAAGCTGGGGCACGCATGTCAACGTGGCTGGCGCTGCCGTGGCCAAAAGTGCCAAAAACCTGGCCAATGCGGTGAAGTTCATGGAATACCTGGCCAGCCCAACCGCGCAAAACTACTTTGCCGACGGCAACAACGAATGGCCAGCCGTGGCCAACGTGAAGGTCAACAACCCAGCCTTGCAAGCCATGACCGGCGGCAGCTTCAAGTCGGAAACCATTCCGATCAGCGCTGTGGCCAACAACCAAACCAAGGTGCAGCAAATGCTGGACCGCGTCGGCTACAAGTAAA
>JBBAPN010000005.1:0-75717 GCA_040400815.1 Polaromonas sp. | reverse complement strand
GCCAACAACCAAACCAAGGTGCAGCAAATGCTGGACCGCGTCGGCTACAAGTAAAGAATGAGCCCAGCCGATGCGTGATAATTGACCTTACGTTAACGTCAATCAAAGGATCACTCATGGACATCGCAGGCAAGGTTTTCATCGTCACAGGCGGCGCATCAGGACTCGGCGAGGGAACGGCACGCATGCTGGCCGCCAACGGCGCCACGGTGGTGATTGCCGACATGCAAACTGAAAAAGGCGAAGCCATCGCCAAAGACATTGGCGGTGCGTTTGTGCATTGCGATGTGAGCCAAGAAGCCGACGGCCAAGCGGTTGTCGCCAAAGCCGTCTCGCTCGGCAAGCTGATGGGTCTGGTCAATTGCGCCGGCATTGCACCGGCCGAAAAAACCGTCGGCAAGCACGGCGCGCATTCGCTGGCCTTGTTCAGCAAAACCATCACAGTCAACCTGATCGGCAGCTTCAACATGATCCGCTTGGCGGCTGAAGCCATGAGCCAGAACGAACCAGAAGCCACCGGTGAGCGCGGCGTGATGATCTCGACCGCATCGGTCGCCGCCTACGACGGTCAAATTGGCCAAGCCGCCTACAGCGCGTCCAAAGGCGGCGTGGTCGGCATGACCTTGCCAATAGCCCGTGACTTGGCGCGCAACGGCATCCGCAACATGACCATCGCACCGGGTATTTTCGGCACGCCGATGATGTTTGGCATGCCGCAAGAAGTGCAAGACTCGCTGGCCGCCAGCGTGCCTTTTCCATCGCGCCTGGGCACGCCGCAAGACTACGCCAAACTGGCTCGCCACATCATTGAAAACGAAATGCTCAACGGCGAAGTGATTCGGCTGGACGGCGCCATCCGCTTGGCACCGCGCTAAGCCGCTCTTTAGCGGCTCATCCACTGACACATTTAAAGAAGCCTCTGAGGTTTCTGGTCGCAGCAGGGCTCACCACCCTGCTTGCGGCCTGTGCTGCTGCCTCAAGTGAGAGTCAGACCGCGCCGCTGCAGCCTGAAGAGGCGTCGGGCTACACCGACAAGCCCGGCTGGGCGACCCGCCACTTTGCTGTGGCTGCTGCCCATCCGTTGGCCACCGATGCGGGTTACCAGATCCTCAAGGCCGGCGGCTCGGCGGTGGATGCAGCGGTTGCCTTGCAGATGGTGCTGACGCTGGTCGAGCCGCAATCCAGCGGCATCGGCGGCGGCTCTTTCTTGTTGCACCACGACGGCCAGCGCAACATCACCGAAGCGTATGACGGCCGCGAGACTGCCCCAGCCGCCGCCAACGAGAATCTTTTCTTGGGCGCCGACGGCAAGCCGCTGGATTTTTTTGACGCTGTGGTCGGTGGCCGTGCCGTCGGTGTGCCTGGCACTGTGCAGATGCTGGAAGTTGCGCACCGCCAGCACGGCAAACTGCCGTGGGCTCAGCTTTTCGCGCCCGCCATTCAACTCGCCGAGCAAGGTTTCGAGGTCAGCGAGCGTCTGCACGGCTTGCTGGTCAGCGATGTTTACCTGAAACAAGACCCGGTCGCCGCCACGTATTTTTATGACGCTGACGGCCAGCCCTGGCCGGTCGGTCATTTGCTGAAAAACCCGGAACTGGCGAGTGTTCTCAAGCACATCGCGACAGATGGCGCGAAGGCGCTGATGACCGGCGAGATCGCCCAAGCCATCGTCGACAAGGTGCGCCAGCACCCGACGAATCCCGGGCAACTGGCGTTGGCAGACTTGGCCGCTTACCGAGCCATCCAACGGCAACCGCTGTGTCACGACTACAGTGCAGCCGCCCGCGATTACCGCATTTGCGGCATGCCGCCGCCCAGCTCTGGTGCGGTGGCTGTCGGCCAGATCTTGGGCCTGCTAAGCCACACTCCAGCGACGGCGATGCCCTTGGTCAATGGCCTGCCAGACGCGCGCTGGTTGCACCTGTACACCGAAGCCTCGCGGCTGGCCTTCGCCGATCGCGACCAATACATCGCCGACCCGGACTTTGTACAGCCACCCAGCGGCAGCTGGATGAGCCTGCTTGAGCCTCGCTATTTGGCTGAACGCGCCAAGCTGATCAGTCCGGCGCGCATGAAATCGGTGGCAGCCGGAACGCCAGGCGCGGTCAAAACAAGTTACGCGCCCATGCCCGAGCAGCCGGAATACGGCACCAGCCACATCAGCATCGTCGACGCCCACGGCAACGCGCTGGCGATGACCAGCACCATCGAAAACGCGTTTGGCGCGCGCCAAATGGTCAAGGGCTTTTTGCTCAACAACGAGCTCACCGACTTCAGCTTTGCGCCCAGAAACGCCGAAGGCCGACCGATTGCCAACCGCGTCGAGCCGGGCAAGCGGCCACGCTCATCGATGGCACCCACGCTGGTGTTTGACAAGGCCAGCGGCGAATTGCTGATGAGCGGCGGCAGCCCGGGCGGCGCGCTCATCATTCATTACACCGCCAAGCTGCTGTATGGCACGCTCAACTGGGAACTCGATGCGCAACAAGCCATCAACCTGCCGAACTTTGCCAGCCTCAACGGCATGACGTTGCTGGAGCACCAGCGCTTTCCAGCCGCCACCCTGCAATCGCTGAAAAAAACAGGGGCGCCAGTGCGCGAAGTCAGCCTGACCAGTGGCTTGCAGGCGATTCAAAGAACGCCGTCGGGCTGGTTCGGCGGTGCCGATCCGCGCCGCGAGGGTGTCGTCCAAGGCGACTGAGCTGCCGTCCAGCCACTGCAGCCGCAAGGCTTGAGATTAAAATCAGCTCTCGACTTTTGCAGCCATGGCCATCCCTCAATCATTCATTCAAGAGCTCCTGTCACGCACCGACGTGGTGGACATCGTTGGGCGCTTCGTTCAGCTGAAAAAAGGCGGCGCCAACTTCATGGGGCTGTGCCCTTTCCACGGCGAAAAGTCACCCTCCTTCTCAGTCAGCCCGGCCAAACAGTTTTATCACTGCTTTGGTTGCGGTAAAAACGGCAACGCCATCAGTTTCCTGATGGACCATGCCGGCATGACCTTCGTCGAAGCGGTCAAAGACTTGGCACAGCAATACGGCCTGCAAGTCCCTGAAGACGACGTCAGCCCTCAAGACCGAGCCCGCGCTGCGCAGGTGCGCGAGCAGCAAGCCACACTCACCAGTGTGTTAGAGAAAGCCGCTGCGGCTTACGCCAAACAATTGAAAATCTCACCGCGCGCCGTCGATTACTTCAAAGGCCGGGGTTTGTCGGGCGAGATCGCCAAAGCCTTTGGCCTCGGCTACGCGCCTGAAGGCTGGCGCAGTTTGGCGAGTATTTTTGCCGACTACAACGACCCGCTGCTGGTCGACAGTGGCCTTGTCATCACCGGCGAGCCGGGCGAGGAAAACCAGGCCGGTGAAGCCAAACGCTACGACCGTTTTCGCGACCGCGTCATGTTCCCGATCCGCAACGTCAAGGGCGAATGCATTGGCTTTGGCGGCCGCGTGCTGGGGGACGACAAACCCAAATACCTGAACTCGCCAGAGACGCCAGTGTTCAGCAAAGGGCGCGAGCTCTACGGCCTGTTTGAAGCCCGCACCGCCTTGCGCGAACACGGCTTTGCCTTGGTCACCGAAGGCTACATGGATGTCGTGGCACTGGCCCAACTCGGCTTCGCCAACACCGTGGCCACGCTGGGCACCGCCTGCACCACTGACCACATCCAAAAATTATTTCGCTTCACCGACGCCGTGGTCTTTAGTTTTGACGGCGACAACGCCGGACGGCGCGCCGCCCGCAAGGCACTCGAGACCGCGCTGCCGTTTGCCAGCGATGTGCGCAGCGTGAAGTTCCTGTTTTTGCCGGCCGAACACGACCCCGACAGCTACATCCGCGCGCACGGCCAAGAAGGCTTTGCCAGCATGGTCAAGCAAGCCGTGCCGCTCAGCCGCTTCATGGTCGAGGCGGCCAGCGACGCCTGTGACATGGACACCGCCGAAGGCCGCGCCCACATGGCCAGCAATGCGCGCGTGCTGTGGAGCCTGCTGCCCGACGGCGCACTGAAGCGTCAGTTGCTGGCCGAGATCGCTGACCAAGTGCAAATCGACAGCCGTGAACTGCTGCAACTCTGGCAACCGGCCGACCCGTACCAAAGCGGCCAACGCCATAGCAATTCAAAAGCCAATGGCAATGGCAAAAGCTTCAAAGTCGGCGCTAAAAATGCGATCGACCGGACGCCGCAACCCGAAGCGCCAGACTACAGCTACGCCTATGGCCCGGCGGGCGACGACGCCGACTACAACAACTCGGAACCGGACGCTTATGACGGCTCGTCTGGCTACAGCGGTTCAAGCATGTCCAGCAGTCTCAGCCACTCAAGCTTCCAGCCCTCTGACGGCCAAATGTCCAGTCGCTTCTCCGGCAAAAAAAGCAGCGCATCGGGCGCCTACAACCCCTACGGCGAGCGAGCGTCAGCAGCGCGTCCACGCCGCATCGCTGGCCGCATTTTGTCGGCCAGCCGCGAAGACCGCGTGCTGCGCGCCTTGCTGACCGAGTCTCAAGCGTGGGACAAGCTCAACCACGACGAGCATGCCTTGCTCTCCAGCTTGCCCGCGCCCCACGGCCCGCTTTTCGTGTGGCTCGAAGGTCAGCTGCACGAGCACGGACCGCAGCCGTGGGCAGCCCTGCGCGAAGGCCTGCGCGAGCATGCGCATGAGAACTACGCGCTCAACCAACTGGCGCAAATTCCGGAAGGCATCGAGTCCGACTGGAGCGAGGTGCGCAGCATTCTGGACCAATTGAGTCGGTTGGCGCGGCAAGTAGAAATGCAAGACTTGGCCCTGCGCGCCAGCACCGACCCAGCGGCTTTGGCGCGGTATCGGGAACTGTCAGCCCTGCAAAAACCCGGCTGACAACGTGGTGTCACGGGCTGAAATGTTGCCCGAAAAATAGGCATCTGGGTATAATCCAAAATAATGTTACAGCAAGCGCGACAGCAGCACCTCCGGTACCGGCTCCCCGCACAACGGGACTTCTGAGTTACAGAGCCATTTTCCCGCAAGGACTGCACACCAAATGTTCGCCCAAACACCTTGCCACCATGCCCAGCCATCCGGTTTGGGCATTTTTAGCGCCCGCACGGATTTCTGCACAAGTTCCAAGCCTTTTTGTTCATGGCGGTTATCACTCAAGCCTGAGTCGATACGCAACATCCAAACAATATGGCAACACTTTTTGCAGTATCTGTCGACCCGTGCTTTGTTGTGAATAAGTTTAGATCCTGAAGAAAGAACCGTCCGTGCCGACCAAAACCAGCCCAACCGCCAAACCCGCTGCCATTCAAGAGGACACCCTCAAAACCTCGCTGGCTGCCGCTGATGCAGACGCACCCGCCAAGAAAAAACCAGGCCGCCCGCCCAAGAGTCCGGCTGCCGAAGGCGACTCCCCAGCCGCCGGCGCCAAGCGGGGCCGCAAGCCAAAGGCTTCCCTCAAAGGTGACGGCGATGAAGACATGTCGGACATCGAAGACGACTTGGTCGGCGAACCGGTGGCCGAGACGACCGAGAAGGTCAAGCCGCTGCGGATGAAAATCAGCAAGTCCAAAGAACGCGCTCTGATGAAAGAGTTCGGTCTCGACGAAGCCGTGCTGTCTGAAGAAGACATGTTGAAGCGTCGCCAGCGGCTGAAAATTCTGATCAAGCTCGGCAAGACGCGCGGTTACCTGACGCATGGCGAGATTTCCGATCACCTGCCCGACAAACTGGTCGACGCTGAAACGCTCGAAGTCGTTGTCAACATGCTCAGCGACATGGACGTTGCCGTCTTCGAGCAAGCGCCTGACGCCGAAACCTTGTTGCTGAACAATACCGGCTCGACGGTTGCCACCGAAGAAGAAGCTGAAGAGCAAGCCGAAGCCGCGCTCTCCACCGTCGACAGCGAGTTTGGCCGCACCACCGACCCGGTCCGCATGTACATGCGTGAAATGGGCACGGTCGAGTTGCTGACCCGTGAAGGCGAGATCGAGATTGCCAAACGCATCGAAGGCGGCCTGATGCGGATGATGGAAGCCATCTCCGAAAGCCCAGCCACGATTGCAGAAATCTTGCGCTTGGCCGAAGAAATTCGCGAAGGCAAGATCGTCATCTCCACCGTGGTCGACGGTTTTTCGAACCCCAACGAAGCCGACGATTACGTGGCCGAGGAAGACTTCGACGAGTTCGATGAAGAAGACGACGACGACGGCAAGGGTGGCTCTAAAGCGCTGACCAAAAAACTCGAAGAACTCAAGAAAGAAGCCCTCAGCCGCTTCGACAAAATTGCCCAGCACTTTGAGAAAGTCCACAAGACCTACGACAAAGAAGGCTACGGCACGCCAACTTACTTGAAGTCGCAAAAAGCCCTCAGCGATGAGCTGATGACGGTTCGCTTCACGGCCAAGTCGATTGAAAAATTGTGCGACTTGCTGCGTGCCCAAGTGCTCGACGTTCGCAAAAAAGAACGTGAACTTCGCCGCATCATTGTCGACAAGTGCGGCATGCCGCAAGAAACCTTTGTCAAAGATTTCCCGCCGAACTTGTTGAACCTGAAGTGGGTTGAAAAACAAGTTGCGTCGAACAAGCCTTGGTCGGTCGTCATGGCGCGAAACATCCCACCGATTCAAGAATTGCAAACTCGATTGGCCGAGCTGCAGTCGCGCGTGGTAGTGCCGTTGACGCACCTCAAAGACATCAACAAGCGCATGAACGAAGGCGAGACCAACTCGCGCGATGCCAAGAAAGAAATGATCGAGGCCAACTTGCGCCTGGTCATCTCGATCGCCAAAAAATACACCAACCGCGGCCTGCAGTTCTTGGACTTGATCCAAGAGGGCAACATCGGCTTGATGAAAGCGGTCGACAAGTTTGAATACCGCCGCGGCTACAAATTCTCGACCTACGCCACGTGGTGGATTCGCCAGGCCATCACGCGTTCGATCGCCGATCAAGCCCGCACCATCCGGATTCCGGTGCACATGATCGAGACCATCAACAAGATGAACCGTCTGTCGCGACAGCACTTGCAAGAGTTCGGCTTTGAGCCAGACGCCAGTGTGTTGGCCGAGAAGATGGAGATTCCTGAAGAGAAAATCCGCAAGATCATGAAGATCGCCAAAGAGCCAATCTCGATGGAAACGCCGATCGGTGACGACGACGACTCCCATCTGGGTGACTTCATCGAGGACGGCGCCAACACCGCTCCGCTGGAAGCGGCGATGCAAGCCGGTCTGCGCGATGTGGTCAAAGACATACTCGACAGCCTGACGCCGCGTGAAGCCAAAGTGCTGCGCATGCGCTTCGGCATTGAGATGTCGACGGATCACACGCTGGAAGAAGTCGGCAAGCAGTTCGACGTGACGCGCGAACGGATTCGCCAGATCGAAGCCAAGGCTTTGCGCAAGCTCAAGCACCCGAGCCGCAGCGACAAACTGCGCAGCTTCATCGACACGATGTAACGGCCTTCAACTGCCGCTTTGAATGCGCCTGCTGAAGCGCCTGCTGCCCACTGTGGCAACAGGCGCTTTTTATTTCGCCTTTAAAAGCTTCAAACCTGATCGACAACCGAGCCTGCAACCAACTGCGGTTGCAACGCCGCCTCCAAGCGGGCCATGCGGGCCAACAGCTCACTGGTCTGCGGTTGCTCCTGCGCCAACTTGGCATTCAAGTAAGGGCTGGTCGTCCACCAATCGATGCCCATTTCTTTGGCTTTGTCGACCGAACACACCAGCAGCCGAATCTGAATCGTCAGCAGCTCAATGTCAACAATCTTGATTTTGATGTCGCCGGCGATGACCAAGCCTTTGTCCAAAATCCGCTCCAACACGTCCGCCAGCGTTGCGGACTGTACGGAGTGGGTCATGCTGCGTTGTTTTTTTTGCGCTAAGTCCATTTTTTTATCCTTTGAGTTCTTTGGTTTTGGCGCCGCTGTGGCCAGCCAGGCGCCAAAGCCTAGAGTAATTTTCCGAGCGGTCCGAGGTCGAGATTCAGGTCTTTGTCCGTCAGTCCGAACTCTTTTTTCAACCAGCTCATCTGCCGATCAAGCTCCAAAAACGTCAAGCCCAGCCGCTCAATTTCATCTTCTGTCAAAGAGCCCCCTTCGATGCGGCGCATGGCTTGCTTTTCCAGCAACTGACGGATCAGCTCAACCAAGGTCAACACCAGTTGCCCCAGCCCGTTCTTGACACTTTCAGGGTCTAGTGCGATGCGCGGCGACCGCTGGGCCGATGTCGACGACAAGGCCTGAGCGCCTTCAGCTTCGTCAGAGAATAAGAAAGGGAAGTGCTCTTTCATCGCTTTTCCTGCTGCAACTTTGATTGCACCATGGCGGTTTCAACCGAGGTCAGGAGCAGATTCAAATTCAAATAAATAAGGTCTACGCCAGCAACTGAGATCACGATCTCGCCCATCGCGACAACACCGGTGTTGAGCACGCGGTCAAGCAGTTCACACAATGAAGCACTGTTGTGCGCTGTTGTGTTGTCTAAGGCCACACTCATACGACTCTCCAAAGATTCATGATGCAGACAGACCGTCCAAGTCAGTCTTCCAAGTCCATCAGTTTTTCATACATGCTGCGCGCCATGTGCTGGTTGCCCGCACGTTCATAACCTTCAGCCAAGGCCAATAATTCGGCCTGTGCCGCCGCCGCCTCTGGGGTCTCCGGGTGGTCATGAACCAGCGTCCAGAACATTTCTGTGGCCTGGCGGTAGTTCCCTTCTTTGCGGTAGCGCTGCGCCATCAGCAGCAAGCGTCCGAGCAAGGCCTGGCGCAGCACTGAGCCGGCTGCAGCCGGCACCGAGATCGGGAGCGGCGCTGACGCCGTCGACTGGGTCAGCGAAGTCGTGGTTGGTGTTGCGCCTTCGTCATCGTGTGCAGACACATTGTTTTCAAAATCAGTGGCGTTTTTCATTTCAGTTTTCCCTCATTGAATGACAAATAATTTCAGACTCAGGCGGCATAGAGCGCTGATCCCAGCGCTCGCAGCGGTCGAACACCCCGCGGCTCTGGCTGCCTGAAGACCTGCGCAAGATGCCGACCCGCACAGACCGCCGCGTAACGCTGACGAACGGCCGCCTGAGCCCGATGGCGGGTTGAACAAACCGGACAATCCGTTGCGGGTGTGGAAAGATTCATGAAGACGATCGGCACCGCCATTTGCAGCCGCTTGCAGGCGACCAGCAAATCCTCAGTTTCTGCAAGTGCCATCTCGGTCGGGACAGCCACGCCTATCAAGGCGGCCTGACGCGGGTCCATCATCAAGCGGCGAAAAATTTTGATCCGTTTTGACAGCTCAATCATCTTTTGCGTGATGTTGGGCAGCCAGAAAATATGCCGGTACTTCAGAAACAAGGCGAAAAATGTTTTCAACCACTTGTCAATCAGCTCCGGCATTTCCAAAAATCGAAGCAGATGACCGGTCGGCGCCGTGTCGAGCACGAACAAGTCGTAGCGACTGCGGTCCATCAAATCAACAATGCGGGTCAGCGCCAGTATTTCATCCAAGCCCAAAGGCGCAACGTCGAGCATCCGCTCCATCACCTCGCGGTCAAACGCCAGCGCGGCGCCCGATTGGGCTTTTTCACGCTTGAAGACACCCGTCAATTCGGCTGCATAGTCTCGCTTCAAACTGGCGTATTCAGCCTGCGCATCCAGCTCAATCGCAGTCAGGCCGACGGCAACGCGGGTTTCCTGTGGACCAATGACGCGCCCCAAGCAAGCCCCCAAAGAATGCGCCGGGTCAATGGAGAAGAGCAAAATTTCTTGCCCCGATCGAGCCTCAGTCATGCGCAACGCCGTGGCGCAGGCGAGCGTGGTTTTGCCGACACCGCCCTTGCCCGCAAACAGCATCAGCTTGATCGAGGCGCCAGGCAAAGGCGCTGGCTGCGCCGCCAATGCCAGCGACCAACAGTCCGGCGGGTACAAGGCCAGGCCAGGGTCGGCGTCTTCGCGGGTCGATACAAGATCAGTCAGTGGCTGAACCGTGCGCCACACCCCCAAAAGGCAATCCGCGCCACGCACTTCGGCCTTGAACAGCGGCAAACCCCACAGCGTATGCGGCGACAGCTGTTGGCTCAGCGCATGGACAGCCAGGCCTTGACGCGCAGACCAATCCTTGCATGTCGGGCAGGGCAGCGGGCTGCCCAGCAAGCGGTTGACGACGATTTCATGGACGGGCAAACCCAAGCGTTTGAGCTCGTCCAGCATGATTTTCGTCACGTTGAGACTCAAGGTTTCCGCCAACATGACGGGCACAAAGCGACAGGTCTTTGCCGAACACAGCAAGGCCCAAAGCTGCTCCAACTCGGCGACAGTCTGCTCCAGATAAAGGTCAACCGCCTCTTTGTCGTAGCGGCCCCTGTAAAGGTTTGCCATGTAGCGATGCTTGGCCAACATTGCGTCCAAGGCAGCAACCCACTTGCGCATCAAGGCCGGCAACGCCAGCAAACGCAAGGTGTGGCCGGCCGGAGCGGTGTCGACCACTATGCAAGCGTACTGGTCGGCCTTGACCCAGGCGACTATTTCCAACAGAGCCATGGTTTCGTCCAGACCGGGCATCGACAGATCGACTAACTGGTCAATGTCAGCTTGGTCCAAGAACGTACCCCGAGACGCTATGGTGCTCAGGTGGCTTTGGTGCAGTGCTTTAAAACGAGCCAGACATTCAGCCGGATCTATTTCGCGCACGGTTAAATTGGCTGGCGGCTTTGAGCCCGCCAGGCAGTCCATCAACGAATGGGCCGGGTCGGTAGACACCAACAAAAAAGAACGATCCGGGTGTTGATACGCCAAGTGCAAAGCGGCCGCTGCAGCGCAGGTGGTTTTACCGACACCACCCTTGCCGCCAAAAAGCAAAAGACGCATAGCATCATCCTGCAAAAAGCCGGGACACATGAGGTCTTTCACTTGGGGGCTCTTTGTTCATTCGATTCGCCAAGAGAGTCTGCCGAAGAAGCAACCACTTCACCCTTTATGCTGTCGTCTTCATTCTCATCTTCATCTTCATCTTCATCGTCATCTTCATCTTCATCTTCATCTTCATCTTCATCGTCGTCGTCGTCGTCTTTATCGTCATCGTCTTCATCGTCTTCCATCTCATCAGAGCCTTCTGTGCGCTCCCGAATCGCATCCAGCCGATCTAACAACGCCGATTCAGCAGACTCAAACTCGGTCTCGGTGATGGCACCGGTCTCGAGTTTCATGTACAGCTCGCCGAGCGAGCGCGTCACGGCATCGGCTTCTCCGGCTTGTTCCTTCTGTACTGTTTCGTTGATTTCCTTGAAGATCCACAGCAAGGGCGACAGCAATAAATTGTCCAAAATCAGCATAAAACGCTTTTAAGCTGCGAGCGACATATTGACAAAGTGATGCGGCGCCCATGGGCCATTGAAATCAAATGCAAAGTTGTTGTCAAACAGTTTGGCGGCTTCAAACACACCGTCCTCAAACTCCTTCAATGCACCCCGCTCAACCAGACAAGCCAGGTGCATCACTTCTTTTTCCGCACGTGTTGGGTTCTGCTTGATGTCGACGCAGCGGCTGCTCAGAACGTCGATGACGGAGACCGCGTGCACTTCCCGGTCTTGCTGAAGCAATTGATCAAACAAGCGACCCATTTCAATTTTGTCGTTTTGGGACGCTCCGTGCTGCCGCCCCATCACCTCGTCACGAAGATCGGCCAGTTCTTGATGGCGGCTCACCATGTAGGCAAAAATATTGGGCACATCGAGCACCACCCGCAGACCTAATTCAACCTTGCCGCGAACCACATTGAGTTGCTCAACAAACGTGGCACGGTTGTCCTTCAAGATTTTGACCAGCGACTGGTTGCTGCCCGCGATGGTGCCAAATGCCACCGGCAACACCGTCGTTTCTTGCATCAGCCGTTTGATCACCGTGTTGTGTGCAGCCAAATTTTTGCGCTCTGGCCGCAATCTTTTCTCACTGATGTCACTGACCACGGCCAACACCGGACCTTGCGAAATGGTGTAGACAACTGCACCGTTGATGCCCATGTTTCCATAATCTGGATGTGGCTCAAGCGCATCCGCAATGGCATACAAGTAGTGGCCAGATTCTGGCTTGTGGTTGCTAGTCATGTTGGCGTTTTCGCGTTGAAAGGTGGGATTGATACGGCCTGAGATTCGCACTGCTTCGAATACGGCCACGCCGAGGCGCTGTCACCGCGGCCAGAAATGGCTGGGCATAAAGATCTCGCAAGGTGCTGATGTCGCGGCGCATCAGGTAAACCAAACCGCGCGCGTCACGCACACTCACCACCCTGAAAGAGGCGAAATTCAAGGATGAAATACGCACCGGCAGCGTTTTAATCGTCATGGTTTGAAATCTCCTAAATGAACCCAAAGTCAGCTCGAAGCGAACCCAAAGTCAACACACTCCAAGTCAAAGACAAGGGCTAAAACGCGGCTCAATAACTCAGCTGCCGGCGTTTCAGGCGATCGGTCGGCGCTGTGAAAATCGGCAATGGTTGCGCTGCAGAAAGTGATGCAGCACTGAGCTGAATGTCAACACTGGGTCGCTCCACAAACAACTGCAGCCGGACTTGCTTAACGTCGAGTTCTGCCATGCGGGCACGAATTTCAGCGCTGCGCTGCTCAGCCCGCAGCATTTCCTTTTTGAGGCGTTGTTTTTCCATTTCAATCATCGACATCTCCAGCAGCGCACCTGCAGACGTTCGGATTCGCCGGCCATCCACCAGGCTAGCCATCGTTTTAATGTTTAAAACCCCTCTTTTATCAGCGGCCACGATGGTTTCCTTTTTTGTTCAAGACGGAAAAACTGGCCACCTGCGGCGTCGTTGCCGGGGCCGTTACGTCACCCGCAACGGGCACCAGGGCGGGCAGCGTAGGGCAACACCGGGTGATGATTTCGTCCAGCCGGTCAAGGCCAGCCACTTCTCCGCCGTGCGTGACTTTCAGGCAATCGGCATTCAGCACATCGTGGCACAGCTCTCGAAAAGCGTTGTCGCCTGCCGACACGGTGCCTTGGCGATTCGCCACAATCCGGCCCAGCATGATGCAAGCGCGAATGGTCGGCCGAGCGTTGTTGACGCCCAGATCCCGAAACTCACGGACGATGTCCACAATCGACTTGGATTGTCGCCAAGGCAGACCTGACTTTGCTTGGGTGATGGCGACTTCGGTTTCGTAGTCGTGGTGCCCGACCTTGATCGTGATCATGCGGTCCATCAAGGCGTCTTGCGTCTTGTGAACGCCAGCGTACTCTTCTGGATTGCTGGTGAAAATAGCGCTGAAATTCGGATGCACTTGCAAATAGCCATCGCCGTTGCGAGCGTCCGGCAGTTCCAGCAAACGCTCTTCCAAAATCGACAACAGCACGTTGTTGGCTTCTGGACGCGAGCGGGTGAACTCGTCATAAATCAGGGTGAAACCATATTTGCAAGCCGTCGTCAGGCGGTTGTCGCCCCACTGCTTGGAGACAGTTTCTTCCTGCTTCAACACCGAGCTGATGTAGTTATCGACCACTTTGGTAGAACGGTAACCGGTTTGGCCACCGATCAGATCCGAGCTGCCAAACTCGTCATCGCCATGAATCAAAATAACCTGCCGACCCAGTTGCGCCGCCACGTGCATGGCCAAGGCAGTTTTGCCGGTGCCAGCCGGGCCGCTCAAATGAACCGGGTAACCGGCTTTGATGTAGTCGAGCGCCCGCTCAGAAACGCCCTGAATGTAAGCGGTCTCTACAAAATTGGCTTTTTTCTCTAAAGTCAGTACCGTTAACTCTTCTGCTTGGCTCATTGCGCCCACCCTTGTCTTTGTTAAATGGATTGTTTGCCCGGCACACGACGTCGACCACGCTGCTCACCTGTGAGTCAGCAGCAGCACGTGTGACAGCCTCACTTCTTTTTGGGCTTGCCGACCGCCTTCGCGGGCACCGCTTTAGACGCCGTCTTAGACGCTGCTTGAGGCGCTGCTGCTCGCGGCGCTTCAACTTTCACTGACTCAGGCACGTGCGCCTGCTTCAGCGCAACCACCACTTCGGCGACCTGATCGACGAACAAGCTGGGTTCTTGGCTCACCGAAACACCTGCCGCTGGCGCTGACTTGTCCTGCACAGCGCGCGACCAATTGAAAGTACTCAATGGCTCTTTGATGCGGGTTTCAACGGCTGCGGGCACGGACGCTTGAACCAGCACAGGTGCGGCCATCAGCACGGGCGCTAAAACCAGCACGGGTGTCGGCACTTCCGGCGTCACCGACAACTTGAGAGGCTTAGGCGCTGCCACTGCCACAGGTGACACGCCAGCGCTGCGGGCATGAAAACTGCGCATCAAAGCGACCACGTCATGGGCGCGGGTTTGGCGGCCTTTGAGCAAGCTTGTGCGCTGCGTTTTAGCCATGTGTTGGTGAGATTTGGTGAATGAGTTCATCAATTTCTCGACCGCGTGAGTGCGGTCTGCGCGGTCTTTGAGCAAGGCCTTGCGTTGCTGCCGTGACATTTGGCGATGGGTCTTGTTGAAGGCTGCGCGCTCTTTGAAAAATTCGGTTCGCAAAGCCGTGACCGCGTCGACGACGGACAATTTTGTCTCAACCAGACTTTGCCGCAAACTGTGACCCATGCGGCCATGCTCGTCGCGAAACGCCAAGCTCATCTTGCTCGCGTTGACGCGAATTTCAAGCACTTCTACGGAGCGACTGGCGCGGTCCGCCATCAAACTGGATTTCAACGCACCGGCCATCGCGGTACGCTCTTGGTCAAACGCGAGCAAGGTGCTGGCGGTCTGTTTTTTGATCTCGCTGACGGCTTTTTTTCGCTCAAGCGTGTCGCTTGCAATGCCGCGCATCAACTCAACCATTTGGGCACTCAAATTATTCATGTGAATTTTCTCCTGTTAGGCTGGGCGTACAACCCATCGGCGGCAGTATGAAACTGCTCTGATTTGCGACTCAACTGCAAGAACGAGAATCTTGAGTTGCCTAAACTGCCAGGTGAAGTCACCTTCACCCGGCAGAAAAGACAACAAAGTCTGGCTGATTAGGCCGGAGCTGCAGCGCTGGAAGTCAGGCCAATGGCTTCAGCGTACTTGAGGTACGTTTCAACCGATGCGATCACGATACGTGCTTCGATCGACAGCAACTCAATGCCCACCAGAGAAACTTTGACCCAAGCGTCAATCACGATACCTTTGTCAAGGATGCGGTCTACGACTTCAGCCAAGCTGGATGAGTCGGTCGACTTCTGTACTTTTGCCATTTTTTTACTCCAAACAATAACTCCCCTGATTTACGAATTTTTTGGCACGAAGTACGGGGTTAGACCCTTCGTCTAAAGGAGTGTTTGCAATAGCTGTGCCAAGCTGCGTCAGCCGTCTGTAGCCGCTTAAAACTAATGAATTTCACGTTAAAAAAGCCATAAAATAGATTTGCAGAGTGCTTTGGGGACGCTGCCACACATCGGTTGCCGCATACGTTAAAAAAACTAGGTATTGAGATCCCTAGGTGCGCCAGATTTTCCTGCCAGCAACACGCCTTGAATGGCTTTGAGGATGTCGTCGTGTCGAAAGGGTTTGGTGACAAAAGCCGAGATCACAGCCGCCCGCAAATTAAGCTGGATCACGCTGTCGTCTTTGTAAAAATAACCCGAAACCAAAATAATCGGCGCAACGCATGTTGTCGATTGCCGTATCTGGCGGGCGAGCTCGATGCCTTCCACATCACCGAGTTTGGCGTCTAGCAACATCACGTGACAGCTCTGTTGCTGCAGCCAGCGCAAGGCTTCGGCGCCACTGCCAACCAAGGCCACGTTAAAACCGTGACTGAGCAACATCATCTGCAATGCCCAGCGCACATCAGGCTCGTCATCAACCACCAACACCGTGACGGCCGCAGACATCACTGATCTATGGCCAGTGGCAGGCGAACAATGAAGGTCGTGCCGGCCGCTTTGACGTTGCTGAGTGCGGAGATAGAACCGAGGTGTTGCTTCACGATCGTGTGGCAAATAGACAAACCCAGACCCGTGCCTTGACCCGCTGGCCGCGTGGTGAAAAAGGGGTCAAAAATTCGCTCGATGTCCGTCGCCAAAATACCCGCCCCGGCGTCTTGCACGCTGACAAGGGCGTCGTCTTGGTCCAACCTGACAGCCAGCACCACGTCACCACCGTCCGGCATCGCCTGAAAAGCGTTCAGCACCAGATTCATGATGACTTGCTGCAGCAAGTTGGCGTTGCCAACGATCGGCACCTGGCTCAGTGCATACGCCTCGACCAAGTTAATTTTTTGCAACTTGGCTTGCGGCAAAAGTATTTTGACTGTTTCGCTGACCAGTGTGATCAGGTTCACAGCTTCTGTATGGTTGCCCGACGATGGCCTGGCAAAGCGAAGTAAATTCTCAATGATCATGGAAGAGCGATCAATGCCTTCGAGTATTTTTTCAACGCAGACTTGGCGAAAGGCGGGGTCAGCACTGGGGTCGAGTAAAAACTGCGCGGCTGAAAAACTCACCGACAAAGGGTTGCGCAGTTCATGCGCAATGCCGCCGGCCATGACGCCCAAGGCGGCTAATTTCTCGGTTTGGTAGAGGTGTTTTTCAAGTGCCCGGCGCTCAGACAAATCACGCCCGACAGCGACCATGCCACTGATTTTTCCGGCATCGTCGAAGATCGGAGAAAACGACCAGTCCACCGGGATCAAGACGCCGGATTGAGCGATCAAATTGAGCTCACTGATGTCCACCACACCGCCATGCACCAATCGATGAATGATGGCTTCGAGGTCTTTGCCCTGCGAGGACTGACACAACTCGCTCAATAAACGGCCGCGCACCAACTCAATCCGATAACCTGAAATACGTTCTGCAGCCGGGTTCCAACTGGTGATGAAGCCTTGCGGGTCGGTCGAGATCACCAAGTCATTGGCGCTTTCGACGACGCTGGCCAAATAACGTTCGTCCATCCGCGCTTTGGCGCTCATCTGCACTTTTTCAGTCACATCGTCCAACACCAGCATGGCGTGCTCAACCACCCGGCCCGACTTGATCGGAATCACGGTGTAGAAATAAACCCGCATCGGAATGCCGGGTGCGCGGTATGTCATGTTGGCGCCGGGCAGGGTCAGGCCAGTTTCAAAGACGCTGCGAATTTTCGCTTCTAGCTGCGTGAATTCCAAAATAGCATCTGGAAAAATATCGCGAATTCGCATGCCAAGGGTGTTGGCCTGCGAGCGGCGGGCCTTCTCAATGAAGTTCCAGTTGGCTGACGTGACGCGCAAGGACGGGTCGATCAAAATCAAAGAGAACGGGATGTTGCGCCACAACATGTTGTAAAGCTTTTCATACCAGCCCTCTTTCTGAGAGCCAGGCGAGGCCTGTCCAGCAACCGCTGCAAGCAAATTGGCAGCTTCCAATTTATTCACAAAGATGCCCCCGAAAGGTCCGGGCAAAAGTTGTAAGGCGGCCAAGGCCCTCGCAACTCAAGCGCTAAACCGATCACCTCAAAAGCCTCCTGCTGTGCAGCAAAGCCCCGCTGAAAGTCGGCCAGCGATTCTTCAGACAACAAGAAACTCGCATTGAAAATCATTGTCTCGGGCCGGCCAGTCACCTTGCTGGCGTGGCAACGCAAGACACGCGACGCCTCGGCGCGTGCCTGCAACCCCTGCAGCAAGTCATGCGCCAGCCGTGTCACCCCGTTTTCGAGGGCCGACTCTGCGAGCGCAGCGATTTGCTTTTGTTGCATGTAGCGCGCACCCGGCGAATCCGACAAAGCCGCGCGCCGACTGGCAATCACGGGGTCTTGTGCTGCGAATATTTCGCGGGCCTGCGCCTCTACCAAGTAACCTTTGACGCTCCATTCAGCCTTGCCGCGCAGCGAACCCAGCGCCTCATCAATGGCCAAACCATGCTTCTCCATGAACTGTTGGAGACTTTCAATGCTGCGAAAAATCGTCCCGAATTTCACCGGTAAAACGGTGGCCGCATGCATGGCCGCGGCCACCACGGCCTCATGCTGACCGGCGCGTGCGCCGACCCACGACAAGGTCTGCAAGTTACTTTCCGAAAAATCAGCAATCGTCACTTCACTGATGAGTGCGATCACGGTTGGTTGCGTGCCGCCGCAAGCCAGTGCAGTCACAGGGGTCTGAACCACAAGACCCGTCCCACTGTCCGCAGTCTGCAAACCCAAACCGGCGATGTTGTCGAGACTGAGCAAGCATTCTGGCCGGGCCAAGCCGTACAAATAAATACCGATGGTTGACACTGGGTCGGCCGCTGCGCTGATCACACGCTGGCCTGACTCAGTGCGGCCGAAAAATGGGCGTCATCGATGCTCAGTGCTGACTGGGTTGGTTTTTCGTTGGAGTCGGCCCTGCCCTGCTCTGAGGCAATTTTTTGCCGCACAGCCTGCATGGCAGCGCGATCACACAGGCTGCCGAGATCGGCACCCGTGAAACCTTCCGTGTTGGCGGCCAGTGTTTCCAAGTTAACGCTTGCGGCGATCGGTTTGTCTTTGACATGAACGCGCAATATCGCCAATCGCTCGGCCTGGGTGGGCAACGCAATCTGCACCACCCGGTCAAACCGACCCGGGCGCAGCAACGCCGGATCAACCATGTCCGGCCGATTGGTGGCGGCCAAAACCGTCACACCGGTGAGCGTTTCGAGCCCGTCCAGTTCGGCCAAAAACTGCCCGACCACGCGCTCGCTGACGCCAGCATCTGAGGCACCACTGCCACGCCGCGGAACCAGCGCGTCGATTTCGTCAAAGAAAATCAAACACGGTGTGGCCTGCTTGGCTTTGTGGAATATCTCTCGCACAGCGCGCTCTGATTCGCCGATGTACTTGGACATCAGGGCCGGCCCCTTGACTGAAATAAAGTTAACTTGCGTGGCACTGGCTGCCGCTTTCGCCAACAGTGTTTTTCCGCAACCCGGTGGGCCGCACAGCAGCACGCCCTTGAGCGGTTTGAGGCCAGCCTCTTGAAACAAGGCGGCGTACTGTTGCGGCCATTCGAGCAGTTCACGCAGCAGTTGCTTGGCTTGTTCTAGCCCGCCGACATCATCCCAAGTCGTGTTGGGCACCTCGACAAACACTTCGCGCAAGGCGGACGGCTCGACTTCCCGCAAAGCGGCTGAAAAGTCGTCCTTGCCAAGTGCCAACTTGTCGAGCGACTCATAAGGAATCGACGCTTGGGCGAAGTCAATTTCCGGCAATATTCGGCGCAAACAGATCATCGCGGCTTCGCGGCACAAGGCTTCTAAATCTGCCCCGACAAAGCCGTGCGTCAAGTCGGCCAAATGGGCCAAATTGACATCCTCGGCCAAGGGCATGCCGCGGGTGTAAATCTCGAGAATGGCTTGGCGGCCATGGCGATCCGGAATAGGGATGGCGATTTCACGGTCAAACCGACCGGGGCGGCGCAAAGCCGGGTCAAGCGCGTTGGGAATGTTCGTGGCGGCAATCACAATGACTTGGCCGCGCGCTTTCAACCCATCCATCAGACTGAGCAACTGGGCGACGACGCGCCGCTCGACCTGGTGTTCGCCGCCCAAGTCTTCGCGTTTGGGGGCGATCGAGTCAATCTCGTCAATGAAAATAATGCTCGGCGCTTGCTTGCTGGCGTCGTCAAAAAGTTTGCGCAGATAGCCTTCGGACTCGCCGTAAAACTTCTGCATGATCTCAGGACCGCTGATTGAAAAAAACCGGACATCGGTTTCGTGAGCGACGGCTCGCGCAATCAAGGTCTTGCCGCAACCCGGCGGGCCGTAAAGCAAAACCCCTTTGGGCGCGTCAATGCCGAGCCGGGTGAATACCTCTGGGAAACGCAAAGGAAGTTCAATGATCTCGCGCACCCGCTGAACTTCCCGCTTCAAGCCCCCAATGTCTTCATACGAAAAAGTCTGCCGACCAGAGGCCTGGGTTTTGCTGTCTGCCAATGCCGTACCGACTGTCAGGATGGTTTGGGGTGCGATCAGCACAGCGCCCTTGGGAACTGTTTCGCGGACCAAAAAATCCAAAGACCGGCTGCCGAACAAAGTGCCGCGGATGCGGTCGCCTTCCAGCACCGACAAGCCGTCGAGCCGGGTGCCGATGTAAGCCAAGTCGCGGTCAGAGACACCATTGGTGGTGGGCGACAAAACGATGCGCTGAGCGGCTTGGGCCACGGTCTTTTTAACCACCACAGCATCATCAAGTGCCACACCGGCATTGACGCGCGACAGGCCGTCGATCTGGACTTTGGCCCCGCCCCGCATGGCCATGAAGGCCGGCATCAGCTTGCAAACCGTGCGGCGTTTGCCGACGATCTCGACAATGTCACCGATCTCGGCGCCTAAGGCCAGCATGTCAGCTGGGTCCATGCGGGCCAAAGCCCGGCCCACATCTTTGCTCAAAGCCTCGCTGACTTTCAGACTCACAGCGCCGTCTTTCAGGTTCTTCATGGCTGCGTACCTGCGCCTTTGCGCAGCTGAATTTCAAGCACGCCATTGCGGCACTGAAAGCTTATTTTGTCTGCCGAAAAAAGAGCCGGCAACAGCACCTCACGCCGGTATTTAGGCTCGCCCTTTTCGATCGAAATCAACAAAATATCGTCGTGTATTTCAAGCTGGACATTGCCGGGTTCGACCCCCGGAACTTCGGCGACGATCAGCAAACGGTTCGGTTCATCGAACACATCGACCATCGGCTCACGGACCTCGTGAACGGCCACCAACTTGCCGTCATCGCCCCGGCGAAGATTGCCAAAAGGCTCGACCTTGGCCGGCGTGTCGCCGACCGCAGACTTGACCGTGAAGCCGTAAACACCCTTGGTTTTGGGCGCGGAGCCAAAATTGACTTTGCCTGATTGGCTGACAACCGCACCATTTTTTTCAGCCTGCTCAACCAAGACACCCAGTTGCTCGACCAAGGCACCCAACCCTGAAAAAAAACCACCCGGCTCAGCTGCTTTGGACTTGTCCCCAAAAATAGAGCCCATTCGACGCCCAATCTCCTCGAGACGCTCTTTACCTTGTGTGAATTTATCGCTCCGCGTGTTGTCAGTCATGCTCTAAGCTCCTTGTTGATTTTTAAAAATCCAGCTGCATTCGAGTCAGGCTCGTTCCCCGCCGTCTTTATTCCTTGACGGACTGCGCAGTCGAAATCGAATGTTCCTTCAGCTTTTTGTGCAGTGTTTTGTAGTCGACATGAAGGATTCGAGAAGCTTTAGCCTTGTTGTATTGCGTCAGCGACAGGACTTGCAGCAGAATTGACCTTTCGACCGGCGCACTGACGCGCTCGATCAAGTCTTTTAACGGCATGTCGGCACCAGAGGCTAGTAATTCTGCTGCCGAGGCCAGCAGTGTGCTGGCACTGCCGAGTGCTTGAGCCGCCCATTTTTCGCCCGCTACCGTCACCTGGATGGAAGCTGAAAAAATCAGTTTTTCGGGTGGTGTGCAACGCGCACCCATGACACCCAAATATTTCGGTGAAATCATGCCGTCTGGCTCATCGCACATCAGCACTGCACGGCGCAACTGGTTGCGCAACTCGCGCACATTGCCGGGCCAGCTGTAGGCGTGGATCAAGCTCCAGGCAGCAGCATTCAGCCCTTGTACTTGCCGACCCAACTCCTTGTTGGTCTGCGTCAAAAAGCGCTCAACCAAGAAAATCAGGTCTTCTTTTCTTTCCTGCAAAGCCGGCACGTTGATGGTGTACTCGGCCAGCCGGTGGTACAGGTCGCCGCGGAAAGTTTTTTTCTCGACCATGGCCAGCAAATCAGCGTTGGTGGCCGCAACGACTCTAAAGTCGAGCGCCTGCTCTTTGCTGCTGCCGATTTTGTGGACCCGCCGCGTCTCCAGGACACGCAACAGCTTGCCCTGCACAGACCACGGCAAATTGCCAATTTCGTCGAGGAAAATTGTCCCGCCAGCTGCCAGCTCAAAGGCGCCCAATTTGGACTGGTAGGCGCCTGTGAAAGCCCCCTTTTCATGGCCAAAAAGTTCACTCTCAATCAAGGTATCTGGGATCGAGCCACAGTCAAGCGCAACGAAGGTTTGCCCAGAGCGCGAGCTTGAGGCATGAATCGCGTGCGACACCAGCTCCTTGCCCGTTCCAGATTCCCCCGTGACCAACACCGAAAAATTGGTACGCGACACACGGTTGACTTCGGTCTGAATCGCCAGCACCGCATCGCTGTGACCCATCTTGTCAACCAATGAATTGGGCAGCAGCGACTTGTGGCGGATCTGCCTGACTTGCCGCTTGGCTTCCAGCTCGGCCAAAGCGTTGCGCACAGTGAGCGCAACGACTTCATTGCTGAATGGCTTTGAAATATAGTCAAAAGCACCACTGCGTATGGCGCGAACCGCATCTTGCATGTTGCCCTGCCCTGTGATTAAAACCACAGGGAGCGTTTTGTCCAGGTCTTTGATCAGCGCCAGCACGTCAAAGCCATTCATGTCTGGCAAGCCAACATCCAGCAGCACTAAGTCAGGCGAACCATTTCGTATGTGGCGCAAGGCCGCCTCGCCATTGACGGCCTCGATAGATGTCAACCCAAGCTGCCGCATGAGGGTGGAAAGTATCCAACGCGCGTCTGGCAGATCGTCCACGATCAGCACTTTGCTGATGGCGTGGGGAGTGCTGAACGGCACCGACGGATTGTCGCAATAAGTCAAAATTTACCGTCCCGTTGTGAGCATTGAAGGCAGTATCAAAGACAAGTGACCGGTCAACCGGGTCACTGTGTCGCCTTGCTGCAGGCCATTTATAAGTTAGCAATAGCAATGCCAATCCACATTTATATTAATACATTTAAATTATTGTGAATATTTCAAATGAAATGTTATTGTTGCGAATTTTTGATGCTTTTCTGATAATTTAGGGTCAAAATTAACGTACCAAGAAATTACAAATAGGGAAAATAAACCCCAGATAGGTATTCTTCTCCTGCCATTCAAAGCCATTGTTGGCCATCAAAACACCGCTTGCAGCCTTTTTTCATGGAGCGACGCAAGCAAGGGTTTGACCAAAATATCTGCATCCAAAAAAGCATTGACTGCATGCGCCAAACCCAAAAACAACAAGCCAATTTCGCCCACGCGCAAGGTCGCATTGATGCGCTCGGCGATGAATTGATCACGTTGCAGCAGTAATTTTTGACTCAGTTCAGACCGCTGCTGTTCTTGCTCAGGCAGGGAATTTCGCAATTGCCCTTGATGAAATCGGTACTCTTGCAGCAACAAGCCCGGATCTTCTGTGCCCTCCAGTTGGGCGCCTTTGGTCATGAGTTCCAGAAGCAGCTGGTGGTTGACGCTGCCCTGTGATGCCAGGTCCAGAACAATCTCCCGCTCCTTGCCGCAGACTGGCAAACCATCTTGAAAAAGACGCACCGAAACGTGAGGCAATTCCAGCAGCGTGAGCATTTGACGAATGCCAACCCAAACGTCATCGATTGACCTCAAATGCGCATGCCACTTGTCCTGGCCGAAGCGAGCGACGTACTCACGTTGGATGTGCTCCAGCAAGGTCCCCATATCATGTTCGGTATGGATGATCGGAATGGCCAACAAAGTTCGCATGAATCAGTATGCGCCGAAAATTATTACGAAACGATTACACGAAGCTGTTTTTCAAACGGCATCACCATGGTTAAACATCAGACTTCACGAATAAACCCCTTTCATCGCTTGGCGTCCGCCAGCGACCCAAGCCAACGCATCGTTTAAAAAATTACTTTTTGCAGCGCTAAAATTCGACCAATCACGCGCATGCTGCGCTTGACCCCTTCGGAGAAACACCTGTGTCCACACCAGTCTCTGAAACCCTGTTCAGCACACCACTGCGCGCCTTGCATAACGAACTCGGGGCCCGCATGGTGCCGTTTGCCGGTTACAGCATGCCGGTCCAATACCCGGCCGGACTGATGGCCGAGCACCTGCACACACGCTCTGCAGCCGGTCTGTTTGATGTCTCTCACATGGGCCAGCTGCGTCTGGTCGGCCCGGACGCCGCCGCGGCCTTGGAGAGCCTGATGCCGATGGATGTGCAGGGCTTGGGTATCGGCAAACAACGCTACGGACTGCTGCTGAACGACGCAGGCGGCATCATCGACGACTTGATGTTTGTCAACCGCGGCGTGGCCCACGGCGGCGACCTGTTCCTGATCGTCAATGGCGCCTGCAAGCTTGGCGACATCGCGCACATTCAGCAAACAATCGGCCAGCGCTGCGAAGTCATCCCCATGCCAGAGATGGCGCTGCTGGCCTTGCAGGGGCCGCAGGCTGTGAGCGCTTTGGCGCGGCTTTCGCCTGGCGTAAGCTCGCTGGTGTTCATGAGCGGCGGCGCTTTTCAGGTGGCGGGCTGCGACTGCTTCATCACCCGCAGCGGCTACACCGGCGAAGACGGTTTTGAAATCTCGGTACCAGCAGAGCAAGCTGACAGCTTGGCCCGCGCCTTGTTAGCCCAGCCCGAAGTCAAGCCGGTCGGCTTGGGTGCGCGCAACTCGCTGCGTCTAGAAGCCGGCCTCTGCCTGTACGGCAACGACCTCGACAACAGCACCACACCGGTTGAGGCCAACCTGAACTGGGCGATCCAAAAAATTCGACGCATCGGTGGTGAACGCGCGGGCGGCTTTCCGGGTGCCGACACCGTGCTGGCCCAATTGGCCGACCCTACACTGCTCACGCGCAAACGCGTCGGCTTGACAGCGCTGGAACGTGTGCCGGTGCGCGAACACACCGAACTGCAAACGCTTAGCGGCGAACACGCAGGCGAAGTCACCAGCGGACTGCTTGGCCCGAGCCTCAACCAGCCGATTGCCATGGCCTATGTGGCGCCGGCCCATGCAGCACTCGGCACCCGCTTGAACGCCATCGTGCGCGGCAAGCCGGTGCCCATGCAAGTGATTCCCCTGCCCTTTGTAGCGAGCCGCTACCACCGCGGTTGAGCTTTGGCGACGCAGCAGTCTTGCCCACATCGTTCACAATGAACCTCATATTTTCTGACAGAAAGAACCCCATGATCAAGTACACCGAAGACCACGAATGGCTCAAGATTGAAGGTGATATCGCCACCGTCGGCATCACCGTCCACGCGCAAGACGCGTTGGGCGACGTGGTCTTTGTCGACTTGCCCGAAGTCGGCACCACCCTGGTCCAAAAAGCCACCGCCGGCGTGGTCGAGTCGGTCAAGGCTGCCGCCGACGTTTACATGCCCGTGACTGGCGAAGTGCTTGAAGTCAACGAAGCCCTGCGCGACGACCCGTCTTTGGCCAACACCGACCCGCTGGGCGCCGGCTGGTTTTTCAAGGTCAAGCTGGCCGACATTTCTCAGCTCGATGCGCTGATGGACGAGACCGCGTACGGCGCTTTTTCTGCCGGTTGATTTGTTTTTAAGAAGGCCTTTGACACATGCCATCTGCCAAGCCCCTGCGCGAACTTGAAAACGCCAACGAGTTCGTCGCGCGTCACATCGGCATCAGCGCCGCCGATGAAAAGCTGATGCTCAGCGCCATTGGCGCCGCCTCGCGGCGCGCGATGATCGACGACATCGTGCCGACATCGATTGCACGCCGCACCGCCATGGCGATTCCGGCAGCCATCACAGAGGCCGCAGCGCTGGCAGAACTCAAGACCCTGGCCAGCAAAAACAAGGTCTTCAAGAGCTTCATCGGCCAAGGCTATTACGACACCCACACGCCCGGCGTGATCTTGCGCAACATCCTTGAAAACCCGGCTTGGTACACCGCTTACACGCCTTATCAGGCTGAGATTTCGCAAGGCCGAATGGAAGCGCTGATCAACTTCCAGACCATGGTTTGCGACTTGACTGGCATGGCTGTGGCCAACGCCTCCATGCTTGACGAAGCCACCGCCGCGGCTGAAGCCATGACGCTGGCCAAGCGCAGCGTCAAGAGCAAAAGCCAGGTCTTTTTGGTCTCCGGCGACTGCCACCCGCAGACGATTGAAGTCATCCAAACGCGCGCCAAACCACTCGGCATTGAGGTCAAAGTCAGCACTTGGGCAGAGCCCTTGCCGCAACTCATGTCCAGCGGCGACTACTTCGGCGTGCTGGCGCAGTACCCGGCCACCAACGGCATGATCCACGACCTGCGGCCGCTGGCGGGCCATGCCGCGCTCCAAGGCGCAGCCTTTTGCGTGGCGGCTGACCTGCTGGCACTGACGCTGCTCGCGCCACCCGGCGAATGGGGCGCAGACATCGTGCTGGGCACTACGCAGCGCTTTGGTGTGCCGATGGGCAATGGCGGACCACACGCTGCTTACCTGGCCTGCCGGGACGAGTTCAAGCGCTCACTGCCGGGCCGTTTGGTCGGCGTCAGCGTCGATGTGCACGGCCAGCCGACTTACCGGCTGGCCCTGCAAACGCGCGAGCAACATATTCGCCGTGAAAAATCCACCTCCAACATCTGCACTGCGCAGGTGTTGCCGGCCGTGGTGGCCAGCATGTACGCCGTTTACCACGGGCCGCAAGGCTTGCGGCGTATCGCCGAACGGATTGCAGCATTCACCGCAATTCTGGCGCGTGGCCTGCAACAAATGGGCTATGTGGTGGTTAACGACTTCGCCTTTGACTCGCTCACCGTCAAGACCGGCGACGCCACTGCCAGCATCGCCGCCAAAGCCCGGCAGTCGCAAGCCAATTTGCGCAGCCGCCTGAACAACCATTTGGGTATGTCGCTTGACGAAACCACCACCCGCAGCGACATCGAAATGCTCTGGTCTTTCTTCGTCAAAGAAGGCGAGCCGATGCCGCGTCTGAGCGACTTTGAAAACGGCATGGAGCCCCTGATTCCGATGGAACTGCGCCGCAGCACGCCGTTCATGACGCACCCGGTGTTCAACACGCACCACTCAGAGACCAGCATGCTGCGCTACATCCGCGCACTCAGCGACAAAGACTTGGCGCTGGACCGCAGCATGATTCCGCTCGGCAGCTGCACCATGAAACTCAACGCCAGCAGCGAGATGATGCCGATCAGTTGGCCCGAGTTTGCAGGTCTGCATCCCTTTGCGCCGCACGACCAACTGGAAGGCTACGCCCAACTCGACCGCCAGCTGCGCGACTGGTTGTGCGAAGCCACCGGTTACGACGGCATCAGCCTGCAACCCAACGCCGGATCGCAAGGCGAGTACGCCGGCCTGCTGGTCATCAAAGCTTACTTAGACGCCAACGGCCAAGGCCATCGCAACATCTGCCTGATCCCGTCGTCTGCTCACGGCACCAACCCGGCCAGCGCACAAATGGCTGGCTTGAGCGTGGTCGTCACCGCCTGCGACGCAGAAGGCAATGTCGACATGGCCGACCTGCAAGCCAAGTGCGAGCAGCACAGCGCCAACTTGGCAGCGGTGATGATCACCTACCCCAGCACCCACGGCGTGTTTGAAACCCAGGTCAAGGAACTCTGCCAGCTGGTGCATGCGCACGGCGGCCGCGTGTATGTCGACGGCGCCAACATGAATGCGCTGGTCGGCGTGGCCGCACCGGGCGAATTTGGCGGCGATGTGAGCCACCTCAATTTGCACAAAACCTTTTGCATTCCACATGGCGGCGGCGGCCCGGGCGTGGGCCCGGTCTGCGTGGTCGCGGACCTCGTGCCTTACCTGCCCGGCCATGCCACGGCGGGTTACCCGGTCAACGGCGTTGGCGCCATTTCAGCGGCACCGCTGGGCAATGCGGGCGTGCTGCCGATCAGCTGGATGTACTGCCGCATGATGGGGCCAGAGGGTTTGCAAGCCGCAACAGAAGTCGCCATCTTGAGCGCCAACTACATCAGCGCTCGCCTGAAAGACCATTACCCCACGCTCTACGCCAGTGCCAACGGCCGCGTCGCTCACGAGTGTATTCTGGACTTGCGGCCCTTGAAAGAGAGCAGCGGCGTCAGCGCCGAAGACGTTGCCAAGCGCTTGATGGACTACGGTTTTCATGCACCCACACTGAGTTTTCCAGTCGCCGGCACCTTGATGGTGGAGCCGACCGAAAGCGAAAGCTTGGCCGAGATTGACCGCTTCATCGCCGCCATGATCGCCATTCGAGATGAAATCCGCGTGATCGAAAACGGCGGCTGGCCGCAAGACAACAACCCGCTGAAACACGCGCCGCACACGGCTGCCAGCTTGCTGGGCGCAGAGTGGAGTCGACCTTATTCCCGCGAAATCGGCGGCTTTCCGCTGGCCAGCCTGAAGCAAGCCAAGTACTGGCCGCCCGTGGGCCGCGTCGACAATGTCTACGGCGACCGCAAGCTGTTTTGCAGCTGCGTGCCGGTGGCAGACTACGCTTGACCAGTGACAACCACCGACTGAATTCATTCACCTTTTCAAGCACTCTATGGACAAAATTTTGACCTCACGCCTCGCTCCTGTTTTTACCGCGTTGACCCTCGTCAGTGCCAGCGCCTTTGCTGTCGCCCCGGCCGAAACCCTGCCGTCCGGCGTCAAGGTGACGCACACCCAAGACGGCACCGGCGCCACCCCCAAAGCCTCGGATTCAGTCAAAGTACATTACCGCGGCACACTGGCCAACGGCACAGAATTCGACAGCTCGTACAAGCGCGGCACGCCCGCCACCTTTCCGCTGAACCGGGTCGTGCCTTGCTGGACCGAAGGCCTGCAAAAAATCAAGGTCGCCGGCAAAGCCACCTTGACCTGCCCACCGGCCACCGCCTACGGCAGCAGCGGTGCCGGCGGCGTGGTACCGCCAAACGCCACGCTGACCTTTGAGGTCGAGCTGCTGGCGATCGAGAAGTGAGAGGCGATGGACTCAGCAGTCATCGAAAGCTGCTGGGTTGAATCGGCTCACCCAGCATGGCCAGCACTTGCGCATTGAAAGCCGCAAACTGCTCGAACTGAGCCCAGTGGCCTGAAGCCTGAATTTCGCGCAAGGCCCTGAACTTGGGTGCGGCTTGCAGTGCAGCAGCATACAGCGCAACTTGCCCCCGATAAAACGGATCTTGGTCGCCATACAGCACATACAGCGGGCATTGAATCTCGGGCAGTGCACGGGCGATGATGTCGGTGCGTGACAGACGCCGTCCGGGCATGCGGTCACGCGCCGCATTTGCCGCCTGCAGTTGGCAAACCAGCGGCGTGACAGCGGCAGGGTCGTGCAACATCAAGGCCAGCAGATTGTGGCGATGCGCAACGCATTGCTGAGAATCGCTGGGCAGATGGCGCCAGCCCTTGAGCTTGAACGGCACCAACGGCTGGATACCAAAGCCGGGCGCACCGACCAAGATCAGCCGCAGCACCCGAGCTGGAAATCGATGCGCCAGCAAACCGGCCGTCATGCCGCCAAAAGAAAAGCCCATCAGGTCGCAAGCGGTGTCGCCCAACAACAGCGCCAATCCCGCCTCCAAGGGCTCCGGAACGCTGTCAACGTCAACGCCATTGACCGGCAAAGCCGAGTCGCCAAAACCCGGCAGGTCTGGCACATAAACTCGGCGCCCAGAGGCCGCCAGCGGCAGCAGATTGCGCAGCCAATGGCTCCAGCTGCCGCTGCCGCCATGGAGCAGCACCAGCGGTGGTAACGCTGGGTCAGCGTCCTTTTCGCCCCATACATGCCAGACCAGCTGACCTGTTCCGCAGGGCGTGAGCACGCGGCGCGCAGCCTTCAAGACTTGGGCGTACTCGACGCTCTGGGACAGTGGGGTTGGTTGAAAGTCTTGCGAGGCTTCTGAAGAAGCCTTGGGGGAAGAATCGGTTACAAATGTCATGCCACCTTTATACCCGCCTCAGTCCTGCACCTTGCCACGTGAGCTTTTGATGCTGGCGCGCTGGCTCTTGCCTTCGAGTCGCCGCTGCTTTGAACCATAAGTCGGTTTGGTGGCGCGCCTAGCCTTCGGCGGTATCGCCACGCTGTCGACAACCTCCTGCAATCGGGCCAGCGCGTCGCTGCGGTTCATCTCTTGCGTACGGTGCTGCTGCGCCTTCAGCACCAACACCCCATCCTGCGTGATGCGACTGTCGCTCAGGCACAGCAAGCGCTCCTTGATCTCGACGGGCAGCGACGACGCCGCAATGTCAAAGCGTAAGTGCACCGCGCTAGACACCTTGTTGACGTTTTGCCCGCCCGCACCTTGCGCACGGATCGCGTTGAGCTCGACCTCGCGCTCGTCAACCGGGTAGTGGGAATTAGCAGCCATGGTCTGAATTGTCAACGGCCTTGAAGCCGTGACAACGATCGACTACTTTACGCCATCAACAAACGTTTCCAGCAAAGCCGCAAACGCTTGCGGCATCTCGACTGCACTCAAATGCGCCGCAGGCAAGGTCACCAGTTTTGCGCCTCTGATGCTGCTGGTAATCGCTTCCGACAGGGCGGGCGGCGTGGCTTCGTCGCGGCTGCCGGCGATGACCAACGTGGGGCAGCTGATGCGCGGGTTGCTGTCGCGAAAGTCAATCTCAGCGATCGCAGCACAACTGGCGACATAAGGCTCTGGCGCTATTTTTTCGAGTTTTTGACGCAGCATGGCCACGCGCGCCGCGCCGCCACCCGCCGTGTCGGCAATGAACTCTGGCGTGAACCAGCGCTGGATCGCGCCTTCGGCCACGGCGGCAACGCCTTGCTGGAGCACCGTGTCCATGCGGGCCTGCCACATGGCCGCAGCGGGTTCACCGTAAACCAGCGCGGCGTTGGCAATCGTGATGCTCTTGACGAGTTGCGGATGCCGAGCGACCAGTGCCTGCGCCGTCATGCCGCCCATGCTCAGGCCGACGAAATGCACCGGGCCTGTGGCCTGCGCCGTGATGAGCGCAGCCGCGTCGTCGGCCAACATCGCCATGCTGTACGGCCCGACCGGCGCGGCGGATTGACCGTGACCACGGGCGTCATAGCGCAGGACCGTGAAGCGCTGCTGCAGGCGTTCCGCCACTGCGTCCCACATGCTGAGGTCGCAACCCAGCGCGTGGCTGAGCATCACCACCGGGCCTTGGCCCTCGCGAACCCAATGCAGTTTGGGCGATGGCGTCGCGTCAGCAGGCAACATGAATCCCTTTTCACGCAAGATCGCACCGGCGATCGAAAACGCATGGTTGGCGGCGGGCACACCGCAGTAAATCGCCGCCTGCAAAATCACCTCCTTGATGTCGGCGGGTGACAAACGCGACTCAGGCGGGCCGTCCAAAGCCGCCCGCACATGCAAGGCAAACTCCTCGAAGGCTTTGAGCGCGATCATGGTCGACAGCACCATCAGGCGTCGGGTTTTGTCGCCGAAGGCTGGACGGCCCCAAACCTCGTTCCATGCATAACGCGTGATCAGGTTCTGAAATTCGCCGTTGAAGTCGTTGACGTTGAGCAGCGATTTATCGACCCAGGCATTGCCCAAGATGCGGCGACGGTTCAGCATGCCGTCGGCGTAGTCTTGCGCGTGCTTGATTTTCGGGTCGGTCATATTTTTATTTTCGTGTTGGGTTTAAAGGGCTCACCAGACTGCAGCAAATTGAACGCATTCAAGGCCGCCAGCGCCGAAGATGAATCTAGCTGTCCGCGTTCATCAAAGCCCAGACCCGGGCCGACGACAAGGGCATTTGCAGCAACGGCGCTTTGGCCGCCATGCCGGCGCGGGACAAGGCATCGGCCACCGCATTGACCACCGCAGGGGTGGCGCCGATGGTGCCGAGCTCGCCCACGCCTTTGACGCCGAGCGCATTGTTTTGGCAAGGCACGGAGCTGTCCATTTCGGTCTTGAAGACCGGCGAGTCTTCAGCCCGCGGGGCAACGTAGTCCATCAAACTGCCGGTCAGCGGTTGGCCGGTTTCGCGGTCGTAGACCACTTGCTCGTAGAGCGCCTGGCCGATGCCTTGCACCGCGCCGCCGTCCAGCTGACCGCGCACGATCATCGGGTTCACCACCCGGCCGACGTCGTTGACAGAGGCATAAGACACCACCGCCACATGGCCGGTCAGCGGGTCAATTTCGACCTCGCTGATGTGGCAGCCGTTCGGCCAACTTGGGCCGCTCGCAGCGGTGGTCGAGTTCATGAAAATACGCTGCTCGGCTTGCCGGCCAGCCAGCGCAAAAATGTCGGTGCTGAGGTCGGTCCCGATCACTTGCAGGCGGCCGTTGCGGTACTCGATATCCTGCACTGAAGCTTCAAACTCCAGCGCCGCAAGGCGCTTGGCTTCAGCGATGGTCTGGTCAGCGCCGACGCGCATGGCCGAGCCGCCGGTGAAGATCGAACGCGAACCGGCGCTGCCAAAACCGTCACCGCGGTCGGTGTCACCCAACACCACGCGGACTTGTTCAATTGGCACGCCAAAGGCGTCGACCACCAACTGCGCAAGCGAGGTCAAGATGCCCTGCCCCATGCCGTTGACGGCGGAAAAAACCTCGATCATGCCGTCGGCCTGCACCGCCACCGTGACAGTTTCTTCCAGCGCATTGCCGCCCGTCCACTCGAGGAACGTGGCGATGCCTTGGCCGCGCAACAAGCCGCGCTGGGCTGAATCTGCAGCCCGCTTTGCAAAGTCAGACCAGTCGGCCAGCACCAGCGCTTGGTCCATGATGGATTCAAACTGACCGCAGTCGTAGGTCTGACTCATCGGGTTTTTGTACGGCATTTGCGCTGGGGCAATGAAGTTACGGCGGCGCAAGGCGATGCGGTCGATGCCGGTCTGCCGCGCGGCTTCGTCCATCAAGCGCTCCATGCTGAAGATCGCTTCAGGCCGACCTGCACCCCGGTAAGCGCCGGTCGGCGAGGTGTTGGTCAACACCGCCTTGAAATGGAAATCAATGGTCTGAATGTCGTAAACGCTGGTCTGTACCCAAGGGCCGATCAACAGATGGATGGCCACACCGGTGCCGGTCGGGTATGCGCCCACATTGGCCAGTGAGGCGACCCGCAGCGCGAGAATCTTGCCGCTGGCGTCGAGCGCCAATTCGGCTTGCGTCTGCAGGTCACGGCCATGCGTGGCGGAAATGAACTCTTCGCTGCGGTCGGCGACCCACTTGATCGGGCGTTGCAAAGCGCGGGCGCAAAAAGCAATCACCAAGTCTTCCGGGTAAACGCCGGTCTTCATGCCGAAACCGCCGCCGACATCACCGACCAACACGCGCACATCGGCGCGTTCAATGCCCAGCAAATCGCAGATCGAATTGCGCACACCCGACGGCATTTGCGTGCTCATGCGGATCGTCAACCGCCCGGTCGCCGGGTCCGGCACGGCCAGCACTGTGCGCGGTTCCAGGCACAAAGCCGACAGCCGCTGGTTGACGAGGTCGAGCTTGACCACGTGGACGGATTGGGCAAAAGCCTGCGCCGTGGCCTGCACGCTGCCGTAGCGCGTTTCACCAGCGATGTTGTCAAGCGCTTGGTCGCTCAGCACGGGCGCGCCGGCAGCCGTGGCATCGTTCAAGTTCACCACCATCGGCAGTTCTGCGTAGTCAACCTCCATCGCCTCGGCGGCGTCACGCGCTTGCTGCAGGCTGAGCGCCACCACGGCGGCCACCGCTTCGCCGACAAAGCGCACACGCTCGTGGGCCAGCGCGCGGCGCAGCGGAGCGGCACAGGGCAAGGGGTCAATTCGCGGAAAAACCGAACCAGGAATCGGCTTGACGCCAGCGGCCACCAAGTCAGCGCCGGTGACGATGTGCAGCACCCCGGGCATGGCCAGCGCGGCCGTGCTGTCGAGCGAGACAATGCGGGCGTGCGGATAAGGCGAGCGCAAAAAGAAGATGTGAACTTGGTCAACCGGGCTGACGTCAGCCGTGAACTGGCCGGCCCCGACCAGCAGCTTGTCGTCTTCCAGTCGGCGCACCGACTGACCGCTGCCGAAGCGGGCGGCTGAGTCAGCGCTGGGTGTGGAAGATGGTGAAAAAGAAGTATCGGCAGTGAGCGTGGTGCTTGACATCAAGGCAAATCCAAAGGTTGTCGAGGCAACTGCTGACTTAAGAAAAAATCACAGCAGCTGCCAAAAATTGAAAAGTCGAGCACCACTATAAAGGGAGCTGGACTTTCGTGTCTTGACGCATGGCTTGCTACCGTCAATAACCGGTCCAAACCGGCCTTCTCTTGGCCATGAAAGCCGCCACCCCTTCACGAAAATCGTGGCTGCCGTAACAGCGGCGAACCAAGTCCTCATCGCCTGGTAAGTCCTGCGCCAGCAAGCGCCGAAAGCCTTCTTTGGCCACGCATTGCGTCACCGGCGCCAACGCTGCGAGCCGCTCGCACAGACTGGCGACCTGCGCGTCCAACTCGGCGGGTGTGCAGACCTGGCCCAGAAAGCCGCAGGCCAAAGCCTCCTCGGCGCTGAGGATTTCTGCCAGCATCAGCATGCGCTTGACGCGCTGGGTGCCAAAGACAGAACGCAGCCGTGCCAGATTGGCAATCGACAAGCAGTTGCCCAGCGTTTTGGCGATCGGCACGCCAAAACGCGAGGCGGGCGTTGCGATCCGAAAGTCGCAAGCGGTGGCAATCGCCAAGCCGCCGCCGACGGTCCAGCCCTCAATCACCGCGACAGTGGGCATTGGCAGCGCTTCAAGCTGGCCAATGCATGCATCAATCCGGGCTTCGTAAGCCACGCCGTCCTCGCCGCTTTGAAAAGCCTGAAACTGCTCGATGTCCGTGCCGGCAACGAAAGCTTCGCCACCGGCGCCCCGAAAAGTCACCACGCGCACGCTTTCGTCAGTCTGCAATTGGCTGCAGATCTTGCCAAGCTGCTGATACATCGCCCAGGTCATGGCGTTGCGGGCCTGCGGCCGGTCAAACACCACTGCCGCCACGCCAGCCTGAAGACTCAGGTGAACCAACCCGGCGCTCATACAGCGAAAGCGCCCTGCGCCGCCAGTTCAGCCTGCTGCACTGCATTGATGCCGAGTTCGGCCAGCACTTCGGCGGTGTGCTCACCCAACAAGGGTGGGTGACGCCGCACCTGTTGTGGTGTGCCCGAAAGTTTCACCGGAAAACCAATGTTGGGCACTTTGCCTTCGATCGGGTGGTCAATCTCCATGCGCATCTGGCGCGCGCGCCCGTGTTCGCCCTCAAAAGCTTCCGGATATGTCAGGATAGGCCCGGCCGGAATGCCGGCGGCCAGCAAGGTCTCGACCCAATGGTCTTTAGGCTGCAAGCGAAAGCTGCGCTCTAACTCTGCCTCTAAAGCGGCGCGGTTGGCCAAGCGCAATGAAATCGTGCTAAAGCGTTCGTCAGCCAACAGCTCATGACGCTGCATCACATTGCACAACAATTGCCAGAGTTTTTGGTTGTTGGCGCCCATCACGAAATAACCATCGGAAGCGGCCATCGCTTGGTAAGGGGCGGTCATTTTGTTAGAGGTGCCGAGCGGCTCGGGTGGTTTCCCGGTGCCCCAGTAATCGCAGATATCCCAGACCGAAAAAGCCATCGCCGCATCAAACAAGGCGGCGTCAATGTACTGGCCTTCGCCGCTGGACTTGGCGCCGATATAGGCAGAAAGTGCGGCGTAAATCGCAAACAACGCACAGCCAATGTCGGCCACCGGCACCCCCGCCTTCACCGGTGGACCGCCGGGATAACCGGTCACGCTCATCACCCCGGACATGGCCTGGGCCATCAAATCGAAGCCTGGCCGATCAGCCCAAGGCCCGGTCTGGCCGAAGCCGGAGATACTGGTGTAAATCAGCCGCGGATTCACTGCCTTGATGTCTTCATAGCCCAGGCCCAGCCGCTTCATCGCCCCTGGCCGGTAGTTCTCAACCAAGATGTCAGCGTCTTCGGCCAGCCGCAGCAGCAGCTGGCGCCCGGCCTCCGACTTCAGGTTGAGGGCCACGCTGCGTTTGTTGCGGTTCATGTTCAAAAAGCCCAGGCTGTCTGGCCCTTTCATTTTGAAACCCATGGCGCCGCGGGTCTGGTCGCCGGTGCCCGGCGGCTCGATCTTGATGACATCAGCGCCCATGTCGGCCAGCAACATGCAGGCGAACGGCCCGGCCATGACTTGGCTGATGTCCAGCACCCGAACGCCGGCAAGCGGCAAAGGCCGGCTCATGCGTCACCTTTCACATTGGCGTCTTTCACGACCTTGGCCCATTTTCGGGCTTCAACGCGGATGAAATCGGCAAATTTTTGAGTCGATCCGCCGCCATCCTCGGCACCGTACTGCTCGAATTTTTCAACAACATCGGGCATCACAAGCACTTTATTGACGTCTTCGTTCATGCGCTTGGCCAGGGCCTGCGTCAGCTTGCCCGGGCCGACCAAGCCATACCAGGTGGTGGCTTCAAAACCCGGAAAACCCGACTCGTCCATGGTCGGCACGTTGGGATGGCCCTTGGCGCGCTTTTGACGCGTCTGTGCAATGGCGATCGCCTTGCCACTTTTCACGTGCGGAGTGGCCGCCGTCATGGTGTCAAAACTGTAGTTGATCTGCCCGCCAATCAGGTCGGTCAGCATCGGGCCAGAGCCTTTGTAAGGCACATGGATGGCGTCGATATTGGCTGCCAGCTTGAACATCTCCAGCGCCAAGTGCTGGGCTGAGCCATTGCCGGCCGAGCCGAAACTGATCTTGCCCGGATTCTTGCGGCACAGCGCCACCACGTCACTGACAGTGCGCGCGGCCTGTTGCTCATTGCAAATCAGCAGATTCGGTGTCACGCCGACCAACACCACTGGCGTGAAGTCGGTCTCGACGTTGTAGCTCATCTTGGGCGTGAGGGCGGGTGCAATAGCGTGGCTGTTGATGTGCGCCATCAGCAAGGTGGTGCCGTCGCTGGGCTGCCTGGCCACGTAATCGGCCGCAATCATGCCCGCCGCACCCGCTTTGTTTTCAACCAGCACGGTGGTGCTCCACATCACTGAGAGTTTTTGCGCCAACACGCGGGCCAGAATGTCGGTGCCGCCGCCCGGGGCAAAACCCACCACGATGCGGATCGGCGTGCTGGGCAGGGCTTGCGCCCTCAGCATGGGCGCGGCCACCAAGGCCGCGCTGGCGACGGCGCTGCTGACAAAAGTTCTGCGATGCATGGCTTGTCTCCAAATGGTTTTTGATCTTCATGGGCGAGCGAAGCATGGCTCGCCAGCGGCTCAAGCTGCCTGGCGAATCGGCACGGCCGCCGCGTGGCTTGAAAAATAATCCATCGCCGCCTGCACGCCCGAGCCGGCGAGCTTGACGCCGGCCAGCTTCAAACCCATCTCGCAGCCGGCCAGCGCGGCCATCAGCGTCAGGTCGTTGCTGTCGCCCAAGTGGCCAATGCGGAACATCTTGCCCTTGATCTTGCCCAGACCGGTGCCAAGCGAGCAGTCAAAGCGCTCGTAAATGATCTTGCGGACAACGTCAGCGTCAATGCCTTCAGGCGTCATGACGCCAGTCAAAATCGGCGAATACACCGCTGCGTCCGCGCATTGAATCTGCAGGCCCCAAGCCCGCACCGCCGAGCGCACGCCTTCGGCCCAGCGCTGGTGGCGCGCAAACACCGCGTCCAGCCCGTGCGCCAACAGCATGTCGCAAGCTTCACTCAAGGCATACAACAAATTGGTGTTGGGGGTGGTCGGCCAGAAGCCGGTCTTGTTCATCTCAATGATCTCGTCCCAAGCCCAGAAAGCCTTGGGCAGCGTGGCTTTCTGGCTGGCGACAATCGCCTTGACAGACAGCGCGTTGAAGCTGATACCCGGCGGCAGCATCAGGCCTTTTTGCGAACCGCTGATGCTGACGTCAACGCCCCAGTCGTCGTGTCGGTAATCGGCAGAACCGAGACCCGAGATGGTGTCGACCAACAGCAGCGCTGGGTGTTTGGCAGCGTCAATGGCCTTGCGCACGGCGGCGATGTTGCTGGTGACGCCCGTGGAGGTTTCGTTGTGGACGACACAAACGGCCTTGATGCTGTGGGCTGTGTCGGCCTTCAGCCGCTCTTCAATCAGATCAACGCGGACGCCGTGGCGCCAAGCGTCTGGGCCGGGTAAGCCCATCACTTCGGTCTTCAAGCCGAGTCGCACGGCCAGCTTGTTCCACAGTGCGGCAAAGTGACCGGTTTCGTACATCAGCACATGGTCGCCGGCGCTCAAGGTGTTGACCAGTGCAGCCTCCCAGGCGCCCGTGCCGGAGGCCGGATAAATGATCACCGGCTGCCGGGTTTTGAAGATGGTTTGAATGTCAGCCAGCACCTTGAGCCCGAGCACCCCGAACTCCGGGCCGCGGTGGTCAATGGTCGGGTAACTCATGGCACGCAGCACGCGGTCGGGCACCGGTGAAGGCCCAGGGATTTGCAAGAAGTGGCGGCCAGTGGGGTGAAAGTCAAGCGTCAGCATGGGAAAAACTCCGTGAATGAGACTGCATTTTTTGCATACAAAATAAATTTGTCAATAGGGCTGACCCACCCCATTCGCCTATAAACATTACTTTAAGGGTAGACAATTGCTTGAGTCAGCATTTGACATCCGGCAATTTTGCATACAAAATTTAGCCATGAGCGCTGACATCATTTCCCTAAACCCCACACCCCGAGCCGCCCTGCATGAGCAAGTGGCGCTGCGCCTGCGTGAAATGTTGGTCGAAAGCCGCATTGCCCCGGGCGCCAAACTCAACGAGCGCGAACTCAGCGAGGTGCTGAACGTCTCGCGCACGCCCTTGCGCGAAGCCATCAAAATGCTGGCAGCCGAGGGCTTGGTCGAACTGCTGCCGAACCGCGGCGCGATTGCCGTCGAGCTGAGCGAAACCGATGTGCTCAACACCTTTGAGGTGATGGCTGGGCTCGAAGCGCAGTCTGGCGAGTTGGCGGCTGAACGCATCACCGACGCCGAGATGGCCGAGATCCAAGCCATGCATTACGAGATGCTGGCGGCCTACACACGGCGCGACCTGCCGGCCTATTACCGGCTCAACGCGGCTATTCACGCCGCCATCAATGCCGCCGCCAAAAACCCGGTGCTGAGCGCCACTTACCGGCAAGTCAATGCGCGGCTGCAAGCGCTGCGTTTTCGCTCCAACCAAGACGGCGACAAATGGGGTGTCGCCATGAAAGAACACGAGCAAATGATCGAGGCCCTGACTCAGCGCAACCCGGCCGCCATGCGCGCCGTGCTGCTGCGCCACTTGAACAACAAACGCGACGTGGTGATGGCCCAGCTGGTGCAGCAAAGCCAAAGCCGTGAAGCGACCAGCGGAGAACAGGCATGAACGCCCGCGACAACACCTACAACCAAGTGTCCCGCACCAGCAACGAAGTCGCTGGGCGACTGGCGGCACGGCTGTCGAGCGAAACCCAGGGTGAGGTCTTGTTTTCAGCCGCCGACAAAGGCCGCTACGCCACCGACGCCTCTATTTACCAAAGCATGCCGACCGGCGTCTTTGTGCCGCGCAGCAGCGCAGACGTCGCGCTGGCATTGGAAATTTGCCGCGACTTGGGCGTGCCCATCGTGGCACGCGGCGGCGGCACCAGCCAATGCGGCCAGACTGTGGGCGCTGGCCTCGTCATCGACCATTCGAAATACGTCCGCAACATCTTGGCTGTGGATGCCGCCGAACGCATGGCGGTGGTCGAACCCGGCTTGGTGCTCGACCACCTGAACGTCAGACTGAAAAAACACGGCCTGTGGTACCCGGTCGATGTCTCCACCAGCGCTCAGGCCACGCTGGGCGGCATGGCCGGCAACAACTCCTGCGGCAGTCGCTCCATCGCCTACGGCAACATGGTGCACAACGTGCGTGGCGCACAGGCTTGGACTTCCGACGGCACATTGCTGACGCTGGGTGACTACGCCGGCAGCAGCGGCAAGTCACGTGAACTGGGCGACTACGTGCGCAGCTTGGCCGCGCAACTCGCGCCCGACATCAGCGCACGCTGGCCGAAGGTCTTGCGCCGCGTCGGCGGCTACAACCTCGACATCTTTGACAACCAGAGCGAACGTCCCTACACCGCTGACGGTTCGGTCAATCTGGCGCACTTGCTGGTGGGCAGCGAAGGCACGCTGGCACTGACCAAAAACTTGACGCTGCAACTCAGCGAACTGCCTCGCGCCAAGGTCTTGGGGGTGGTGAATTTTCCGACCTTTTACGCGGCCATGGATGCCGCGCAACACATCGTCAAACTGAGCGGTGGTCTGTCAGCGGTCGAGCTGGTAGACCGCACCATGATCGAGTTGTCACTGCAAAATCCGGCCTTTGCACCGACGGTTCGCACCGCGCTGCTGGGTCAGCCCGACGCGATTTTGTTGGTCGAATTTTCAGGCGCCTCCAAGGCCGACCTGCTGCCGAAACTGCGCGAGCTGGTTGATCTCATGGGCGAGCTCGGCCTGCCCGGCTCGGTGGTGGAAATGATTGAAGACGCACCACAAAAAAACCTGTGGGAAGTGCGCAAGGCCGGCCTCAACATCATGATGAGTCTGAAGGGCGACGGCAAACCGGTGAGCTTTATCGAAGACTGCGCTGTACCGCTTGAACACCTGGCCGAATACACCGACGCGCTGACCGAAGTTTTTAAACGCCACGGCAGCAAAGGCACTTGGTACGCCCACGCTTCGGTCGGCACGCTGCACGTGCGGCCGATTCTGGACATGCGCCGTGAAGGCGCCGGCAAGATTCGTGCCATTGCTGAAGAAGCATCAGCGCTGGTGCACAAATTCAAAGGCGCTTACAGTGGCGAACACGGCGACGGTCTGTGCCGGGGTGAATGGATTTCGTGGCAGTTCGGGCCACAGATCACGCAAGCTTTTGCCAGCATCAAAGAAGCCATGGACCCGCTGAATTTGCTGTGCCCGCAGCGCATGATTGATCCGCCCAAAATGGACGACACGCGGCTCATGCGCTTTCCGCCCAACTACAAAGTTATCCCGATTAAAACGGCGCTCGACTGGCGCGCTTGGGACGTGCAAAGCAATCCGCTGACCGAACAAACCAGCGCGCCCGGAACTGGCGGCGACCCGGCCCAAGGTTTTGCCAAAGCCGTCGAAATGTGCAACAACAACGGCCACTGCCGCCAGTTTGACGCCGGCACCATGTGCCCCAGCTACCGCGTGACGCGCGACGAAAAACACACCACTCGTGGGCGGGCTAACACGCTTCGCTTGGCGCTTTCGGGTCAACTCCAAGGTGTCCAGCCAGAAGACGCTTTCACCAGCCAAGCGGTGCACGACGCGCTCGACTTGTGCGTTGGCTGCAAAGGCTGCAAACGCGACTGCCCGACCGGCGTCGACATGGCCAAGATGAAGGTCGAGTTCTTGCACCACTACAAGGCCCGGCACGGCTACACGCTGAAAGACAAACTCATCGCCGGCCTGCCCGACTACGCCCACTGGGCCAGCCGCTGGGCGCCGCTGCTGAACTTGCGCGACAAGCTGCCAGGGCTGGCCCTGTTGAGCGAAAAAATCATGGGCTTTTCAGCCCGTCGCACGCTGCCGCAGTGGCAACGCAAGACGTTTTGGCAACAGCTTTCAGGCGCAGCCTCGCAGCCAGCCAGCGCCGCAGCCGACTCACTCAAGACCGCCACGCGTGAAGAAGTGCTGGCCGCCAGCCAACCCGTGGTGCTGTTTGTCGATACCTTCAACGGCACCTTCGAGTCAGGCAATGCGCTGGCGGCTCTGCAAGTGCTGCAAGCCGCCGGCTACAGCGTCCACGTGGCCACCAAGGCCAAACCCGACGGCAAGCACCTGTGTTGCGGTCGCACCTACCTGGCCAACGGCATGATTGGCCAAGCCAAAGTCAAAGCCGGTGAAGTGGTCGCCTCGCTCTTGCCCTTCGCCGAAAAAGGCATCGCCATCGTCGGTCTCGAGCCCTCTTGCCTGCTCACCCTGCGCGATGAAATGCTGGTGATGGGCTTGGGACCCGACGCACAAACCATCAGCGATCAAGCCCTGCTGTTTGAAGAATTTTTGGCGCGTGAAGCGGCCGCCGGCCAGCTCGACTCGCTCAAGTCGAAACTCAAAGCCACCGACCAAGCCATCTTGCTGCACGGCCATTGCCACCAAAAAGCCTTTGGTGCGGTCAGCCCGATCATCGACGTCCTCAAGCTGATTCCGGGCGCCAAGCCTGAGCTGATCGAGTCGAGCTGCTGCGGCATGGCGGGTAGTTTTGGCTACGAGGCCAGCCATTTCGAAGTGTCGATGCAGATGGCTGAGCTCCGCTTGCTGCCTGCCATCAGGCAACAGCCAGACGCCATCGTGGTGGCCGACGGCACCAGTTGCCGCCATCAGATCCGCGACGGCGCGGAGCGTGAAGCGATTCACGTGGCGGCCCTGCTGGCGCGGCAGTTGCAAAGTTGAGGTGCCAGCAAGAAATCGGAACTGCAGCGTTAGGATTTATGAATAGGTATATTATTTTTTTGGCATTTATCGGGGCATCATTTCCTGGGATGACCGAATGGCAAAGCCTTGCTGACGGCAACCATAATGAAGTAGTATTTATAGATTTAGAGTCAGTCAAGCAGACCGGACCAATGGCGATTTACCGCCAAGTCAACATACTAAAACAGGGAGGGGCAGTTGGTAAAATTTCATCCAAACATGTCGTCTATGAGTACGACTGCATGAATACCAAGGTACGAATTTTAGAGATGTCTGGCTTCAGCGGTCAGTGGGCTGAAGGCAGCAAAGTAACATTGCCACTTGAAGCACCCGAGTTGAAGAAATGGCATGAATTGCCATCGACTTCACTGGGTCAAAAGACGTTTGACATGCTTTGCCCAGGCGGCAAAAACAGTTGAAAAAATGATTGTCTTACTCTGCGAGTTTGAGAGATAAGATCAATTCAGCCATGGTTTTGGCATCTGCGTCCGACACCTGTGCCTGAGGTGGCATCACGTCTTCGCCCCACACGCCTGTGCCACCAGCTTTAATCTTGACAGCCAAAGTCATCACTGCGGCAGTGTCACCTTTATATTTTTCGCCTATTTTGTTGAACTGAGGCCCATATTTAGGCTTGTCAATCATGTGGCATGCCATGCAATTATTGACGAGCATGAGTGTTTTTAATTGACTGGTCTCTGCCTGCGCGTGTTTGGAAAATAAAAGTACAGCGACTAGAGAAGCCATGCAAGTCAAACGAAAAAAAAAGTCAGGCTGATAATTTGATCTGAACTTGTACATATTAAATTTTATTTTTACTATCGATAATTTTGAAAATATCAATCGACAGAAAATTTCAGAGAAAATGCCCTGCATAAATGCAGGGCACAAGAGGAATTCCGGTCGAACTGTTATTTGACGGGATTCACACGGTAAATGTTGCCGCTTGCCTCATCAGCGACATACAAAGCACCATCGGGTCCAGCAGAAACATGACGGAAGCGGCCAGCAAACGTTGGCCATTGCAATTCTTCACGTTTGGCAGACAAACCGTCTTGGGGGATATCAAGAATGTCGATACGGTTACCAGTAGGGGTTCCGTGAATACCAATGCCGGCGTAACCGACAGCCAGACGGCCTTCCCATTCTTTCCACTGCGAGCCCTGCAACCAGACGCTGCCACACATACCTTGTGACAAACCGTTGTTGTTAAAAGCTGGCTTCATGGCATTGGGGTAGGCTTTGAGGTCTGTCATCGGCATAAAACCTGCCCGCTCTGCAGGCGGTAAAGCACCCATCTGATTGGGCGAGTAACCGCAGTAATGGTCAGGGCATTCGCCGCGACCGTTCACGTTATCGCGCGGATCCCAACCACCGTTTCCGCCATTGACAATTTTGGTCACTTCATCACTGTGCCATGGACCATTTTCAGAAATGTAAACATCGTTACTTCCAGGGCGAAACGAAATGCCTTGCGGGTTGCGGAAACCGTAGGCAAAAATCCGTTTGTCAAAGCCAGCGGGCGGATTGTTGCCAACGGCAGCTTTACCGTCGCGGTCTACGCGCAATACCTTACCGCGAATTTGTGTAGGACTTTGAGGGCCTTGATCATTGTGATTGTCCCCGGTAGTCACGTACAAAAAGCCGTCAGCTGGGTTGAATCGTAAACGGCCTCCGTTGTGGGCTCCGGGTCCACCGAAAGGATGATTTGACTTCAACGGCTTGTAACCAATGTCGTTGATAATTTCAACAATGTCGGTCACACCGTTAAGAGATGCATTGACTTTCATGCGCATCACAATATTGTTGTATCCGCCGTAAGTCCGGTTAGCGCCTTTGGAGCTGGAGTAAAGATAGACCAATCCGTTTTTCGAAAAATCGGGGTCAATCGCGACACCCTGTACGCCAGCTTGCCCGTCGCAAAACAAATCACTTTTGACAGCAGAGTAGTCCTTGGTGTTACTTAAACCGAGTAACTTATTCACACTGCCTGACGGCAAACGAACAGACAGGCCTTTGCACTTTTCAGTGAAAAACATAGTGTTGTCCGGCAAAAATGCCATGTCCCAGGGGCTCTCGCTTTCCTGAAAAACCTCTGCGGTCACCACAAGAGCCTGGGCAGTCTGCGAAGCCATCAGTCCTGCTGATGCAATGCCTAAAGCGATCACTCCTGAATTAAGCGTTGATATTAATTTCATGAAATCTCCGTAATATTTAAACGTTCTGTTTTAAAAAGTAAAATTCAGCATTGCTATGAAATTTGATGTAACTATTATCGAATTTCAAATACATTATGCTGGGCAGTAGGTACTTGCTCAATAGTCAAGGTTCGCACGTGGTTAATATGCAAGCAAGGTGCCGTCATTAATAAATTTTGTGTGCTCCACGCCCACTTTTCAAGAAGCCCATCCCTTGCTTAGCGCGCCACGCCCAGCAAGCTGTCCAGAAAATCAGGGTTGCGCTGCAACGCTTGCGCCGACCCCGCGTGCGCCACGCTGCCACGGTCTAGCACCACGGCCACATCGGAAATAGCCAGCACGGCTTGCGGATGTTGCTCAACGATGATGGCCGACAAGCCCTCCTCCCGCGTGATGCGGCGGATCGCCCGCAACAGCTCTTCCACAATGATGGGCGCCAAGCCTTCTAGTGGCTCGTCAAGCAAGAGCAAACGCGGATTGAGCACCAGCGCGCGGCCGACGGCCAGCATTTGCTGCTCACCGCCAGACAACTGCGTGCCGAGGTTGGTCTTGCGCTCGGCCAAGCGTGGGAACAGGGCGTAGACAGCGTCGGGCACCCATTTGCCGGGGCGCGCTACGGCTGTCAGGTTTTCATGCACCGTCAGCGACTTGAAGATGTTGCGCTCTTGCGGCACCCAGCCAATGCCGGCGGCGGCCCGCTCATGCGGTACCAGCGTGTGCATCGGCAGACCGGCCAAGGTGATACGGCCAGCGTGCTGCCGCGTGGCACCCGCCAAGGTGTTGATCAGCGTGGTTTTTCCAGTACCGTTGCGGCCCAGCAGCGCCAGCGTCTGCCCTTCGCCCAACGCCAGTGAGACCTCGTTCAACACAACCGCCGCACCGTAACCCGCGCTCAATTGTTCAACGCGTAAAAGCTCAGTCATGGTGTGCATCCTTGCCGTGACCCAAATAAACGGCTTTCACTTCAGGGTTGGCGGCAATGTCATCCGGCGTGCCTTCGGTGAGCAAACTGCCGTTGACCAGCACCGTCATGCGCGTTGCAAAACTAAAGACCAAGTCCATGTCGTGCTCAATCAACAACACCGACACATCGGCTGGCAAAGCGGCCACGGTTTGCAGCAGTTCTTCACGCTCGCCAGCCGGCACGCCCGCCACCGGTTCGTCGAGCAGCAACACGCGCGGCTCACAGGCCAGCGCAATGGCGATTTCCAACAGCCGCCGTTTGCCATAGGCGAGTTGGCTGGTGCGTTGGTTCATCACTTCGGCCAAATGAAATTGATTCAACAGTTCTTCACAACGGCGCGCCGCAGTCGCACTGTGGCCGAGCGAAGGCCACCAACGGCGGCCCAGACCCAAATGCTGCGAGACCACCAAGGCCAGCGTCTGCAGCGGCGTCATGCTGTCGAACAACTGATTGATCTGGAAAGTGCGCACCATGCCGCGACCCACGCGCTGATGCGGTGCCAGCGTGGTGATGTCTTCGCCCTCCAGCACGATGCGGCCAGCCGTCGGCTGCAAGACGCCCGTGAGCAGGTTGATGAAGGTGGTTTTGCCGGCGCCGTTGGGGCCGATCAACGCGTGACGTGCGCCTTTTTTCAGATCAAGGCTGACTTTGTTGGTGGCAACGATGCCGCCAAAACGCATCTCTAGGTTTTGCGCGGAGAGCACGGTTTCGCCTGAAATGAGGACGGCGGGGCTCATGCTTTACCGCCACGCGCCGAGCGCCACCAAGTCCAAGGGCGAATCAAACGATCACGCCCGACCAGTACCAGCACGACCAAGAAAAGCCCAATCCAGAACATCCAGTACTGCGGCGTGATCGACGACAAAAAGTCCTGCATCAGCTTGAAGACGATGGCACCCGCCACGCCGCCATACAGCCAGCCGGTGCCTCCGACCACCAAGATCAGCATGACGTCGGCCGAGCGGTGGAACTCAAACAAGTCCAGCGACGCGAAGCCGGTGGTCTGCGTCATCAGCGCACCCGCCGCACCCGCCACAGCGGCCGACAAGGTGTAGGCCACGATCAAGCGCTCATGCACAGGAATGCCGATGGCCATGGCGCGCAGCCGGTTGTCACGAATCGCCATCAAAGTTCCGCCAAAAGGCGAGTGAACAACGCGCCGCAGCAACATGAAAAACAGCAGCAACACGCTCAGCGAGTAATAAGCGGCAGTGAGGCCAGACAGGCCGAACTCGAAGCGGCCAAGCACAGGGCCCATGACCACGCCTTGCAAACCGTCTGCACCGCCCGTCAACCCGCTGAGCTTGTTGGCGATTTCCATCATGATCAAACCCAAACCCAGCGTGACCATCAGGCGGGTTAAATCGCTGCCGCGCAAAATCGTCAGCGAGGCCAACGCGCCTAGCAGGGCCGCCGCAGCAATGGCAACCGCCAGCCCCACCAGCGGGTCCGGCATGACCAACTTGGCGAACAGCGCCGCGGCATAACCACCCAGCCCGAAAAAGGCCGCATGGCCGAGCGAGACGATGCCGGTGTAGCCTAGAACGATGTCCAGCGACACCGCGAACAGCGCCACAATGGCGATTTCATTGATGATCAACACGTGGCTAGGCGACAGCAGCGGTGCCGCAAAAGCCAGCAGCCAGAACATTACCTCCAGCGGCCTGAGGCGGCTTTGCCTGAGCAGCGCTTGCTGAGCATTGAGTTGGAGGCGCATGTTATTTGCCTCCTTGGCGAACAAACAGACCTTGCGGTCGCCAGATCAGCAGCGCGATCATCAGGCTGTAAACGATGAAGGCGCCAAAGTCAGGGATGTAGTATTTGCCAGCCACGTCGGCAATGCCCAGCAGCAGCGCCGCCAGCAACGGCCCGGTGATCGACGAGGTGCCGCCGACCGCCACCACGATCAAAAAGTAAACCATGAACTTGAGCGGGAAGGTCGGGTCCAGGCCCAGCACTTCTGCGCCCAGCGCGCCGCCCAAACCGGCCAAACCAGAGCCAACGGCAAAGGTCGACAAGAAAACCAAATTGACATTGATGCCCAAGCCAGCCGCCACCCGCTGGTCGTCCACCGACGCGCGCAAGCGACTGCCAAAGCGCGTTTGGGTCAACACATATTGCAGAGTCACCGTCAGCGCGGCGCAGACGGCGATGATGAACAGCCGGTAATGCCCCATGCCCAACATAAAGGGTGCGCTGCCAATTTCTGTGCGGCCTTTCAGCCACTCGGGCAGCTGAACATTTTGCGGCGACGAGCCCAGAAAATAATCCACACTGGCGACCGCCATGAAGACCAGCCCAATCGAGAACAACACCTGGTCTAAATGCGGCTTGTTATAAAGCGGGCGATACAGCGTGCGTTCGAGCACTGCGCCCAGCAAAGCCGAGCCTAAAAAAGCCAGCGGCAAGCAAAGCAAGAAAGGCAAGCCAAAGCGCTGCATCAGCAGCACCGTGATGTAACCGCCGGCCATGGCGAAAGCGCCGTGCGCCAAGTTAATGAAGTTCATCAGCCCCATCGTTACCGCCAGGCCGACGGCCAGAATGAACAACAGCATGCCGTAGGCAACACCGTCAAAAAGAATCGTCAGCATGTTTTGAAAGACTCATAAAAACCATGCACAGCGTTCTGTTGCGCTGCGCATGACTCGCACCATCGCTGGTTGGATAGCTCGATGGACTCGGCTTACTTTGCTTTGCCAGGGTCTTTGACGTCTTTGATAGCGTCGAATTCGACGTTGTACAACTGACCGTCTTTCTTCTCGACCTTGCGCAAATAAACGTTTTGCACGATGTCACGGGTTTGCGCGTCAATGAAAATCTGGCCGCGCGGGCTCTCGAAAATTTGACCTTTCATGGCGGCCAGCAAAGCGTCGCCGGTTGGCATGGCTTTGCCGGTGGTCTTGGCTGTGCGCAGCGCTTCGTAGATGACGCGCATGCCGTCATAACCACCGACGGCCATGAAGTTCGGCCGCATGCCTTTGTTGGCTTTGCTGAAGGCGTCGACAAATTTTTTGTTCATCGCCGACGGATGCGCGGCCGAGTAATGGTGGGATGTCACCACGCCCAAAGCGCCGTCACCCATGTCGTTCAGCTGGTCATCATCGGTCACGTCGCCAGTGGCAATCAGCTTGATGCCGGCTTTGTCCATGCCGCGCTCCAAAAACTGCTTCATCACAGCAGCCCCTGCGCCAGACGGCACAAAAACAAACAAGGCGTCGGGCTTGAGGTCACGCACTTTTTGCAGAAAAGGGGCAAAGTCAGGGTTGCGCATCGGCACGCGCAGGGCTTCCGTGACTTGGCCGCCGTTGAAGGTCAAGCGCTCTTTGAAAAACTTCTCGGCGTCGATGCCAGGGCCGTAATCCGACACCAGCGTGACCACTTTCTTGAGGCCGTTTTTAGGTGCCCAATCGGCCAGCGCAACCGACACTTGCGGCAGCGTGAAGCTGGTGCGCACGATGTAAGGCGATGCCTCGGTGATGCTTGAAGTTGCCGCGGCCATGACCACCAGCGGTGTTTTGGACTGCGTGGCAATCGGAGCGGTGGCCAAGGCCGATGGGGTGATGCCAAAGCCGGCCAGCACATTGACCTTGTCGTTGACGACCAGTTCTTGCGCCAAGCGGCGGGTCGCGTCTGGCAGCGAAGTGTCGTCTTTGATGATCAGCTGAATTTTCTTGCCGGCGACGGTGTCACCGTTTTGCGCCATGTACAGCCGCGCAGCCGCTTCGATCTGGCGCCCAGTCGTCGCCTGCTGACCGGTCATCGGCAAAATCAGGCCGATCTTGAAGGTGTTGTCTTGCGCCAGCGCCGGCAAGGCCGCAGAAAAAGCAGCAGCAACCAAGGCGACTGCGGTGAATTGACGTCTTTTCATGAAGGGTCTCCGGCTTTTTATGGTGGGTTGGCGAGCTTGATCCAAGAAATACAAGAAATAAAAGCGAGATTATGAACGCAGCGACGGGTCGAGCTGGCCAGTCGTCACAATCGGAATGCACAACGCAATCCGCTGTCCTTGCGGCTCTTGTCTCAGCGCAATCTGGAAACCAACATGCCTTTGCCCCAACAACCGACCCGCCCCCTGACCAACACCAAGACCGCCCAAGCCGACAAAGAACTGCTTTTCAAGGCGGTGCTGTGCGTCTTGATTGGCTTGGGCGTGCTGATCTCGCCTTATTTCATCCAGTCACCGGGCATGCAGGGCATCGTCGCGCAATCGTCGCTGGTCGGCTGGTTTGCGCTGGCACTGGGCATCGGCTTTGGCATCGCCTACGCCCGCCGCGTGATGCGGGCACGGCACTGACACGGCTTTAAAACGGGATTCGAGCTCAATCGCCGCGTCGGTTTTCTTTGGCCGGACGCGGCACTTTTTTGAGCTTGATCAGCCGCTTTAGCTCCATGTCGTCTTTTTTGACTTGACGCTCGGCGTCGAGCTGTTGGCCGGCGGCCAGCCACAACTGAAACTCGCTCGGCGTTTCCAACGTGACGCGGCCCAGCGTGGCTTGGCGGAATTCATAAATCACGATTTCGGCGGCTTTTTGCAGGTTGATGCGGCCTTTGGACAGCACCGCGCCCCGTTTGCGACCGATGTCTTCGAGCAACAACTCATCCGTGGTGCCAGCCGGCAACTCGACTTTATAGCGGGCCTTCAAGAGCTCGGGGTAATGCGGGATCAAATAATCCAGCAACTCCAGCGCGACCTCTTCTTCATTGAAGGCATTGCGACCGATCGCACCGCTGGCCGCCAAGTTGTAGCCACTCTTAGCCACAATGATGCGCGGCCACAGCATGCCCGGCGTGTCGAACAGGTAAAAACCATCGGCCAGCACAATGCGCTGCTCCAGCTTGGTGACGCCGGCCTCGTCGCCGGTTTTAGTGGCGCGCTTGCCAGTGAGCGTGTTGATCAGCGTTGACTTGCCGACGTTGGGGATGCCGCAGATCAGCACGCGCATCGGCTTGACCATGCTGCCGCGCGTCGGCGCCAACACATGGCAGGCCTCAATCAGGGCTTTGGCGGGTGTGCTCATGCTGGCATCTAGACCAATCGCACGGGTGCCCGGCTGGCTGTTGTAGTAGTCCAGCCAGAGCGGCGTGCGCGTCGGGTCGGCCAGGTCTTGCTTGTTCAGCACTTTCAGTGCGGGCTTGCCCTCTGTGAGCTCGGCCAACATGGGGTTGGCGCTGGAGCCCGGCAGGCGGGCGTCCAGCAGCTCAATCACGACATCAATTTCCTTGATCCGCTCGCTGATGGCTTTTTTGGTCAAGTGCATGTGACCGGGAAACCATTGAATAGCCATCTGTGCGTGTTCTTTCTTTGAAAGGTCAGATTGTGAACGGTCTCGGGGCCCTGCCCGCCAACTTATGCGGCTTTAGGTGGCCGCAGTCTGCATCCGCAAGCGCCGCGCCGCGTCTTCGGCCCGGGCGTCGTCAATCTCACGCATCACGGCTTGCATGTCGACATCGCCCTCAACCCGCTGGTAGCGGCCTGAAAGCGGCGTGTCATTGCTCAGCAAGCCGCTTTGATACAGACTCCACAACTCGGGGCCGTACTGGGTCTTCAGCAACTCAGGGGCAAACTGGCCGAAGAAATCGCGCAGATTGGCGACGTCGCGCATCAGCATGCGTTGGGCGTGGTTGTTGCCAGCAGCGTCGACCGCCTGCGGCAGGTCAATGATCACCGGCACATCTTCGCTTTCGGCGCCGTCATCAGAATGAACGTGCGCCAGCAAGATGTTGAATTCCGACAAGTCGCCATGCACCACACCCGCGCAGAGCATGCGCACCACCTCGCCGATCAGCGTGGCGTGGTGCTTCAAGGCCTGTTCGCGGCTGAAAGCCACGTCGTTCAGGCGCGGGGCTGCGTCGCCGTGGGCGTCGGTCACCAGCTCCATCAGCAGCACGCCATCGTGAAAGTTGTAGGGCTGCGGCACGCGCACGCCAGCAGCGGCCAGTCGGTAAAGGGCGTCGACCTCGGCACTTTGCCAGGCGGCTTCTTGGGCTTGACGGCCAAACTTGCTGCCTTTGGCCATGGCACGCGCCTGCCTGGAGTTTTTAACCTTGCGGTTTTCGGTGTAGTCGACAGCTTGCCGAAAACTGCGCTGGGTGGCCTCTTTGTAGATCTTGGCACAGCGCGTCTCGTCGCCGCAGCGAACCACGTAAACCATCGCCTCTTTGCCGCTCATGAGCTGGCGCACAACCGTGTCGATCAGGCCCTCTTCAATAAGGGATTGCAGTCTGGAGGGAGCTTTCATGCCGCGATTAATGGACGACTAGCGCCCCACCACCGACCAACCGGCTTTGATGTCGACCTTGTTGTTTTCATACTCCCAGGCGGTGCCGCAGCGGTCGCAGCGGTACTGGGTGATGGTGACCAAACCGTGAGGGCGCTTTTCTTGGCGGTGCGCGCCTTGCTCGAGTTCGGCATGGCCGGGAGCGCGGCGCCAGTTGCGCTGGATACCGGCGCAGGCGTCGCACAGCACCATTTTTTGGAGTTCTTTTTGTCGGTTCAAATCGTCGGTCATAAGGCTTTTGTCAAGATAGCGGAAGGGCTGTATTTTGCGCCTTTGGCTCAAACCACCAGCAAGGTGACGCCTACGATGAGCACGCCCAAGCTCAAATTCACTGCCACCCAAGTTCGGATGGTGGCCAAAGCAGCCCCGCCGATGGCCCAGTCGGTGGCCTGTACGGCGCGGCTCAGACGTTTGAACAAAGCAAAGCGGATGTGCGCAAAAATCAGCATCATCAAAATACCCAAGCTGGCCATCAGTGTCCAGTTCAAGGGCATCGAAAAACTGCCGCCACTTTGCACCGCTTGTTTGGCGACCCGGCCCATCATCCACAGCCCGGTCGACAAGATCAGCAGCACAGCGATGGACACCGCATTGAAAAAACGCCGCAAAGTTTCATGCATCAGGCGCACCCGCTGGGGCGGCTCTAAAGCCAGCGTGGCCGGGCGCAAAAAGAAATACACAAACACCATGCCGCCAATCCACACAATGATGGACAGGAGGTGAGCGAGTTTGAGCGTGGCGTAAAGCATGGGCAATCTTTCAGTGGTCAAAGTGACGTGGCATCGTAACAAAACACCGTCATACCCACATCAAGGCAGCCAGGCTTGGCTGGCCCGCAAACGCAAATGCGCCGCGTCTTCCAAGTTGACCGGCTGCTGCTGTTTGGCCTGCACATAATGGCTGGTAAAAACATCCAAATAGGCCTCCAGCGTCTGCGCTGCGCGGGCCTCACCGGCCAGCGCCAGGCACAGCGCGGCCACTTCGGAGGTGCACAAATGCGCGTCACGTTGGGAACGCCGCAAACGGTAACGTGACAACTGATCAGGCTGCAAGCTGAGCACTGGCAGGCCGTCCAAATAAGGACTCTTGCGAAACATCTTGCGGGCCTCGGGCCAAGTGGCGTCCAGCAAGACAAACAGTGGCCGCTTGCCGGCTTGCACTGCCATCTCCGTCACCACCCGTTCAGCCGCCACAAGCTCGCCCGGGAAGACGAGGTAGGGCTGCCACTGCGGGTCGGCCAACATCACCAGCAGCGCCGGGTCAACCACTGTGCGGGCCCAGCCAAAGGCAGCGGTGTCCGGCACCACATCGGCAATCAGCCAGCCCGTGTTGCTGGGTTTGAGCGGCTCAATGTCACTCATGATCAAGCACACCCCCGCCCGTGTTGGCAGCGCCGAGCGCAAGCTGCACATGCAATGCGTGATAACGAGGCGGCAACCCTCGCAATGCGACAAGCGCGAACCTCCGCGGGCGAGAAAGGGTTTTGAACTACGGGCGATGCGGCTTGCGCGCAAGCGGGCGACGGCGTGGGGATGGGGAGGCAATGGAATAGCGCTGGTCTCGGTCATGGTGAATCCTATTTTCGGTCAACTGCCGATCAACTTCTGGTCGCTAGGGTTACCGATTAGCCTAGAAAACATACCAATTGGTACGATTAAGAGTAAAGAAGTAAATTAACCGTTCAACCATTCAGGAGTTTGCATGCACCGACGAGAAGTTTTAAAGGGGGCTGCCGCCGCTTGGGGCTTGAGCAGCTTGAGCGTCATGGCCCAAGGTGCTTGGCCGACCAAGCCAGTGCGCATCGTGGTCTTGTTCGGGGCCGGTGGCGCCTCGGACACGCTGACCCGTTTTGTGAGTGAAAAGCTCAATATTTACTTCAATCAAAGCTTCCCCGTCGAAAACAAAACCGGTGCCGGTGGCAACATTGGCATGCTGAATGTGATGAACGCAGCGCCAGACGGTTATGCCATCGCCTCGGCCACCATTGGCACTTTGTCGATCAACCAGTTCTTGTATGCCAACATAGGCTACGACCCCGCGAAAGACTTCAGTTACGTCTCCAGAATTTGGGAGAATTGCAATGTGGTGGTGGTGTCAGCCGACCATCCCGCCAAAAACATGAAGGAGTTCATCGCTTGGGCCAAGGAACAGCCCAAAGGTGTCACATTCAGTTCGTCAGGCGTCGGCACCACGCCACATCTGGCCGGCGAATTATTCACAAAACGAACCGGTATCAGCGGCGTGCACGTGCCATTTCGCACCTCGGCCACCATTGAAGTCATCGCCAGAACAGTTGACTTTGCCATCGACAACGTGGCGAGCTGGGTACCTCAAATTCGCGCCGGAAAAGCGCGTGCCCTGGCGGTGACCGCAGCCGAGCGGTGGCCCACCCTGCCAGAAGTTCCCACGATGGCGCAAGCTGGCCTGCCCGACTTCGTCATGACTTCGTGGGGCGCTTTCGTCATGCCGGCCGGTACGCCATTGGTCATCACAGCGCAGCTGTCGAAAGCCATTCAAGAAATTTTGAGCCAGCCCGAAGCGAAGGAACGCTTCCTCAAGATCGGCGCCTTGGCGGTGCCTTCGACGCCACAAGAAACTGCCGCTTTCGCTGCCGCTGAGCGTGTCAAGTGGAAAGAAATTGTTCGACTTTCGGGGGCTAAGCTGGATTGAGCGCCGTCACCGGTCGGCCCATCAGCTGCTCAAAACGCTTGGCAAAGACGGGCCAGACCTCCGGGTTGATCAAGCGCGATGGCGGCTTGCCATGAGCGATCTGCGCCAACTGCGTCGCCGCCATGGTCGCCATTTGCAGCCTAGCGTCTTGGCTGACGCCGGCGGTGTGGTGGGTGGCGATCACCTGGTCCAAACTCAGCAGCGGGTGACTGGACGCTGGCGGCTCAATCACCCAAACGTCCAGACCCGCCCCGCGCAAATGCCCTGAAAGCAAAGCCTCGTACAGTGCCACTTCGTCATGGATGCCACCCCGCGCGGTGGTCACAAACAGAGCGCCTGGTTTCATAGCTGCAAAGGTTGCGGCATTGAACATGCCGAGGGTCTGCTCGTCACGGGGACAGTGCACGGAGACGACGTCAGACTGCGCCAACAACGCCGGCAAAGTCACCGCTTGCGCGCCCCGCTCTTGCATCGTTTGGGCGCTCAGAAAGGGATCGTGGGCGATCACCGTCATGCCAAAAGCGCGGGCTAATTGCGCCACCAAAGTGCCGATGTAGCCCATCCCAACCAAACCCAATGTGCGCCCATGCAGCTCGAAGCCCATGCCTTCGGCACGGGTGAAATGCTCACCCCGACGCAAACGCCTGTCCGCTTCCGTCAAGCGCTTGGCCAAACCCAGCATCAGCCCCAAGGTGTGCTCGGCCACAGCGCGCGCATTGCTGCCCGCTTGATTGAAGACGGCCACACCCGCACCGGTGCAGGCCGACACATCCACCGTGTCGTAACCCGCACCATAGGTCGAGACAGCCAGCAGCAGTGGGCTGCCGCCCAACAATGCCACGTTGACGCGCCAAACGTCGGGCAAATCGTCCTTGGCTGACGACACGTGGTAGGCGTGCATCGTCTTCATGGCTTGCCGCACGGCCTGCTCGTTCCCTTTGGATTCAAGCACTTGCAAACCCATATGGGCATGACTTTGGATCAAACCGTCAAAGGTCAGCGCATCCAAAGGGAGGTCTAAGCGCAAGACTGAAAAAAGAGGCTGAGGAACGGTCGATGAAGCGGTTTCCATGGGGGTCATTTACAAGGTGATGGGTCAAGAATCTTGTGCAACTGAGGCTGCCACAGGCGGATTTGAAGGGTCGGCTCGTTTGACGTTGCCGACCGGTCGCAGTTTGCCGACCGGTCCGTGCAAAACATCAATCGTCATCGGCGTTTTGTAAGCACTCATGACCAAATTGCGCATATGCAGCAAATGCGCGCGCCAAAACGTCTCGACAGCGGCGGGTGTGCCATTGCGCATCAAATCCACCACCGCTGTCCGGCTCCGAATACTGTCCAAACGCAACTCAACAACAGCCGCATTGGCCAAGGTGCGCTCGGTGATGTGCTCGTGCTGTTTGCGGATGATCTCGTAAATCAGCGCTGACAGCAGCTGAATCGTCTTGTTGCCACAATTGCGCGTGATGAGCAGCGAAAACTCGGCACTCAGGTCGGCATAAAGAATTGGGTCGCTTTGCACGACTTCGCGGGCTGCAGCAATGTTCGCTTCCAGGGCGGCAAAAGCAGCCGGGTTTTTTTGGGCCGCCATCAAACCCGCAGCCGGTGGCTCGATGATGGTTCTGGCCAGCCACACGTCCGCCAGCGTCGTGCCTTCAATTTGCAAAAACACACCCACCTGACGCGCTGCCGCGCCCAAATCCACGGAAGTCACCCGCGAGCCGCCGTACTTGCCCCGCGTGATGGAAATCAAAGATTCCGATTCCAGCAAACGCAGGGCTTCTCGCAGCGTGGGGCGAGAAATGTTGAACTCAGTTTGCAGCACATTTTCAGGGTGCAGCTTGTCACCTGGCTTGAGCAAGCCCGTCACAATTTGGTGTCGCAATTCAGCGGCCACGATCTCGGCGGCCTTGGGCCTTTTGGTCGGTTTGAGGGCGGCGGTTTTGAGACCCTTGACGCGGACACTGACATTCATCGACATAAGACTTTGCGGCACTGGTTGGGTTGAAAAAATTAAATTTAAGCGTAGCACATGGTCAACGCTGAAAAGCCCTGACCAAAGATGAGCAACCTACGACCAACAATGTGGCATTCCGAACTCAGAATGCCCGTCAACTCAACTGGCTTTTATTTGCCCAATCCAATCCGAAGCTTCTGCCAAGGCGTCTTGAGCCCGCGGCGTTGGAAAAGCTAAAAACCCATGCAACATGCCTTTATAGCGGGTCAATTTCACCGTGACTCCGGCTGCTTCAAGGCGTTTTGCATAAGCTTCAGCTTCGTCACGCAAGGGGTCTGCTTCAGCTGTTAAAACAAACGCAGGCGCTAAATTTTCAAACTCTTTAGTCTGTAGCGGTGCCGCATAAGGATGACACCTGTCTGAGGCGCTCTGTAAATATTGATCCCAAAACCAAATAATATCTTTACCGGTTAAATAAAAACCTTCGCTGAATTCTTTGTAAGAATCTGTTGGCGGTTCCGGGTAGTTTGTCATTGGGTAAAACAAAACCTGTCCCTGCAATTTAAATTTATTTTCATCACGGACCCGCAGGGCTGTCGCCGCGGCAAGGTTGGCACCCGCACTTCCGCCAGCAACAAAGAGGTAGCGCTCATCAGCACCTAGTTGAACGCAATGATCGCGGCTCCAATTGAGGGCATCCCAAGCGTCGTGCGTCGCCGCCGGGAATTTATGTTCTGGCGCCAACCGGTAGTCAACAGAAACGACAATACTGTTGGACATACCACACAGCACCCGACAAACATGGTCGTAATAGCCTTCAAGCCCCCCCAAAAACAAAACCTCCGCCATGAAAAAAAATTAATAGTGATGGTTTAACAGCAGACTCAAAGGGGTGATAAATACGCGCCGAAATTTCACCGTCACGGGTTTTTATTTTAATATCTTTGGTGTCCTTTACAGGGACAATATCATCACTCCCGAGACGCGAGCGTGTTTTTCGTAACTCACTGATTGGCGTCCTATGCATCGCTGGCTTCTGATTAAAAACAGCCAGCAACTTTTCGATTTCAGGGGGCAATTCAAGATGCATCAGTCTGCCTTGACGTTGTTGTCTTTGACGATTTGGCCCCATCGCTTCTGATCATTTTTGATGATGGCTTGAAATTCGGCACGTGTGGTTGTTGTCGGCACCATCCCTTGCGCCAACCAGCGCTCACTACTTTTAGGATCGTTAACGGCCTTCAGCGCGGCATCATAGAGCTTGTCTAAGACCAACGCAGGGGTCTGGGCCGGGGCCAATAATCCCCACCATATATCGATCGAAAAATCAGCCAAGCCTTGAATACCAGTCTCGGTGACTGTCGGCACATCGGGGAAAGAAGCGAATCTACTCTTGGACGTCACCGCAAGCGCTTTAAAGTCTCCTGATTTGACATAAGGTGCTACCGCAGCAGGTGTGCCGAAAAATACATCAATCTCCTTTTGCAGCAGCGCGAGTGTCGTTGGACCAGATCCTTTGTAGGGAATGTGAGCCATCATCAAACCGGCTTTCTGGTTGAACAATAAATTAGCCATGTGTCCCGGCGTACCGGCCCCAGGACTGCCGAAATTCAACTTGCCTGGATTTTTAAGCGCCAACTCAACCATTTCTTTTAGCGAATTAATACCTAACGACTTGTTGACAACAATCATGACCGGGGAGGTACCCAGCAGAGTGATTGGCTCGAATTCAGTGATGATGTTATAGCCCGCATTTTTATATAAAAACGGATTGATAACCTGTGAGTTATTGGCCAGCAACAGCGTATAACCGTCTGCCGGGCTACCAGCGACCAACTGGGTACCTATATTGCCCGAGGCGCCCCCTTTGTTGTCAATCAAAACCGCTTGCCGCAAGGTTTCAGCCATCACGATAGCTGCCGGCCTTGCAAGAATATCGCTGCCACCACCTGGCGCGTACGGAATAACAATGCGCACAGGTCGGCTTGGAAATTCTTGAGCTGCCAATGACGATAACCAAATAAAAGTTAATGCAGAAATCGTTTTTTTCATATCAGCTTTCAATTTATATGCAATAGATCGCGGTCCAACGCGGCCACGCTGCCTGCCCCCACATAGGCCATCACCCGGTCGATCTCGTCCATGTAGATCTGCAGCGCCAGTCTGGCGCCGGGCTCGCCATCACAGGCCACACCCCACAAAGGACCGCGCCCCACCAACGCCCCTTTGGCGCCCATTGCAATGGCTTTGACGACGTCACTGCCGCGGCTGATGCCGCCGTCCACCCAGACATCCATGCGCTTGGCCAGCGTGTCGATGATTTCCGGCAAGACGGTGAAAGGCGGTACCGAGGCGTCGAGGTTTCGCCCGCCGTGATTGGACACCACGACGGCGTCAGCCCCACATTCGTGTGCCCGAACCGCGTCGTCAGGGCGCAAGATGCCTTTGACGATCAGCGGCCCACGCCATTTTTTTCGAAGCTGGCGCAAGTCGTCCCAGTTCAGGGAATCACATTTGAACGCCGTTTGCTTTTGGTCTAAGCGCACGCGCATGCCAGCCGGGTAGTTTTCAAGTGCAGGCACGCCCGAACGCATCAAATAACGCGCAAAAACATTGAAAAACCAGCGTGGATGCAAGGCGACATCCAGCGCATTGCGGCGGGTGATTTGCATCGGCAGAGAAAAACCGTTGTGCTTGTTGTACTCGCGGTTAGGCGCGACCGGCGTATCAACGGTGACGACTAAGGCCTCATAGCCCGCCGCTTGGGCACGGTCAACAAGTTCCATCGACAAATGGCGCTCAGGCCACATGTACAGCTGAAACCACAAGCGCCCGCCCGCCTCTGCAGCCACCCGCTCCATCGAGACGATTGACGCCGTCGACAAAATGAACGGCACCCCCATGTTGCGTGCGGCCCGGGCCACTTGAATTTCGCCGTCAAACCACAGCAGCCCGGCAGCACCGGTAGGCGCTACGGCCAGCGGCATGGCGCTGGGTTTGCCAAAAAAATCCGTGCTGGTGGTACGCGCCGAGACATCCACAAACACATGCGGACGGAACATCACACGGTCCCAAGCGGCCCGCAGGTTGCGCAGCGCGCGTTCGTTCTCGGTGCCGCGGTCGACAAATTCGAACAGCCCTTTCGGCAAAATTTGACGGGCCAGAAGCCTGAGGTCAGCCATGTTGTAAGCCTCTAGCGACGACTTTGCGAGCGCCATTGGCGGCGTCAGGGGGCCTGGCGAGCCGGCTTGATGTGAGGCATGCGTTGACACAAATTCTCCTGTCGGTTGCGCCGCTGCTGTTCGAAATCTGACAAAAAGACAACGCCATTCATGCTAACCCGCTTGCTTCTAATTGTCTACCTGTTAGACTTTTTGATGCCTTCCATCAGCTTTGCAAACCGCGCCGCACCAGGTTCTGAAACAGGCTATGGCGCTTCAGGAGACCCATAAATGAAACCTTCGCCGAGCAATTCCCCCCAAGCGATGGCTCCAAGCCGCGACAGACGGCGAATGATTCGCTGGGCAACGGCAAGCGGCGCCGGCGTGGTGTTCGCACTGAGTGCCATGAGTGCGCTGGCGCAGACACCCAGCGGCTTTCCCAACAAGCCCATCAAAATCGTTGTTCCTTATTCGCCGGGCACTGGCAGTGACGTGCTGGCCCGCACGATTGGGCAGAACATCACGGAAAAAACGGGTCACTCGGTAATCATTGAAAACCGTGAAGGGGCCGGTAGCCTGATCGGCACGCTCGCCGTGGCCAAAGCCGCACCCGACGGCTACACCCTCTTGATGGCGGCCAACACCTTGGTGATTTTGCCCAGCCAGCAGCTCAAACCCCCTTACAACCCCGTCACGGAATTTTCACCCATCGTGAAAGTCGCGGCCATCCCGCTGGTGCTGGCGGCCACCCCCAGCCTGAAAATCAACAGCATCAAAGAGTTGATCGCCTACGCCAAAGCCAATCCGGGAAAGCTCAACTACGGCACTTCCGGCCCTGGCCCAGCGCAAAATGAAATGGAACTTTTCAAGCAAGCGGTTGGCATCGACGTCGTCGAAATCCCCTACAAAAACACAGCGCAAGCCATGACCGACCTGATCGGCGGGCAACTCAGCCTGTTTCCGGCAGTCGGCCCTTTGGTGCTGCAACACTTGCAGTCGGGTCGGGCCAAAGGGCTGGCCATCTTCGACAAGCAGCGTTCGCCGAAGATGCCAGACATACCCGCCATGGCGGAGGAGGTCAGCGTGCCGGGCTACGTTGCCACGCCCGTTTGGTACGGCTTTGTTGCACCGGCCAAAACACCGCCGGACATCGTGGCCGCATTGAGCCTGATGATCCAAAACGCCATGGCTTCACCCGAAGTTAATTCTCGACTGGTCTCTCTTGGGGCCCAGCCTCTGCCGGCGACCACTGAGCAGTTCACACTTGAAATCAAGAACGAATACGAAAAGTCTTCCAACTTGGCTAAAAAGCTAGGCACGGCCAAGTGAGCTTGCGAGTTGCGTAGAATTATTTGATGATTTACCCACCCTTCATTTCGCACGCTGCAGACGCTGCGCGCTTGTCACCCCCTGTTGCGCTTTGCACGACCGGCCCATGACCGATTGCCCGCTGCCGCCTGGGGTCCAAGTGATTGAACGAGGCTGGCTGTCAGCCAACATGGTGCTCGTCACCGGCCACCACAACACCGCGGTGATTGACAGCGGCTATTGCACGCACGCAACGCAAACGCTGGATTTGGTCCGGGCCGGACTGGCGGACGCCCCGCTCGACTGTCTGCTGAACACCCATTTGCACAGTGACCATTGCGGCGGCAATGCCGCGCTGCAAGCCCACTTTGCGCGACTGCAAACCTTCATTCCGCCGGGCCATGCTGCGGCAGTCGCCGACTGGGATCCCTTCACACTGAGCCACGTACCGACGGGTCAACAGTGTCCCCAGTTTGCATTTCAAGGCCTGTTGATACCAGGCCAGGACATGCCGTTGGGCAATACCACTTGGCAAATCCATGCCGCGCCTGGCCATGACCCGAACTCCGTCCTCCTGTTCGAGCCGGTCTCGCGCACCCTCATTTCGGCGGATGCGCTGTGGGAAAACGGTTTTGGAGTCGTTTTCCCAGAACTGGAAGGTGACGACGCGTTTGAGGCTGTCGGCGCGACGCTGGACCTGATTGCCCAACTCTCGCCCCTCACGGTGATCCCGGGCCACGGCAGGGTATTTGCTTATTCAGCAAGTGTTTTAGAACGCGCACGATCGCGTTTGGACGCCTTCACAGCGAACCCGGTCAAGCACGCACGCCACGCGGCCAAGGTCTTGCTGAAGTTCAAGTTGCTTGAAGTCCAGCAACAGGACTTTGAGTTGTTCAGAAATTGGGCGCTCAGCACGCCTTATTTTGAGATGGTCAGGCAGCGTTTTTTTGCCGCCGAAGCAGCGGCCGACTGGATCAAGCTCTTGGCAGAAGAGTTGCAGTCGTCTGGCGTCGCCCGTTTCGAGGGCAGCTCGCTGGTCAACGCCTGATTGATTGGCGCTTCATTGGCGATTTGTTATCGCTTTATGGTTGTTTTGTGGTCGTTCAGTGCGTGTTTTAGGGGTGTTTGACCGCCGTTCAATTTTTAATGAGTAATACAATAAGAATTGAGACAAACCCAACGGAACCCATCACAGCATGACAACCCCACCAGACGCAGCGCAACGCCCAGTCACCGACACCACCCCGTCCGTTGCAGCCCTCAAAGGCGTGCGGGTGATTGAACTCGGCACCTTTTTATCGGCGCCCTTTGCGGCGACCTTGCTGGCTGACTTTGGCGCAGATGTGCTGAAAATTGAGCTGCCCAATGAGGGCGACCCGATGCGCACTTTAGGCTCCTTCCCAGTGGGCGGAGACACCAGTTACTGGTGGTCATCGATCGGGCGCAACAAACGTTCCGTCGCACTCGACATTCGCACCCCCGAAGGCCGCGACATCCTTGGCCAGTTGGTCGAGACGGCCGACATTCTGATCGAGAATTTTCGCCCCGGCACGCTGAGCCGGTGGGGCGTCACCCCCGAATGGCTGACGGCGCGGCGCAAGGACCTCATCGTGGTGCACATCAGTGGCTATGGCCAAGACGGCCCTTGGCGTGACGTGCCGGGCTTCGACCGCAATGCCCAGGCCTTTTCTGGGCTGGCCTACCTGACGGGTGAAAAAGACAGCGCACCTCAGCAAGCCGGGCTGCCGGTCTGCGACTTCAATGCCGGCTTGTGGGCGGCCTTTGGCGCGGTCACCGCGATGCTCGGCAAAGTTTTGCACAAAGACAGCGTCGGCAATGACATTGATCTGGCGCTGTATGAAACCATGATTCCTTTTTTAAAGGATGTCCCGATGCGTTACCGGCATGAAGGCAAGGTGACCGAACGAACCGGCAACACGCCCGACTATGTGTCGCCGGGTGGGGCTTATTTGACGGGCAGCCAAGAGTGGATCTTCGTCAGCGGCACCGGCGACCGGGTCTTTACCCGCCTGATGACCGCCGTTGGCCGGCCCGACATGCCCGACATGCCGATGTTCAAACTGAACAAAGACCGGGTCACGCACCGCCAACTGATCGACGACGCCATCAACCAATGGATGCAGCAACGCAGCACCGACGAAGTCATTCAGGCCTTTCAAGACGCCGACGTGCCCGCCGTCAAGATTCAAAGCATTGCCGATTTGATGAACCACCCACAAGTGCTGTCGCGCGGCAACTTTGTCGACCTCAAGGACAGTCAATTGGGTGATGTCTGCTTGTCTGCGCCGGTGCCGCGCCTGGCCCGCATGCCCGGCACCCTCCGTTGGCCGGGCCAGCGCTTGGGCGAGTCGACCGAAGCCGTGTTGCAAGGTGAGCTGAAACTGTCCGACGAAGTCATGGCCGATCTGCGCGGCCGCGGCATCGTTGGCCACTGAGCTTGTCCGCCTTTTTGGACCTCCTTGACCCCTTGGCAGCAAAGAAATAGTTGACGACTGCGCAGCGCAACAACATAATAGGTAGACAATTAAAAACCGATCCTTAAAGACGGTCTAACAACGCCAGCCAGGAGTAGCTCTGTGAATTGGCCAACGGTTATTTACAACGAAGAAGTGATGCGTGAGGGCTTCGGTATCGAAGACGTCGCCATCCCCTTGCAAGCGCGCATTAAATTTCTCGATGCCCTGTCCGAAACCGGCCTGAAACGCATCACGGTCGGAGCTTTCGTCAGCCCTAAGTTTGTGCCGCAGATGGCCTGCTTTGTCGAGCTGCTCGAAAAATTTCATCCCAAGCCCGGCGTGATGTACCTGCCCTACATTCACAACCAAAAAGCCCGCAAACTGGCCGAGCAACACGCCCCACCACTGACTGTCGAAGAAGACATCTTCACGGTGTTTTTGGACATTTGCGATGTGCATCAGCGCCGAAATGTCAACCGCTCCATCGAGCAGATGATGGCCAGCTGGCCCGAAGCCATTCAAGACGCCAAAGCCAAAGGTATCCGCAAAGCCCGAATCGGCATCGGCTCCGCTTGGGGCTCGAATTTCCTGGGCCAATTTTCCAAGGCTTACCGTTTTTCCTTTCTCGAAAAGCAAATCGCGCTGCTCAGCGAAGCAGGTATAGCCATCCAAGAAATCGGTTTGCATGACTCGCAAAGCTGGTGCCTGCCGCACGAAATGGAAGAAGACCTGACAGAGATCAAACGCCGCTGGCCCGAGGTGCATCAGTTCCAGCTGCACATGCACAACGCCCGCGGCATGGCCCTGCCTTCCATCTATGCCGCCTTGCGCACACTCGACAAAACCGACACCTTGATTCTGGAAGGCACTTTGGGCGGTATCGGCGGCGGCCAATTTGGTGGCAATGGCCGGGCCTCCGGCATGGCCGCCACCGAAGACCTGATGCACATGCTCGAAGGCATGGGCATCGAGACGGGCGTAGATCTGGCCAAGATCATCGACTGCGTCTGGATGCTGGAAAAAATCATTGGCCGACAGGTCTACGGTTTGGTTGCCAAAGCAGGCCCACGGCCGACCCAGCCAAAAGATTTTTACAACCCCAACATGCCTGGCATCGAAAGCCTCGAAGCCGCGAAGCACTTCAAGTTTGGGCCACAAGCCTATGCCCACGAAGGCTCTTTCCCATGGGCTCAGCCCATCACTGGGCCTTACTTCAACACCCACAACATCAACTGAACCGTCAACACAAGGAACCCTCAAATGAATTTCGATCTAACTGAAGACCAAGTCGCGATTCGCGACTCCGTGCGCAAATACGCAGAAGCCGAACTGATGCCCAACTACCAGCGCTGGGACCGCACCGGCGAGTTTTTGTCCAAAGACTTCATGGACAAACTGGTCAACATGGGCTTGCTGCGTCTGCGCTTGCCTGAAGCCTACGGCGGACAGGGCTACTCGTTTGTCGATTGCGGCATTGTGTGCGAAGAAATCGGCCGCTGCGACCATCAGATTCGCTACATCATCTCGAACGCCATCCACCTGGGTGAGATGGCTTCGTCGATGCATCCGGACCTGCAAGCCGAATGGATTCCCCGCATCGCCAATGGCGAGATGATGTCGCTGGCCTTCACCGAGCCACGCGGCGGCGCGGATGCCGGCAACATCACAACCAAAGCAGTCAAAGACGGCGACGACTACATTTTGAACGGCGAAAAAACCAGCATCACTTTCACCGGTGTTTCCAAAGTGGTGTTTGTCTCGGCACGCACGGGCGGCCCTGGTCCACGCGGCTTGTCCTTCTTCTTGGTGCCGACCGACACGCCCGGCGTCTCGACCTCTAACTTCGAGCGCATGGGTCAGCGCTTGGACCGGGGTGGCAGCTTCTTTTTCGACAATGTGCGCATCCCTGCACGCAACATGATCGGCAAAGAAAACGAAGGCTTCATTTGGGCCATGACCATCATTGGCTACAACCGCAACTTTGTGCCGCTGGCCTGTATCGGCGCCGCCCAAAAGTCGCTGGAAGAAACCATGGAATACCTGAAGACGCGCCAGATCATGGGCAAATCTGCCACCAAGTGGCAAGGTGTTGCCAACGAACTGGCCACCGAGGCGACCAAGCTTGAAGCGGCCCGCATGCTGTGCTACCGCGCCCTGTCGTTGAAAGACCAAGGCAAGCGCCACGACGCCGAGTCGTCCATGGCCAAATGGTGGGGCGTCAAAACCGCCAACGAGGTTTTGTACACCTGCATGCGCCTGAACGGCCACTACGGCTGGGCCAAAGATTTGCCGCACGAACAACGCCTGCGCGATTGCTTGGGCATGGAGTCGGCCGACGGCCCGCGCGAGGTCCACCTGGGCATCATCGCCCGAGATTTGCTCGGCAAAGAATTCGCGCCGTTCTGACCAACATGGGCCCCTTACACGGCTTGAAAGTCATCGAGTTGGCAGGCATTGGACCCGGTCCGATGGCCGCCATGTTGCTGGCTGACCTGGGCGCTACGGTGCTGCGGGTCGACCGCAAAGAACCGGCCTCGCTCGGGGTGCCGCGGCCCCAGCGCTTTGATCTTTTGTTGCGCAATCGGCGCTCTGTGCCGGTCGACTTGAAGCATCCGCCCTCCGTTGAATTTGTCCTGGGCTTGATCGCCCGTTCGGATTTCATGATTGAAGGTTTCAGACCCGGCGTCACCGAGCGACTCGGACTGGGGCCCGACGTCTGTTTGGCCCGCAACCCGAAGCTGATTTATGGGCGTATCACCGGTTGGGGGCAAGACGGCCCGCTGGCGCAAACTGTCGGGCACGACATCAACTACATCGCGTTGACGGGCGCTCTGCACGCCATGGGGCGTGCCGGCCAGCCACCGTCCGTGCCGATCAACCTGGTCGGCGATTTCGCTGGCGGCTCGATGTACTTGGTCATGGGCATGCTGGCTGCTTTGCACGAAATGAAAGCATCGGGCCAAGGCCAAGTGGTTGACGCCGCCATCGTCGACGGCGTGGCCTCCCTGATGACCCAGCCCCACGGCACCTTTGCAGCAGGCATGATGACCAACGAACGCGGCACCAACATCACCGACTCGGGTGCGCCGTTTTATGACGTTTACGAATGCGCTGACGGCCAATGGGTTTCGTTGGGGGCCGTAGAGCAAAAATTCTATGCACAGGCCTTGAAGATTTTGGGGCTGGACATGTTGCTGGCTGACCAATGGAACAAACCCACTTGGCCGGCTGTCAAAGTCGCCATCGGCAGACAATTCAAGACCCAGTCACGCGACCAATGGGCGCGCTTGTTTGAAGGCACCGAGTCTTGTTTTGCGCCGGTGCTCCGGCTGGATGAAGCGCCGCTGCACCCACATCTGCAACAGCGAGCCACCTATGTCGACATAGACGGCGTCACCCAACCTGCCCCAGCGCCGCGGTTCAGCCGAACGATGCCGCCGACGCCGCTGCCCTTCAGACCCTGGGAGGCTGAGCAGGCCGAGGCCATTTTGAGCCCCTGGCTGAGCCATGAAGAAATCCAGGCGGCCCAAAAAAATCATTATTTTTAAAAAAATATTCCCCCAGCATTTGGACCCGTCCAAAGCGTTTTCGGACACAGAGCGTGACGACATTGCCAGCCCAACTGGCGTGATCTGACAGCGCCAAACAAACCACCGAGGAGACAAACATGCTTTTGAATTTCAACCCCCCATCGACGCCCCCTGAAGAAACAAGACGTCCACTGCTGCGCGCCAGTGCGCTGATTGCGGCGAGCTGGCTGCTGGGCTTAGGTGTGCAAGCGCAAACGGCTTTTCCCAGCCGCGTTATCAAAATCGTCGTGCCTTATTCGGCCGGCACAGGCAGCGACGCCTTGGCCCGAACCATTGCGCAAAACATCACTGAAAAAACCGGCAACGCCGTCATCATCGAAAACAAAGAAGGCGGCGGCAGCCTGATTGGCACGATGTCAGTGGTCAAGGCCGCGCCGGATGGCTACACCCTGCTGATCGCGGCCAATCCGATGACGATCGTGCCGAGCCAAAGCGCCAAACCGCCTTACGACCCCGTCAAAGACTTTGTGCCGGTGGCCAAAATTGCGGTGATTCCGTTGGTCTTGGCCATCTCGCCCAGCTTGAAAATCAGCAACCTGAAAGAGTTGATTGCCTATGCCAAAGCCAATCCGGGCAAACTCAGTTATGGCTCATCAGGCGCTGGCACCATCAGTCAGCAGGAAATGGAATTGTTCAAGCAGGCGGCTGGTCTTGACATTGTTGAAATACCCTACAAAAGCACCGCCCAGGCCATGAACGACTTGATTGGCGGCCAACTGCCGCTGTTCCCCGTGGTGGTGCCCTTGGTGCAAGCCCATCTGCAGTCCGGTCGGGTGCACGGCTTGGCTGTATTTGACACACGGCGCTCACCGCAGTTGCCAAATGTGCCGGCTATTTCTGACGAGTTCAGCGCCCCGAATTACGTACCAACACCGGTTTGGTATGGCTTTGTGGCACCGGCCAACACGCCAGCTGTGGTGGTGGCAACCCTGCAAACGATGATTCAAAACGCCATGATGGCCTCAGAAGTTCAGACTCGGCTGACAACGCTGGGGGCTCAACCGATCAGTGTGAGCAACGAAAAATTTGCAGCCGACATCAAAGACGAGTACGAAAAGGCCGGCATCTTGGCGAAAAAGCTGGGAACCGCCAAATAAGTTGCAACGCCCGCAGCTCAACGAGAGGCGGGTGATGCAGGGCTTAATCCACTGCGACCATGTCAGGCGCCGGCTTTTCCAGCCGTGCGGCTGACAAATACTGCTGGCGATAGGTCTCAAACGGCATGCTGTCGTTGATTTCTATTTTTTTCTGGTCAGCCACAGACTGCGCGCTCATTCGAACCAAGCGGCTTTGTTGCTCTGCCGACCACGGCATGTCGCGCAGCAAGGCCTGGGTCTGGACGGATTGAGCCCGCACAAACTGCACAAAGGAATTGTCAAAACCCTGCATCGCCTGCAGCACCCGGGCTGACGGCAATGTTTCGGGTTGCAGCAAGGCAAGATGGGCGGCGGCCAGCGAGCGGCTGTAGCGGTCGGTCTCGTGCGTGGCATCCAGTTTGGCCGCCAGCGGCACGCAGGCTGCCACCAACTCAGCGCCCCACGTCGTCAAGCTGACCTGTTGGCCATAGCGTTCGAGTTGCAGACCCGGCTCACGCCCGCGCGCGGCGGTGCGGTGTTGGTTGCGCGCCAGTTCGGCAATTTCGGCGGGGGAGTCAGGCGGGCTGTCGGTTTGCAAGCAGTGCAGCAAAAACACATCCAGAAAATCCATGGTTTCGCCTTTGATGCCGACCGGCACAAAGGGGTCCAGGTCCATCAAGCGCACTTCAATGTATTCAACGCCGCGCTCACGCAGCGCATGCAGCGGCCGCTCGCCCGGAAAGATCACGCGCTTAGGGCGGATCGTGCCGTAAAACTCGTTTTCAATTTGCAGCAAGGTGTCGCCCAGCTGGTTGTAGTCGCCGCCCGGGTTGCGAATACCCACGCCTTCGTAGGCCGGGTAAGGCCGGGTCAGCGCATCCGCCAAAGACGCGGCATAACCTTCCAAGCTGTTGTAGCTGACCGCCAGCGAGGCCTGCGCGTCGCTTTGGTAACCCAGCCGGCCCATGCGCAGCGACGTGCCGTGGGGCATGTACATGGTGCTGTCGGACAGCTGTTGCAGCTCATGCTGACGTCCGGCCACAAAGCTGGAGCACACCGCTGGCGACGCGCCAAACAAATACAACAGCAAAAACGCATGCCGCCTGAAATTACGGATCAAACCAAAATACGCTTCACTCGACACACCGGGCAAAGACCAGTTGTAGTGAATGCCTGAGATCGTCTGCATGCGGCGGCCGTAGCGGTGGCTCAAGCCCATGCGGTAGACACTTTTGGCACGGCCCACATTGGACGAGCCAAAACGCGCAATCGGAATGGTTTCGTCGGTGGGCAGGCCGCAAGGCATGCTGGAGACCCAGAGCATCTCGTCGCCGGCTTTTTGCATCTCACGGTAGGTGAACTGATGCATTTCGGTCAACTCGGCCAGCGTGTTGGCGGCATCGGGGTGCACGCCGGTGACCAGCTCCAGCTGCGACTCGCTGAAGTCTGTCGTGATGTGGGGATGCGTCAGGGCCGAGCCAAGCGCCGCCGGGTGTGGCGTCAGCGCCAGCGCGCCGCTGGCTTGGGAGCGCAGGCTTTCTTTTTCGACACCGCGGCGCATGCCTTTGAGCCGGGCGGGTGTCAGGTCTTGCAGCCGATTGTCCGAAAGCTGTTCGGCCGTGGCCTGCAACTGGGTCATAGTGTGAATTCCTCAAATTCTTATTTTTTAGCTTGGGGTGCACGCTATCACAGGCTGACCCATCTTGCTGGCCAGCCCCCAACGCGCCGTCGTCTGCGAGCAGACCTCAGGCCAGCACCTGCTGCAGCCACGTCTCCATATCGGCGATTTCTTCTTGGCAAACGGAGTGCTCCATCGCGTACTCATGCCAATCCACCGTGTAGCCGAGCGACTCCAAATGGTCGCGTGAGGCGGTCGCACGCGGCAAGATCACCACCGGGTCACGGCTGCCGTGCGCCATGAAGATCGGCACATCTTGGTTGGCGGCGCTGCGCTCGGTCGCCGTCTTGTCGGCCAGCGGCAAGTAGCCCGACATGCCGATGATGCCGGCCAAACGGTCGCGGTGACGCAGGCCCGTCATCAGCGCCATGGCGCAGCCTTGCGAAAAACCCGCCAACACAATGCGATGAGACGGGATACCACGCGACTTCTCACGCTCAATCAAGGTGTCAATCGCCAGCTGCGACTGCCGCATGCCGGCCTCGTCTTGGCGCTGCGTCAGGTCGGCGCCCAAAATGTCGTACCACGCCGGCATTTGGTAGCCGCCATTGAGGGTGACGGGTATCACCGGCGCATTGGGAAATATAAAACGGACCGGGCCAACAGCCGACAGGTCAAACTGCTCAGCCACCGGCACGAAGTCACGGCCGTCAGCCCCCAAGCCGTGCAGGATCAAGACAGTGGCGACCGGGTTTTCGCCGGTCTGGGCTTCAATGACTTCGAGTGACATGCGCAAACCTAACCAAGTCTTATCCGGTGCGGAAATTTGAATTAAAAACCAAAACTGCAGCACCGAGCTGCAGTTAAGCCAAACATCAGCGAACAAAGCGCCGAGCAGCGCATTTTAAAGGCCAGCCAGATAGACGCAGGGCAGCCTGCCGATACCCTTATGGGGTCGGGCTCGACAGGTTATGCCTGCGGCACCAACTCGCTCACGGCTTGAACTGCTTCGGCCATAAGCGGGCATCGTGCTGAACACGGATGATCTGCACGGCATTCCAGTCCATGGACGCGGCCTCCGCCTGCTGCTGGCGTGTGAGGCGGCTTTGCGCACTGCGGTGCCAGTGACGGTGGATGCTGCGGGCATGGCCAACTCCTATTTTTGACGAACATGCGCACATCATGCGCATGAACGAGTTTGGCGCAACATCTTGAATAAGACTTCCCCACACACAGCGCGTCAGCTCAATACGTGCCGATGTAATCGCGCTTGCCGACTTCCACACCGTTGTGGCGCAGGATGCTGTAGGCCGCAGTGGTGTGAAAAAAGAAATGCGGCAAGCCGTAGTTGAGCAAATACGACTGGCCGGTGAAGCGCTTTTCTTTGGGTGTGCCGGCTTGCGTGACGATCTCGCGGGTGGCGGCGCCTTCAAACTGCGCTGCGTCCAAGCCGTCCATCAAGCCCAGTACCGCGTCAATCCGGGCCTGCAAGTCGGCAAAGGTCAACTCACTGTCTTGCATCTTTGGCACCTCGACATCGGCCAGCCGATGGGCCACGCCTTTGGCGAAGTCGGTGGCGACTTGCACTTGCTTCAACAGCGGAAACATGTCGGGGAACAGGCGTGCTTGCAGCAAGGCATTCGGGTCGATTTTTTTGGCGCTGGCGTGGGCTTCAGCCTTGGCTAAAACGTCTTTCAAACCGCCCAGCATTTGTTTGAAGAGAGGGATGGAGCTGGCGTAGAGAGCGTGGGTCATGGAGGTCCTGAAGTTTAAAAGGGTGGGATCGTCAATGCAATTTTGAACCCTTCGATTTTGCACGGCTTGGTGACGCAGCGATGGTCAGTCCAGCGAAACCGACCCTTTTGCCGTGCAGATCATCGGCGACCGCCTGCATGGCCGTGGTGTCGGGCGTGCCTTGGTACGCGACGCCGGGATGCGCGTCATTCAGGCGGCCGATGCCATGGGTATTTAGGGGATGAGCGTCAACGCCCTGTCAGACCCAGCAAAAATATTTGATGAAAAAATCGGCTTTGAGCCGTCGCCACTGGACACGCACCTGCTGATGGTCACCTTGGCTGACCTTGTGGCGGTCAGTGCAGGTCCTGCGACTTTGTGAGCTTGGCCATCCGGCTTTGCCGGGCCAACCAGTCCCCCACCCAAACCGGATCGTTGACTGTTTTGAGCTGGTGGTAGGCAACTTCAGCTTCAGGAAAGCGCCGGCGCAAAAAGTTCAGCCACTGTTTCAGGCGACCGGCGCGGGATTTGGCGTCTAGCCGCGAACACACCAGCAACCAAAAGTCCGCGATGTACGGCAGCAGCTGCAGCCATGTCAGGGCGGCAGACGCACCGCCTTGAATCGCCCAACCCAAGCCGGGGTCAGCCACCGCGCCACGGCCGATCATCAGCATATTGCAGCCGCTCACCTCGCGGCAGCGCTGGGCGTCGGCCAGGTTCCAGATTTCGCCATTGGCGACCACTGGCAAACGCACCACCTGACGGATGTCAGCGATGCGCTCCCAGTAGGCCGGCGGACGGTAACCGTCGGCCTTGGTGCGGGCGTGCACCACCAACTCGCACGCCCCGGCGCTGTCAATGGCTTGGGCGCACGCTTCGGCCAACGCATCGTCGTTGAAGCCGAGCCGCATCTTGGCGGACACCGGCACACCCGTCGGCACCGCACGCCGCACCGCCGCCACAATGCGGCCGACCGCTTCCGGGTCTTGCAGCAGCGCTGCGCCACCGCCATGGCGGTTGACGATCTTGGCCGGACAACCAAAGTTGAGGTCGATGCCGGCAGAGCCCAGCTCGGCCAGCCGCGCAGCGTTGTCGGCCATGCAAGCCGCGTCTGATCCCAGCAACTGCGCCCGCACCGGCACACCCGCCGGCGTGCGACTGCCGTTCAACAGCTCGGGCACGATGCGAATGAAGACCCGCTCAGGCAAGAGCTGGTCGGTGATGCGAATGAATTCCGAGACGCAACGGTCAATGCCGCCCACGCGGGTCAGGATGTCGCGCAAGACGAAGTCGAGCAAACCTTCCATGGGCGCGAGCAGCACCGTCATCGTGGCAAGCGTTTAACCCAGCGCCCGTTTCAGGCGAATTTCTTCCAGCCGGGCGATGCCGACCGGGACGGTTTTGAGCGAGGTCATTTCGCGCTTGAAGCCGGCGTGTTCGAAGAAGCGCATGGCGCGCTCGTTGCGCACCGGCACCCAGACGCTGACGTTGTTGCAGCCTTCTTCCTTCAGGCCGTCGTTGGCGGCGTCCCACAAGGCCACGCCGGCGCCTTGGCCACACTCAGCAGGCAAGACGTAGAGCGACCAGATCTCGCCCATGGTCGACGGCGTGCCTTTGTCGCGCGAACGGTCAAAGCCGACAAAGCCGACGATCTCGTCGTCCCTGGTGACGACCTGCACTTGCGGTTCGCTGTACTCGATGGCTTCACGCCAGTAGGCTTGGCGTTTTTCAACGCTGGGCGGGTGGTTCTGATCGTCGGGCAACAAGCCCTTGTAAGCGGCTTGCGCGGCTGTGACGTGAATCTGGGCGATGGTTTTGGCATCGCGAATGGTGGCGGGTCTGACGAGGTAACTGGGCATTGAAAATTCGGAGTTGGAACCGGCAACTGGAAGCGTTGCAGGAATTTTTGAAAGAGCAGAATTGTCGCCGCAATTGACGCCAGCCGGTTTAGTACCTGCGTTGCGCGCAAAATAGGGGTATCAAAATGTGTGCAAAATTCAAACTTACGGATTAATTCTTGCCACAGCCGCCAACAGCAGCTTGACCATGGCTCCCCCTCACCCACGCAAACACCTCGGACATGCAAACCTCAGTGACGGTGCCGCTCAAGGCGCACAACGGCAAGCCCAGTCGCCCCCCGTCGTCCGACTCCGTGCGGGGACTTGTCTTCAAGCTGATCTTCTTTTGCTTGCTGCCGGTTCTCCTCGCCGGGGGCACTTTGCGTTACGTTGCTTATGCGCAAGAACGCACCGCCCTTGAACAAACTTTGATCGACCGGGCGCAAGCCAAAGTCTTGACGGTAGACGCCGAACTGGCCCAAGCTGCGTATTTTGCGCAAACACTGGCCACCGACGGGCTCTTTCCCAAGCTCAGTTTGGCCAAGTTTCATGCGCAAACAACGCGCTTGCTGCACGAAGGTCATTTTGAATTCAGCGTGGTCCTTTACGACCCCGGTGGTCAGCAACTGGTCAATTCGACACTTCCTTTTGGTCGGCCTTTGCCATGGCGGGACCATGTCAGCGCCATCAGCAAGGTGTTTGAGACTGACTCCAAGACGGTCACCGCAGTGGTGACCAGCACGGCAGAAAAACGCCCCCTCATTGCCACCTACGTGCCGGTGATCATCGACCAAAAAGTCGCCTACGTTTTGGGCGTGGGCTTCACCCCGGCCCGGCTCAACGCCATTTTGAGGCAGATCAGCCTGGGGGATGGCTCGGTGGCGGCCGTCATTGACAGCAGTGGCACGATTGCCGCCCGCACGCGGGATGCAGACCAGCTGATCGGCCAAAAAAGCCATCCCGAGCTGTTGAAATCAATGGTCCAGTTGAAACAACGCGCTGGCGTTGTTGCAACCCAGTCTCGACAAGGCGTGCCCATGTTTGTCGCCTACAGCAGCTCGGCAAAAACGGGCTGGGGCGTGGCTGTCGGCATCCCGCAGCAGGAGCTGGAAGCACCCATGCGGGAAGGCCTGCTGCGTTTCAGCATAGGCGCCTTGCTGGCACTGGTGCTGAGCCTGGCGGCGGCGGCCATCGTTGGCCGCCGCATGACCCGAACTGGCAGTTTGCTGCAGGCTGCGGCCAAAGCTTTGGGCGACGGAACGCTGACAAGCGTGCAAAAGACTCGCCTGGTTGAAGCCGATGACATTGGGCAAGCCATGCTGAAGGCAGCGCAAGATTTGAAACAGCGCGAACAACAACTGCAGCAAGCCAACCAACATCTTTTAGACCGCTCGACAGAGCTGGCGCAAGCCCAGGAGATTGCCAAAATCGGCAACTGGCGTTGGAGCGGTGACAGCCACAGCCATGCCAGCTTCGTGTCGGATGAACTGCTGCGCCAGTATGGGCCCAACATTCTGCTGCCCTTTAATGAGATGGAAAATCTGATTTACGACAGTGCAACATGGCAGCGGCTCAGAAAAGCATCTGATACGACTTTGGAAACCGGTGTTGGGTTTTCTTGTTTAGTGCTGGCCATCAACGCTGAAAACGCCACCCGCTGGACGCGCATGATCGGCGAGGTCGTGCGCAGCAGCGCAGGCGACATCACCGGCTTGCGTGGCACGATGCAGAACGTCGACGATTTCGTCAAAGCAGAAAAGACGCTGGCAGTCAGCGTTCAGTGCTACCGCACGCTGTTCGACGGGTCGCCAGAAGCGATCGTCGTGCACCTGAATGGGACGATTGCGTTTGCCAATTTCGCCGCCACCCAGTTGTTTGGGGCGGCGGCCGAGTCAGACTTGGTCGGAAAATCCATGAGCCAGTTGATTCATGACGATTTTCACCAAGCTTTGGCAGCGCGGCAACTAGCGATCACCGAGCTGAGTGAAACGGCACCACCGGTTGAAATGCAGTTCTTCACCCTGCAAGGAAATGGCTTCAATGCGGAAAACCGCTGCATGTTGTTGCCCTTCAACGGGCAGCGCTATGTGCAAACCTACATCCGCGACCTGACCCACGAAAACCGTCAAAAAACCGACCTGGCGCGTCTGCGCGCAGAGCAGCAAGACATTTTGGTCTGGCAAGTGACCCGACACACTTTGGCCGCCTTGGCGCACGAGATCAACCAACCGCTGGCGAGCGCGTCCATTTTGGTGGAGGTGGCCGAACGCACCATGCTGGCCGAAGGCTTGTCTGAACCGGCCCGAGAAGAGCGTCGCCAGAAAGTCCAGCTGATGCTGAAAAACATCGCCGTCGAAATCACCCGAACTGGCAAGGGCCTGCAACATCTCATTGCCTCCGTGAACAAGCCCAACATCAGCCAAGAGTTGGCGCAGATCAACACACTGGTCACCCGATCGATTCAAAGTACTTTTGACTCAGGTCAATTTGACTTTCAAATCATCACCGACTACGCCGATGACTTGCCAGCCATCCAAGTGAATCGGCTGCAAGTGATCAAGGTGCTGCTGAACTTGATCGACAACGCTGGCCAAGCGATACAAGAGGCCCATGTCGTTAACGGCAGGGTCTGGGTCAGCACCGCGCTGACGGCCTCTGGCGATGCGGTTTGCGTCGCGGTGCGAGACGAAGGCCCCGGCATCAGCCAGCAGCTGCAAGCGG
>JBBAPN010000004.1:12708-98882 GCA_040400815.1 Polaromonas sp. | reverse complement strand
CTGCCGATTGACAACAACCGCTGCGAGAACAGCATCCGGCCCTTCGTGGTGGGCAGGAAGGCTTGGCTGTTCAGCGACACGACCGCCGGCGCCCAGGCCAGCGCCGTCATTTATTCCTTGATCGAGACGGCCAAGGCCAATGGCGTGGAGCCCTATGCGTGGCTGCGCCGGGTGCTGCGTGAATTGCCTGCGGCGAAAACCCTCGAAGACGTTGAGGCGCTGCTGCCTTGGAACCTGCGACTGCCAGAAATAGCGCCAATTCCGCTGCCTTGAATATCTGGGGTTTATGGCGCGCTTACCCATATTGGGTGAGCCAAGGGTTGTTGCTACGTCTGCTTGGCTCATGCCAACGCTTATGTGACGTTGTGCCATCCCAAGCGTTAATTTCTGTTCTGAGCTGTCTTTCATGGCCTGCCGATGGTCCCCTACGTTCGCACACCCCACAGACAGGGTGGCAATGATCAAGCAGGAAAATGTCGTGATTTTTATAGCCATATTTTCGCATTTGTAAAAATTAATTAACAATAAAATTTTACTTCAATAAATTTAATCATTGCGTTTCATCACTGCTTCACGCTCGTTCAGCGCAATACGTTGGCGTTACAACGCCACTTTGACGCCTGCCCGTTAGAATACGTGTCCCCTTGGCGGCGTCCCGGCGCTAAGGGATTTCACGTTTCCGGGGCCATGTCGAGGACTACCATGTATAAAAACCTCACGGCTCCGGCAGTCATGCGGAGCGGCGTATGAGCTATCAGGTCAAAGAAATTTTCTACACCTTGCAAGGCGAGGGTGCCAACGCAGGCCGTCCGGCGGTGTTTTGTCGCTTTGCCGGCTGCAATCTCTGGACGGGGCGCGAACAAGACCGTTCCAGCGCGGTTTGCCAGTTTTGCGACACCGACTTTGTCGGCACCGACGGCACGCTGGGTGGCAAATCTTCAAACGCTGATTCGCTGGCCGACCAGATCCAATCGCAATGGCCGACCGGCGACACGGCGCATCGTTTTGTCGTGCTGACCGGCGGTGAGCCGTTGTTGCAGGTCGATGCTGCGCTGATTGCCGCCCTGCATGCGCGGGGTTTTCAGATCGCGGTGGAGACCAATGGCACGCTGGTCGCGCCCGTTGGCATCGATTGGATTTGCGTCAGCCCGAAGGCTGGCGCGGCGTGGCTGCAACGCGAAGGCCATGAGCTCAAAGTCATCTGGCCGCAACCCTTGCTGGACTTGGCGGAACTTGAAGCCGCGCATTTCACGCACCGCTATCTGCAGCCCATGGACAACGTCCTGCGTGAGGACAATTTGCAAGACTGCATTGCGCTGTGCAAGCAACGACCCGCTTGGCGGCTGAGTTTGCAGACCCACAAGATCACGGGAATCCGATGAGTCACAACAATTTCGAGATTGGTCAAAAGTTTTTCTTTGACGCCGCCCACACGCTGAACCGTGAGGTCGAAGCCGACAGCAGTCGCCGCATTCACGGCCACACGTACTACGCTGAAGCCACTGTGTCGGGCCAGCCCGACCCGCGCACCGGCATGGTGGTTGACCTCGGCTTGGTGCGCTTGGCGATTGAGCAACTGCGGCCGCAGCTGGACCACCGCATGCTCGACGATGTGCCTGGCTTGGGCCCCGCCACGCTGGAGAATTTGTGCGCCTTCATTTGGCGCGCCTTGCTGCCAAGCCTGCCGCAGTTGTCGTCAGTGCGGGTCTGGCGTGACTCGATCGGTGACAGCTGCACCTTGCGCGCCACAGCGGCTCAAAAGAGTCTTTAAATAGTCAGTATCCGGCGCACGGTATGTGTGGGCTGCTTGGCTGCGTTACGCTAGCTGAATGAAAGCATACCGCGCCGCCATTCTCCGTTTTGCCGCTGACCCCTCCGCCGTGTACGAGGCTGACGGTTTGCTGGTGGTGGCGGCTGACGCCAGCGCCCGGCAACGGGTGGAGGCAGTCGGTCCTTGGCGCGAGTTAGCGCCGCTTTATGCGCACCTCAACACCGAGCATTTACCCGGCCGCATCATCGCGCCGGGCTTTGTCGATATGCACATTCATTACCCGCAAGTCGACGTCATCGGCTCGCCGGCGGACGGTTTGTTGCCTTGGCTGGAGAACTACACCTTTCCGCAGGAAAGCCGCTTCAGTGAGCCAGCGCATGCGGCAGAGGTGGCGCGATTCTTCATCGATGAACTGCTGAGAAACGGCGTCACCACCGCGCTGACCTTTGCCACCTCGCACCCAAGTTCGGTCAACGCCTTGTTCGCAGAAGCCCAGCAACGGCAGCTGCGGCTGATCACCGGCAAGTGCCTGATGGATCGGAACTCGCCCGATGGCGTGCGCGACGAGACCGAGCAAAGCTTGATAGACACCGAGGCCTTGATCCAACGCTGGCACGGCCAAGACCGGCTGGGCTATGCGATCACCCCGCGCTTTGCGCCGAGTTGCAGCGACGCGCAGTTGCGTGGCGCGGGTGCGCTAGCCGCCAAATACCCAGACGTCTGGGTGCAGTCGCATGTGGCTGAAAATCGCGAAGAAATTGCGTGGGTGCGGTCGCTGTATCCAGCCGCACGCAGCTACTTGGCGGTCTATGAGCAATTCGGTTTGCTGCGCCCACGCAGCGTTTACGCGCACTGCATTCATTTCGACGACGATGACAGCGTGCTGATGCGCAGCAGCGGTGCGGCGGCGGCCATCAGCCCGACCAGCAACTTATTTTTGGGCAGCGGTTTTTTTGACTACGCCAGCGCCGAGCGCATCGGTTTTGCTTACGGCTTGGCCAGCGACGTCGGTGGTGGCACCAGTTTCAGCCCGTTTCACAACATGCTGGCGGCTTATTACGTGGGCCGGGAAGGGCAGACTAAAACCGGCTTGTCGCTCAAGCCACAACACCTTTGGTGGCAACACACGGCGGGCGCTGCCCAAGCGCTCGGGCTGGCCGGGGTTGTGGGTAATTTGCAGCCCGGCTGCGAGGCTGACTTCATCGTTCTCAACCCGAGCGCCACGCCGCTGCTGGCCCGCAAGACAGCGCAAGCCAACAGTTTGGACGAACTGCTGTTTGCAATGATCGTGCTGGGCGACGACCGACTGGTCGAGAAAACGGTGATCTCGCAGGCCTCGCCAGCCTCGTAAATGGCTTGATGGTTTCGGTTGCCTACAATGGCGGCTCATCAACGATCTTCCGACGTGAGCAACCCACCATGAGCATCAAGAGCGACAAATGGATACGCCGCATGGCCGAGTCCACCGGCATGATCGAGCCGTTCGAGCCCGGTCAAATTCGGCAGGCCGCTGACGGCCAGAAGATCATCAGCTACGGCACCAGCAGCTACGGCTACGACATTCGCTGTGCGCCCGAGTTCAAGGTCTTCACCAATATCCACAGCACGGTGGTCGACCCGAAAAACTTCGATGAAAAAAGCTTTGTCGATTTTCACGGCGACAGCTGCATCATCCCGCCCAACAGTTTCGCATTGGCGCGCACGCTAGAGTACTTCCGAATTCCTCGCAACGTGCTGACCATTTGCCTCGGCAAAAGCACTTATGCGCGTTGCGGCATCATCGTCAACGTGACGCCTTTCGAGCCCGAGTGGGAAGGCTACGTGACGCTGGAGTTCTCCAACACCACGCCGCTGCCGGCCAAGATTTATGCGGGTGAAGGCTGCGCGCAGGTGCTGTTTTTTGAAAGCGACAAGGACGATGTTTGCGAAGTCTCCTACAAAGACCGCGGTGGCAAGTACCAGGGTCAGACCGGCGTCACGCTGCCCAAAGCTTGAAGCCTGAACAGCCACCCTGGGTCAAAAAGTGAAGCGCTGATGGCATGAAATTAAGTCGGCTGTTTCAGCCCCGCAACCCGCTTTTCTGGATCATGCTGGCCTTGAACGGGCTGTCGATGGCGCTGGCTTGGCTGGTACACAACCGGCCTTTGAACACCTTCGGACTGTTGCTGGTAAGCGGTTTTGTGCTGGTCAATGCGGTGTTGGGCACTTGGCTGGCTTGGCGGATGGTGCGGGATGAAGCCGCATGAACTGACGCAGCTTGTGCCAGCCCAGCTTGTGTCAGTGACTGATGCAAATTAGCGCAAGGTCAAAGTGCGGATCATTTGCGGTTCACTTGCGGATCACCTCGCCGGTGTCCGGCTTGAACCGAATCACTTGGGTACGGCCGTTGGCGCCCGGAAATCCTTCGAATACTGCTCGAACCAGGTAGGGTGCGACTGTGGGCAGCGGGCTTGGGTCACCTTCGAGGGTGGCGTTTGATTCAAAGACGGTGCGCGGCGAACTGCCGACCGGACCTTGTGTGTCGAGCAGACGCAGGCGCAAACTACTGACCTGAATCGTCTGCATCAGCTGCTGATTTCCGACGAAGCGCGGCCCAAAAGGATCAAGCCCCCAATAGCCGGGGAAAACCCGGCCGGCCGCATTGCGGTAACCGGGCCGGTAGACGTAGTGGTCTTGGTAAACCGGACGTGAATAACTGCGATTGTCGAGTTGGCTGTTGACGCTCATGTCGACCAAAAGACGCGCTGGCTGACCGCTGGCTGCGGGTTGCAAGCCTTGCTTGGCAAGCTCAATGGCCACCAGATTGGCGTAGGACGCTTGTTCGAGCTCCCGTGTGGGGTCAACCGGTGCCAGAAAGCCAAAGCTGCTGCCGACCGCATCTGTCGGCCATTGCTGAAAACTGCTGACCCGCGCGGTGATCGGGGTGGCGCAACCACTCAACAACGCGAGCAGAAGGAGTGACATCAAGACCGGCGTGCCCCGAAAAAGTCGGGCCCGATTGAACAAACAAAGAGCAAGCGTGGACATGCGAAAACCTTTCAGTTGGTCTATTTTGCACTTCAAAAGATGACAGTGGCAGACTCAAAATCAGGGTTTGCACTGGCCGGTAGGCCAGTACACGCCAGAATGAGACAATAGCGTCAACTATGACGTCCTCTTTTTCTAATCTCAATCTGGCTGAACCACTGGCCCGCGCTGTGGCTGACATGGGCTATGAGTCCATGACTCCGATTCAGGAACAAGCCATTCCTGTTGTTTTGCAAGGCAAAGATGTCATGGGCGCGGCCCAGACCGGGACTGGCAAAACCGCCGCATTTTCGCTGCCGCTGTTGCAGCGCATGATGGCCCACGAAAACGCCTCGACCTCGCCGGCCCGGCATCCGGTACGGGCTTTGGTTTTGTTGCCAACCCGTGAGCTTGCCGACCAAGTGGCCCAGCAGGTCAAGCTGTACGCCAAGTACACTAACCTGCGCTGTGCTGTGGTGTTTGGCGGCATGGACATGAAGCCACAAACTGCCGAGCTCAAAAAAGGCGTTGAAGTGCTGGTGGCCACGCCCGGCCGATTGCTAGACCATATCGAAGCCAAAAACGCGGTGCTGAACCAAGTCGAATACGTGGTACTGGACGAAGCTGACCGGATGTTGGACATCGGTTTTTTGCCTGACTTGCAACGCATCTTGAGCTACCTGCCGAAAAAACGCATCACCTTGCTGTTTTCGGCCACCTTCTCGCCCGAGATCAAGCGGCTGGCTTCGAGCTATTTGCAAGACCCGGTCACCATTGAAGTCGCTCGTTCGAACGCCACGGCGTCGACCGTTGAGCAGCATTTCTACAGCGTGAGCGCTGACGACAAGCGCCGCGCTTTGCATCAAATTTTGAAAGCCCGCGAACTGAAGCAAGCCTTTGTGTTCGTCAACAGCAAGCTCGGTTGTGCCCGGCTGGCCCGTTCGTTGGAGCGCGAAGGTCTGAAGACCACCGCCTTGCACGGTGACAAAAGCCAAGACGAGCGTTTGAAAGCGCTGGAAGCCTTCAAAAGTGGCGAAGTCGATTTGCTGGTCTGCACCGATGTGGCGGCGCGTGGGCTGGACATCAAAGACGTGCCAGCGGTGTTCAATTTTGATGTGCCTTTCAACGCAGAAGACTATGTTCACCGTATTGGCCGCACCGGTCGTGCCGGCGCTTCAGGTCTGGCCGTCAGCTTTGTGGCACCGAGCGACACCCGCTTGGTGGCTGACATTGAGAAGCTGATCAAGACCAAAATTGAGTTGGAGCCGGTCGAGTTTGAAGAAGACCAGCCGCGCATCAGCGTGCAGGGGCGTATCAACGACGGTCGCCGCATGTACCGCGAAGCTGAGGCTGAGGGCGCAGACCAACCAGACGAGCCAGGTGTGAACCTGCCAGCCCCGCGCGTGCGCCGTGACACGCGCGAGCCGCGTGAGCGCCGCGAATACACACCGCGTCAGTCAAACGCAGCCCGCGATCCGTTTTTTGACAAACCCTACGAGTCCAGCTTGTCGGCTGAAGCGCAGCCAGCCTGGGAAGCGGCGACCAAAGCCAACGGCCCGCGCGGTATTTCGGCCAACATCAAGCCGAAGAAAAAAATCGCCGCCTTGTTCAAGACTGCCGTCGCAGAAAGCTGATCTAGGTTGGCTGCAAAACCCGGTCCCGAAAGGTGCCGGGTTTTTTAATGAGCGTCTTGTTTCTGCATCGCTTTGCAGTCGACTGACAACAGCTCGAACGAGCCTGGCGCGTCGTGCAGTTTGGCGGCGGTCAGGCAACTGCCCCAGACGCAACCGGTGTCGAGCGCCAAGGTGTTGTGGCGCATGACAGGTTGGCTTTCCGGCGCGTCTAGGCCGACGGTTGACCAATGGCCGAAGGCGATCGGTGTGTCCGCTGTCAGCCGACCTGGCGCATCAAACCAGGGCAGGTAGCCGGCGGGTGCGGCAGCGGCTGAGCCCTTGGCCTTGAACTCCATCAAGCCTTGCGGCGTGCAAAAGCGCAAGCGGGTGAGCACGTTGACGATCACGCGCAGCCGGTCGTGGCCCGTCAAACTGTCGTTCCAGCTGGCGGGTGTGTTGCCGTACATATTGCTCAGAAACGCAACCACCTGCGCACCGCGCAAGACTTGCTCGACCTCTGCTGCCAAGCTCAGTGTTTGGGCGCTTGTCCATTGCGGCAGCACGCCAGCATGCACCAACAGCCATCCTTTGACTTGCAGGGCCATGGGCCGATGGCGCAGCCAGTCGAGCAAGGCATCACGGTCGGGTGCCTGCAGGATGGCGTCTAAAGTGTCGCCCTTGTGCTGCGGGCGCAGGCCGTGGCCGACAACCAGCAAATGCAGGTCGTGGTTGCCCAGCAAACTTTGCACTGAATCTCCCAACTGCTGCACTGTTCGCAGCACAGCCAGTGAGTCAGGGCCGCGGTTGACGAGGTCGCCGAGCAGGTAAACAGTGTCGCGACTGGGTGAAAAATCGATGCGCTGCAAAAGGCGTTGCAGCGGCTCGTGGCAGCCTTGAAGGTCGCCAATGAAGTAAAGTGCCATGTGTTTATTTTCGTCTGGATTCATGGATATTTTGCTGATTGCTCTGCTGACCTTGCTGAACGGGGTCTTTGCCATGTCGGAGCTGGCGCTGGCGTCGAGCCGTAAAGCGCGGCTGACTGCGGCCGCTGAAGGTGGCGACAAAGGCTCTCAAGCGGCGTTGAGCCTGTTGGAAAATCCGACGCAATTCTTGTCTTCGGTGCAGGTCGGTATCACCTCGATCGGCATGCTCAACGGCATCATCGGCGAGGCCGCTTTCAGCGGAAATTTGTCGGCGTGGCTCCAAACTTGGGGTGCCTCGCTGCGCGCCGCTGACATTTCAGCGACAGCGATCGTGGTTGTCATCATCACCTATGTGACCATCGTTTTTGGCGAACTGGTGCCTAAACGCATTGGTCAGCTTTACCCTGAAACCATGGCCCGTCTGGTGTCGCGGCCGATGATCTGGGTGGCCAGCGCAGCGCGGCCGTTTGTGCGCCTTCTGTCGTTCAGCACCCACGCGGTTCTCAGGCTGCTGCGCGTCGACAACATGGCGAGCCGTGCGGTGACAGAAGAAGAAATCACCGCCAGCCTGGAAGAGGGCGTCAGTGCCGGCCTGATTGAAGAGCATGAGCACCTGATGGTACAAAACGTCTTCTTGTTAGACGAGCGCTTGCTGCCATCTTTGATGTTGCCGCGCTCAGACATTGAATGGCTGGACGCCAGTGACACAGTGGCACAAGCGATCGCCAAGGCCAGTCTCAGTGGTCACTCGTGGTACCCGGTCTGTCGCGGTGGACTCGATGATGTGGTCGGCGTGGTCAAGGTTGCGGTGCTGCTGAAAGCGCAAGACTTGGCGCCGACTGAAGACTGTGTCAGGACTTACGCGGTGCCTGCAGTTTTTGTACCGGAGTCGCTCAGCGGCATGGAGTTGTTAGAGCAGTTTCGAGCGCGCTCGACGCGGATTTTGATGGTCGTCGACGAATACGGTGTGGTTCAGGGAATGGTCACGCCGATGGACATGTTGGAGGCCATCACCGGTGAGTTGCCGCCGGCTGCGCAGCTTGGTGCCTGGGCGACGCAGCGGCCGGACGGCAGCTGGTTGCTGGATGGCGTGATGCCTGTGTCCGAGCTCAAGGCGCGGCTGGAGATCAAACAACTGCCGGCAGAAGAGCGTGGCCGCTACAACACGCTGGCGGGTCTGCTGCAAAGTGTGTCAGGCCGACTGCCCGGCGTGGGCGACTGTGTGGATTGCGTCGGCTGGCGATTTGAGGTCTTGCACCTTGACGGCAAGCGTATCGACACGGTGCTGGCTGTCCGCCAAGTGCTTGACGTTGCCGGCAGCGCGGCTGAACCTCAGCAAGCTTGAAAAACGGCGGCTTCAGGGCGTTGAGCTGGGCGGTTTCGCTGCGGGTGTGACGGTGATCGTCACTTCATTGCCACCAAAGGTCGCCGATTGGATTTGAATTGTTGCCACACGCTCTGCCTTGCTGAAGGTCAAAAAACTGAGCTTGGAGTAAGAGCTTGACGTCAGCGTCCAGCCAGCGCCCGGCAGACCATCCCGAAAGTAAGCGTAAACAACTTGTGAGTCACCTGGCACTCTCAAGCTGATGCGACCCATCCAGCGGTTGCCCGTGGCCATCACCAAAGTTTCTTGCGGCCGCACCGTCGCGCTTGCGGGAATCGGCATGTCCCCGGCGAGTTGCGTGGCAGACGGCTCAGGCGGCGCAGCAGCGTCTTTGCCAGTCGGGCGAATGTCCACGCTGCCGCAGGCTACCAGCCAGAATGCGCTGCACAGCAAGGCCAAATATTTCAGGGTATTCATGGGGTGTGATGGGTCAAAGCATCAAAGCTGCGGGCCAGCCGGCGGCTGTCTTGGCTCGTATTGAAGATGAATAATTGTAGTCAGTTGCCAGCAGGGCCCATGGGCTCGCCGCCGGTTCAGACTATCTCTTGGTATTGCCGTCGAATCTGGACATGTGCGTCCAAGAAACCGCGCAGCCGGTCGATGTTCATCGGCTTCTGAAAAAACAGCACATCGGCTGGAAGTCCGCCGCGTTCTTTGATTTGTTCTTGGCTCAAGCCCGTCAGGACAATCGTGGAAATCGACCGGTACTCCGCGCGTGAAGCGACCATATTGAGCAAACGGAAGCCATCAAACGGTTCCATGTTGAGGTCGGTGATCAGAATGCGTGGGCGTATGCGCTCGAGTTGCAAAACAGCATCCAGGCCATCTGCCGCCAGCGTGCATTTGATGTCCGGGTAGTGCGTTCCAAGCAGGGCCAAAAGGACACTTGCAGTGGGTTCATCATCTTCGACAATGAGGAGATGTATTTGCCCTTGGTCAGGCCGCAGGTCGGTCATGCTGTGCAGGCCACCGGTCTGGGATGAAGCCAAGCGAAGCATGGCTTTGTGGCCCATCTTTTGGTTCAGCGCTTCAATCGAGCTGCGCAAGATGCGCCTGTGCCCGCCATTGGTTTTGACTGCCGGCAGCTTGCCGGAATCAACTAATTTTTGGATGGATGTGCGGGACAGTCCTAAAATTTTTGTGGCTTCACCAATACCAACAAAGTCCATCGTCATTATTTTCTTTCTTGACCGGGCGTAAGGAATTTGGGGAGGGTTACGTTTGCTGTCGGCAATTCAGTGTTGTTGTCTGTTTCTCACACGATTGCAGATTGTCGGCGACTATCCATTATTAAGCAATATTTGTAACGGATAGATACAAGCAAAATAATTCAATTGTTTTATTCAACCAAAGGGCCGTACTTTGTCGCGTTGCAGCATGACGCTGTAGTGGTAACGGTATGCTTCAGGATCGACGTAGGCGTTGGTCTGCATGGCTCAGCCGCCGAAAACGGCAAGCTGGTGTTGGTGCCTGCACTGGTCCTGGTGCTGCTTCAGCTTGGCTTTTCTAGTCCGATGAATGGCGGCCTGAGCCCGGTGTGCAACACTGCACGCCATGACCAATGCAATATCAAAACCTTGTTTGTCCCAAGTCCTCAGTCTCGCGCTTGGCTTGTGCACCTTTGGATTTTCAGCGCTGCCAGCCGCAGCGCAAAGCTGGCCCGACAAGCCGGTTCGCATCATCGTGCCGGCGCCCGCCGGCAGTTCGCTGGATGTGATCGTGCGCAGCATGGGCGAGACGCTGAAGGCCCGCTGGGGCCAGCCGCTGATGGTGGACAACAAACCGGGCGCTGGTGGCACCATCGGCATGGACGCTGTGGCCAAGGCGGCGCCAGACGGCTACACGCTGGGCATCGGTTTCAATGGCCCGATCGCCTTTGCGCCGTTCATGTTCAAAAAAATGGCTTATGACCCGACCAAGGACTTGCTGCCGATCGTGCTCACCACCTCTCAGCCCAACGTTTTGGCCGTGCCAGCCCATCACCCAGCGAACAATTTGCGTGAGTTCGTGGCCTGGGCCAAGTCGCAGGGTGACAAGGTCAGTTACGCCTCGGTCGGTCTCGGCAGTTCGTCGCATTTGTCGATGGAGTTGCTTAAAAGCACGGCGGGCTTTGAGGCCACGCACGTGCCATTCAATGGCTCGCCGCCGGCGGCACTGTCGGTGGCGCAGGGCGAAACCCAAGCGCTGTTGGCGACGGAGCCGGCCCTGCTGGCGCTGGTGCAGGGTGGTCGTTTGAAGTTGTTGGCCGTCACCAGCCCGCAGCGGCTGGCAGCGCGCCCTGAATTGCCGACTGTGGCGGAAGCTGGTTTCGCTGGTTTTGACGCCTTGGCATGGAACGGTTTGTTCGCCCCCGCAGGCACCAGCGCGGTGGTCGTCAATCGCCTCAATGCCGACGTCAATGCGGCCATGACCGATCCGGCTTTTCGCCAGACCATGGCCAAGCAAGGGCTCATCATCGGCGGCGGTTCAGCAGCGAAATTCAAGACCTTCATTGACGGCGAATCACGCAAGTGGGGCGCCATCATCAGCAAGACTGGCATCACCTTGGACTGACACCAAAACGCATGACATCACTTCATTCACAGCTGCCCTTGTCCGGCATTCGCGTACTCGACCTGTCCCGCGTGTTGGCCGGCCCTTTGTGCGGCATGGTGCTGGGTGACTTTGGTGCCGAGGTCATCAAGGTCGAACACCCCGAGCGTGGCGACGACACCCGCGACTGGGGCTTGCGCGTGGGCAAAACCGAAACGGCCTACTTCAACAGCATGAACCGCAACAAACGCTCCATCACGTTGGACCTGCACAAGCCCGAGGCGTTGCAAATCGTGCTGGACTTGGCGCGCCAGTGCGACGTGGTGATCCAGAACTTCAAGTTCGGCGGGGCCGAGAAAATGGGCTTGGGTTACGAGCACATCAAAGCCGTGCGTCCCGACCTCATTTATTGCTCGGTCACGGGCTACGACAGCAGCGGACCCGAGGCCGCCCGTCCCGGTTACGACTTGGTGGTGCAGGGCGAGGCCGGCCTGATGGCGATCAATGGCAAGGCTGATCAACCGCCGCTGAAGTTCGGCGTGGCGGCGGTCGACATGTTCACCGGCATGTATGCCGCCCAAGCTGTTTTGGCGGCACTGTTCGAGCGTCAAAAAACCGGCCGCGGCCGCCACATTGAAATGGCCTTGTTCGACTGCGGCCTGATGATTTCAGCCTACTACGGCCTTGAGGCCATGCTGATGCAAAAAGACCCGCCGCGCTACGGCAACGCGCATCCGTCCATCGTGCCCTACGGCGTGTTCGACGCCGAAGACGGCCCGTTGGTCATCACGGTCGGCAATAACGCGCAATTTGAGCGCTTTTGCCGCGCCGTGATTGAGCGTCCTGACCTCGCCGACGACGCGCGTTTCAAAAACAACCTGGGGCGCGGCACGCACCGCGAGCTGTTGATGACCGAGGTTCAGCGCGAACTGAGCTGCCGTTCACGCCAGTTGCTGCTGCAACGACTCAAAGCCGCGGGTATTCCGTGTGGCGAAGTGCTGGGCCTGTACGAAGCCCTGACCTCGGAGCGGGCCGTGCGCGGCGGGCTGGTGACGCAGCAGCCGCACTCAGTGGCCGGCAGCACGCATGTCATGGCGCCGCCTTACCGGCTGGATGGCGAGCGCCTGCCGGTGCGCCTTGCACCGCCCGAGTTGGGTGAAGGCACACGAGACATCTTGACGGGTTTGCTGGGCTTGGACGACGGCCGCCTGGCCGAGCTCAAAGCGCTTGGCGTGCTTTAACCGCAGGTAACCACCCGCCATGACATCACCGTCAACTACCGCTGCCTTGCCACCGTTTCGCAGCCTCTCGGACTTGCTGCGAGAGCACGCACAACAACGTCCCCAAGCCCTGGCGCTTTGCGATGACGAGATCACGCTGAATTGGGCGCAGCTGGACCGGCTGGTGGACGCGGTGGCGGCATCGTTGCAGCGCGATGGCCTGCAACCGGGCGACGTGGCGGCACTTTGCGCGGCTACTTGTGTCCGTTACGCCATCGTCTTCCTCGGGGTGCTGCGCAGCGGTGCGGTAGTGGCGCCGCTGTCACCCTCGGTCACACCGCAGGTGCTGGCCGCCATGTTGGGCGATGCGCAAGCCCGCGTGATTTTTGTGGACGGCTCGACCCAGCCCCTGCTGTCAGCCGAGGCCAGCGCCCATGCCGTTGTGGTGCGGCTGGACGCGGCTGCAAACGCGGCTACAAACACGGCGGCGCTCGGTCAGCGCTGGGACGACTGGCTGGTCGCCGACGGTGTGCAGCCGACGCCGGTCAACACCACGCCCAGTGACGCCTGCAACATCATTTACTCGTCGGGCACCACCGGCACGCCCAAAGGCATCGTGCAATCCCACGGTATGCGCTGGGCCCACGTGGTGCGCGGGATGGACTACGGCTATGGGCCTGGCAGTGTCACGCTGTTGGCGACACCGCTGTACTCCAACACCACGTTGGTGTCATTTTTTCCGACGCTGGGAGGGGGCGGCTGCGTCCGATTGATGGCCAAATTTGATGCGCTGCGTTATCTTCAAATCGCGCAGACTGTTCGCGCCAGCCACACCATGCTGGTGCCGGTGCAGTACCAGCGCATCATGGCGGTGCCGCAGTTTGACACGTTTGATTTGTCGTCGTTCAAAGCCAAGTTTTGCACCAGCGCGCCGTTTCGGGCCGAGCTGAAGGCCGATGTTCTGGCCCGCTGGCCGGGCGGCTTGGTCGAGTTTTACGGCATGACCGAAGGCGGCGGCACCTGCATTTTGGCGGCGCACTTGCACCCCGACAAGCTCCACACCGTGGGCCAACCGGCGGCCACCAGCGACATGCGCTTGATCGACGAGGAGGGCCATGAGTTGCCCGCCGGTGCGATCGGTGAGGTCGTGGGTCATTCGCTTGGCATGATGACTGGCTACCACCGCCAACCCGAGCAGACGCGCGAGGCTGAGTGGTTTGACGCCCACGGCAAGCGCTTCATCCGCACCGGCGACGTGGGTCGCTTTGATGCGGAAGGATTCCTCACCCTGCTGGACCGCCGCAAGGACATGGTTATCAGCGGCGGTTTCAATATTTACCCGAGTGACTTGGAGGCAGAACTGCGCCAACACCCGGCCGTGGCAGACGTCGCCGTGACCGGCGTGCCGAGCGAGCAGTGGGGTGAAACGCCGGTCGCTTTCGTGCAGCGCCGGCCTGCTGCCACTGACGAGGCCGCGCAGATCATGGCTTGGTACAACGCCCGCGCCGGCAAGCTGCAACGCTTGGCGGCTTTGTATTTGATCGACGAGTTGCCGCGCAGCGCCATCGGGAAAGTACTCAAGCGTGAACTGCGTGAGCTGCATCAAAAAATGCCATCATCAGGCAGACCACCTTAACCACCCAGCAGGAGACCGGTATGTCCCATTCACTGTCAAGGCGCGGTGTCATCCAGGCTGCAACCGCCGGGCTGGCCACTGCGGCACTGCCGTTTGTCAACTTGTCTGTCGCGCAGTCGAGTGCTTGGCCGAGTCGACCGATTCACCTCATCGTGCCTTACACGGCGGGCGGATTTACCGACCAAATGGCGCGCTTGGTCCAGGCGGGTCTGCAAAGTCGGCTGGGTCAGCCCGTGGTGATCGACAACACACCCGGTGCCAATGGCATCATCGGCGTCAATGCGGTGGCCAAAGCGGCGCCAGATGGCCACACATTTGGCGTCGTGATCGCGGCCCATGCAGCCAACACCACGCTTTACCCCAAGCTGCCGTACAGCCCGGAAAAAGACTTGCTCGGTGTTTCTTTGATGGGGGTGTCGCCGCTGCTGGCGGCGGTACCGAACGACGCGCCGTTCAAAAATGCCACCGAACTGGTGGCATACGCCAGAGCCAATCCGGGCAAGGTCAGTTTTGGATCCTCTGGCAATGGGTCGGCTGCGCACCTGGCGACCGAGCTGCTGAAAGCCATCACCAAAACCTTCATGGTGCATATTCCCTACCGGGGTTCTGCGCCAGCGCTCACCGATTTACTGGGCGGTCATATTCAGCTGCTGTTTGACGCGCCCACCAATTTGATCCAACCTGGAAAAACCGGTCGCATCCGACTGATCGGCGTGTCGAGCGACCGGCGCCTGCCTGCTGCGCCCGAGGTCCCGACCTTCATTGAGCAGGGCTTGAAGGATTTCACCGGCAGCACTTGGGCCAGCATGATTGCCCCAGCCGGCACGCCGCGTGAGATTGTGCAGCGCATGTCGGACGAAGTCAGTCGCATCATCCGCAGCGACGCCACGCGGCTTCGGTTAGAGGCCATGGGCACCTTTCCCGAAGGCAGCACACCGCAAGTTTGTGACGCCTTCATTGCCAGCGAAACCGCCAAGTGGGCCGCAGTCATCAAGACCGCCGGCGTCACCGGCAGTTGAGCTTGCCAGAGCCGTTCAAACCGGCTTGGCCAGTCCGAGTTTTTCGACCAAGGCTTTTTCGCGCAGGAACGTCTCTTGGGCGAAACGGGTGTACGCCGCGGTGCCCATGTAGATCGGCACCATGTCGTAGCGGGCCAGTGCGGTTTTGTAGCTGTCTTGCTCCATCGCCTGCTTGAAGGCGTCGTGCAGGCGCTTGACGACGTCTGCAGGCGTGCCCTTGGGCGCGCCAATACCGAACGGCGAGTTCTGCACGATGTCTAGACCAAGTTCTTTGAGCGTAGGCGCCTCGGGAAACTTGGCCAAACGCTCGGCGCCCCAGGTGTTGAGTACCCGCAATTTGCCAGCTTGCACCTGCGTCGCAAAGCCGGTAGAGTCGGCCGCCGCCATGAGGTTGTTGCCCATGATCGACTGCATCAGGTCGGCGCTGCCCTTGTAAGGAATGTGAAGCAGGTCTAGCCCCAGCTGTTGCGCGATCAACTCCATCGTCAGGTGCGGGCTGGTCATGGTGCCGGTCGAGCCGTAGCTCAGCTTGCCGGGGTTGGCCTTGGCCCAAGCCACAAAATCGGCCCAATTTTTGAGCGGGGAGTCCGTTGGCACGACCACGCCGAAAGCGTAGCCGGTCACATTCAGCACGTAGCTGATGTCTTTGACCGGGTCCCAGCTGATTTTGGTGGTGTAAGGCAGGCGAAACACGCCCAACGGAATTTGCGCCACGGTGTAGCCGTCTGCTGCGGAGGTTTGAAGTTGCAGCGCCGGCAAGGTGCCGCCAGCACCGGGTTTGTTGTCAACAATCACCGGCTGACCCAAAACTTTGGAGGCGTTGTCGGCCAGTACCCGCATCGTGATGTCGGTCGGGCCGCCAGCCGGAAAAGCAATGACCAGCTTGATGGCGCGTGTCGGGAAGCCTGGGACCTGAGCCGCAACTTGCGTCGCCAACAAAGGGACCGCCAGGGCCGCGGCAGTTTGGAGAAGGTGTCGGCGTTGCATAGAAAGCTCCTGAAAATAGCAAACCAATTAAAGAGAAATTTTATGCGGGTTGCCGGCTTCTGGGGCATCAGGGCAACACCTGATGAGCGCATAAAAAAGCCTGAGTCTTGGCCGGCGGGGAAATTGCTTGGATAACGCAGTGGCCGAGTCGCTCTTCAGCAACTTGAAGAGTGAGCAGGTCGAAAAGAGGATCTACAACACGCGGGACGAAGCCAAGTCAGAAGTCTTCGTTTGCATCGAGGGTTTCTACAATCGTGTGCGGTGCCATAAGCATCTAATCCAGCTAAGCCCCCACGAGTTCGAGAAGCAACGTCAAACTGCGCTGTGAAAAGTGTCTGCAGGTTGGGGGGGAATGTCACTGGTTAGAATTCACCGCATGAAATGGATTCGCATGCAAGGCCGCCAAGGTCAACCCACTTATGCCCACGTGAACGACGATTTGGCGCAGCCGGTGCTGGGTTCTCCGTATGCCGACTGGCATGATGATGGTGATGCGCTTGCGCTTGAACAAGTGCAGTGGCTACCACCCGTCGAGCCTTCCAAGGTCATCGTTTTGTGGAAAAACTTTCATGCGCTGGCAATCAAGCAGAACCAGAGCATTCCTGAGGAGCCGCTGTACGCTTTGCGCGCACCCAGCAGTTTGGCCGCCCACCGGCAAGCGGTGATCAAACCAGCCAGTTACGATGGTGCGGTGTTTTACGAAGGCGAATTGGCCTTGGTGGTGGGACGGCGTATGCGCGCAGTAGCGCTTGAGGATGTCCGTGATCACTTGCTGGGATGCACCATTGCAAACGACGTGTCGGCAATGGAGCTCATCAACCGCGACGCCAGCTTTGCCCAGTGGTCCAGGGCCAAAAGTTTCGATACCTTTGGCGTACTTGGTCCTTGGATTGACACCACGTTTGATTGGACTTCTGCCAGTGTGCATACCCGTGTCAATGGCCGCGAGAGACAGAATTATCCCCTGTCAGACATGATTTTTGAGCCGCTGACACTGCTTTCGCGTCTGTCTCATGACATGACACTGGAGCCCGGCGATGTGGTGCTGTGTGGCACCTCCGTGGGCTCACTGCCCATGCGCTTGGGCACCGATGTGGAGATAGAAATAGACGGTCTTGGTGTGCTCAGCAACCGCTACGGCTGAGAACGGCACTGCACTGCGCCACGGGTGTCTCGTTTCAGGCTTTTTGCACCGCCAGCTTGCCACCTTGCTGCGTCAGGGTGTGAGACAACAAGGATGTGACAGCGTAGATGGCGTCTATGGTTGGGGTAGGGGAATCGGTGATGCGCGCCAATTCCACGACACTGCCCAAAAGCGCTTCCAACTCCAAGGCGCGACCCTGCTCGACGTCTTGCAGCATAGAGGTCTTGTGCGCACCCACCGCTTGAGCGCCGGCAATGCGTTGATCGACGGACACTTTGAACGCCACGCCCAGCTTTTCACCGACGCGCTGAGCTTCCTCCATCATGCGCTGAGCCAACTCCCGTGTGAGCGGGTAAGTGCAAATATCTTCCAGCGTGGCGTGGCTGAGCGCGCTCACAGGGTTAAAGGTGAGGTTGCCCCAGAGCTTGACCCAAATTTCTGAGCGAATGTCGCGCGAGACGGGCGCTTTAAAGCCTGCGGCCATCATGGACTTGCTCAGCGCTTCGATTCGTGGGGTGCGTTGGTTGTCGATCTCACCCAGTGTGAAGCGGTTGCCTTCAATGACCTTCACCACGCCAGGCTCCAACAACTCGGCAGCAGGGTACACGATGCCACCGATGATGCGGTTGACCTCGATGCCAGCGCCCAGTACACCGTCAGGGTCTACGCTGCTCAACTGGTAAGCGTCGTAGGCGCCACCGAGCTTCTGGAAGTACCACCAAGGAATGCCGTTGACCATGCTGACCACCATGGTCTCTGGGCCAAAGAGTGAGCGTATTCCAGGCACCAAATCTAGCAGCTGATGCGCTTTGGTTGTGAGCAACACCACGTCCTGTGGGCCGGCCTCAGTCGGATCCTGCACAGCGCGAACATGCTTGGCTTGCTGCGTACTGCCATCTGGCAAATGCAGTGTCATTCCACGGGCGTTGATGGCTGCAAGGTTACGGTTACGGGCGATGAAGGTGACGTCTTCCCCGGCCAGTGCCAGTTTGGCGCCCAAGTAACCGCCAATGGCGCCAGCGCCGACGATGGTGTACTTCATGACTTAGAACTCGCCCTGTACAAACGATCCGAAACCAAGGCCAATGCGCTGCGCTAATCCAATGCGTTGCAGTTTCCCAGTAGCGCCCTTGGGCAATTCCTCAACAAATAAAAATTTCTTAGGTACTTTAAAAGCCGCCACACGGGCCGAGACAAAGAGCTGAAGTTCGCGCTCAGAACACTCGTGACCCTCATGCAACACCACCATGGCCGCCACTTCTTCGCCCAAGCGCTTGTGTGGCGCACCAAAGACCACAACCTGGGCGACCGACACATGGTCGAGCAAAATCTCATCAATTTCCCTTGGGCTGATCTTCTCGCCGCCGCGGTTGATGATCTCCTTCAATCGTCCTGTGAGGCTGAGGTAGCCCTCATCATCCAACATGCCTTGATCTCCCGTGCGAAACCAGCCGTTGACAAAGGCATCCGTATTGGCCTTGTCATTATTTTCATAACCTGGGGTGACATTGAGACCGCGAATGACCACCTCGCCGATTTCTCCAGTGGCTAAGAAACTGCCATCTTCGCCAAGAATACGGATTTCTGGTCCAGCTGCCTGGCCGACGGTTCCTGGTTTTCGCTTGGAAGGCGGCAGGGGGTTGGCCGCCATTTGGTGACACGCTTCGGTCATACCGTAAGACTCCACCAATGGCGCGTTGAACAATCGCTCGATCTGATCAATGAGTTGTGGCGGAATGGACGATGATGACGAGCGTATGAAACGCAACGGGTGTCGAGCAATGGTCTGCACATTGTGCTTGGCGCGTGTGGCGATAGCCAAGTGCATCGTGGGTACAGCGGTGTACCACGTGGGTTTAGCCTCTTCCATCCATTTGAAGAAGCGCAGGGCGTTGAACCCTGGCGTACAAAAAACGCGCGAACCCGCAGAAAGGGGTGCCAACAGACCCGCGATCAAACCATGAATATGGAACAAGGGCATGATATTAAGTCCACCGTCTTGAGGTGTGAACTGCAGCGTGGCAGCGATGTGTTTGGCCGATGCGCATAAATTCTCTACCGTGAGCGGAACGCGTTTGGGCTTTGAGGTGGTTCCCGAGGTGTGCAAAATCATGGCGACGTCGCTGGCAGAAGCATGGCCGCCATGGTCGCAGTGAGCGGGTTCACCAGCAGCCAGTGTGAATTGGCCAGCACAAGCGCCGTCAGGAACGCTCAGCTCAATGATTCGTAGGCCTAATTTCTGAGCGGCCGCCAAAGCGGGTGAACTGCTGCCTTTCTCAATAATGAGCGCACAAGCTTTCAAGTCATCCAAGTAAAACTCGAATTCGTCAACACGGTAAGCCGGATTCAGCGGTGCACTGGTCACTGCACAGGCACATGCCAGATAACAAGTGGCCATTTCAGGACCGTTGGGCAGCACGATGGCGACTCTGTCGTTGCGACCAATACCCGCATCGTTGAGGGCCTTTGTTGTGCTGACGACCAATTGCCGCAAACCGAGAAAGTTCAGTGAGGCTCTGGAGGGAGCAGCGATAGCGATGTCTTCATCGGCGCCAGCATTGAGCAAGTCTGTGAGCTTCATGGGTTTGAAAAATAAGTAAATATATAGATTTTCTAATATACCAGCCCATAGCATGCGCAGGGTTTCGTCAATCTAGCAAACTTTCGATAACAGACCCCATTTAAACTGTTGCTTGACTTTGATCAACCACACACTGCATCCATGGCCATGACATCGACAACTTCTCAGGACAACCTGGCCCTGGGCATTGCACGCGCCATGTTGGAAGGGTTCGAGCGGCACTACAACATGTTCAGCGAGACCAATCGCGAAGCGAAACACCGCTTTGAGATGGGTGATTGGCATGGGCAACGGCGTGCTGTGCGAGATCGCATAGAGTTCTACGACAAACGTGTGGGCGAAGCCACCCAGCGCTTAGAAGCAGATTTTGCGGTGTCGCGTTTGCCTGTGGAAATATGGCGAGAGATCAAGCGGCTTTATGTGGGCCTGTTGGTGGAGCATCAACAACCTGAGTTGGCCGAGACATTTTTTAATTCTGTGACAACCAAGATACTGCATCGCAGCTACTTCCACAACGACTTCATCTTTGTTCGACCTGCGGTCTCGACTGAATACATCGAACTTGAGGAAGGCACTGGACCAGGTGCCTACCGCGTTTATTACCCGAATTTTCCCGTTTGGCATCAGACCTGGACGCAACTGTTGCGCGACTTCAAGCTTGACCTCACGTTTGAAGACTTAGAGCGTGATGCTGTTGATGTTGCAGAAGTCTTGCAAAGCGTTTTAGGCATGCCATTTGTTCCCCGAGCCAACTTCCAAATTCAAGTTCTTTCTAGTTTGTTTTACAGGAACAAGGGGGCTTACGTTGTCGGCAAGATCATCAACGGCTATCAGGTGATCCCTATCGCCTTGCCCTTGCTGCACACGGCCTCAAGCCAGCTTGCTGTCGACACGGTCTTGCACACTGAAGACGACTTGCAAACTTTGTTCAGCTACGCGCGGGCTTATTTCATGGTGGACATGCAAATTCCTAGCGCCTATGTCCAATTTCTGCGCACCCTGATGCCCCGAAAACCCAAAGCCGAAATTTACAGTGCGCTGGGTTTGCAAAAGCAGGGAAAAAACAGCTTTTACCGAGATCTGCTACACCATCTGCGCCACAGTACCGACCGCTTTCGCATTGCGCCAGGGATCAAAGGCATGGTGATGCTGGTCTTTGACTTGCCGTCTTTTCCATTTGTTTTCAAAATCATTCGCGATAATTTTCCGCCGCAGAAAAAGACCACACGAGAGCAAATAAAAGGCAAGTACCAACTGGTGAAGTACCACGATCGGGTGGGCCGCATGGCGGATACCTTGGAATACAGCAAAGTGGCGTTGCCATTGTCTAGGTTCGAGCCGGAGCTGCTAGAGGAATTGCGTAGCAGTTGCATCAAGCTTATCCAAATCAACGACGGTGCGCGCGAGCCAGAGTTGGTCATCGAACACGCCTACATCGAGCGGCGCATGATTCCGCTGAACATCCATTTGAAAGAAGCTGAAGCTGTTGGTGACACCGCAGCCATAGAACGTGCCGTTATTGAGTATGGCAATGCGCTTAAAGATTTGATTGCTGCCAATATTTTCCCGGGCGACATGTTGTGGAAAAACTTTGGCATCACGCGTCAAGGCAAGGTCGTTTTCTACGACTACGACGAAATTGAATACATCACGGACTGCAACTTCAGACGCGTCCCGCCTCGTGATGATCAGACCCAAGAGCCAGGCCCTGGTCAGGTCTGGTTTGACGTGGGCGCTAAAGATGTTTTTCCAGAAACTTTTGGCCCTTTTTTACTCGGCAATGCACGTGTACGACAGACATTTCTCAAGCATCACGCAGATCTGCTGGACCCCGAATTTTGGAATGACAACAAGCAACGCATCTTGGCCGGTGAGGTGCCAGACATCTTCCCGTATGACGTGCAACGACGCTTTGGCTTTCTTCGGCAGGACAACGTGCTTGAGGCAAGAAAAAACCCGCTGTAGCTTGAGGCCACGCGGGTTTTGAGGTTTTCTGAGACTATCTGATTTTATCAAATGGTGCCACCAACAGGTAAGTAGTCAATAAAACAACAGATTAAAACTGTTTGTTATCAACGATCTTCGTTCGACTGGCCCATCAATTGTTCCGCAAATCTTAATATTTGTTCCGCTGGTTGTTCCGCTGCTCTGGTGGCTAACAGGGGGGAGGGGCTTCAAGGTCTTCATGACATTGGTGCAGCCTCCTACGCTTACAAAAAGCTGAAATCAGCCCTTCGATGCCAGTAGCGTTGACACGGTGGTAAGAGGCCTGTTTACTAGCTTCAGCACGCTTTGTTCGTTCAGAGCGGCTCAAAAGGCCGTTAACTCAGCTTGTCATACGCCTTGGTTAGCCATTCGCGCTTTAGCTCAATTGGATAGCCTTGACCATAGCCCACAGACACGTCGTGCGTGGAAGACCAGCCGCCAATTTCCTTTGCAATTGATTCAGGACACATCACGGCTCTCAGTGCGTCTCTGAACGTGTGCCTGAAGCTATGCATCGTCTTTGCAGCAACAAACTTCTTGGCCCATTTGCTCAGGGTTGCAGAGGCTCCATCGTTGTTGGTCTTCACAGCATTGGCATAACTAGGAAATAGAAAATCAGTCGTACTTCTGGTCAGCTGCGTTTGCATGGCAAGCAGTGCCGCCGACAGTAGGGGAACAATTCGCTCTGATGCTGTAGTTTTGAGTGATCGACTTGTATGGCTGCGAATATTGATCGTCCCTGCAACAGGATCGAAGTCCTGCTTCCTCAGCCCAACAACTTCAGCAAGCCTCGCACCAGTGTGGGCAAGCACCACCACAATCCGGCGTGGCTCATCGTCAGCCTGTATCGCTGCATTCACCAAAGTTTTCCATTCACCATTTGAATAGGGGATGCGCTTTGACGCGTCCTTGTTTGCATTTGGAATTGAGAGGCTATCAAACGGGTTCTTCAAGTTGAGAGGGATCTCACGACAAGCAACGTTTACAACGGCTCTCAGCACGCCAAGCTCACGCAGCAATGTGGTTGTTTTTACGCCTGTGGCCAGCCGTTGATCTCGGTACTGCCTCGCATGGTCTCTTGTCAGTCCTTCAAGGGCGATGTCACCCACTAGCGCAACCAGCTTGAGCCAGTGCTGGCTTTGGTTGGCTTGGAAGTCCTTGCCCTTGCCTTTGGGGTGATTTTCCAAGTACACAGTGAATGCTTCAGAGAGCAGCACCGGCAACTTGTTGTAAAGAGCGCGGAAGGCTGCATCCGTTACTGCTGTTGGCTTGTCGAACTTGTCACGCAGTTCGTCTTCAAAGAAGCTGATGTGCGGCGTTGGATCCCAAGAGCCTTCCCAGCCAGAAGGCATGCGCATCTCATCTAAGCCGTCCCCAGCCTTCATGCCATGAGTCTGTAACAGGGCCAACGCAGCGATCTTGGCCTCTGATGGCGTTAGCCGCTCATCATCTTTCATCGCTCTGAAGAGGGTGTCATAACGCTCGTTTAGCCTGTGGCATTGCACGGCGAAATTGCCATCCTTCAGCAAAAGCCGGATCTTGACGTTCGACTTGCCCATGCGCAGCTTCAGGGCAGAGGGCACTGCTTTCTGAAAATACGGGACGTTGTTATTGAGGGTGTAGCCATTCACGATGATGGTGATGCTACCAATTTTCACAGCTGCCATGCTAGTTCTACCTAAGATCTACCTAAAAAGGAGCCCCTAGTCATGCATAAGTGGTTGATTTAATTGAACAAATCTACTGTAGGCTGGCGCCACCAACAGGAATCGAACCTGTATCTAGCGCTTAGGAGGCACTCGTTCTATCCGTTGAACTATGGCGGCAATTTCGAGTGATTGTATTCGGTGAGGGATGGCGAGTTTGGCGCTTTCTCACTCGTACGGCACGGTGAATATCAGGTCAATGGCCGCTTGTTCGCCGGCTTGAGCGCGCACGGTGAAGCGCCGCGACAACTCGTAAAACATGAAGAGCGTTCCGACTGTTCCCGACAGCGAGCGCTCGTAGGCTGCGTAAAAATTGCGCGAAAAACGCTTGCCCAGTGTGATCGCGCCTTCGCTGGCGGTGCTGATGCCGCTGCTGGCGCTGGTGTTGCTGGAGGGCGCGCGGAAAGACAGCTCGTCCAGGCCCAGTGCCGAGGCGAGCCCGCCCGACATGCTGCCGCTTTTGCTGCCCAGCAAAGCGAGGGCGGCTTGTTGCAGCAGGGCGGCTTCGGCACCGCCTGCGGCAGACGATCGGCCCAGCACCAGCCAAGCTAATTTTTCGGCATCGGGCAAGTCGGGTTGGGCATACAGCCGAACCGTTGGCAGCAAGGCGGTGCCGGTGATCTCGACGCCGACGCGCTGCGTCAGATTCGGGCGAATGGCCAGAATGTTCAGCGTCGGATTGTCGATCGGGCCGGTGAATCTCAGCACACCGGTTTCGATGTCCAGCCGTTGGCCGTAAGCGGCGTATTCACCGCCGTCGGTCGCGATGCTGCCCAGCAGCCGTGGGGCGCCGACCGAGTCGCCGAGCAGGTTCAGTGTGCCCCGCATGCGGGTGTTGATGCCTTTGCCTTCAACTCGAAAGTCTTTGCCGAGGTCGATCTGCACGTCGATCTTTGTGACGCGGCTATTTTTCGGCGCCGTGCTCGCTGCGGGTCGGCTGGTTTTCGCTGTTCGAACTTGCACGTCATCGCCCAACTGCGGTCTGCTTTCGTCGGGCAAGACGATGCGGGCTTGGTCGACGTTGAGGGCTCCGCTGATGGTGGCCGCAAGGTCTGTCAGCGAGGCCTGCAGTTGGCCCGACAGCGTGACTTGGCGGTCGCTGCGGATGCTGGCGCGCAAGCGGTCGAGCTGCGCTGTCAGCGTGACTTGCGGCGCGCCATTGACCCAACTGACTTCACCTTCGGCACGAAGCTGGCCGCCGGTGTCGTTGGCACCGGCACCGCGCAAGCTGAACTCGCTGATGCGCAGGCGCGTGCCATCGACGTTGGCGCGCAGCCGGCCATGGCCGAACTCAAAGCCATCGACCACGGAGCGCAGCGCCAAGTCATCGGCCTGCAAGTTGCCCTTGAATTGCGGCGCCGAACGGCTGCCGCTGATGGCCATGTCGGTGGCCAGCGAGCCGCGCAGCCGCCAGCCCGGCGGCGCCAGCACAGACCAGGCGCCCAGACGCGGCAGTTGCGCTTTCAACTGGCCGCTGAGCGCTGCGTCTGCGGGCCAAGTCCAGCCAGCGATTGTCGGCCCGTCTTGCTTATTCGCTTCACCAGTCGATGTGCGCCTGAGTTGTGTGCGCAACTGTCCCTCGGCCATGCCGGCGCGTGCGCTGTCCCAACGCAGTTGGGCGGTCAGTGCAGTGCTTTCGCTGCCGCTGCTGCTGGTGTTGATGCTGATCCGAGCTTCGCGAATGCCGGCCGCCACACGGGCTGGCGCGCCGTCGGTGCTTTCCGCTAGCACGCTGAGGTCGCCGCTGCTGCGCGCGAGTTGCGCTTTGAGCTTCAGCGTGGGGCCGAGCACGGCGTCCCATTCGCCGTCAAACAGCAGGTTGCCGACCAAGCCGGCGCTGCTGATGTGCGGCCCCAGCAGCAGTTCTATCCAAGCTAAGGGCAAGCCTTTGAGCGAGCCTGCGGTGACCACTTCACCGGCTTGCCAGCGTGTCGGCTGCCAAGCCAGCAGCGCTTGGCTGGGTGCTGCGCTGCGGTCGCCGTTCTTGGCGGCGGGTGCGGTCAAGCTGGCTTGGCCTGCGCTCACTTCGACCAAGTCGGTGGTGCCTTTCAAGTTGAACGGGCGTTGCGCTTCAAGCCGCCAGGCACCCGCGCCCAAGGCCGGGTCTTCGACCGAGATTTTGAGTTGCTTGACGATGGCTTGCCACGATGACAGCGGCTTGGCTTGGCTGCCGCCTTCTGCGCCCAGCTCAAGGGAGATGCGCCGCGTGCCGATGTCGGCCCGGCCCTTCGCCGTGACTTGCATTTGACTCAGGCGACCACTCAGGCTGGCTTGTATATCGCGCAGCCGCAGCTGGTTTGATGCTGAGCTTGCAGCGCTTGTCGTGGGTCCCCAGTCGAGCGTCGGAACGTTCAGCGATGCGCTGAGTTGCGGGTTGCGCCAACCGCCTTGCCAGTCCACGGTCAGTTGGCCGCGACCTGTTGCGGCGGCGGTTTCTAGCGGCGCCGCCAGACCCGGCAAGACACGCAACAAGCGCAAGGCCTGCTGGATGTTGGACGATGTCAAGGCGAGTTGGCCGCTACCGGTGTTGGGCCGCAACTCGCCTTTGGTTTGAAGCTGAATGCCCGGCGCCGTCAGCGTCAACTGGCCTTTGCCGCCCAAGGTTTTGGGCTGGTACTGGCCGCTGGCTTTGATCTCGGCATCGCGCGTGCGCAGTTCTAGCGCGGTGAGCTCGATGCTGTCGCCGGTCGAGCGCAGCGCTGCGCCGGCGTTCATGCGCTGAGTGGTCAGCGTTGAATACAAGGCCGCAGGGTTGATTTTTTGCAGCTGCAACTTGACCCGCCAGTCGTTGGTGGCGGCTTGTGTCTCGGCGGGGTCAGTCCATTCGCCGCTGGCTTGCAGTCGGCCGCCGCCCAGCTGCGCGTTCAGCGCGCGCAACAAGACTTTTCCGCCGCGCCATTCCCCGGTGGCCTGCAACTGTTCAACCGGCAAGCGCTGCTGATCCCAAGGCCCGGCGCGGCTGTTTTTCAGCGTGGCCTGCAGCTTCCAGCTGGCCGTGTCTTGCGGCACCAGCTGAGCAGTTCCAGTGAGTTGAGTGCGTGGCGCTTGGGGCAGCAGCATGGCCAAGTCGAGGTCGCGAAAAGTGGCGTTGGCTGCTGGCACGGGCTGCTCTGCCCAAGGCAAGATTTGCGCGCTGATGCTGGCTTGCGGTTGCAGGCCACTGCGTGCGGTTGGGCTGGCCGAGCCGTCGAGGTCAATCGAGGCCTTCAATGTCAAGTCAGCCAAGGCCCCTTGCACCGATGCGTTGAGGAGCAAGGGCAGCGGTTTGGCGCCCTCTGAAAGCACCGCCTTCAGCACGCCCGACAAGCTGGCATCGAGCGTCATGATGCCGTCGGCAGCCAAACTGAGCTGGCCCTGGTAGCTGCCGCTGGCCACTTGCACATGCTCTAAATTGAGGGCGTGCTGCGCGCTTGCATAGCGGTAGTGGGCCTGCAGGTCTGTGGCCTGAGCCGCCGCTTGACCGCCCCACCCGATAAGCCCAACCGCGAAGTCTTCCAGCGTGACGTCCAAGGGCAAGTGCAGCGATGTCGGCGGCATGGATGGCGGCTTTTGGTCTGGATCGCTGGGGTCTATTTGGAGACTCGCCAGATGCAGCCGGTCGATGTGCAGTCGACCCGATAACAGCGCCAGCGCTTGCCAGCGCACATCGAGCTGCGCCGCTGTGACACGCAGGCCCGCGTCTTGCCAGACCAGGCGCTCCACGCTGCCACCGTGTCGGAGGGAGCCGCTCACGCCTTCGGCCGTCAAGCTGCGTGGCGCTGGCAACAGGCTGGACTGGCTGACCCAGCGCAAGGCGGTGGCGAGTGAGCCTTCGGCACCGCTCCACCACCAAACGCCGCTGACAGTCAGCCCCAGCAGCAAAGCAGCTGCAGCTAACCATCGTGAAAAGAGACGAAATTTTGGAGCCATTTAAAACACAAACCCGACGCTGACGTGAAGCCTTACTTGCTGGGTTTTCACACCGTAGGCGAGGTCAATTTGCAGCGGACCGATGGGGCTTTTCCAGCGTGCGCCGGCACCGACGCCGACCGCCACGTTGCGGCTCAGATCGGTCGCGTTTTCAGCCACATTACCGGCGTCAACGAAGAGCGTGCTTTCCCACTCGGTCGGCAAGCCGCCGCTCACAATGGGCCGCTGCCATTCGGCGCTGGCAACCGCCATGTAGTGGCCGGGGCCGGTGGCGCCGTTGGGCAAGGCGACGCCGATGTCGCGCAGCCCGTAGCCGCGCACGCTGGTGTCGCCGCCGGTGCGCAACAGCTGTGTTGCGGGTATGGCGCCATCGTTGATGACGACCACCGCGCCGCCTTCTGCGCGCATCGCGATGCGGCCGCGCTCCAGCGGCGCGATGCCCAGCCAGCGGCCGACCGCACGCACAAAGGGTTGGCGGTTGGTGCCCATCGTGGTGCCGGCGCCAAGGTCAAATCCGAGACCGTGGCCACGCGATGGAAAGGGCAGGCTGTCAAAGTAGCGACCGGTCCAGCCGTAGTTCAGGCTCAGCGCTGAACCGTCGCCAATGCGTGCATCGGCCAGCGTGTTGGCCATACCGCTGGCGGACACCGTCGCACGGTCGTATTGGAGGTAAGTTGAGCGGTCGATGCGTTCACCGACTTGTACTTGGCCGAAGCGCAGGGTTTGCGCGTCGGTGACCAGTTCGTTGTCGTCCATTCGAGCGACGCGCGCCAGCCCGACCCAGCGCCAGTTGTCGGCATCCGGCAGGGAGGTCCACTCGGTCTGGGCCAATGGCAGTTTGCTGTCAAGTTGCAGCTTGGTGACGGCCCGCCAGTCCAAGCCAGGTACGCGGTTGTGGGTGTGCTCAATCGACGCACGCGGTCCGGTGTCGGTGGTCAGGCCGATGCCGAGCACCACTTTTTGCAGCATGGCTTCGCGCACCTGCACCGTGACGGGCGCGGCATTCGGGTCGCTGTCCGGGTCAACCAAGACATAGGCTGAATCAAAGTAGCCGCTGCCGGCGAGCCGTTGCTGGGCCTCGACGAGTTTACGCTGGTCGTAAATATCACCGGGTTTCAAGCGGGCCAAGCGTGCCACTAAGACCGGGTCGTAACGCTCCAGTCCGTTGACATTGAGCTCGCCCAAACGGTAGAGCGGACCGGAGTCTAGCTCGACAGTGAGCGCGGCCGCGTTTGTCGCTGGGTCGATGTCGGCCAAGCTGTAGGAAATGCGGCCTGCCGGGTAACGCCGCGCCACCAGTTGCCGCAGCGCTTGCGTCTTAGCGGCGTCCCAACTGTCCTGCGTGAAGGGCTGACCTGTTGGCAAGCGCCAGTCGCGGTTGATGCTGTCTCGCTGCCGCGCGACAGCCGCATCGGGCGAGCTTGCAATGTCGCCCTTGAAGCGCAACTCAGCTTGCGCCGTGCGGGTCGCCTCTCCGGGCACGACTGTGACCCGTATGGTTGTTGTCTTGGCTGGCGTTGGTCGGTCAGTGGCGGGGCTGCGGCTGATTTGAACGTCCGGGCTGAAGTAACCCAAGGTGCCGATCAGTTGGCGAACGTCAGCCTCTGCCAAGTCGATCAGGCGCGCCAGCTCGGCGTCATCCAAGTCGCTCACCGCGCGAAAGCGCTGCAGTTGCAAGTGGCGCTCCAGCAAGTCGCGGATCTCGGACGGTGCTTCAATGCGGATGTCAAATGAGCTGGCGTCTGCTGTCGGCTTCTGGTCGTCGGAAGACCGCGTCTGGCGCTGTTCTTGGGCGTTGGCGGTGACTGGAAGGCCTGTCCACGCGGCCGTGAGCCCGACACAAATGAAGAAAAAACTGGGGTGAAGTAAGTCGAAAGTCACAACGGCAAGTTGACGGTCACTTGGTCAGCAGACGCATGGCTTCTTCAAGGCCTTTGAGTGTCAACGGGTACATGCGGTTGCCGACGAGCTGCTGCATCACGGCAATGCTTTGGCGGTACTGCCAGACGCCTTGCGGTTCGGGGTTGATCCAGGCGAATTTGGGGAAGGCGCTGGTCAGGCGTTGGATCCATTCAGCGCCGCTTTCGGCGTTGTTGTATTCGACGCTGCCACCGGGTTGAAGAATCTCATAAGGGCTCATGGTGGCGTCACCGATGAAGATGAGCTTGTAGTCCTTGTTGTACTTGCGGATGATGTCTTGCGTGGCGAATTTTTCGCTGAAGCGGCGCCGGTTGTTCTTCCACATGAAGTCATAGACACAGTTGTGAAAGTAATAAAACTCCAGGTGCTTGAACTCGCTTTTGCTGGCTGAGAACAATTCTTCGACGCGGCTGATGTGCTCGTCCATGGTGCCGCCGACATCCATCAGCAGCAGCACCTTCACGTTGTTGTGGCGCTCGGGCACCATCTTGATGTCGAGCCAGCCGGCATTCGCTGCGGTCGAGCGGATGGTGTCGTCAAGATCGAGTTCTTCAGCGCTGCCTTGGCGGGCAAATTTGCGCAGCCGACGCAACGCGACTTTGATGTTGCGGGTGCCGAGTTCTTGCGTGTCGTCGTAGTCTTTGTAAGCGCGTTGGTCCCACACTTTGACGGCACTTCGGTTGCGGCTTTTTTCTTGACCGATGCGGATGCCCTGCGGGTTGAAACCGTTCGCGCCAAATGGCGACGTGCCGCCTGTGCCGATCCATTTGCTGCCGCCTTCGTGGCGTTCTTTTTGTTCTTCAAAGCGTTGTTTGAGCGTCTCCATGAGCTCGTCCCAACCCATCTTTTCGATCTTGGCTTTGTCTTCGGCGCTGAGATCGAGTTCCAGGTTTTTGCGCAGCCATTCGAGTGGAATGTCTTGGGTGAAATCGGCCACCATGTCGACGCCTTTGAAGTAAGACGCGAAGGCGCGGTCAAACTTGTCGTAATGCTTTTCGTCCTTCACCAGCACGCAGCGGCTGAGGTAATAAAAGTCATCGATCTTGTAAGCGCCTTCGCTGGATGAGCCAGCCGCGCCGCTGTTCGGCCCGACCACACCGGCCTTCAGCGCTTCCAGCAGTGTCAGGTATTCCTTGACCGACACCGGCAGCTTGGCCGAGCGCAAGGTGTAGAAAAAATCAATCAGCATGGCGAACTTCCCAGCGTTCTATGGTGCTCTAAAAGAGACAACAAATGGGCCTTGACTTCGGGCCATTCTCCCGAAGTCAAGCTGTACATCACGGTGTCTCGGATGCTGCCGTCGCGGCGCAGCGCATGACCTCGCAGTACACCGTCCTTGCGTGCGCCAAGTCGTTCAATGGCCCGCTTTGAGGCGACGTTGAAATTGTCCGTGCGCCAACCCACCACTTGGCAAGCCAAGCTTTCAAAGGCGTGCGTGAGCATCAGCAGTTTGCAACTGGTGTTGACGTGCGTGCGCTGGACACTGGCGGCGTACCAAGTCCAGCCGATTTCCAGTCGCCGGATGGCCGGCACGATGTCGTGGTAACTGGTGCAGCCGAGCACTTTGCCGTTGGCGGCGTCGACCACGACAAACGGCAGCCGATGGCCTTCCGCTTGGCCTTGCAGGGCGTTGTCGATGTAGCGGTGGGTGTGCTCTGGCTCAGGCACCGAGGTCACGCGCAAGCGCCACAATTCGCCGTCAGCCGCAGCGGCGGCCAAGCCTGTTTCGTGCGCCAAGGTCAGCGGCCGAAGCTCAACACCCCGACCCGATAGCGTGACAGCTTGCACCCAATTCATGCGCGCGTTCAGTGCTCTGAGTCGAAAGTTTTGGCGGCACTGGCCGCTTGCATCAGACGCCAGCGTCGGACACCTTGCAGCCCCAAACCACCGCCCAAACCCACCAGCAAAATGCCGCCAATCGTGCTGTTGCTGTAGCCGTCGGCAAAGATGTCGAGCCCGAGCAGGCGGCCCAGCCAAAACCCCAGCAGCGCACCACCGACAAAACCGACTGCATCGCTCAGGCCTTCAATCCATAAGTTGTTGTTGCGCATGGTGGTCTCAGCGGTTTTGGCGTTGCATGAACACCAGTTTCTCAAACAGCGTCACATCTTGCTCGTTTTTGAGCAGCGCACCCACCAGCGGCGGCACCGAGACTTTGTTGTCTTGGCTTTGCAGAACGTCGAGCGAGATGTCTTCAGCGACCAGCAGTTTGAGCCAGTCCAGCAGCTCGCTGGTCGATGGTTTTTTCTTCAAGCCGGGCAGGTTGCGCACGTCGTAAAAAGTCTTCATGGCGGCTGCCAGCAATTCTTGCTTCAGACCCGGGAAATGCACGTCGACGATTTTCTTCATTGTTTCCGCATCGGGAAACTTGATGTAATGGAAAAAGCAGCGGCGCAGAAAAGCGTCGGGCAATTCTTTTTCGTTGTTCGAGGTGATGAAGACCAGCGGTCGGTGCTTGGCTTTGATCAGTTCGCGGGTTTCGTAGCAGTAGAACTCCATGCGGTCGATCTCCCGCAGCAAGTCGTTGGGGAATTCAATGTCAGCCTTGTCGATTTCGTCGATCAGCAGCGCCACCGGTTCGTCAGCGGTGAAGGCTTGCCACAACACGCCCTTGAGGATGTAGTTGTGAATGTCTTTGACCTTTTCGTCGCCCAGCTGCGAATCGCGCAGCCGTGAGACGGCGTCGTATTCGTACAGGCCCTGCTGCGCTTTGGTGGTCGACTTGATGTGCCATTGCAACAAGGGCAGCTTCAGCGCCTCGGCGACTTCCTCGGCCAGCATGGTTTTGCCAGTGCCGGGCTCGCCCTTGACCAGTAGGGGTTTGCGGAGTGTGGCGGAGGCGTTGACGGCCAGCATCAGGTCTGCGGTGGCGACGTAGTTTTGGGAGCCTTGAAATTTCATGTGTGAATTAGCAGTGGAGGGCTGTTGGAAATGTGGCGATCAGTGGCCGTGCTGTGGTGGAGTCTGCCATGCAGCTGAAAGAAGCTATTGCCGACAGATATAATCTACAGCAGTTTTAAGATGAATCCCACCTGATTGTGCGCGCAAAAATGATTAAGCTGCTCCCCACTATTTTCGCTTTACTTGCTTCGTTCGCGAACGTTGCGGTTCAGGCCCAAGACATCAAGGGCGACGCCAAAGTCGGTCAAACCATCAATGCCATGTGCATTGGCTGCCATGGCATCAAAGGGTACCAAGCAAGCTTCCCAGAAGTTTACAAAGTGCCGATGATTTCTGGCCAAAGCGCCAAATACATCGAGTCTGCTCTGCATGCTTATAAAAAAGGCGACCGCAAGCACCCCACCATGCGCGGTGTTGCCGAAAGCCTGACCGACCAAAATATGGCTGATCTCGCCGCTTATTACAGCGTGCATGGCTTGGTTGAAGCCGAGCTGGCGCCCAAAGAAGCCAAAGCGCCTAGCGCCGAAGTAGCGGCTCTGTTGGGTAAAGCCAATTGCGCGTCTTGCCACGGTGCCAACTTCAGCATGCCGATTGACCCGTCTTACCCGAAGATCGGCGGCCAGCACGCGGATTACCTGTTCGTCGCCTTGAAGGCCTACAAGATCAGTGACCACGCCAAGGTTGGTCGCGCCAACCCGATCATGGGCGCCATGGCCAAGCAGTACAGCAATGCCGAACTCAAGCTGTTGGCCAACTACATTTCGTCCGTTCAGGGCGATGTGAAAGTCGTGCCGCAGAGCCGCTTTCGCTAAGGCGGGTGCTGACGGGCTTGCCGGTCCGCCCCATGCAAAAAGCCGCTTTTGAGCGGCTTTTTGCATGGGGGTTTGAGGCGAAAAGTTGAACTAAAAGGGCGGTGCACGAACCGCAGCATCCAAAACATAGCAGCGCCAAAAAACGCAGAAAATAGCGCTTTAGCTTTGAGAATCCTTGTGAACCAACCCCTTGCCCATGCCGAACTCATCGCCACCTTCAAACGAGCGGAGGCTGATGCGACACACAAATTTGGATTAATCAAAGCGGTTGAAAAAAAGGGGCCTAAAGCGATTCAGACGGCCGTCGAAACCGCTGCCAAGGCCGCTAAGCGCAGAGATTCATATGCCAAAAAGCTGGCTGTTTTGGGGCTGAACTCCAAGGATTAAGCGGCAGACGGTCTGTCGGCTCAGTCCCGCGTGGCGTGCCGTTGCACGCAGTCGATGTAAGCCGCGCCATCGGGTGGACGGCCGGCACGCTGGCTTTCCCAGACCATCTGACCCAGGCAGTCCATGGTGTCGTGGTGCGCCGTGTGCAGGGAGTTGCGGCGGGCGGTGAGTAACTCCACCGCTTGGCGGATGCCGCGGGGCTGGTCGATGGAGCATTGCTCGCTGATCGTCAGGTGCATCGACAAATGCAAGAACGGATTGGTCTTGCCGCTGTCAACCTCGTACATCTTGGCCACAGCGGCCCCGGCATCGGCAAAGTCAGGGTGGTATTCGGGGTGCTCGTCGATCCACTGGCTGACGATGGTTTCCATCGCGTCGAGCGGCGAACCAGCCAGTGATTTGGCGTAGACCGTGCAGAAGAAAGTACGGACGTCGGTTTGAGAGGGCGTGAACATGTCTAAAGCGTAGCACGCACGTTGGGCATAACGCGTGTCAGGCCCGCTTGACCGCCAGCAGCCGTGAAACAGTCTCGGCCGCCGTCAGCAGCGCCGGCAGCATGCTGTCTTGCATGATTTTGGCGCTGGTGCGGTTGGCTTGGCCGCTGATGTTGAGTGCCGCCACGGTGCGGCCTTCCCGATTCATCACTGGCGCAGCCAGCGACACCAGACCTTCTTCCAGCTCCTGATTGACCAGCGACCAACCTTGCTTGCGGGTGGCTTGGACCTTGGCCAGCAGCGCGTTGACATCGGTCAGCGTGTGGCGGGTCAGGGCTTGGCGGTCGCTGGCTTGCAAGCGGCTCAACACCTCGTCGTCGGGCAGACCTGCCAGCAGCACGCGGCCCAGCGACGTGCAGTAGGCCGGCAAACGCGAGCCGACGCCCAGACTGATGCTCATGATCTTGTGGGTCGGCACCCGCAGCACATAAATGATGTCAGTGCCTTCCAGTGCCGCTGCGGAACAAGATTCCTTGACCTCGCCCACCAAGGCCTCCATGATGGGTTCGGCCAAGTTCCAAATTGGCATCGACGACAGGTAAGCGAAGCCGAGGTCCAAAATGCGCGGCGTCAAGCTGAACAACTTGCCGACGCTTTCAACGTAGCCGAGACTTTGCAGGGTCAGCAAAATGCGTCTGGCACCAGCCCGTGTCAGCTCGCTGCGGTCAGCGACTTGCGTCAGTGTTTGCCGAGGCGCGTCGGCGCTGAAGGAGCGGATGACTTGCAGGCCACGCGCAAAAGACTGCACGTAGTTGTCGCCCGGGGTCGGCGCTTCGGCGGGGTTTGACAGTGGGTTTGACGAACGGGTTGCCATGGGGCCTGGAATCTCCTAGAATCCATTATACGAACACTTGTTCTAACTACGAACAAATAAATTCGTCTTCCCATAACTTTGGAGCTGTTTGAATGATCAACAAAATTGCCCCGTCCATCACCGCGGCTTTGGCCGAAGTGAAAGACGGTTCCACCGTGCTGCTTGGCGGTTTTGGCACGGCCGGCATTCCCAATGAGTTGATTGACGGGCTGATTGCGCAAGGCGCGAAAGACCTCGTCATCGTCAACAACAACGCAGGCAATGGCGAGACCGGGGTGGCGGCATTGCTCAAAGCTGGCCAAGTTCGCAAGATCATTTGCAGCTTCCCACGGCAAGCCGACAGCCACATTTTTGACGCCCTCTACCGCAGCGGCAAACTCGAGTTGGAACTGGTGCCGCAGGGCAACTTGGCCGAGCGCATCCGCGCCGCAGGGGCTGGCATTGGCGCCTTTTTCTCGCCGACTGGCTACGGCACCGAGCTGGCCAAGGGCAAAGAAAGTCGCGAAATCAACGGCAAGTTTCACGTGCTGGAGATGCCGATTTATGCCGACGTGGCACTGATCAAGGCGGAAACTGGCGACCGCTGGGGCAACTTGCTGTACCGCAAGGCCGCGCGTAACTTTGGTCCGGTGATGGCGACCGCCGCCAAAATGACCATCGCCACCGTGCACGAGATTGTTGAACTGGGCGCACTCGACCCAGAAAATATCGTTACCCCTGGCATTTATGTCAGCAAAATTGTGAAAATTGACCGCGTTGCTACCGAGGCCGGCGGATTTAAAAAGGCAGCATGAGCATGAGTGACATGAGCTATCAAAAACGCAGCAAAGAGCAGTTGGCCCAGCGCGTGGCCCAAGACATTCATGACGGCGCCTACGTCAACCTCGGCATCGGCATGCCAACGCTGGTGGCGAACCATTTGCCAGCCGGTATTGAGGTGATTTTGCAAAGCGAAAACGGTATTTTGGGCATGGGCCCGGCGCCCGCAACGGGCGACGAAGATTACGACCTGATCAACGCCGGCAAGCAGCCGGTGACGCTGCTGGCCGGAGGTGCGTATTTTCACCATGCCGACAGCTTCGGCATGATGCGCGGCGGCCACCTGGACATCTGCGTTCTGGGCGCCTTTCAGGTCAGCGCGACAGGAGATCTGGCCAACTGGAGCACTGGCGAAAAGGATGCGATTCCAGCCGTTGGCGGCGCCATGGACTTGGCGATCGGTGCCAAACAGACTTGGGTGATGATGGATTTGCTGACCAAAAAAGGCGAGAGCAAAGTGGTCAGCCAGTGCAGCTACCCGATCACCGGCATTGGCTGCGTCAAGCGAATTTACTCCGAACTGGCCACGCTTGAGTGCAGTCCCAATGGCCTGTTGCTGGTCGACATGGTCGATGGCCTGACGCATGCCGAACTTGAGACAATGGTTGGCCTGAGCATTGCCGCGGCCGCTTGAAACTGAATTAACCTGCAGATTTGAAAGAAGAAACCCCCATGAGTTCACAAGCCTTTATTTGCGACGCCATTCGCACGCCTTTCGGCCGTTATGGCGGCGCGCTGTCGAGCGTTCGCACCGACGACCTCGGCGCCATTCCGCTGCGCGCCTTGATGGCACGCAATCCAAACGTCGATTGGCTGGCGGTGACGGACGTGATTTACGGCTGCGTCAACCAGGCCGGGGAAGACAACCGCAACGTCGCCCACATGGCCAGCTTGCTGGCTGGGTTGCCGATGGAGTTGCCGGGTGCCACGATCAATCGCTTGTGCGGCTCGGGCCTGGACGCAATTGGCACGGCTGCACGTGCCATCAAGGCCGGCGAAGCCAGCATGATGATTGCCGGAGGGGTTGAAAGCATGAGCCGTGCGCCCTTTGTGATGGGCAAAGCTGAAAGCGCCTTCAGCCGTGCCGCGCAGATGTATGACACCACCATTGGCTGGCGTTTTGTCAACAAGCTGATGAAAGAAAAGTACGGTGTTGACGCGATGCCCGAGACCGCTGAAAACGTGGCCAAAGACTACAACATCAGCCGCGAAGACCAAGACCAAATGGCTTTGGCTTCTCAGCTGAAAGCCGTGGCGGCCCAAAAAGCAGGCTACTTTGATGCTGAAATCACCGCGGTGACCATTCCGCAAAAGAAGGGTGATGCAATCGTTGTCAGCAAAGACGAACACCCGCGCGAAACGTCAATGGAAGCCCTTAGCAAGCTCAAAGGCGCGGTGCGGCCCGATGGCAGCGTGACGGCGGGCAATGCCTCCGGCGTCAACGACGGTGCTTGCGCTTTGCTGTTGGCCGACGAGGCGACTGCCGCGAAGAACGGTTTGACTCCGCGCGCCCGTGTTGTCGGCATGGCAACGGTTGGCGTGGCGCCCCGCATCATGGGCATTGGCCCGGCACCCGCCACGCAAAAGGTGCTTGCCCTGACTGGCTTGACTCTGGCGCAAATGGATGTGATTGAACTCAACGAAGCCTTTGCCGCCCAAGGTCTGGCGGTGCTGCGCCTGCTTGGTTTGCAAGACAACGATCCCCGCGTCAACCCCAACGGCGGCGCGATTGCGCTCGGTCACCCGCTGGGCGCATCAGGCGCACGCCTGGCCACCACCGCCATCAACCAGTTGCACCGCACGGGCGGCCGCTACGCGCTGTGCACCATGTGCATTGGCGTCGGTCAAGGCATTGCCTTGGTGCTTGAGCGGGTTTAAGTTTAGTTTTTCCATCAACGGAAAAACTGATTTCCGCCAATTTTCTTGTGACTGACCAGGCTCTGCGAGACACTACGCAGAGTTAAAAGAGACCACAAGGAAACACAATGACGTTGACGACGGGAAAGCGAATTGGATGGATTGGGTTAGGGCGCATGGGCGAGGCCATGGCCAAGCGGCTGCTCAAGGCCGGGCACCCGGTCAGCGTCTGGAACCGCACCGCCATTAAAGCTGCACCGCTGGCTGAATACGGCGCCACCATCGCTGCGACCAAGCAAGACTTGGCCGATTGCGATTTCGTTTTCACCATGGTCTCGACCACCAACGACCTGAAGGACGTGCTGTTTGGCGAAGGCGGTCTGGTCGCCGGTCCGGTCAAGCCAAAGGTGGTGATCGACAGTTCTTCGATTTCCCAAGAAGGTTCAGCCGAGATTCGTCAACGCCTTGAAGCCATGGGCGTGGGTTATTTGTGCAGCCCGGTGTCGGGCAATGCCAAGGTCGCCAAGGCCGGGAAGTTGTTGCAAGTGGCCTCTGGCCCGAAAGCGCTGTACAACGAGATTGAGCCTTGCCTGCAGGCGATGGCGCGCAAGGTCATGTGGGTCGGTGAGGGCGAGTTGGCGCGCATCTGGAAAATCGCCCACAACACCATGTTCGGTGTCGTTATTCAGAATCTGTGCGAGATCACGGTGCTGGCTGAAAAAGCCGGCATCCCGCGTCATATCTTTCTGGAAAGCATCAACGACTCGGTGCTGGGTTCGATGTACACCCGCTACAAAACGCCAACGCTCACCAACCTAACCTTTGACCAAGTCACTTTCACGCCCAAGCTGTTGCTGAAAGACATGGACTTGGGCCTGGCGGCTGCGCGCACTTACGGCGTCGCCATGCCGGCCGCAGCGGCCACGCGTGAGTCGGTGTCGCGCATGGTCGGTCGCGGTCATGACAATATTGACTTCGCCGTGCTGCTGCAAGAAACCGCGGCCGACGCCGGTTTGGTGCTGACGTCGGAAAACGTGAAGATGAGCGATGGTCTGGAGTCCTGAGCCGTGGCCGCCGCGCAACCAACACCACTGAAAAGAACGCTCATCCGCGGCGCATCCATCATCACGATGGATGCGCAAGGTGATCTGCCGCAGGGTGACATTCTCATCACCGGCGACAAGCTCACTGAAATTGCGCCGCGCATCCATGTGGATGACGCAGAAGTGATCGACGGCAGCGGTTACATCGTCATTCCGGGGCTGGTGAACGCGCACATGCACACCTGGCAAACAGCGTTGCGTGGGCTGGCGTCGAACTGGACCTTGCTCGAATATTTCCGCAAGATGCACGCTGGTCTGGCAACAGTGTTTGAGCCGCAAGACTTGTACATCGCCACGCTGGTCGGTGCCCTGAATCAGCTCAATAGCGGCCCACCACGTTGGCAGATTGGTGTCATAACAACCCGACACCGCAGTCCAATGACGCAGCGATTGCCGGCTTGTTGGCCTCGGGCATTCGGGCTGCATTTTTTCATGGCACGCCCAAGCCTGATCCTCTGCCTGGGCAGACGCCTTTTTGGGAAGTGCCACATCCACGTGCTGAGATTGAGCGCTTGCTCAAGGCGCATCAGGGCCGTTCGCTACTGAGTGTTCAAGCGGCGGTGCTGGGCCCGCATTATTCGACGCTAGACGTCGCCCTGCACGACTTCGCCATGGCCAAGGAGCTGGGTCTGATCGCCTCGCTGCACCAAGGCGGCGGACCGGCCCGCACGCCGGACGGTTGGGAAAAACTAGAAGCGGCCGGGCTGCTCGGTGACCATGTCAACATCGTTCACGGCCATGCCTTGAATGACGATCAGCTGAAGCGTTTTTGCGACCTCGGGATGAGCTTTTCTGCCGCCCCTGAAAGCGAAATGACGCAAGGCCATGGCCACCCGATCACCGGCAGGTTGCGCGCGTTTGGCCGTGCGCCATCGCTGGGGGTTGACCTTGAAAGCGCCATCAGTGGTGAGATGTTGGTGCAGGCCCGCATGGCGCTCGGCATGCAGCGCTCGCTTGACAACGCCGCCCATCGTGACTTGCACGGCAGCATTCCCAATACGTCCACCGTGACCACGCGCGAAGCGCTGTCGTGGGTGACTATTGAAGGTGCGCGCATGCTCAAGCAGGCAGACCGCATCGGCTCGTTGGCCAGCGGCAAGCAGGCAGATCTGGTGATGATCCGCGCCACTGATCTCAACATGCAGCCGGTGCATGACGTCGTGAATTCAGTCGTCATGCAAACCTCACTCGCCAACATCGACAGCGTCATGGTGGCGGGGCAGTGGAAAAAACGCGGCGGACAGTTGTTGGGCGTTGACCTGCAACCGCATTTGCGCGCCTTGCAGCAGTCGGGCGAGAAGATCGCCTTGGCGCTTGGGCTGGGCTTGGTGCATTGATTCCCAGCTGGCCTTCATTCAAGCGGCGCAGACCGCAGGCTTTTCAATATTCAGGAGACAACATCCATGAAACGCTTCTTAATCGCCTGTGCCGCGGTCTTGTCAGTGACCAACCTCGCCACGGTCAACGCTCAGCCAGCTGGCGCTGATTACCCGAACAAGACCATCAAAATCGTTGTGCCCTTCACCGCTGGCAGCGCGACCGACATCATGGCGCGCGTCGTCGGCGAGCGTCTGAGTGCCAGCACGGGTCAACCGGTGGTGGTTGAAAACCGGCCTGGGGCTGGCGGCACATTGGGTTCAGCCCAAGTGGCCAGAAGCGAGCCCGATGGCTACACCTTGTTGGTGGTGTCGACCGGTCACGTTGTCAACCCAACTTTGTACCCTGGCTTGAGCTACGACACGGTGGCCGATTTTGCCGGTGTCTCGCCGCTAGCGGCATTGCCGAGTGTGTTGGTGGTCGGTGCCGCTAGCCCGTTCAAGTCGGTGAAGGACCTGATCGCTGCGGCCAAGGTCAAACCAGACTCGCTCAACTACGCGTCAGCGGGTGTTGGCAGTGCGACGCACGTGAATGCCGAAAAATTCCGCAGCGTAGCCGGGATTCAGGCCACGCATATTCCGTTCAAGGGTACGCCTGAGACGATTGTTGAAACCAGTTCTGGTCGGGTTGACTTCATGTTCACGCCGGTGTTGGCGTCCATTTCGACCATCCGCGACGGCCGTATGCGCGCCTTGGCTGTGAGCACCGCCAAGCGCTCGAGCGCCATGCCTGACGTGCCGACCGTCGCCGAAGCTGGCGTACCGGGTTTTGTTTTCGATTTTTGGATCGGTTTGCTGGCACCGGCCAAGACGCCGCGTGCGGTGATCAACAAGCTCAATGCCGAAATCGCCAAGATCCTCGAGCAGCCTTCAGTCAAAGAGCGCATGGCCAAGTTAGGGGCAGAATCAATGCCCATGAAACCTGAACAATTTGACGCTTACATCAAAGAAGAATTCATTACTTTGGGCGCGGTGATGAAGGTTGCGCCGAAGTGAGCCAAGTCCATTTTTTGAAGCGTGTTCAGCCCCACTCTTTAATGCGGGCGGGTTGATGGCGCAGCGTACTCTCAAGCTGACTGTCAACGGCCATCTGACGTCCGTCGAGGCCGATGACAACACGCTGGTCTACGTCTTGCGGCAAGAGCTTGGACTCAAAGGCACGCGGCTGGGCTGCGGACAAGCGCAGTGTGGCGCTTGTCATGTGATGCTCGACGGCGTGTCGATTCCGGCTTGTGACACACCGCTGTGGGCCGCTGAAAACAAAGCGCTGGTCACCATTGAAGGGCTGGGGCAAGCCCTGGCCATGCACGCCTTGCAGCAAGCCTTCATCGACGAGCAAGCCGCGCAATGCGGCTATTGCGTGTCGGGCATTTTGGTCAGCGCGGCGGCTTTGTTGGCCAAGTGTCCGCAGCCGAGCGAAGCGCAGCTGCGGGAGGCGCTGGATCCGCATTTGTGTCGCTGTGGCGCGCACAACCGCATGGTGCGTGCGGTGCTCAAGGCCGCTGCTGTCGGAGTCTCGACATGAGTGACAGCGGTACAAAGAATCCGCCTGTGCTACCAGGCAGTTTGCAGACCAACCGTCGTTTGTCGCAGTGGCTGGCTTTTCACACCGATGGCCGCGTGACCGTGCGCACCGGCAAGGTTGATCTGGGGCAGGGCATCAGCACCGTGCTGGCACAAATGGCCGCTGAAGAATTGGACGTCGATCTGGGGCGTATCTGTGTGGAACGCGCCAGCACAGTGCTGGGTCCGAACGAAGGCATGACGGCCGGCAGCATGTCGGTGCAAGACTCGGGCAGCGCCTTGCGACAAGCCTGTGCCGAAGCACGGGCTATTTACCTGGACTTGGCCGCACGGCAAAGCGGTCTGACGGCTGGCCAACGCGCTGAACTGCGTGTGCTGGATGGCGTGATCGTCAACAGCGCAGACCAGACCCTTGGAAGTTACTCGACCTTGGCTGACGACGCCTTGTTGGACATTGAAGCCAGCGGCATCGCCAAGCCCAAGTCTGCGGCCGAGCACACCTTGACGGGTCATGCCGTGCCGCGCTTGGACCTGTTGGGCAAGGTGCTGGGTCAGGCAGATTTCATCCACGACATGGTGCTGCCCGGCCAGTTGTATGGCCGCGTGGCGCATCCGCCGTCACCGGCTGCCGTGTTGCTAGATGTCTCGCTGGAGGCCATCAACGCCTTGCCGGGCGTGGTGACCACCGTGCGCGATGGCAGTTTCATTGGCGTCATCGCCAAGACGGATTACGCCGCCGTGCAGGCCTTGAAAAAGCTCGCCGCAGCGGCCCGCTGGGAGGAACCCGCGACCTTGCCGGACATGCATGCAGTGCCCGATTTTTTACGCACACAGCCCGTCGACACCACGCTGGCTGGAGAAAAAAATCCGACACGCCGGGCCCGAATCTGGCTGCCTCCGAGGCTTCAAGAACGGCTGCAGGCGCGCAGTATTTCAAGGCTTCTTATGCGCGGCCTTTTTTGGCACATGCCTCCATCGGCCCCTCGTGTGCGCTGGCGCGTTGCCAGGTCGACGCCAGCGGCGAGATCACGGGCGTCGAAGTCTGGACCCACAGCCAAGGCATTTACAACCTGCGTCCTGATCTGGCCTTGGTGTTGGGTGCTGGCTGTTACGGTCACAACGGTGCCGACGATGCCGCCTGCGACGCTGTGCTGTTGGCGCGTGCCGTGCCGGGCCGCCCGGTGCAGCTGCAGTGGACCCGTGAAGACGAATTGACCTCTGCACCTTTTGGTGCCGCCATGGCGGTTGATTTGCAAGCCGTGGTCGATGCCGATGGCCGCATCAGCGACTGGCAACATGACGTCTGGTCGAACGGCCACAGCATGCGGCCTGGCCGCTCCAGCACGCCCGTGTTGCATGCGGCCGCCTTGCTTGAAAAGCCTTTCCCACGTCAAGTCGCCATCAACATGCCGCTGGCCAACGGCGGTGGCGCTGAGCGCAATGCGCTGCCGTCATATGACTTTTCGCAGTGGCGCACCCACTGTCACCGCGCGCTGACCATGCCGTTACGCACGTCGTCGTTGCGCTCTTTGGGCGCGCATTGCAATGTCTTTGCGGTCGAGTCCTTTTTGGACGAAATGGCGGAACAGTTGGGTGTCGATCCGCTGGTGTTTCGCTTGCGTCACCTCAGTGATGAACGCGGCCGCGCCGTGCTCAATGCAGCTGCGGCGATGGCCGATTGGCCGAACCGACATGCCGGAGAGCGCCGCGAAGGGAGCGGTTTGGGCATCGCCTATGCCCGCTACAAAAACACCAGTGCTTATTGCGCGGTGGTCGCGTCCGTGCATGTCGAGGCCGAGGTGCGGGTTGAGCAGTTGTGGATTGCCGTCGACGTCGGTTTGGTGGTCAATCCCGATGGTGTTCGGAATCAGATCGAAGGCGGCGCAATTCAAACCGTCAGCTGGGTTCTCAAAGAAGCCGTGCAGTTTGACCGGACGGGCGTCACCAGCCGCAGCTGGGAGGACTACCCGATTTTGCGTTTTTCTGAGGTGCCCAAAGTCGATGTGCAACTCGTCAGTCGGCCCGGCGACAAATCGCTGGGTGCGGGTGAAGCCACGCATGGGCCGGTGGCCGCCGCCATTGCCAACGCCGTGGCCGACGCGCTGGGCTTGCGCATGCGTCAGATGCCGCTCAGTGCTGACGCTTTGCTGCGGGCGGCATTGGCTGATCCCCGCTGACAGTCAGGCCGGCGTATTCAGAAAGTCTGTGTTCAAGAAAGCCATCAAGCATGTCTGTTTCATCATCGCCGTCAGCCGAGCCGACGCAGCTGCGCGTCAACATCTTCAACACCTCCAGCAATCTGCCGCTGATGGTGGCCCTGCATGAAGGCTATTTCGCCCGACGTCAATTGGCCATTGAGGTGCAGAACACGCCAAACTCCGACGCCCAGCGCGCAGGTCTGGCGGCAGGTCAATTTGAGATTGCGCACGCAGCGGTGGACAACGCCGTGGCGATGGTCGAGTCGGCTGGGCAAGACGTGGTGATTGTCTGTGGCGGCGATGCCGGCATGAACGATTTGATGGTGCGCGCAGAAATCAACTCGTTCGCCGACCTGCGTGGCAAGCTGCTGGCAGTTGACGCACCTGGCACGGCTTACGCGTTGGCGGCCAAGAAAATTTTGAAGAACCACGGCCTGCTCGAAAACCGCGACTACAGCGTCAAGCTGGCGGGTGGCACCGGGCCGCGTTCTGCGGCCATGGTGGCCGACCCGCAACTTGCTGCGGGCATGATCAACCCGCCGTTTTCTTTCACGGTGCGCGAAAAAGGTTTGAAAAGTCTCGGCAGCCAGTTCAGTCTGCTGGGTCCTTACCAAGCAACAGGCGCATTTGTGCAGCGTCATTGGGCGGTTGCGAATGCCGACGTGCTGAGACGCTACCTGGCGGCCTACATTGAGGGCCAGCGACATGTGATGAATCCCCTGCACCGGGACGAGATGATCGCGCTGTTGCACGACAAATTTCAGCTGTCTTCTAGCGCAGCCGAGGGCACCTATGCGGCATTGGTGGCGCCAGGCTCTGGTCTCGCGCCAGAGGCTGCATTCAGTCGCCCGGGCTTTCAGACGGTGCTGTCGATACGTGCCGAAATGGAAGGCATGTGGGGCGGTGTGCCACCGGCGTTGGACCGTTACCTGGATCTTTCCCACTACGACGCGGCCTTGAAGCTGGCAGCCGTCTGAGATCTTCAAGCAGTCAAAGGGAATTTCGATGAGCACGTCACCGCGCATCCCTTACATCGACCCTGCCGCGATTACCGACCCGGCCATGCTGGCAGAGTTTCAGCGTGCGGCCCGTGACGGTGCGCCACGCCCTGAAAGTCACGCCATTCGGGCCAACGTGCCCAAAGTTTTTTGGGCTTTCACCAATGCCTGGAACGACACCTTTGTCAACGGCGTGTGTGAGCACGCCATCAAAGAGTTGTGCCGCTTGTATGTGTCGCAGGCGGTGAACTGCAATTACTGCGGCAACCAGCGCTCGGTCAAGGCGCAGGCTGAAGGGTTGTTGGAAGACCACGTCAAAGACTTGCTGAACTTTGACAAGGCGTTGCGTTTTTCACCCCGACAAAAGGCCGCGTTGCGCTTGGCCGAAGCCATTACCTGGGGTCTCGAACCCACCGACGACTTGTGGCAAGGTCTGTACGACCATTTCAACAAGGATGAGATGGTCGAACTGGGTTTTTTCATTGGCCTGACGATGGGGCAGCAGCGTTGGAATCGCTTGCTCGGCATGGAGCACAGCCAGTTCATGGCCGGCACGGTCGGCGGGCTGGCGCATTCAAAATGAAAGATGTCATGAAAAGCTTTGTTTACCGAGGGCAAGCCGGCAAGGTGGTTTTTGGGCCCGGCTCGCTGAGCCAGCTTGGCGCAGAAATAGAATCGCTAGGTGCGAGAAAAGCTTTGGTGCTTTGCACGCCAGAGCAACGCGCTTCGGCGGAAAAAGTGGCTGACTTGCTTGGCCCACGCGCCGCCGGTATTTTTGACTGTGCCGTGATGCATGTGCCGATTGAAACAGCCCAAGAAGTCAGAGCCTTGGCTCGAAAGCTGGGCGCTGATTGCGCGGTCGCTATTGGCGGCGGTTCAACCACCGGGCTGGGCAAGGCGATCGCGTTGGATTCGGGCTTGCCGATTCTGGCCATCCCGACGACTTATGCCGGCTCAGAGATGACCGAGGTTTACGGCATCACAGAAGCCGGCATGAAGAAAACCGGCCGCGATCCGCGTGTCTTGCCGCGCACCGTTATCTACGATCCGGAGCTGACACTGACGCTGCCTGTGAACCTGAGTGTGACCAGCGGCATCAACGCCATTGCGCATGCCGCCGAGGGCCTGTACTGCAGGGACAGCAATCCGGTGATGGACGTGATGGCCCGTGAAGGGATGGCTGCGCTGGCCCGCTCACTGCCTTTTATTCGCCAGTCGCCCACTGACCTGGCAGCTCGCTGCGACGCGCTGTATGGCGCTTGGTTGTGCGGTTTGGTGCTGAACAATGTCGGCATGGCGCTGCACCACAAGCTGTGCCACACGCTGGGCGGCAGCTTCAAACTGCCGCATGCTGAAACGCATACCGTGGTGCTGCCGCATGCGCTGGCTTACAACGCACCGAAGGCAGCGCTGGCAATGGTGGTTATTGCGGATGCTTTGAATGGCGCTGGCTCAGCCCGTGGGGTTCAACATGGCGTGCGAAGTGCTGCAGCTGCAGTCTTCGACCTGGCCCAAGACAACGGTGCGGCGGTCTCGCTGAAAGCCCTTGGCATGCAAGAGGCTGACCTCGACAAAGCTTGCGACATCGCGCTGCAAAATCAATACCCCAACCCACGGCCGTTGGAGCGCGTGGCGTTGCGGCAGTTGCTGCAAAACGCTTTTGAAGGCCAGCGTCCTAGCTAAAACCGTCCCGTCCACTTGCGTTCGTAATCCTTCTTCTCAAAGTGCTCGACCATGAAGTCGATGAAAGTGCGGACCTTGGCCGACAGGTGTTTACGGCTTGGGTAGGCCAGGTTGATGTTCAGTCGCGGCAAGTCCCAGTCATCGAGCACCGGCACCAGTCGGCCGGCGACGATGTCTTCATAAAGTATGTAGGTGGGCTGCACCAAAATGCCCATGCCATCGAGCGCAGCAGCCCGCAAAATTTGGCCGTCGTTGGATTCCAGCAGTCCCTTCACCGTCACCGTGCGCGTTTCATCGCCGCGCGCGAAGCGCAACTCATTCGGGTTGTTGGCGTAGGTGTAGATCAGCATTTTGTGCTGGTGCAAATCGTCCAAAGTTTTCGGGAAACCATGCTTTGCCAAGTAGCGCGGTGAGGCCGCCATGATGCGCCGCGTTTCGGCCACACGGCGAATGGTGATGTTCGAATCAGGCTCTGATTCGCGGGTTCGAATGGCCACATCAATGTTGTTGTCGATGATGTCAAGGTAGCGGTTGGCGGACTCCACATGCACTTGGACGTTCGGGTAGCGCTCGGTGTATTCGCGCAGCAGCGGCGCCACATGCTGCACCGAAAATGACAGCGAGGCCGTGATGCGCAGCACGCCGCTGGGGTCTAGCGCAGTGGCGTTGACGGCTGACTCGGCATCTTTGAGTTCAGCCAATATGGTTTTGGAGCGCCTGAAAAATTCTTGGCCGATGTCAGTTAAGTAAAGTCGGCGCGTGTTGCGCTCGACCAGTCGCGCGCCCAGCCGTTCTTCGAGTGCCGACAAATGCCGACTGGCCGCAGCGTTGGACAATTCCAGCGCTTCGGCCGCACGGCTCAAGCTGCCGGTTTCGGCCACCTGCACAAACAGTTCTATTTCAGTCCAGCGGTCCACGCTGCGTCTCCGGTGTCACCGACCCTTCGGTGTTTGGCTTGCATTGTGGCGCAGTCGATGGGCTTTTTTGCGCCACATGAAAAAGTCATTTGCACCAGCCTGCTTCCAGATCGGAGGCTGTCCCCCTATATTGACCCCGAAGCAGCCAACCCGAAGGCAAGGGTGCCAATGCTTTCAGATTCCTGATGCTGGAGAATTCTTTGATCAAACACATCGTCATGTGGAATCTTCGCGGCGAGACGCCGATGGCAAAACGCGATTGCATTGCGCAGCTGCAGCGCAGCTTTGAGTCGCTGCGTGGGCGCATTCCCGGCTTGTTGCACCTCGAAATCGGCGTTGATTCAAGCCGGATTGATTACGCCTGCGACGTCGTGCTGTACTCTGAATTCGAAAGCCAAGCCGCGCTAGACGGCTATGCCGTGCATCCTGAGCATCAGCGTGTCAAACGCGAGTTGGCTGACTTGCGCACAGCACGGTATCAAGTGGACTACGCCAGCCCGGCAGCGTTGGCCGTGGCCAATTGATTTTTTAAAAAAGCAGACCTTAACGCTCCACGCTATGAACAATGACATGCAAAGCGCTATGCAGAATGAATTAGAAATACGCCAGATGGTCGAGCGTTGGGCGCTCTGGCGCGATGCCGGGGACTGGGCGCGTTTCGCGACCGTCTGGCATCCCGAAGGCGTCATGATGGCGACTTGGTTTCAGGGCCCGTTTCAGGAATTTATCCGGGTCACGCAAGAGGGCTGGCACAAGGGTGTCAGCATCCTGCATTTTTTGGGCGGCTCGGCCGTCGAAGTGGCGGGTGAGCGCGCCATCGCACAAACCAAAATGACCATTTCTCAACGCGGCATGGTTGAGGGCGCCCATGGCCCCGTGCTTTGTGATGTCGTCTGCACGGGTCGTTTTTATGATTTTGTGGAGCGTCACGAAGGCCAATGGAAGCTGCTGCACCGCCAACCGATTTACGAAAAAGACCGCATTGATCCGGTCGACTCGTCTGCCACTTTGACCCTCGACCCAGTGGCCTTGGCGGGTTTCCCTGAAGGCTACCGTCACCTCGCCTACATCCAGACGCGCATCGGCTACACCGTCAAGCTCGACATGCCGATGCTCAAGGGCCCGGTGGTGCAAGAGCTGTACCAGCACGGCGCGCGTTGGTTGGCCGGTGGCGTGCGCGAGCGCTGAGGTTTTATAGCACCGTGCCGCGCTCAAAATAAAACGGAGACAAAGCCATGTTCTGCATCAAGCTGAAAAACCGACTCGGCCCAGCGCAAGCTCAGACACTGTTGGCGGCCTTGGTTTTGAGCTTGATCTCATTGCTGACTTTGCCTGCGGCGGCGCAGGGATTTCCAAACAAAGCGCTCAAAGTGGTGGTGCCGCAGCCACCCGGTGGTGGTTTTGACTTTGTCGGCCGCCTGCTGGCCGACCGCCTGAGCAAGCAGCTGGCACAACCGGTGGTGGTCGAGAATCGCCCCGGCTCAGGCACCTTGATAGGCACCGATGCCGCGGCGAAAGCGGCGCCAGACGGCTACACGCTGCTGGTCGGCTCGATCTCGAACCTCGCTATCAACCCGGGCTTGTACCGCAACTTACCCTACGACAGCCTGCGTGATTTCGAGCCCGTCGGTTTGGCAGTGGCCTACAGCTACACCCTGATGGCGCGCAGGGAGTTGCCCTTTAATTCTTTGAGAGATGTGGTGGCGTACGCCAAGACCCATGCGGGCCAGTTGACCTTCGCTTCAGCGGGCAACGGTTCGGGTCAGCACGTGCTGGCCGCCGCTCTGTGGCACTTGGCGGGTGTTCAGTTGGTGCACGTGCCTTACCGCGGTGCGCAAGCGGCCTACCAAGATTTGCTGGGCGGTCGTGTCGATCTTTTTTTTGACCTGTCGCCGACCGCGAGGGTTCAGGTTGATGCGGGTCATGTGAAGGCATTGGCAGTTTCTGGCAGCGCGCGTTTGGCGGCTCATCCGGATGTGCCAACCCTCAGCGAAACCAATGTGGCCTCGCTCGAACTGGAATCCTGGTTCGGCCTGTTCATGCCGACCAAAACCCCGGCGGATGTCGCTGCACGCTTGCGTTCCGAGTTGGCCAAAGCGATTGCCGCTCCCGACGTGGTCGAGCTGTTTCGCAAGGCGGGCGGTCGGCCACTGGCGCTGAACTTGGCCGAAACACGGGCGCTGGTCAAGCGTGACGTTGACCGTTGGACCCAGCTGACGCGCGAGTTGGACATCAAGCCTGAGTAAATCTGTAAGCTCTGTTCTTCATTAACTTTTTTAAAGAAACCCTCCCATGCGAATTTCTGACGCTTGCCTCGACCAACTTTTTTTCAAAGCCCGTTCGGCGAATGGTTTTATCGACAAGCCGGTGTCTACCGAGCTGTTGCAACAGGTTTATGACATCGCCAAAATGGGCGCAACTTCGATGAATGCCCAGCCCGCGCGCTACGTTTTTTTGAATTCGTCTGAGTCGCGTCAGCGTCTGATGCCCGCGCTGTCGGCCGGCAATGTCGAGAAAACCAAGGTCGCACCGGTGACGGTCATCGTCGCCACCGACACCCGTTTTTACGAGCACCTGCCTGAGGTTTTTCACAACCCAGGCGCCAAGGCCATGTTTGAGGGCAACAAGCCCTTGGCCGAGGGCACTGCCAACCGCAACGGCACCTTGAGTGGCGCTTATTTCATGATTGCCGCCCGCGCTGTGGGTCTCGATTGCGGCCCGATGAGCGGCGTTGATCTGGCCAAAGTCAATGCCGAATTTTTCCCGGACGGACGCCTGCAAGCCAATTTCTTGATCAACCTCGGTTACGGCGATGACAGCAAGCTGTTTGACCGCAACCCGCGCTTGCGTTTTGAGCAGGCCTGCAGCGTTCTGTAAGGCCGCGAAGCTGTGAGGTCATTTTAAAAAAACGGAGACAGGACATGGCAGAACTTGAAGTGAAAGACTTGGCCCAAGCCGTCATCGAGCGCATGGCCGATTGCCAGGATCCGCGCTTCAAGCAAGTCATGACCGCGCTCGTTAAACACGTTCACGCATTCGTTCAGGAAGTGCAACTGACGCCTGACGAATGGATGGAAACCATCGAATTCCTGACAGCTGCAGGCCAGATGTGCGATGAAAAGCGCCAGGAATTCATCTTGCTGTCCGACACGCTGGGTGTTTCTATGGCGGTGGTCGGCATTGAGCAGGCCAAGGGCGCGGCCGCAGCGTTGAAGACCCAAGCGACTGCATTGGTGCCGACCGAAGCCACGGTGCTTGGCCCGTTTTTTTGGGAAGGAGCGCCCGAGCTGGCTTTGGGTGCCGACATCACCGGCGTCAGTTCAGGCACGCCGGCCTACTACCATGGCCGCGTCACCGACACCTCTGGACAACCGATTGCGGACTGCACGCTTGACGTCTGGTCGGGCGACGGCGATGGCTTTTACGACTTGCAAAAAGGCCCGGACGCACCGATGGCGCTGCGCGCGCGCTTTCGCACTGATGCTGACGGCAACTACCGTTTTTGGTCTATCAAGCCAGCGTACTACCCAGTGCCTGACGACGGCCCGGTCGGCGGCATGTTGCGCCGCATGGGTCGCCACCCAAACCGGCCCGGCCACATGCACACCCTGCTCAGAGCTCCCGGCTTTGAGCGTTTGATCACGCACCTGTTTGTGTCGGACAGCCCGTTCTTGGATTCCGACGCCGTGTTTGGCGTGCGCAATAGTTTGATCGTTGATTTCGAGGCGCATCCAGCGGGCAAGGCGCCGGACGGTCGCGTCATGGCGACGTCTTTTCACACGGCGCATTACGACTTTAGGTTGGTGCCTTCGGCTTGAAGGTCGGGCGCTGCGATCAGCCTGCCGGGCTGTCAATATGGGCAAAGCCGTGCTGTCGCCAAGCTTCAAATACCGTCACCGCCACGGCATTCGACAAGTTCAGGCTGCGTTGCCCGGCCAGCATCGGCAGCCGCAGACGTTGCGCTGGTGCAAAGGTGTCGCGTACCTCGGCTTGCAGGCCTTGGGTTTCAGAGCCGAAGACCAGCCAGTCGCCGGCTTCAAAATGCGCGTCGTAAACGCTGCCGCTGCCGCGCGTGGTCATGGCAAACATGCGTTCGGGCCTTGGTTGTTGGCTGTCTAGCAGCGCCTGCCAGTGGGCGTGGCGCAAGACGCGGGTGTACTCGTGGTAGTCCAGCCCAGCGCGGCGCAGGTGTTTGTCTTCCATCAAGAAGCCCAGCGGTTCGACCAGGTGTAGCGTGCAGCCGGTGTTGGCAGCGAGGCGGATGACGTTGCCCGTGTTGGGCGGAATTTCGGGGGCGACCAGAACAATGTTAAACATGCGCGCCATTATGTCGGGGCTGTGCGCGTCAGCACCACGGCGCTGATGTGGCTGGCGCCGGCCTGACGCAGAACACTCGCCGCCGTCAACAGTGAGGCGCCGCTGGTCATCACGTCATCGACCAGCACCACGCGTCGGCCTCTGAGCTCGTCGGCGCGCAGCGGCTCCACGGCAAAAGCACCTTTCAAGTTGTCCATTCGGGCGCTGCGTTGGAGCTCGCTTTGCGGTCGGGTGTGGCGTATGCGCAGCAGCAAACTGGCGTCGACGATGGCGCGGCAGGCGCTTTGGCGCTGCAGCGCACGGGTCAGCTCCCAAGCTTGGTTGAAGCCGCGCCAGGCCAGTCGTTCGGCGGACAGTGGCAGCGGCAACAGCCAGTCGTCAGACCTCAGTTGACTGAAAAAATCGCGCACAGATGGCTGTGCCAGCAGCGTGCTCGCCATAAAGGTGGCCCAGCCGGTCTGGCTGTCAAATTTGTAGCGCGAGACCAATTCAGACCACGGAAACGCATAGGCCAGGGCGGCAAAGCAGGCGTCGAGTCCGAAGCCTTGGCGCTGGCAGCGGCTGCACTGCGTGGTCGGCGACGCAGCCGGCAGTTCCAGCGCGCAAGTGCGGCAGCGCCTGCGCGGCTGGCCAAAGCGCACCATGCAGTCATGACAGACCGGCGCGCTGGGCCAGCTTCGACACACAGCGCACTGACTGGGGACGCGGTTCATGATCAATGCGGGCAGGGCGCTGGGGTGCATCGTGTCAATATACTCGTCTGCATGAGTTCGACCCAACGCCCGCCCACGCTAGACCCGATTGCCGTTGAGCGCTGGCAACGCAGCGCGCCAAGCGTTTCGCCGTGGCTGCACGAAGAAGTGGCGCGCCGCATGCTGGACCGGCTGCAGTGGATCAAGCTTCAACCCGCTGTCTGGGCGCATTGGGGTGCTGTGCGCGGTGGTCTGCAAGTGCACGCAGCCCTGCTCAAACACTGTGCTCGTGCCCAATGCCATGTCATCGAAAGCTCGCCGAACCTGACAGCCGCGGCGCGACATGCTTTGGTACCACCTTGGTGGAAAATTTTTTCACGCATGTTCTTGGGTGCTGGTGTGGTCACGCGCTTCGACAAGCCGGTGCCGGGCAGCGTCGAGATGTTGTGGGCCAACATGGCCTTGCACGAAGCGGCTGACCCGCAAGCCTTGTTGGCGGCCTGGCATCGCCTGTTGGCGGTCGATGGTTTTGTGATGTTTTCTTGTCTCGGTCCCGACACCGCGCGCGAAGTGCGCGATTTGTACGCGCTCATGGGCTGGCCGCCGGCCGGCCATCAGCTGACCGACATGCACGACTGGGGTGACATGCTGGTGCAAACAGGCTTCGCCGAACCGGTGATGGACATGGAGCGCATCACGCTCACCTACGAAACGCCAGCCCGTCTGTTGCAAGAGCTGACCGAACTCGGCCGCAACTTTCACCCGCAACGGTTCAGCGGCCTGCGTGGACGGCACTGGAAAGCCCGGCTAGAACAACTCATCCTGGCGCGCTTACCGCGGTCGGCCGATGGCCGACTGACTTTGACCTTCGAGCTGATTTATGGGCACGCCTTGAAGGCCAGGCCCAAGATCAAGGTGTCGGCACTCAGTGCGGTTTCGGTTGAGGACATGCGCAGCATGTTGCAGAGCCCAGACGGACCTGCTGGCAGACTTTGAATTGACCCAGCGCTGAGCCCGTCAATCGGGTGGCTGTCAGCGGTCTTTGTGTCTGATGGGGCTGTCAGAAAACAGGTAGCCACTACAATTGCTGACAATTTTGGGCATGTTCCCACGCTTTAATGTGCTGCATTTTGAGCACTGTTTTTGTGATTGCTCTGTTGTGCTGAATTTTGCCTCCAAGCTTCGCTTCGGCACCCTGCACCTGCAGGGCGAACTCGACTCGCCCATGGTGCAGTGGCAGCTGAAACCTAATTGCTCGGTCACACCGGCCCAGTTGGTGCAGTTTTATGCGTCGTTGTGCGTCGTTTCGCTGGGCATTGGCGGGGCTTTTTGGTTGCAAGGCGCGAGCCTGGTGCTGCCATTTGCGGGTTTGGAACTGCTGGCGGTGGGTGCAGCGCTGGTGGTCTACGCACGCCACGCCCGCGACTGTGAAAAAATAATTTTGCAAGACCACCGGCTGGTCGTTGAGCTGAAAATTGCAGGTCGTGTTGAGCGATCCGAATTTTCTCGCGATTGGGTGAGGGTCGAACCAAAGGCCGGTGACGGCTCACTCATTGAGGTCTCTGGCCAAGGAAGGACAGTCAGCGTGGGTCGATTTTTACGACCTGAACTGCGGCCCGCGCTGGCCCGTGAAATTCGATTTGCTCTGCGCGGTTTTTGAGCTCAACAAGCTGAAATTTGCGTGTCAGGTCAGCTCGTCACAATCTGTTGGCTGAGCTAACTTTATAATCCGTCGGTTAAATAAGTCTGTAATTGAATCCATACAAGTGATGACGATGAACGCAAGCAAAACTACAAGGTCTGGCATGACACACGCAGGGGCGATTTTGGAGTCGGTGAAACTGGCGCCATTGGCCGTGTTTTGCAAAGCCAGCACTGCAGCAGCCGTGCTGCTTTCGTCGGTCGCTTTGAGCGGCGCAGCGCTTGCCAGCGTGAAAGATTTACCCGGCGGTCCCGGCGTCAATCAGCTCAACTTGCCAACGCCGGTGACCCGCATCGCGGCCGAACAAATCTGGCTGCACTGGTTCATGATGATCGTCTGCACGGTGATTTTCTTGGCGGTGTTTGGGGTGATGTTTTATTCAATCTGGAAGCACCGCAAGTCGGTCGGTCACAAAGCCGCCAACTTTCATGAATCCACTGCCGTTGAGATCGCTTGGACTGTTATCCCGTTTCTAATTGTGATTGGCATGGCTTTGCCGGCGACCAAGGTCTTGGTTGCGTCCAAGGACACCACCAACGCCGATCTGACCATCAAGGCCACCGGCATTCAGTGGAAATGGGGTTACGAATACATCAACGGCGAAGGCGCTGGCATTGGTTTTGTCTCAACCCTCGACTCGGCGCAGCGCCAAATGTCCAACGATGGCGGCCCTAAGAAGGGCGAAGAGATTGACAACTACCTGTTGAAAGTGGACAACCCGCTGGTCGTTCCCGTCAACCAGAAAGTCCGCATCATCACCACCGCCAACGACGTGATTCACGCTTTTGCTGTGCCCGCATTCGGCATCAAGCAAGACGCGATCCCCGGTTTTGTACGTGACACCTGGTTCCGCGCTGAAAAAACCGGTGACTTTTACGGTCAGTGCCAAGAGCTGTGCGGCAAAGAGCATGCCTACATGCCGATTCACGTCAAAGTGGTCACGGCTGAAGAGTACTCGCAGTGGGCGGGCGCCAAGCTCAAAGAGGTCGCTGCCAAAGCCGATGACCCGACGAAAGTCTGGACCCAGACCGATCTGATCGCTCGTGGCGAAAAAGTCTACGCGGCCAATTGCGCCGCTTGCCACCAGGCCAATGGCAAGGGCGCTGGCCCGATCAAGCCGCTCGACGGCTCGGCCATTGTGTTGAGCGACGACCACCTCAAGCAGATCACTATTTTGCTGAACGGCGCCAACAATGGTGCCATGCCGTCGTGGAAGGCGCTCAGCGACACTGAACTCGCAGCAGTCGCGACCTACACCAAGAACAACTGGTCTAACAAGACCGGGCAAGTGGTTCAACCTTCCGAGGTTGTGGCTGCACGCAAGTAAGCCGTTACACGCTTTCAATCACCAGCAGCCGGGTCGACCGGCTCATGCCAAGTTAAGCTATCAAAGGAAGTCAGATGAGTGCAGTTCTAGACCATCACGATCATGCCCACGACCACGAGCATCACGCCCCCACAGGCTGGCGTCGCTGGGTCTATGCGACCAACCACAAAGACATCGGCACGCTGTACCTGCTGTTCGCCTTCACCATGTTGATGGTCGGGGGCGTCTTGGCGATGGCCATTCGGGCTGAGCTTTACCAGCCGGGTCTGCAATTGGTCAATCCCGAGCTGTTCAACCAGCTCACCACCATGCACGGTCTGATCATGGTCTTCGGCGCCATCATGCCGGCTTTCGTGGGTTTTGCAAACTGGATGGTCCCCTTGCAAATCGGCGCTTCGGACATGGCTTTTGCCCGCATGAACAACTTCAGCTTTTGGCTGATGATTCCGGCTGGTCTGACCTTGACGCTGTCCTTTTTCATGCCAGGCGGCGCTCCCGCAGCCGGCTGGACTTTGTATGCGCCGCTGACCCTGCAGATGGGTCCGTCGATGGATGCCGGCATTTTTGCGCTGCACTTGCTGGGCGCTTCGTCGATCATGGGCTCAATCAACATCATCGTCACCATCCTGAACATGCGCGCGCCGGGCATGACGTTGATGAAAATGCCGATGTTTTGCTGGACCTGGCTGATCACCGCTTACTTGCTGATCGCTGTCATGCCGGTGCTGGCCGGTGCCATCACCATGACGCTGACAGATCGCCATTTCGGCACCAGCTTCTTCAATCCCGCTGGCGGCGGCGATCCGGTGATGTACCAGCACATTTTCTGGTTCTTCGGTCACCCTGAGGTCTACATCATGATTTTGCCGGCCTTCGGCATCGTCAGCCACATCATTCCGGCTTTCTCGCGCAAGCGTCTGTTTGGCTATGCTTCGATGGTCTACGCCACCGGCTCCATTGCCATCTTGAGCTTCGTCGTTTGGGCGCACCACATGTTCACCACCGGCATGCCGGTGACCGGTCAGTTGTTTTTCATGTACTCGACCATGTTGATCGCCATCCCCACCGGCGTGAAGGTTTTCAACTGGATCGCCACCATGTGGAAGGGCTCCATGACCTTTGAGACGCCCATGTTGTTTGCGGTTGGTTTTCTGTTCGTCTTCACGATGGGCGGCTTCACTGGCCTGATTCTCTCGGTCGCGCCGATTGACATTCAGCTGCAAGACACTTACTACGTGGTGGCTCACTTTCACTACGTGCTGGTGGCTGGCTCCCTTTACGCCATGTTCGCTGGCTTTTATTACTGGTGCCCTAAGTGGACGGGCGTGATGTACAACGAATCCCGCGGCAAGATCCACTTCTGGTGGTCGCTGATTTCCTTCAACGTCACCTTCTTTCCGATGCACTTCTTGGGCTTGGCCGGTATGCCACGTCGCTACGCCGACTACCCGATGCAGTTCGCTGACTTCAACGCCTTGGCCAGCGTGGGCGCCTTTTTCTTCGGCTTGGCACAGGTGTATTTCTTCATCTTTGTGGCAATTCCCGCCATGCGCGGCATCGGCCCCAAAGCCGCAGCCAGCCCATGGGAAGGCGCCGAGGGCTTGGAATGGGAAGTGCCTTCACCTGCACCGTTCCACACCTTTGAGAACCCTCCCAAACTGAATGCTGCGGCCAACAAAGTGGTTGGCTGATCGCTGATTCACTTCACTGTCAAAAATTCATGACACCGGACCAAAAAAAGAACAACCGTCGGCTGGGCCTGATCCTGGCGACGGTCGCCTTCGTGTTTTTCGTCGGCTTCATGGCGCGCTCGTTCATGCTGGGCCACGGCTGAAACCGAACGCCATGGCTAACACCCGCGAAAACTCAAAAATGCTGGGCAAACTGGGCGTTATCGTGCTCGGCATGTTCGCTTTTGGTTATTCGCTGGTGCCGCTTTACAACGCCATCTGCGAAATGACTGGGATTAACATCTTGGCTCTGGGCGACAAGCAGATTCCCGGCGCTACCTCATCCCAAGCGGCGAACACGCAAGTCGACAAGACCCGCAACATCACCGTTGAATTCGACGTCAACTCGAGAGGTCCGTGGCGCTTCAAGCCAGCCATGCGCAGTGTGCAGGTGCACCCGGGTGAACTCACCACGGTCATGTACGAGTTTCAAAACGTGCAAAACCGGACCATGTCAGCGCAAGCCATTCCGAGCTACGCACCGCGTCAGTCAGCCGCGCATTTCAACAAGTTGGAGTGTTTTTGCTTCAACCAGTACACCTTGGCCCCTGGTGAGAAAAAAGAATGGCCGGTGGCTTTTGTGATTGACAGCAAATTGCCCAAAGACGTCACAACCATCACGCTGTCCTACACCTTTTTTGAAGTTGGCGGTAAAACACCTGTGGCGCCGGCAGGTTTCCAGGACAGTTCTGCCTTCAAACCGGTCGCAGCGGTGACGCTTCAACAGCCTGGGCTTGGCGGCTTGTGAGCGCTGCTGCCACCACATTGACGATCTGGCGCACTGTCAAAGCAGTGGCTTGGTCTTTCATTGGCTTGCGGGGTGGTAACGATGCGCAACAGAGTCCTCAAAAGCTCAACCCCTTGCATGTCATCGCGGTCGCTTTGGTTTTTATCTTTGTGTTTGTGGGTGCCTTGGTGTTGTTGGTGAATTGGGTGGTGCCGAAGTAAGCCAGTGGTGACGATTTCAAAGTCAGAAGGGACCGATTGGCAGCCACTGCAGGGCCGCAAGTTGGTTTCAAATAATTAGAATTTTCAGAGAGAACAGAGGAATAGAGATGTCTTCAGCTACACACGGGTCCGCCCCTTACTACTTCGTGCCGGGTCCGTCCCGTCATCCAGCCATGGCTGCTTTGGGCCTGTTTTTCGTGATCCTGGGTGCCGGGCAATGGGTCAACGGCGTCGGTTGGGGCGCTTACTCGCTGGCATTCGGCTTGGTTTTTTGGCTGGGCGTGCTGTACCAATGGTTCAGTCAAGCCGTGGGTGAAAGCGAAGGCGGCATGTACGGCCGCAAAATCGACATGTCTTTTCGCTGGAGCATGAGCTGGTTCATTTTTTCAGAAGTGATGTTTTTTGGTGCTTTTTTCACCGCACTGTGGTGGGCCCGATCTCACTCCATTCCGGCCTTGGGCGGTCTTGAGAATGCGCTGCTCTGGCCTGACTTCAAAGCAGTCTGGCCAAGCATGGCGGTCGGCGCGACGGCTTCACCGGCCGACATCATTGAGCCGTTTTCCACGGTCGGCCCTTTCTGGTTGCCGACCATCAACACCGCCTTGCTGCTCAGCTCGGGTGTGACCCTGACCATTGCCCACCACGCGCTGCGTGACGGCAAGCGCACCCAAACCATTGGTTTCATGTGGGTGACTGTTTTGCTGGGTGTGCTTTTCTTGTTCGTTCAAGGTTACGAATATGCCCACCTCTACAGTGATCTGAATCTCAAAATGTCCTCTGGCATCTATGGTTCAACTTTCTATTTGTTGACGGGTTTTCACGGCTTTCACGTGTTTGTCGGCATGTTAATGCTGCTGTTCATCACCTTGCGGCTGAGCAAAGGCCATTTCACGGCAGACAAGCACTTTGGCTTTGAGGGCGCGGCTTGGTACTGGCACTTCGTCGACGTGGTTTGGTTGGGTCTCTACGTGTTGGTTTATTGGCTCTGATGGCGAGAAAACTTCGCTGAAAGAACCCCATAAAAAAGGCCGCATCGCGGCCTTTTTCATGCCCCGAGGGCGGGTTACGGGGCAGGATGTTCAAATCACTTGACGACCGGCAGTCCGGTGGGTTGGATATAGCCGAGCTTCCAGGCCAGCAATATGCAAACGAACAGCAGCACCGACAAGCCGACACGAACGGCCAACGCGCGGGCCATGTGACTGGTTTTGGCTTTGCCGCCAGTACCGTCCTTCATCATGAAGTAAAGGGCGCTTGCCAAGCTGCCCAAAATAGCGACAAAAGCGAATGCAATGAGATACGACATACAGACGATTATCCGCCCATGAAAGAAGCCGCACACTCAGGCCGATTTTGGGTCGTCACCGCCGCTGCTTTATTGACCGCGGCGCTGACTTTTTCGCTCGGCCAGTGGCAGCTCAGACGCGCCGCCCAAAAAATCGCGCTGCAAGCCTCACTCGACCAACAAAAGCTGTTGCCGCCTCTGGGCAGTGCTGATCTTTCAGCCCTTGGCGATGCCGGCCCCCAGGCCAAAGCATGGGTCGACCGACAGATTCAACTGTCGGGCCACTGGTTGAAGCAGCAGACAATTTACCTTGACAACCGGCCGATGAACGCCAAGCCCGGTTTTTGGGTGATGACGCCTTTGCAGCTGATCGGCAGCAAGCAAGTGGTGCTGGTTCAGCGTGGCTGGATTCCGCGTGATTTTGAAAACCGGACGCACCTCGTCGAATTTGAAACGCCGGCGCAAACCGTCACTTTGATGGGTCGAATGGCCCCCGCGCCAGCCAAACTTTATGCCTTCAAGGGGGCTGACACGGGCAGCATCCGGCAAAATCTAGACATTCCTTCATTTGCTGTAGAAACCGGTTTGCAATTGGTTTCTGCACTGGTGATTCAAACCGACTCCGCCAGTGACGGCTTGCAGCGCGATTGGGCGCCGCCCACTTTGGGTGTCGACAAACACTACGGCTATGCCTTTCAGTGGTTCGGACTGTGTGCCTTGGTGCTCGGTCTGTATGCCTGGTTCCAGCTGATTTTGCCGTGCCGTCAACGCCGGTCTGTTTCCGAATTCAACAACCAAGTCTGATGATCCGCCATGTCCATTGAGTTGCCTTCGACCCGCTCCACTGCGCCATACCCCGCTGATCAGGATCAGCCGCTAGGCTTGACGGTGCACGGGCTGCCAGGGCTTGACCCCGCCGCTCCGGTCAACACCCGTGGGCGCTTGAAGATGCTGATCATCTTGCTGGTCTGCGCCGCGCCAGTGATCGCTTCTTACTTCATGTACTACGTGGTGCGGCCCGAGGGTCGGCGCAACTACGGGGAGCTCATCACACCGCAGCGGTCGCTGCCAGCGTTCAATTCAACCACGCTCAGCGGCGCGGCATTGCCGCTGCCATCGCTGAAAGACCAGTGGTTGTTGATCAGTGTGGCGAGCGGCGCATGCGATGCACTGTGTCAGCAAAACCTGTACTTTCAAAGGCAGCTGCGGGAATCCTTGGGGCGTGAAAAAGAGCGTCTGGATTGGCTTTGGCTGGTCAGCGACAGCGCACCCATTCCCCCCGCCTTGGCGCCAGCGCTCAAAGGTGCGACGGTGCTGCGCCTGAGCCAGCCCGATCTGGCGCAATGGCTTGAAGCTGCGCCAGGCCAACAGCTGGCCGACCATTTGTATTTGGTCGATCCGATGGGAAATTGGATGATGCGTTTCCCGGCGGCGATGGACGCTGCTGGGGCAGCCAAAGCCAAAACCGACCTTGAGCGTTTGTTACGCGCCTCCAGCAGCTGGGACAACGAAGGCCGGCCATGACCGAGCAAGCACTTTACGACCTCAGCCCCGCCCTGCGCCTGATGCTGATGGGCCTGACGGTGGCACTCGGCCCACTGGCTTGGGTCTGGCTGCGCAGCCGCCACGCGCCGCTGCCGCATCGCTTGCGCATGCTGACGCTGGTCACCTTGTTTCTGACTTTTGACCTGGTGCTGTTTGGCGCCTTCACCCGGCTGACCGATTCAGGCCTTGGTTGCCCAGACTGGCCGGGTTGCTACGGCAATGCCAGCCCGCTGGGTGCCCACGCTGACATCACGCAAGCGCAAGCGAGCATGCCGACGGGCCCGGTGACCCATCCGAAAGCCTGGATTGAGATGATCCACCGCTACTTGGCGACTGGCGTCGGCGTGCTGATCGTGACGCTGACCGCCGTCACTTGGTTGGCGCGCTGGCAAGCTCGAAGGCAACGCCAAACGGTGGTTCTCGCAGCCAGGGTCAGTCCGGCGGATGTCCTGCAGCCGTGGTGGCCAACCCTGACCTTGGTGTGGATTTGCCTGCAAGGCGCTTTCGGTGCGCTGACCGTCACCATGAAACTCTTTCCGGCCATCGTCACCCTGCATTTGCTGGGCGGCATGGTTTTGCTGGCTTTGCTGCGCGCGCAGTCAGCCCGCTTTGCGCTGGCTGCGGGTGATGTGCGGGTTGTCACGGTGCCGCGCAGCACGGGGTGGCTGTTGCTGGCGACCTTTGCGTTGCTGTGGTTGCAGATCGCTTTGGGCGGCTGGGTCAGCACCAACTACGCGGTGCTGGCTTGCAACACGTTTCCGGCGTGCCAAGGCTCATTCTGGCCGGCGATGGATTTTCAGCTCGGTTTCACGCTCTGGCGCGAACTGGGTGCCGGCCACGGCGAGGCTAACTTCACCTTCGAAGCGCTGACCGCCATTCACTATGTTCACCGCTTATCGGCTTACCTGGTGTTTGCGGCCTTGCTTTTGCTGGCCCGCCAGTTGTACCGCGCGCCCGGCATGCGCGTGCATGCCCACTGGATTGTGGCGCTGATGCTGTGGCAGCTGGTCACGGGTGTCAGCAATGTGGTGTTCGGCTGGCCTTTGTTGGCCGCTGTGTCACACACCGGTGGCGCCGCCGCCTTGGTGGTGGTCTTGACCGGCGCTTTGTTGGCTTGCCAGCGTGCTGGACGACCCGCTCTGCGGCCAGTTTCTCGGCCAGTTTCTCGCCCCGTTTTGGGCGAAAATTGAACGCTTCACGATTGTCTGCATGAACCCAACTGAACCCTCTCCAGCGCCGCGCGCGCCTCTGCCATTTTTAGCCTCTCGCTGGGCCCAGTTTTATGCGCTGACCAAGCCGCGCGTGGTCCAGCTGATTGTGTTTTGCGCCTTGATCGGCATGGTCTTGGCGGTCCCAGGCGTGCCGACTTGGGCCGATGCGCAGTTGGCGCTGATCGCCTGCGCCGGCATCTGGCTGGTGGCCGGTGCTGCAGCCGCTTTCAACTGTCTGGTGGAGCAACAGATCGATGCCAAAATGCGGCGCACAGCGTGGCGCCCTACCGCGCAGGGGCAGCTGAACAACGCCTTGACGCTGGCTTTTTCAGCTCTGTTGTGCGCGGCCGGCTCTTTGATTTTGTATGTCTGGGTCAACCCCTTGACCATGTGGCTGACCTTTGCCACCTTTGTCGGTTACGCCGTGGTGTACACCGTCATTTTGAAGCCGCTGACGCCGCAGAACATCGTCATTGGCGGTGCTTCGGGCGCCATGCCGCCGGTGCTGGGTTGGGCCGCCATGACCGGCAGCGTCGGACCTGAAGCGCTGATTTTGTTTCTCATCATCTTTTTGTGGACACCGCCGCATTTTTGGGCGCTGGCCCTCTACCGGGTCGAGGAATACCGCAAGTCGGGCCTGCCGATGTTGCCGGTCACGCATGGCAATGAGTTCACGCGCTTGCAAATTTTTCTCTACACGATCGTGTTGTTTGCGGCCTGCTTGATGCCTTTTGTGTTCCAGATGAGCGGCTGGCTGTATCTGGCTGCCGCGGTGATCCTGAGCATTGGCTTTAGTTGGTACGCCTGGCGGCTTTTGCGCAACTATTCTGACGCGTTGGCACGCAAAACCTTTCGTTTTTCTCTGATCCACTTGTCCTTGTTGTTTGCCGCCTTGCTGGTCGACCATTACATCTCATGAGCACGCTTCAATCGTCAGCCACTGGCCAACGCCGAGATTTTTTGAAATCTGTCTCGACCGCGCTGGCAGCGCTGGCTTTGGCCGCCTGCAGCCCTGACAAGCCTCAATTCAAAAGCATCGACATCACCGGAGCCGATTACGCCAAAGGCTTCAGTTTGGGTGACCACAACGGTGTGCAGCGCAGCTTGAAGGACTTCAAGGGCGAGGTGGTGATCGTGTTCTTTGGCTTCACCCAATGCCCCGACGTGTGTCCGACAGCGATGGCTGAGTTGGCCGAGGTGAAGCGCTTTCTCGGCAGTCAGGGTGAGCGTTTACAAGGCATCTTCATCACAGTCGATCCAGAGCGCGACACTGAAGAAGTGCTGAAAGCCTACATGGCTAATTTCGATCCGAGTTTTCTGGCCCTGCGGCCGACATTGGCGCAACTGCCCGAAGTCGCCAAAGAATTCAAAATTTACTACAAAAAGAGCGAAGGCAAGACGGCAGGTAGTTACACCATGGACCACTCGGCCGGCAGCTATGTCTTTGACCCCGAAGGTCGCGTCCGGCTTTACACCCGTTACGGCTCGGGCGTTGACGGGCTGGCAACGGACGTTGCCCTGCTGCTGAAGTGAATGGTTTTGAGGCTGCGGCCTCAGGCGTAGACGGCCAGAACCTTCTTCATTTTTTTCATCGCCGCGACTTCAATTTGGCGAATTCGCTCGGCGCTGACCTCGTACTCAGCCGCCAGATCATGCAGCGTCATGCCGCCAGTGCCGTCGTCTTTGACGTTCAACCAGCGCTCTTCAACAATCCGGCGTGAGCGTGGGTCTAGTTCTTGGAGTGCTGCAGAGATTCCATCGGTGGCAAGCACATCGCGCTGATGCGACTCGATCAATGCAGTCGGTTCGTGGCTGGCGTCTGACAAATAGGCGATCGGGCCGAAGGCGTCTTCACCGTCATCGCTAGGGCTCGGGTCTAGCAGCGTGTCGCCGCCCGACATGCGTTGCTCCATCTCAATGACTTCTTCGCGCTTGACGTTCAGCGTCTTGGCCATCGAATCAATCTGCGCCGAGGTCAAGGTGTCACGGTGGGTGGCAGTACCGGCGTCGTCTTTGAAGCCTTGCTTCATGGAGCGTAAGTTGAAAAACAACTTGCGTTGCGCTTTGGTCGTGGCCATTTTGACCATCCGCCAGTTTTTCAGAATGTACTCATGGATCTCAGCTCTGATCCAGTGCAAGGCGTAGCTCACCAACCGGACATTTTGGTCGGGGTCAAAGCGTTTGACCGCCTTCATCAGACCGATATTGCCTTCTTGAATCAAATCGCCGTGGGGCAGACCGTAACCCAAGTACTTGCGTGACACCGACACAACAAGTCGCAAGTGAGAGAGCACCAACTTGCTGGCGGACTCCAGGTCGTTTTCTTCCTTCAGCTTGCGGCCAAATTCCTGCTCTTCAGCCAAAGTCAGCATGGGCAGGCGGTTCACCGCAGAAATATAAGCCTCTAAATTACCAAGCGGTGGCAACAAAGTGGAGGCGCTGGCCCAAGGCGAGGTCAGTGTCAGAGCGTTCGCTCGGGGGTCGGTTAAAGCAGTTGCAAGTGTCATCGGAGACTCCTTTCGTCACAGATAAATATTATCACTCGCCGGGGCTGAGTGCTAAAGCTATGCGGGTAAGACCTTAGAGAGCAGATGTTCGCTTTGGGTTGTTCTCTCGGGTCACTCCTGCATAAAGGCCCGTCAATTCACCAATTCTTAATTAAAGTTTCATATCTCTGTCATCAAGGCTTGTAAAGATCGACCAGTCTTAAAAAAACTGGAAAATCATGAGTCGTTGGCCCGCAACACCGCGGAAAAAAACCCGCATTGAGATCATTCCGATGATCGATGTGATGATGTTTTTGCTGGTGTTTTTTGTTCTGATCAGCATCAACGTCATTCCTGCTCTGGGTCTGAAAACCAAACTGCCTCAGTCCTCCCAAGCCAAGGAAGATCATCCCCCCTTGCGTGTGATGGTCACGCTGCCCAAAACCGAGGGGATTCAGTTAGAGGGAGAGTCCACCACTTTGGCCGCCTTGGCAGGCAGGCTCGAAGCCAAACGCGCTGGCAGCGGTCGGCCAGTGTCGGTTTTGATCAATGGCGATGAATCCGTAGAGCTGCAACGCTTGATCGACGTGATGGACACCCTCAAAGCCGGTGGTTTTGACAATTTGTCCATTGCCGCACGCAAACGTTGATCGATGTCAATTTCCATGCCAATGCAATTACAGCTTGATGGAGGGGTGTCCCCTCGGCAAATAATTTACACCCAGCGCGATTCGATAGGCGCTGCCAGTGCCCTGCTGTCAGTGGGTGTTTTGTTGCTGGTGCTGGCCCAGCCGGCAGTCGAAAAAAAGTTGACTGCCGCAGTGCAAGTGACTTTTTTGCAATTGAGCGAACCAGAGCCAGTGCAGCAAAAACAGCTCACTCCTTCAGAGCCAAGCACCGTCAAAAGCCCAAGTGCGCCAGTGTTGACGCCGCCGCCAATGCCAAGCAAGTTGTTGTCCACCGCTGACTTGTCAAGCCAGCAAGCGCTTGCGGTGCCCTCGGTGCCAACCGCCGCCGCTGACCCTGCGCCGCGTGCTGCAGGCGGCACTGTGCCTGCAGTTTTGCCCTCACCAAGCCCTGTGACCGAGCCGTATCGGCCAGCGGTTGCGCCGCCAGCCGTCAGGCCAACTGCCGTTGAAGCCGAGCGATACGAAGTGCAAATTTTGCGCTACCTCGAATCCATCAAACGCTACCCGTCAAGCCGCGAAGCTCGACAGACACGACCCGCCGGCATGGTCACGGTCTGGTTTGACTTGTCCCGTGCCGGTCGCGTGCTAGAGGCCGGCATTGAGAAAAGTTCGAACTCGTATTTGCTTGACTCAGAAGCACTGAAAACAGTTCGAACCGGCAGTTTCCCAGCTTTTCCGGAAAGTGTTTTTGCCAACTCGCTCAAACACCGTTTTTCTGCGTACCTGAGCTACGAACTCAAAACCACTGAATAATTTTTTAACTTGGAGTGAATGATGAAGACCACTGCGAAATTTTTCAATCCGCGGCCGCATGCCGTCATGCTGGCTCTGTTGGCGATCGGTTGGGTTCCTGGCGCTGTGCTGGCTCAAACCAGCACCAATGTCGGCACTGTGAGCGTCACCGGCGAGGGCGACAAGCTGGGCAACGGCTTGATGATCGAGGAAGACTCTAGCAAAAGCAAAAGCACCGTCACGCGTTCAGCGATGGAGAAAGTGGCCCCCACCAACAATCCCTTTCAATTGCTGCAACTCGCGCCTGGTGTCAGCACCTACAACGTCGATGGAACAGGCCTGTTTGGGGGGCAGTTGAAAGTTCGCGGCTTGAACAGCGATCAGCTGGGTTTCACCATCAATGGCGCACCGGTCAATGACTCGGGCAACTTCGCCGTCTACCCGCAAGAGTACACAGACACAGAAAACCTTTGCGAAGTGTTTGTGACGCAAGGCTCGGCCGACACTGAATCGCCGCATGTGGGCGCCTCCGGTGGCAACGTCGGCATGGTCACCTGCGAGCCCGCCGATGCCCGGCGTGGTCGAGTTTCACAGACCTTGGGGATGAACAATTTGTCACGCACTTTCGTGCGCATTGACACGGGCAAATTGGGCGATTTCAAAGCTTTTGTGTCAGCTTCTAAAACAACGGCAGACAAATGGAAGGGTCAAGGCGGTGCTGACCGAGATCACGTGGACGCAGGCTGGGCCTGGAACCTGACACGCGATACCTCCTTCAGCGGCAGCGTGCTTTACAACAAGGCCTTGAACAACAACTTCTTGTCTATGACCAAAGCGGAATATGCCGCTTACGGACCGAAATTTGATTACTCGGGCACTGTTCCGCAGCACTTGCCTGCTGTTTTTGGTATCGCTCAGAACGAGGCTACCACTGCCAATTTCAGCACGTCGTCATCGGGCGCGACTCCCCGAGCAGTCTTGCCGTACTACGGTTACGCACTCAACCCGTTCGAGAATTACCTGCTGACAACGCGACTTGCGACCAAGGTGAATGACGAGTTGACCCTGTCAGCCGAACCCTATTACTGGGGTGGCTACGGCACTGGGGGTGTTCAGCAAACCACCTTGAAAGAGGGCGCTGCAGGCAGCAACCTCGGTGGCGGCATCAAGGACATCAACAAGGATGGTGACGTTCTGGACACCGTCGGTGTTTACCGCGGCAGTGTGACAAAAACCAGCCGTCCCGGCATCACCCTGAAGGCCAACTGGAACTTCGACAACCAGCGAATTTTGGCCGGTTACTGGATGGAACGTGCCGTGCACCGCCAAACAGCGCCAGCCACCACGGTTGATAACAACGGCAACATTGCCGACATCTGGCTGAGCAATCCCGCTGATTTGCTGCAACGCGCTGACGGCACCCTGTACCAAAACCGCGACTGGCGGACTGTCAACACCGCCACCTCGCTGTTCGCCCAGGACACCGTCACACTGATGGGTGGCCGCCTTGACTTCACGCCGGCTGTCCGACTGCCGAGCATCAAGCGTGATTTCACCAATTACGCCAGCGAGGGCTCGTCTAGCGGTGCTACTTACAACGTCCAGCGCACTTACAGCGACGTCTTGCCGAGTTTGGGTGGTCGTTACAAACTTGATGACCGGCTTCAGCTGTTTGGCAACGTGACCAAAAACATGCGAGCGCCGTCTAACTTTGTTTTGAGTGGCGCGGTCGCCGGTGGCACTTATCAAAATGGTGTGTTGACTGGCAACACTTTGAACATCAATGACTCGGTGCAAAAAGAAACTTCGGTCAGCACCGAAGGCGGTATTCGTTACGCGGGCGAGACGTTCAATGCATCGGCAACGTTGTTCAACACAAGCTTCAAGAACCGTATTTCAACATCCTACGACCCGATCACGGCGACCAACCGGGACTTCAACGTGGGTGGTGTTCAGATGCGCGGTTTAGAAGCTGAAATCGGCACCAAGCCTGCCGGCGGCATGAGCTACTACAGCTCTTTGACACTCAACGACAGCAAGATGCTGAATGACTACAGGTCTGCAGTAAACACTTATTTGGCAACCACAGGCATGAGAATGCCGGACATGCCTAAGGCCATGCTGGCTGCATCAGCGCAGTACAGCACCGGCCCCTACTTGGTCGCCTTGTCAGGTAAATACACCAGCGCTGTGTACTCGACCTTGATGAACGACGAGCAGATTCCGGGTTACGCCACCTTCAACCTGAATGCGGCTTACCGGTTGGAATCGTCCACTTTCTTCAAAAACACCACGCTGCGCTTGAACATGTCGAATATCTTTGACAAACGCTACTTGGCGTTGAACCAGGGCAGCGGTTCCAGTATCACGACCACAGTGGACACCACCAAGGGCAGCGGCAGCGGCATACCGTCTTACTACGTGGGCGCGCCACGCTTTGCCAGCATCACGCTGAGCACCGATTTCTAAAGTGTTAAAAGATGCGTAATTTGTTGCACGACATCAGTTTTTACATCATGTACGGGGCGGCGGCGCTGGCGGTATTTGTCATCGTCGAACGCATGATCTTTTTTGTATTCAACACCAAAAAAGCGGCAGCGCTGGCGAAACAAGCCGGGCCCCATGGGGGGCCGTCTTTTGACTTTGCGCTTGAGCTCAAAGGCGACGCCAGCGTCGCCAGCGAACTGGTGCAAAGCTTGATCGACGCCCGCCAACGGTTTTCCGGCAAAGACCTTGAGGCGGCTGGGGACGCAGCCTTGATTGCCGCCAAAGAAAAGCTTCAGCGTCACCTGTGGATGCTCGACACGATTGTCACAGCGGCACCGCTTTTAGGTCTGCTGGGAACAATTCTGGGCATTGTCGACACCTTCTACAGTCTGGCGCAGTCAGGTATGTCTGACCCTGCGGGGGTCAGCTCTGGGATCGGAACGGCTTTGTACGCCACGGCTTTGGGCATCAGCATCGCGGTCATTGGCTTGGTATTTTTCAACCATTTCCAAGACCGTGTCGAACGCATCACCGACTCTCTCAAGGTGACGGTGTTGCAGCTGAGCATGAGCGTCTATGCGAAGGCTTGATCGGGTCTCCCAAGATTGGTTCCTAAAGACCGCATGGACAGTCAGCCGCACGCTGTTGGCGGCTGGCTGGCTGGCTGTCGCAACCGCCTGCCCGGCAGCGTCTTTGGCCAGCGCCGGGACAAGCGTGGCGCGGGCCACGCTGGCGCTGCTCGAAACCACAGACCTGCACACCCATGTGCTTGGTTTTGATTATTTCCGGCTTGCCGATGACCCCAGCGCCGGCTTAGACCGGACGGCCACGCTGATTCACCAAGCCAGAGCAGAATTCCCCAACACGCTGTTGGTGGATGCCGGCGACACCATCGAGGGCACCGCTTTGGCGGATTACCAGGCGCAAGTCCAAGCGCCTGGCTGTCGGACACCGATTGCCATTGTCAAAGCCATGAACCTCTTGCGTTACGACGCAGCCACAGTCGGCAACCATGAGTTCAATTACGGGCTGAATTGGTTGGCCAGATCCACCGGCAGTCCTTTTGGTTTTGGCATGGACTTGCATGACGCTGACAGTCAAAAAAGTGGCCAGCGCTGCGCCGGACCGAATTTCCCTTTGGTGCTGGCCAATGTCGTCGGCAAGCAATCCGGCCGTCCCCTGTTTGCACCCTTTGTGATTCTAAACCGCACGGTTCAGGCCATCGACAGCCAAGGGCAAGCGGTACAGCGCCCGTTAAAAATAGGCTTGATTGGCTTCACACCGCCGCAAATCATGGTGTGGGACAAACGTTGGCTGGACGGCAAACTGTCTACGACCGACACCTTGGCGGCGGCTAAAAAATACATTCCGCAAATGCGCAAGGCCGGGGCCGACCTGATCGTGGTGGTGTCGCATGGTGGACTCGATGCGACGGCTTACAAGCCGGGCATGGAAAGCGCCAACTACCATCTGCTCAAGGAGATTCCTGGCATCGACGCGCTGCTGATGGGCCACTCTCACCAGGTGTTTCCGGATGCCAACAGCACGGCGCCAGGCTTCAATGCGCCCGGCGTCGACAAAGTTGCCGGAACAGTGCACGGCGTGCCCGCTGTGATGGCCGGTTTCTGGGGCAAATACCTGGGCGTCATTCAATTGGCGCTCACGCATGACGGCCGACATTGGCGCGTTGACACGGCGGCGACTCAGGTCCAAGCCAGGCCGACCATGACAGGTGCAGGCCAATACGTTCCAGCTGACGCTGTGATTGCCAAGTTGATAGCCAAAGAACATCAGCAGGCCAAGGATCACGTTCAGACCGCCATTGGCCGCAGCGACTTTGCCATGTCGAGCTATTTCGCCGACCTGGGTGATGTTTCAGCCTTGCAGGTGGTGAACATGGCGCAGGCAGATTTTGTGACGCGCTATGTCCAAAAAAATCTGCCTGAATTGGCTGACTTGCCGGTGCTGAGCATGACCGCAGCCTTCAAAAGTGGCTTCGCCGGTCCCGCTGATTACACCGACATCGCGCCGGGCCGCTTGGCCATTCACCATGCGGCCGATCTATACCCCTACCCCAATACGGCGCAAGCGGTTGAATTATCGGGCGATGGCGTGAAGCGCTGGCTGGAGTCTGCGGCCCGACGTTTTAACCAAATCGATCCTCAGCTGAGCAGCCCGCAAGAGTTGATCTCTCGTTTTCCCGGCTACAACTTCGACATGCTGACCAGCCCGGACGTCAGCTACGAAATAGATGTCAGTCAACCGGTAGGCAAGCGCATCCATCGGCTCAACTTCAAGGGCAAGCCGATGCAGCCGGGCATGCGCTTCATCGTGGCCACCAACAACTATCGGGCCAGCGGCGGCGGCGGTTTTCCGGCCTTGGAAAGCGCCACCACGGTGATGGCTTCAATGAAAAACAACCGCGACGTCGTTATCGACTATGTGACGGCCAGTCAAACGCTGTCGCGCCAAGTTCACGGGGCGGCGCGAAGCTGGCGCTTCACGCCGATCGACACGGCCGGCCAGGTGGTGTTTCATGCGCCAGCCGGAAAAAGCGCTGTGGCCATCGCGGCTGGGCTGAGCCATGTTCACGAAATCCAGCCAGACGACGGCACCGGTCGGGGCATGGCCTTGTACCAAGTGCTGTTGGCGCAATGATGCAACTCAGGCCGTCAGCAACCGCAGCAGCGCTTGGTTGGCCAACCAAGCTTTCAGGCACTCGGTGACGCCGTCTGCAAATCGCTGAAACACCGGCTCAGCGACAAAACCAAGGTGCGGCGCCAGCAGCACATTGGGCAACTGGCGCAGTGAGTCGTCCAGCGCCGCGAACCCCGGACGGCCTTTTTTCAGCGCCTTGACCAAGGCCGCGCTGTCTATCAGGGCCGAGCCGGCGCAGCGCCTGCTCGGTGTCGCCGACCACCACGATGTGCGGCAGGCCGCCGTGTGACGTGATCACGCTCATGCGACGGTCGTGGCGAGTTGGATCAAGGCCGACAGATTGGCGGCTTGGCCGACAGCCCAGCTGGCTTTCAGCAAGGCGGCGGTTTGCTCAACGCCCAACACCGGGTCTGACAGGCCGTGGAATTTGGCTTCCAGCAGGCTGTCGGTCATCGGGTTTTGCAGCGAGCCAATGGCGTGCTCGACAAACACATGGACGCGGCGGCCGTCGTTCAACACGGCGGTGACGTCGGCGCTGGCTTCGTCGATCGAGTCATCCACCGTGGCGATGACCTTGCGGCGCAGTGCCACCATGTCGGCGCGGTTGACGATCTCGTCGGAGAACTCGTCTTCTGCCGCGTAGCCAAAGGTCAGGCCGGCGGCGCAGCCGTGGTAGACGCTGAACTTGGCTTGCAGGCCGTCAGCAGGTTCTTTTTTGCCGGTCAGCTCCAGCACCAAGGAGTGCACTTTGAGTTCGATGCTGTGCACTTGGTCGGGCGTGACGCCTTGGGCGCGCAGCTGTGCGCAGGCGTCGATGCTGGGGTGAATCACGATGCCGCAAGCGAAGGGCTTGAAGGAATTGAAGGAGATCTCGAAACGCTCGCCGAGTTCGCCGGTGATTTCGTTCCAGTCGTTCTTGGTTGAGACGGTTTGCATCATGCCGCGCGGCGCTTCGATGGCTTTCGGGCTGGCGGTGAAACCTTTGCTGGCCAGTAGCGCCGACAGCATGCCGGCGCGGGCTGCGCCACCTGGATGAAAGGGCTTGGTCATGGTGCCGAACTGCTCGCGCATGCCAACCGGTTGCGAGGCCGCAATGCCCAGTGCCATGGCGGTTTGTTGGACGTCCAGCTTGAGCAGCCTGGCGCAAGCTGCCGCCGCACCCAGCGTGCCGGTCGAGCCGGTGATGTGCCAGCCGCGGTCGTAATGGTCGGGGTACATGGCGTTGCCAACGCGGCAGGAGACGTCGATACCAATGACCAGCGCGTCTATGCATTCGCGGCCGGTGGAGCCGATGTGTTCCGCCAGCGCCAGAATCGCCGAGGCCACCGGGCCGGCCGGGTGGATGATGGTTTTCAGGTGCGTGTCGTCAAAGTCGAAGGTGTGCGAGGTGATGCCGTTGATCAGCGCGGCGCTGCCCATGTCGACTTTTTCGCTGCGGCCGAGCACGCTGGCTTGGGCTGCGGGCTGGAACATTTGCGCGGCGGCCAGCGCAGCGTCAGCGGCTTCGTGGTGAGCGGCGCCAACAGCGCAGCCGAGCCAGTTGGTGAAGGTCCGGTGCGCGTCGTGGTCGACGGCGTCACTCCAGCCGCGAGACGGATGGGTGGCGACAAATTCAGCCAGAATTTGCGTGATGGGAGGGGCGTTGTGGTCGGCGGTGACCTGGGTATTGCGGGCCATAAAGTCTTTCGGCAGGTGCTGCCAGAGGTTGTAGAAAAAAGGTGCTCGCAGAAGCAGCGGTGTTTTTTAAAAAAGTACTCAGCTGTCGAGCTGAATGCCGCGCTCTTTGGCCAGCTTGCTCCAGCGAGCGATGTCGTAACGGATGAATTCACCGAATTTTTCGGGCGACATGACAGTTGGCTCGATGGCTTCAATCGACAACTTGTCCCGCATGTCGGGCGCGCGCAAGACAAGCGCCAATGTTTCATTCAGCACTTTGACGATCGGTGCCGGCATGCCGGCCGGACCAACCACGCCGTACCACTGCTGTGCGTCAAAGCCCTTGAAGCCGGACTCGTCTAGCGTTGGCACATCCTTGAACAGCGGGTGGCGCTGCATCCCGGTCACGGCCAGCGGGCGCACGCGACCGGATCGAATGTGCGGTATGGCGGCGGCCAAGCCGGGGAACATGGCTTGCGTTTGGCCACCGATCAAGTCGTTGAATGCTGGCGCCACGCCGCGGTAGGGAATGTGCACCATGAAGGAGTCCACTTGCTGCTTGAACAGCTCCATGGTCATGTGCGTCAGCGAGCCGGCGCCCGCTGAACCGTAGCTGACCTTGCCCGGATTTTTCTTCAAATAGACGATGAATTCTTGGATGTTTTTCACCGGCAGATCGGCGTTGACGACCAGCACATTGGGTGTGCCGCCTATCATGCCGACGGGTGTGAAGTCTTTGATGGCGTCGTAGGGCAGCTTGCGCGTGGCCGGGCTGGTGCCATGCGTGCCCACGTAGCCTTGCATCAAGGTGTAGCCGTCGGGCGCGGCGCGGGCGGTGGTTTGGCCGGCAATCACGCCGCCACCGCCGGCCTGGTTGTCAACAATGAAGGGCTGTTTGAGCAAATTGCCCCAACGCTCGCAGACGGTGCGACCGACCATGTCGCTGCCACCGCCCGCAGACACCGGCACGATGTAGCGGATCGGTTTGACTGGAAAAGACGCTTGTGCCCAGCTCAGGGCGGGAGCGCCCAGCAGGGCAGGGGTGGCCAAAAGCAGGCTGCGTCGTTTCATCCTGTGTCTTCCTTTTTAACTTGCTAGGCTTGAGCCAAGGGTGGTGCGGGTCAATCGCGTGTGGGCATCGTCAACGTGCTCAGACAGCAGCCGGTTGCAGCGATCTGGGTCACTTTGGCGCAGGGCGTTGACGATTTCAGTGTGCTCGCTGATCGAGGCTTGCATGCCGGTGTCGTGGGCCAGGTTTTGCAGCCGCGAGAGGTGCAGCTTTTGCACAATACCGCGGTAGGTTTCGGTCAAAGATTGATTGCCTGCAGCCTCCACAATGGCCCAGTGAAAGCGCAGGTTTTCGCCGTAATAGCGCTGCACGTCATGCTGACTGGCCGCGTTTTGCATGGCTTGAACCGAGTCGTCGAGCAGGCACAGCAGCGGCGCGTTTTCAGGGCCGCTGCGGTGGGCTGCTGTGCGGCCGGCAAAGCCATCCAGCAGAGCGCGCAGTTGGTACAGATCACGAATTTCCGGTGCCGCCAATTGCCGTACAAAAACGCCGGCATGCTTGCGCGCCACCACCAACCCGGAGCTTTCAAGTTCCCGCAAGGCTTCGCGCACCGGCACCCGTGAAACGCCCAGCCGAGCCGCCACATCGGGCTCGTTGATGCGCTGACCGGGGATCAGCACGCCTTTCAAAATAAGCCCCAGAATGTCGTCGCGCACGAGCTTGGCCAAGGACGTGTCGCGCACATCGTTGAAACGGTCAGAAGAGGGTTCAGTGAGCCAAGGCAGCATTGTTATTTCGTAGAAAATATATCGTATACGAAATTTGCTTGCGTCATCACCCTGGGTAAACCCTAATCGGCTGAGCTGTTCAGCGGCATCCTGCAACAGCGCAGGGCTGTGCTCAGGGTGGCGGTTTGTGGGGCGTGATGTCGCGGACCTCCACGTCGACCACGTCGCCACTGGCAGTGCGGGGTCGTTCGTCGGGGTGACGACCCCGCTCGGCCAATGGACTGACCGGCGGGCCGGAGGGCGCTGGCGGTGGCTTGGCGTTTGACCACATGCCTTGCATCCCTTTGCTGGAAAACTGCTGAAAACGCTGAAAAACCACCGACCCGGTCGGCCGCTTGCCGGTGATCAAAGCCCGCAACAGTCCCAACACCAGCAGCACTGTGGCCGCAGCCAACAAACTGACCAGCGCCACGGCGGCAAACAGCCACAGCACGAGGCGGATCACCAGCTGTATCAAACGGGTCATGAAAGCAGACACATCAAGTCCTTGAAGATAAAGGAATAGGGCGGGAAGAAGCCATTCAGCGTAACAAAGCTTGTGCAAATTCTCTGGCGTTGAAGGTTTCCAGGTCTTCTACTTGTTCCCCAACGCCGATGAAGTACACCGGCACCGTGCGCCAAGTGGGGTGGGCTTTGGCACGTTCCCGGGCCCACAGCGCTATGGCAGCCAGCACGCCACCCTTGGCGGTGCCGTCGAGCTTGGTGACGATCAGGCCGGTAAGCTGCAAGGCCGCGTCAAACGACTTGACTTGCGCCAGCGCGTTTTGCCCAGTGTTGCCGTCAATGACCAGCAAAATTTCATGCGGCGGCAGGCCGATGCCGGGGCTGGCGGAGGCCGGATTGGATTCCGCGCCGGCGCCGGCGCCGGCTTTGGCGATGGTGCGTTTGATTTTTTTCAGCTCTTCCATCAAATGCAATTGGGTCGGCAGGCGTCCGGCGGTGTCGACCAGCACGACGTCTTTGCCGCGCGCCTTGCCGGCGCTGACGGCGTCAAAGCTGACCGATGCCGGGTCGCCGCCTTCTTGGCTGATGATCTCGACCGTGTTGCGGTCAGCCCAGACGGTGAGTTGCTCGCGCGCTGCTGCCCGGAAAGTGTCGGCAGCGGCCAACAGAACCGAGGCTCCGTTGAGGGACAGATGCCGGGTGAGCTTGCCTATCGAGGTGGTTTTACCCGCACCGTTGACGCCCGTGACCATGATCACGGTGGGCATAAATTCGCCGATGACCAGCGGTTTTTCAAGCGGCTTGAGCAGCAGCGCAATGGCTTCGATCAGCAGGTTTTTGACTGCGATCGGGTGCGACACAGCGCCTTCTTTGACGCGGCGCTTCAAGTCATCCAGCAGGTACTGCGTGGCGCCCACCCCCGCGTCGGCCATCAACAGGGCAGATTCCAAGTCTTCGTAAAGTGCCTCGCTGATTTGAGTACCCGTGAAAACACCCGAAATGCTGCTGCCGGTTTTGCGCAGTCCGGCGGCGAGTTTGCTCAGCCAAGGCTGGCGTTCGGGCGGCACAGCGCCAGCGGGAGCAAGGTCGATGGGCGCCAGCAGTGCGCTGCCAATGAGGCCGCCAGAGCTGCGCTTGCTGATCGGCAAGTTGACTGGCAATGCCGCTGTCGCTGGCGGCATGGGTGTCGATGCAGCAGCGCTGGGCTCGGCGGCAGGCGGGGATGGTTGGAGGATTTTCTTAAAAAAACTGAACATGAGTGGTCTTTGGAGTCAGGGTATTCTATGAAACACACCTGTGAAGCGAATTTTCCCAATTCAAGATGATGCACTGCCAGCTTATGAACTCACATTTTCTCCCTTCAAACCCGTCCAAGTTCTCGCGGCGGGCGAGCCATGTGCTCACCGGCCTGACATTCAGCTTGGTGGTTGCCGTCACGACGTTCCACAGTGCTTCAGCGCAAACGCCCGCTGCTGCAGTCCAAGTGCAGCAGTTCACTTTGGCCAACGGCATGACGCTGATCGTCAAGCCCGATCGCCGTGCGCCCACGGCAGTCCACATGCTGTGGGTGCGGGTTGGTTCGATGGACGAGGTCGATGGCACCTCGGGTGTGGCCCATGCGCTCGAGCACATGATGTTCAAAGGCACGCCCAGCCTCAAGCCCGGTGAATTCTCACGCCGTATCGCGGCTTTGGGGGGCCGCGACAACGCCTTCACCAGCCGCGATGCGACCGCCTATCACCAGCAGATTCCGGCCAATCGGCTCGAAGATGTGATGCGGCTCGAGGCCGATCGCTTTGCCAACACGCAGTGGCAAGACGACGAATTCAAACGCGAAATTGAAGTGGTCAAAGAAGAACGCCGGATGCGCACAGAAGACGCCCCCCGTGCTCAGTTGTATGAAGCCGCCAACGCCGTCGCTTTCAGTGCTGCACCGTACCGCCGACCGATCGTCGGCTGGATGAGCGACCTTGAAGCCTTGACGCCGGCCGATGTGCGCAGTTTTTACCGAAAATGGTACGTGCCAAGCAACGCCGCCGTGGTGATCGCTGGCGATGTCGATGTCGATCAGGTCAAAGCCCTGGCCGACAAGTATTACGGTGTGATACCTGCCGCTGACACGCCGCTGCGCAAGCCGCGCCTGGAGCCGCTGCAGGCAGGCGTCAGACGCCTCGACCACAAGGCCAGCGCCAGTCAAGCTTATGTCAGCTTGATGTTCAAGGTGCCGCAGCTGAGCGCCAGCGGCCTGGCGGACGCGCCCACCGACCCCGCGCAGCGCAGCGAGAGCCGCGACGCCATGGCCTTGAGCGTGCTGGCGGCCGTGCTCGACGGCTACAGCGGCGCTCGGCTCGACCGGGCATTGACGCAGGGTGAGGGCCGAGTGGCCGACAGTGCGGGCGCTTACAACGGCTTGTTGGGCCGTGGCCCGCAACTTTTTACGTTGGACGGCGAGCCTGCCAAAGACAAAACTGCACAGCAGGTGATTGACGCGCTGCGCCAGCAAATCGCGCAGATCGCCCGTGACGGTGTGAATGAGGCTGAGCTGAACCGCGTCAAGACGCAGTGGGTGGCCTCCGAGACCTACAAGCTGGACGCCCTCTTCAGTCAGGCCCGAGAACTGGGCAGCCATTGGGTCAACGGCTTTCCGCTGGATGCCAGCGCCCGCTTGGTGGCACGGCTGCGCAGCGTCAGCGCGGCTGAAGTGCAGTCCGTGGCGGCACGTTATTTTGGTGATGACCAGCTGACCCAAGCGGTCTTGCTGCCGCAGCCACTGGACCCGAACCGCAAACCCCGCGCACCCGTTGCGGGCGACCTTCACTGAACTCGAAAGCCACACCATGTCGATTTCTCAACTCAGCAGCCCGACGGCGCGTGTCGTTGCAGTGGCGCTGGCAGCCTTGCTGCAAAGCCAGTCAGCGCTGGCTGCCTTGCCCATTCAACACTGGACACAGGCCAGTGGCGCCCAAGTTTATTTGGTCGAAAGCCACGGCATTCCGATGCTTGACGTGCAGGTCGACTTTGACGCTGGTGACCGCCGGGACCCGGTTGACAAAGCCGGCTTGGCGACTGTTGTTGCCAGCATGAACGGCAAAGGTGTCGCGGCCAAGGCTGGCTCGCCGGCACTCGATGAAAACCAGCTCAGCGAAGCTTGGGCTGACCTCGGTGCAGCCTTTTCTGTGGGATCGGGTCGTGACCGCATGAGTTTTTCTTTGCGCAGCTTGAGCTACCCGGATTTGTTGCCTAAAGCCGTTGCCCTGGCCGCACGCCAGTTGGGGGAACCGGCCTTTCCTGAGCTGGTCTGGCGCCGTGAGCGTGAACGTATCGGGGCGTCGATTCGCGAAGCCAACACCCGGCCAGCGACGCTGGCAGCCAAGGCTTTTTCAGCCGCGGTGTATGGCAAACATCCTTATGGGTTTGACATCACCGAGGCCACGCTGGGACGTATTTCTGTGGCCGATATGCGACAGTTTTACGAGCGTTTGACTGAACCATGCCGGGCCAAAGTCAGCGTTGTCGGCGACGTCTCGCGGGAGCAGGCTGATGTCTTAGTGACCGCCTTGCTATCGCGTTTGCCGCCCAGTGATGCGCTGCGCTGTGGCGCTTTGGCGCCAGTGGCCGAAGTGGCAGCACTGACAGTCGCCGTCACACAAGCCATCCCTTTCCAATCGGCGCAGGCACAGATCTTGATCGGTCAACCCGGCTATCTGCGCTCAGACCCCGATTTCTTTGCGCTGACGGTGGGCAACTACACGCTGGGTGGGGGTGGTTTCGTGTCGCGCTTGACCACCGAAGTGCGTGAAAAACGTGGCCTCACTTACAGCGTCTACAGCTACTTCGCGCCGGGGCTTCATGCGGGGGCTTTCACCCTCGGTTTGCAGACCCGGCCCGACCAAGCTGCGCAGGCAGTTCAGGTGGCCCGCGAGGTACTGGCAAAATTCGTCGCTGAAGGTCCGAGCGAAGCCGAACTCAAGGCCGCCAAGGACAACTTGGTGGGCGGTTTTCCGCTGCTCATCGACAGCAATGCGAAACTACTTACCAACGTCGCCAACATCGCCTGGAATAACTTGCCACTCAACTACCTAGACACCTGGACCGCCCAGGTTGAAAAAATCACTGCGGCTGACATCAAAGCCGCCTTCGCCCGCAAGCTGCAGCCTGAGCGCATGGTCACCGTGGTGCTGGGAGCCGGCGCATGAGGACGCGTTCCGAACAGGCCAAAGCGGCGCCAGTGGCCAAGCCACCCAGCAAAGCCAAAGGCAAACCCGGGCCGCGCCACCACAAGCCGTTGCCAGGTGAGATTCGCATCATTGGTGGCCTGTACAAGCGCACCAAGTTGCCGGTGTCCGACAAGCCTGGTCTGCGGCCGACGCCAGACCGCGTGCGCGAAACTTTGTTCAACTGGCTGGGCCAAGACCTGACCGGTTGGCGCTGCATGGATGTTTTTGCCGGCACCGGTGTGCTCGGTTTTGAAGCCGCTTCGCGCGGTGCAGCTGAAGTGGTCTTGTGCGAGCAGGACGCGCAACTGGTGCTCAAGCTGAAAGCCTTGCAGGAGCGACTGAAGGCCGATGTGGTGCGCGTCGAGCGGGGTGACGGCGTCGGCTTGCTCAGGCGTCAAAGCCCGGGAACGATTCAGCTGGTTTTTATCGATCCACCGTTTGACTCCGTGCTGTTCGAGCCAGCGTTGGCGGCGGCTGCCGCGGTGATTTCAGACAAGGGCCTGGTTTACCTTGAAGCGCCGCGCACCTGGACTGCTGAGGAATTGACGCCCTTGGGGCTGGAGCTTTACCGCAGCAGCAAGGCTGGGGCGGTGCATTTTCACCTGCTGGCGCGCTTGGGCGCTTTCACTGCATGACGACCCGCACATCGCTTCGTACAGCGGTTTACTCTGGCACCTTTGACCCGTTCACGCTCGGTCACGAAGATGTTGTGCGCCGCGCCGCCGGGTTGTTTGATCAATTGATCATTGCGGTGGCGGTAGCTCACCACAAAAAAACGCTGTTCAGCTTGGCTGAGCGCGTGCGTCAGGTCGAGCAGGCGGTGCAGGGCATGGCTCACCCTGAATGCATCAAAGTCCTGCCATTTGACGGCCTCATCATGGATTTTTGTGGTCAGCAAGAAGCCGCAGCGGTGGTCCGCGGTGTGCGCAATGTGACCGACTTTGATTACGAAGCCCAGATGGCCGCCATGAACCGCAAACTTCGGCCCAGCGTCGAAACGGTTTTTCTGCTGCCCGATGCCCCTTCGCAATGCATCAGTAGCACGTTGGTGCGCGAAATCAGCAAGTTGGGTGGCGACGTCAGTCTAATGGTCAGCCCGGCGGTGGTTGTGGCCCTGCAAGCTGCGCACACGGCTTCACTGAAGGGCTCCTGAGCATGGCGCTGATCATCACCGACGAGTGCATCAACTGCGATGTGTGCGAGCCTGAATGCCCGAATCAGGCGATTTTCATGGGCATTGAGATCTATGAAATTGACCCGCACAAATGCACTGAATGCGTCGGTCATTTTGACGAGCCGCAGTGCGTGCAGGTGTGCCCGGTGGCGTGTATTCCGATCAACCCGCAGCACATCGAAAGCCAAGAAACGCTGTGGGAAAAATACCGGCGGCTGCAGGCTGCAGCCTCAGTCATCTGAGGCTTTTTCTGCATCCGGCTTTTCTGCTTCAGGCCTTTCCATTTCAGGCTTGCGCGGTGGTTTTGGTCTGACTGGCGCGTGTGTGTGAATCAGCATGGTGGCCTTTTCCAACTCGCCCTCAATCAACATCGGCAGCGCCTTCAAGCTGCGCGTGACAGCTTCTTCAATCGCAAAACGATGGTCTTGTGACGGTTTTTGCAACACCCAGTTGATGACTTCTGACTTGACGCCCGGATGGCCGACGCCAATCCGAAGGCGCCAGTAGTCGGCGCTGCCAAGCTGCGCGTGGATGTCGCGCAGGCCGTTGTGGCCCGCATGGCTGCCGCCAAACTTCAGTTTGAGTTGGCCAGGCACGATGTCGAGCTCGTCATGGGCGACCAGTATTTCCTCGGGCTTGATCTTGAAAAAACGGGCCAGCGCACCGACCGATTTACCCGAAAGATTCATGAACGTACGCGGTGCCAGCAGCCACAGCGGCTGGCCTTTCACTGTCGTTCGCGCCACCACGCCGTGGTAACTTTTGTCGAGCAGCAGACTGACTTTCAACTCGCGCGCCAAGGCGTCTAGCCACCAGAAGCCCGCGTTGTGCCGGGTGGCTTCGTATTCAGGGCCCGGGTTGCCCAGGCCAACAAAGAGTTTGATCATGAAAGGTTGACGGTTGAAGTTTGGCATGACTGTAACGCTTGGGCCTCATGCAAACGGCCCATACCCTCTTGCGAGGATATGGGCCGTGGCCACCCTGAGGCTTTGCTCAGGTCAGCAGGGCTCGGTGAAGAGCTTACTTCTTGGCGGCAGGTTTGGCTGCAGGGGCAGCCTTGCCAGCTGCGGCTTTACCGGCAGCAGCTTTGCCACCTTTGGCGTCCTTGGCATCGGCAGCGGGTGCTGCTTCAGCTGGCGCTTCTTCGACGATCGCCGAGACCGAAGCCAACACGGGGTTGACTTGGCCTTTGGCGACAAACTTCACGCCTTTTGGCAGGGTGACGTCCTTGATGTGCAGCGGTGAGCCTTTTTTCATCTCGCTCAAATCGACGGCGATGAATTCAGGAATGTCGGCTGGGAAACAAGACACTGTCAACTCGGTCAAAACGTGGTTAACCAAGCAGTTTTCGGCTTTGACAGCTGGCGAATTCTCTTCACCGCTGTAATGCACGGGTACTTTGACAGTCATGCGGGTCGTGGCTTCAACGCGCTGAAAGTCAATGTGCAAAATTTGCTGTTTGAAGGGGTGCATTTGCAAATTGCGCAGCAAGACCTTGTGGACATTGCCAGCCAATTCCATCTCAAGGATGGAAGCGTGGAAGGCTTCTTTTTTGATGGCATGGAACAGTGCGTTGTGATCGAGCTCGATCATCAATGCAGCGTCAACGCCGCCATAAACTATACCGGGCGTGCGGCCGGTGATGCGGAGACGGCGGCTCGCACCCGTGCCCTGCAATGCGCGCTCAAAAGCGGTGAATTTCATACTATTTCTCCAGAAGAGGCAGGCCGCGACCAGCTCGCCTCGTGACGTAAAAGGCGGCCTCTAAAAGGGCCGCCCACTTTTTGTCCTGGATCAGAACAGATTGTCTTGATCCGAAAACAAACTCATGACCGACTCACCCTTGGCAATGCGCTGAATGGTTTCGGCAATCAGCGGTGCCACAGAGAGTTGGCGAATTTTTTTGCACTCCGCAGCAGTGGCGCTCAATGAGATGGTGTTGGTCACCACAACTTCGTCAAGCGCGTCGCTTTTGGCAATGCGGTCGATGGCAGGACCCGAAAAAATCGGGTGTGTGCAATAGGCATAAACCTTCTTGGCGCCGCGTTCTTTCAAAACCTCAGCGGCTTTAAGCAGCGTGCCAGCAGTGTCTATCATGTCGTCCATGATGACGCAGTTGCGGCCATCGATGTCGCCGATCACGTGCATGACTTCAGACACATTGGCTTTAGGCCGACGCTTGTCAATGATGGCCATGTCGCAGCCCAACTGCTTGGCCAGCGCACGGGCACGAACCACGCCGCCAACGTCTGGCGAGACCACCATCAAGTCGTTGTAGTTTTGCAGGCGTAAATCACCCAATAAAACCGGGGAGGCATAAATATTGTCGACGGGAATATCGAAAAAACCCTGAATCTGGTCAGCGTGCAGGTCCATCGTCAAAACCCGTGAAACACCCACCGCTTGCAGCATGTTGGCAACCACCTTGGCCGTGATCGGCACGCGCGCCGAGCGCGGACGGCGGTCTTGTCGGGCATAACCAAAGTAAGGGATGACAGCAGAAATGCGCTCAGCAGAAGCACGCTTTAAAGCGTCCACCATGATCAACAATTCCATCAGGTTGTCATTGGTCGGTGAGGAGGTCGACTGCACCACAAAGACTTCACGGGCGCGTACGTTTTGCTGGATCTCGACAGTGACTTCGCCATCTGAGAATCGACCGACATGGGCAGCGCCCAATGCAATACCGAGGTTTTGGGCAATGTCCTGGGCCAGGCCCGGATTGGCGTTGCCAGTGAAAACCATGAACTCAGGGTTGTTCGGAAGCATGTGGGGTCCAGCGGTGTTTGACATTGAAGCGATGTAGAGGCAAAAGGCGCACTGAAACACAGGGTGCTCAGTGTCTTTGCGGCTTGACTTCACCGTCAATCGAAGACACCCAACACAAAAACAAAAGGCCGATGCCCGGACTTTGAATCAAAATCCGCGGCAAAGGCCCGTAAATTTGGCAGGGGTGGAAGGAGTCGAACCTGCGAATGCTGGAATCAAAATCCAGTGCCTTAACCAACTTGGCGACACCCCTACACAGGTCGACTGTTGTCTTGTGGTGGCCTTGCGGCAACCATGGTTCAACAATCAACCCATCAATCGTTTCTAGAAAATATCCTGAAGCCGGGATTCTACCAACCGGTCAAAGGATGAAACTCTAAATTTTTGCATTTTTTGATGATCCAGCCGCTTGGGCCTGCTGGAAACATCGAATCTTGCAAAATCACCGCAAAAACAGCACTGCCCGAGCCGGTCATTCTGCCTTGTAACCCTTGCATTGCCAGCCAGTCAAGAGACTGAACCAACGGCGCACAAAGCTTTTCAGCAACCGGCTGCAAGTCGTTTCGGCCAAATCCGTAAATCTGGTTTTCGTCGTTTGCAGCGAAGCCTCGCATTGTAGCAGTCTGAGTATCTCGTCTCAGCGCCGGGTCACTAAAAATTGCTGGCGTTGGCAATCCGACAGCCGGTTTGACGACTAAAAATTGTGCTGGCGGCAATTCAATCGGCGTCAGCTGTTCACCGATCCCTTCGACCCAGGCGTGGCCCGCACCGAGAAAAAAAGGCACATCTGCGCCTAGGCTCAGGGCGATGGCTTGCAATTTTTCTGGCGATATTCTTACACCCCAAAGCCGTTGCAAGGCCCGCAGACAACTTGCGGCGTCAGACGATCCGCCGCCCATGCCGGCCTGCGAAGGAATTCGCTTTTCAAGGCAGATATTCACGCCCAGAGGCGTTCCCGTGGCGGCTTTCAAGGCGCGGGCGGCGCGCACCGTCAGGTCGTCTGCTGGGAGCGCGTCGGCGGTGCTTGGGCCTAAGTCAGTGCGCGAAATGATGCCGTCATGGCGCAACTCAAAATGCAACGTGTCGCACCAGTCGATCAGCATGAAGACCGACTGGAGCAGGTGATAGCCGTCTTCACGGCGTCCAGTGATGTGCAGAAATAAATTAAGTTTGGCAGGTGCCAGCACGTCGTAAATTGCTTTTAACGGGCTCGCATTGAGGCGGGGCAGAGGCGAGGGTGCAGGCGAAATCATGGGGCTTTGGTGCGCAAGTGAAGAGCGCGCAAATCAATGCGGCGGGGTGTCCAGCACAATCCGCAATTCAGCCTGCGGCAGCGGATTAATGCGGCGGGCGTTGATGCGACCTTCTGATTGGCGTGTCAGGTCAGCCGTCCAACCGTTTGACTGAGCGTCTTTGCCGGCGAGCCAATCCAACAAAGCGTCGATCGGCAGCGCTGCCCCGGTCGACGCTTCAATCAGCGCGTCAATAGAGCCGAACTGGCGCGTTTCACGGCCAGAGTGAAGCGTTGCTTGTTGTGACGACCATCCAGCTGCCAACACGGTGTTGCCCAGCGGACTGTTCAGCCTGAGTTCGCCTTGAAGCCGACTGCCGTGGATTTCAAAACCGCCCGAAAAGGATTGTGGTGGCTCGGATTGAACCTGCAAACTGAGTCGACCCGACCATGTCTGAGGGTTTGCAAGTCCGGTTGGGGTGCGTGGAATTTGAACGCAAGCGCTGAGAAGCGCCAAGCTGACGAGTCCAAAAAGAAGCAGGCGCACAGCTCGCATGCGGTCAGAGTTTGATGTTCAAGCGCTTCAAGGTGTCGAGCAGCGTGTCGTTCTCTGGATTGAGCAGTTTGCCTTCTTTCCAAACAGCTTGGGCGCGTTCACGCTGGCCCATGTGCCACAGCACTTCACCAAGGTGGGCGGCAATTTCTGCGTCTGGCCGGGCTTTGAAGGCTGCCTCCAAGAGGCGAACAGACTCAGTCTGATTGCCCAGTCGGTACTCGACCCAGCCCAGGCTGTCTTGAATGAACGGGTCGGCAGGGGCAAAGCTGAGGGCTTTTTGAATCAACTCTTTGGCCTCTGGCAGCCGCAGATTGCGATCGGCCAACGAATAACCAAGCGCGTTGTAAGCCGCTTGGTAGTCGGGTTTGAGGCTGATCACACGGCGCAAGAGTTGCTCCATAGCCTCCAGCCGATCGAGCTTTTCCGCGATCATGGCCTGCTCATAAATAAGTTCGAAGTCAGCGGGGGTTTGGACGACCGCTTGCTCGATCAGTGTGTTGGCTGGAAGGTACTGTTTGAACTCTTTGAGCAGGGTGACTTCGGCCAGCAATTTGCTGCGTGCATCGCCCTCTTTAAGGACCGGCAGGTCGCGAATGAGTTGCAGGCCGTCGGCCAGTTTGCCCTGTTGACCGAGCAAGCTGGCCCGGCGCATTTGCGCTTGCAGCAGCATCTCGGGGTTGTCGATCTGCTTCAGCCAAGCTTCAGCGCCGGCCAAGTCTTTGCGCTTTTCAGCGATTTGGGCGAGGGTGAAAAAAGCCTGTGCCAAGCCGCGTGAGTTCTCGTCGTCCGGGCTTTGCTGCGCAGCCAGTTCAACATAGCGTTGCAAGGCCGTCTCGGCCTGCGGGGTATGATTTTCTTGCAGCTGCAATGAACCCAAGATCAGCCAGGCTTGGGCGAAATCTGGTTTTTCTTTGAGCAGGATTTGGAGTTGAGCCAAGGCGTTTGCATAGCGCTCAACGCTCAGCAAGTTGCGTACATAAGCCATGCGCAGCTCAGGCGAGACGGCGCTTGCACTGGCCAAGTAGTTGGTGATCAGCACTTCCGCTTGCGGGCGCTTCGGGTCCATCAAGTCGAGGGTCAGCGAGACTGGGCCTTCGGCCTGCGCGTCGGCAGCATGGCCGCGGCGAGCGGCGTCTGACGCAGCGGCCAGGTCGCCGGCGGCGAAGTGCAGCCGACCGGCCATCGCCCAAGCTGGGGCGGCGGTGCCAGGCTGGGTGAAGTAGGGCGCTAAAGTTTGTTCGACCAAGGTTGCGGCGAGTTTTTTGTCTCCGACGCGGGCATACAAACGCGGCACCGCGGCC
>JBBAPN010000004.1:0-12608 GCA_040400815.1 Polaromonas sp. | reverse complement strand
GGTTGCGGCGAGTTTTTTGTCTCCGACGCGGGCATACAAACGCGGCACCGCGGCCAAGGTCTGCGGTCGCTCGATGATGGGCGTCAATTCAAGCAGCGATTTGAGCGGTTCTGCTGATTCGGGCACGCGGTTCAGCGCCAGCAAAATTTGCAACATGTAGCGGCTGGCGTCGATCGAAGTGGGATGGGCTTGTTTCCAGGCGCGCGCGACTTGCAGGGCGATTTCGCCCGAACGCGATTGCAAAGCCAGTTCGGTCGCGCGCTGATAAAGCTGCGGCTCATTGGTTTTTTTGGCCGCGTCGAGAATCAACGAAACAGCCGGTGCAGGTTCGCCGGCATTGGCACTGATCTCGCCAATCAGCAGTTGGTAAAAAAGTTGAGCGTCCAGGGCCGATGTCGGGTTCTCGGCATCTTTGGCTGGAGGTTCTTGCAGAGGCGCTGCGGGGCTGACGGTCTTGCTTTTTGCAGAGGTCGGCGGTGCCGGAGTGGTTTGTCCGGCAGTGGGCGCCAACACCAGGCACACACAAGCGAAAACGCATAGAAGTTGTTTCATCATCAGCCATGATAATTGATGACCATGCCAGAACTCCCCGAAGTTGAAGTCACCCGCCTGAGCTTTGCCGATCGCATTGCCGGGGCCACCATCGTCGCTGTCACGCTGGGCAAGCCCTTGCGCTGGGCGCTTGGTTGCGAGCCTGCCATGTTGCTCGGGCGCGAGGTCTTGCGGGTGCGGCGTCGCGGCAAGTATTTGTTGCTCGATCTCAGCGACGGTTTGCTGCTGGTACATCTGGGGATGTCGGGCAGCGTGGTCTTTGCCAACCATTTGCCGGTACTCGACAAGCACGACCATTTTGAAATGCAGACCACCCTCGGCACACTGCGGCTGAACGATCCACGCCGCTTTGGCGCCGTGGTCTACGCGCCCAACGAGTCAGATCCGATTGCGCAAAAGTTGTTGGGGCATTTGGGTGTCGAGCCACTTGAAGATTCGTTTGAATTGCCAGCTTTTCAACTGGCGCTGAAAGGCAGGCAAACGGTCATCAAACAAGTGCTGTTGGGCGGCGAAATCGTGGTCGGTGTGGGCAATATTTATGCGTCTGAAGCCTTGTTTTTGGCCGGCATCAGGCCCACAATGCGTGCCGCCAAGATAAGTAAACCACGCGCCCTGTTGTTGCACACTGCTATTCGGCAGGTGCTGGCAGAAGCCGTCGCCAAAGGGGGTAGCTCGCTGCGCGATTTTTCAAATGCGCACGGTGAGCAAGGCCACTTCCAGCTGGACGCCATGGTTTATGACCGCGCTGGTTTGCCTTGCAGGCGCTGTGAAGCGCCCATTCGCCGTATTGTGCAGGGGCAGAGATCCACCTTTTATTGCGCCAACTGCCAAAAACCTTGACCCCTCAGAACCTCTGCACATGACGAATATTCTTTCTGCCGAAGCCTCAGCGACATGGCCGCTGCGCTTTGCCCCTGATGTCGTGGCTTGGCAAAAACAGCATGGACGCAGCCACCTGCCGTGGCAAAACACGCGTGATCCGTACCGCGTTTGGTTGTCTGAAATCATGCTGCAGCAAACCCAAGTGAGCACCGTGCTGGCGTATTACGAGCGGTTTTTACAGCGCTTTCCTGACGTTTTGACGCTCGCCAAGGCCGAGCTAGACGAGGTGCTGGGTTTTTGGAGCGGTCTGGGCTACTACAGCCGCGCCCGCAATCTGCACCGCTGCGCCCAGTTGGTGGTGAGCGAGCATGGCGGTGTTTTTCCGGCCACTGCGTTGACGCTGCAAACCTTGCCCGGTATCGGCCGCTCGACAGCGGCCGCCGTCGCCTCTTTTTGTTTCAACGAACGGGTCGCCATTTTGGACGGCAATGTCAAACGCGTGCTGACCCGCTTGCTGGGGTATTCGGCCGATCTGTCCCAAGCGTCTGCCGAGCGCAGCCTGTGGGAACTGGCAACTGAGCTGTTGCCGCCAGCCGAGCACATGCCAGCCTACACGCAAGGCGTGATGGACTTGGGCGCGTCGGTCTGCTCGACGCGCCAGCCGCAATGCTTGATTTGCCCGGTGCAAAGTGTGTGCGCTGCGCACCGCGAAGGTCAGCCCGAAAGTTACCCGGTTAAGACGCGCAAACTCAAACGCAGCTCGCATGCGCTGTGGCTGCTGTGGGTGCAGCGTGCCGATGGTGCAGTGTGGTTAGAGCGGCGTCCGACGAGCGGCATCTGGGGCGGCTTGCATTGCTTGCCGGTGTTTGACAGTGAGGAGGCTTTGCGCCAAGCCGTGCCCACCACGGTTCGCGCAGAGCTGCTGCCGCAAACGCCTTTTGTACACGTTTTAACGCACAAGGATTTGCACCTGAAACCCTTCTTCAGCCAGTTGACACCCCGTCAGTTCCTGGCCGCGGAACTGACCGCGCCAGAGCGCGGCGGCGCTTGGTTGAGTCCAACCGCTTGGCAAGCGCTGGGTCTGCCAGCACCGGTGCGAAAACTACTGGAAGCAGGTGCTTGAGCCAGGGACTTTTTGGTTCTTCACTGCAGCGCAGAAAACTTGGTTGGGGTCAGAAAAGAACTTGCCACATTAGCCACAATGAGACCGTCTTTTTCGGACTCCGACCAAGCTTGAAGCCATTCAGGGTCGGCTTGGAATTCGGTCCATTTGCGTTGTCGTTCTTCCATCGACTCCCAAACCAGCAGGTAGGTCAATTCTAGATTTGACGGACCGATGAGGGTCGTCCAGAAACCCGCTTGGCGGATGCCGAAGCGCTCCCATATTTTGAGCGTCTTCGTCTCAAAACGTTTCAACAGGGCCGGCATCCTGCCGGGAAGGGTGCGGTAGATGCGAAGTTCGTAAATCATTTTTTCTCCAGGTGAATTTGTATCAGTACCAATGTCTGTTGGCGCGGCAGAATTTGTCAACGCGCCGTGTAGCCGCCGTCGATCACCAGCTCGGCACCGGTGACGAATTTGGACTCGTCCGAGGCCAGGTATAAAACGCCAAACGCAATGTCGTCGGGTGTGCCTAGGTGACCTACCGGTTGCAGCGCGTCATAGACCCGAGAGGCTTCCTGCGGGTCTGCAAAGCGCGCCATCGCCGTGCGCAGCAGCGGCGTGTCGATGAAGCCTGGGTGGATGGTGTTGACCCGAACGTTCAAGCGACGCTCGGCACAGGACAAAGCGACCGACTTGCTGTAAAGAAGAACGCCTCCCTTGGAGGCGTTGTAGGCTGCAATGTCTGGCATTCCAACCAGCCCCAAGATGGAGGAAATAGTGATGATTGAGCCATTGACGGGGTCGCTGTCGCGCATCGCCGCCAGCGCGTGCTTGGTGCCAAGGAAGACGCCATCTAGATTGACCGACATCAGCAATCGCCAGTCCTCCAGCGTGGTGTCAGTGGGGAAGTTTCGCGCGATGTTCATGCCCGCCGAATTGACGGCGATGTTCAGGCGTCCAAAGCGCGCCATGATGACGCTCATCGCGCTTATCCAGTGGTCTTCGCGCGCTACATCAAGATGCAGGTACAGCCCTGTGCCGCCGGCCGCTTCAATGTCAGACAAAACGACTTGGCCAGCCACATCGTTGACGTCAGTGACCACCACGCTGGCGCCTTCGCGCGCCAGCAGTCGGGCAGTGGCTGCGCCCAGGCCACTGCCGGCGCCTGTCACCATGGCTATTTTTCCGATCACGCGGTCCATAGGGCTAACTCCTGTTGAGGGCTGTTGTTGGCTTGCTGCAGGCTTGTGGCTGGCTGTTTGCGCAGGGTCACGCAGCCCGTTTGCGCGGCATCATTTGCATCGCCGTGCGCACGATCTCGTCGCTCGAAGGATAGGCCAGCTTCTCCAGTCCGGGTGTGGACGGCTTGGGCACAAAAGCCGAGCCGATCCGGCGAACCGGTCCGTCCAAGGAATTGAACCTCTTCTCGCCAATGGTGGCGGCGATCTCTGAGGCTACCGAGCAAAACAGGGTGGCTTCATTGACGATGAGTGCACGACCGGTTTTGTCTACCGAGGTGAAGATGGTCTCCCAGTCAATCGGCGACACCGTTCGGGGGTCAATGATTTCGACCGATATGCCGGCTTGCTCCAGCTGCAGCGAGGCCTCAAGGGCGCGCGAAACCATCAGACCAGTGGCCACCAGCGTGATGTCAGTGCCGGCTTTGACGACGGCGGCGCAACCGAAGGGCAGCAACAGGTCAGTATCTTCCGACACCGGCCCCTTGGTGCCGTAAAGCAGCTTGTGCTCTAAAAAAATAACCGGGTCTTCACCCCGCAGCGCAAATTTGAGCAAACCCTTGGCGTCAGCGGGAGTCGACGGCATCACCACACGCAGCCCGGGAACATGCGCGAACCAAGCCTCCAGGGACTGGGAGTGCTGGGCCGCAATGCCTTTGGTCATGCCACAAGGGGTGCGGATCACCAAGGGCACACGGGCCTGACCGCCGGTCATGTAGCGAATTTTGGCGGCTTGGTTGACGATCTCGTCCATGCACACGGTTAAGAAATCTGAGTACATGATTTCAGCCACCGCCGGGCCGCCGGTCAGGGCCGCGCCCAAGGCCGTGCCGATGATGGCAGCCTCGGAAATAGGGGCGTCAAACATGCGGCCAGGAAAGCGCTCGCCAAAGCCTTGGTGGACACCAAATGTGCCGCCGCCTGGCAAAATATCTTCCCCAATGATGACCATGGCTGGCTGGCGCTCCATTTCTTCTGACAGCGCCTCGCGGATCGCATCCCGGAACGTGATTTCGCGCATGCTTACCTCGATTCTGCGTAGACATCCCGGCTCAACTCGTCGTCGGCCGGGTAGGGGCTGGATTCAGCGAACTGCACAGCCTGGGCCACTTCGGCCTCAACCTCTGCCAGCAGGACGTCGCGGTTTTCCAACAGACCCGCCGCCGCCAGCTCGGTTTCCAAGCGGGCAATGGGGTCGCGTGTGCGGCGCAACGTCTCGATGGCGGATTTTGTACGGTAGACCTGGGGGTCGCCAGACGAATGACCATTAAAACGCTGGGTTTTCAGTTCAATCAGGGTCGGCCCATCACCACAACGCGCACGCGCCGCAGCCAAGCTGACACTGCTGTGCACGGCCTTGATGTCGTTGCCGTCAAGTTGTACGCCGGGCATGTGGTAATTGCCCGCTAGCCCGGCGATGTTGTCAAACACCATGGTGTCGGACCAATGCATGTACTGCGCATATTCATTGTTTTCGCACACCAGCAACAAGGGCAACTTCCACAGCGATGCCATGTTCATGACTTCGTGAAAGGTGCCCCGGGTGATGGCACCGTCACCGAAAAAAACCACCGCAACGCGCCCGTTCTCAGCGACTTTGGCATTGAGCGCGGCGCCAGCCGCAATCGCGTAGCCAGCGCCAACGATGCCGTTGGCTCCCAGCATACCGACACCCAAATCTGCAATGTGCAGTGAGCCGCCTTTGCCGCGGCAATAGCCGTCGACGCGACCGAACAGTTCAGCCATCATCCGGTCCATTCGCCCACCCATCGCCAGCGTATGACCATGACCGCGATGGGTCGAGGCGGCGTAGTCGCCTTTTTGCAAGGCTGAACAAACGCCGACGGCGCAAGACTCCTGGCCCTCGCAGCTGTGCAGCGCGCCATATATCTTGCCAATCGAAGATTGGTATGAGGCGGCTTGTTCGAACAAACGGATGCGCGTCATGTCGCGCCAAAATGACAGCAGTTGGTCTGGTGTGAAATCTTTTTCGCTCATGACGAGACCTCCATCTGTTCGGGGTGTTCAAGAAAGTGAATGATCGATGAGAGCAGCATCGCGGCCTCAAGCCCGTCGTTGGCCCGGTGGTCAAAAACCAGTGTCAGGCTGATTTCGCTGGCGAAGCGGACATTGCCTGCTGGCCCCTCGCGGGCCACCCGGTTAACGCGGCCAACCCCTAGTATCGCTACTTGCGGCCCTGAAATGATGGGTGAGAAAGCATCGACTCCCCAGCGGCCCAGCGAGCTGATGGTGAAAGACCCTCCGGTCATTTTTGCGCCGTCCAGCTGCCCCGCTTGGGCGCTCGAAGCCAAGCCGCTGATGTCTGCTGCGAGCTGTGCCACTGATTTGGTTTCGGCGGCCGGTACAACCGCTGTGACCAAACCCAAGGGCGTCGACATGGCAATGGCAATGTTGGCATGTCGAGACGGTTTGAAGTGCTGGTCGAGCAGCCACCCATTGAAGGCGGGGTGTTGGGTCAGCGCCAGCCCGCAAGCCCTTGCAATGGCCGCAGTCAGGCCGGGCCCGTTTTTTTCGAGCAATGCAGTGACATCAGCATGCGACTGCAGCGGCACATGGGGAATGGTTTGCCAAGACCGTTCGGTTGCCTCAGCGATGGCGCGGCGCATGGGAGAAAGCGCCACTGTAGCACCGGCGGCTGGCGCTGCTGCTGCCACTGCCACAGCTGTTGCCGCTGCATGGGCACGGACGTCGTCACGGGTGATCAAGTCATCTTCGCCAGTGCCGACCACGTCAGCCAGTTCCACACCCAGCGTCTCGGCCAGTGCGCGTGCCGCAGGTGAGATTTTGGCGCGCGCCTGAAGCGAAGTTGAAGCCGCCGCCACTGGAGCCGCACGCTCGGTCGACGGCTCGCTCGCAGAAAGGTGTGTGGCATCCTGCGCAGCCACTGCCACTGCTTCACCGAATGCACCGACGAGCCCGATGGCATCTCCCACAGGCACCACTGAACCCGCTTCTGCTTGGATCGCAATCAGTGTTCCGTCAGCGGGGGATTCAATGTCAAAACTTGCTTTGTCAGACTCGACAATGGCAATCACCTCACCCTTGCTGACGACATCGCCAACCGCCTTTAGCCACTGCGAGACAGTGCCTTCCTCCATCGTGTGGCCAAGATTAGGCATGCCAATTTTCCAACTCATAGTGAAGATTCTGGTGAGGTCGTTGAATCCAAGATGGGCCTCATGAGTGCCATGCCCCGCCGTCTATGTTGAGGGTCTGCCCAGTCAGGTAGGACGCGCCCTGGCTGCACAGAAAAACAACTACCGAGGCTATTTCTTCGGGCTCACCGAAGCGCCCCAGCGGAATGGTGGCCAAGATGGCTGCACCGCGTTCGCTGAAAACCGAGTCAGTCATGGCGGTTTTGATGGCGCTCGGTGCCACTGCGTTCACCAGCGTGTGAGGCGCAAATTGCCTGGAAAGGCCGCGCGTCAAACCGACGATTCCGGCCTTGGCCACCGAGTACGAGACGCGGCCTGGAACACCCTTGCGATAGGCGCTCGAACTGCAAAAGACGATGCGTCCGACAGCGCTGGTATCACGGCGTGTCTGGTAGGCCACCGCAAGATCGTAGCCATTGGTCAGGTTGGCGGCCATGGCCCGGTCCCAGACAGCGTGATCATCGGGGTCTAACGGGTCGTGCTCGAAAAGCCCCGCCATGTGAATCAGCCCATGAATGGGTCGACCAGCGGCCTCCAAAGCTGTGGCGGCTTGCCGAGGAGAGGCAAGGCGGGACGCATGCACTGTCAGCTGATTGCCGCCGCCCAACTGGACTCGCACCGCGTCAAGGCGAGCCGCATCGAGGTCGACCAGAAGCACCCGCGCGTCTTGTTCAAGCAGTTCACGAGCGCAGGCTTGACCAATGCCGCCGGCCCCGCCGGTTACCACGAATTGCCGCCCTTCAAGTCCCCGTCCCTTGCTTGCCGTCATGTTCGCTCACACCTGCATCAGCTTGGCGTTAGTGACTTACTTGTTGCCGGGCCAGTTGGGTTTGGCAGTTGCCATGGCGGGCGGATAGACCGGCACGGGCTGGCCACCCTGCCATTGGGCAATCACCAGACCGGCGCCGATTCGCCGGCCGCGTTCGTCCCATTTCAGCGGCCCGCTGAAATACTCTGAGGCGCCGGTGGCCAAGTCCATCTTGCGAATCATTTCAGCGACCTTCTTGCGGTCTGCCACACCCGCCTTTTCAAGCGCATCGCGGTAAATCATGACCTGGCCATAGCCGTCTATACCCTGTGACGTCATCCATGGGCGGCCGGTGCGGGTTTTGAAGCGCGCCACCAACTCTTGGTGTCGCTTGCCCGGCCAGTTCGAGTTGATGCTGAAGAAATTCTCGAGATTCTTAGCGCCCGCCACGCCCAGCAGTTCCGGTGTTGCGCTGGGGCCGGCCACCGCGAAGGTCGGCAGCACATCACGTCCCAGGCCAAACTCGCTCAGCTTGTCGAGCATTAATTTGAGGTCTGGCAGCGCCGCCGGCATCAAGAACAGTATGTCGGGCTTGTTGCGGCGCAAATTGGCGATCAGTTCGGTAGCGTCTGAAATCGGTGGTGTGTAGGATTTTTCAGACAGCAGGGTCAGCCCGGCTTTGTCAAAGCCACCGTCGCGCCAAGTCTTGACCATGCCCTGAATGGCTTGGTTGGTGTCAGCCACCACGGCCACGGTTTTGGGTATTTTGCCGCCCGCCAGCTTGGCCAGATCCATCACCGTGGGCAGCGTCAACTGGCCTTGCGTGGTGGCGACCGGGACGACTTCGAACAAGTACTTGAAGCCCCGCTCTGTCAAGATGTCGGCAAACGTTTGTGTCAGCCACGGCAGCTCGGCTCGCTCAGTCATTTCTGTCACCACCAAGGTCATGCCGCTGAGTGCGTCGCCCAAGCCGCCAATCAAGGTCGGTTCTTGTGCCAGCAATCGCTGTGCGGCATTCTTGGCTTTTTCGACTGAATCTTCCGCGTCGGCCGCTACCAGAGCCATCTTGGCGCCACCCAGTGACTTGATGCCACCGGCCGCGTTGATGTCTTCGATGGCCATTTCCGCGCCGGCCTTGATGTTCTGTCCGATCGCTGCAAAGGGGCCAGAAAGGGGAACGACCGTGCCAATTTTGACTGTCGCAGGACTCTGTGCGTAGGCGCTGCCGACCACGGAGGCCGAGGCCGCCGCCAGGCTGTAGTTGAGTGCTTTGCGCCGCGTGATGTTCAATGAAGTCATGGTGCTGTGCTCCTGAAGGTTGGTTAAGTGATACCCAGATACGCTTGTTTGATCCGTTCGTCCCGCATCAGTTGACTCGGCGGTCCGTCGGTCACGCAGTGGCCGACATCAAGAACATAAGCCCAGTCGCACAGTTCCAAGGCCTCAACCACCCGTTGCTCGACCAGCACGACCGTCAGATTTTTAGCTTTATGAATGTCCCGAATGCGCTCGAAAATAAGATCCACAATGATGGGCGCCAAACCCATCGAGGGTTCGTCCAACAGCAGCAGCCGGGGTGACGACGCCAATCCGCGGGCAATCGCCAGCATTTGTTGTTCTCCGCCAGACAAGGTGCCGGCCAGCTGGCTGCTGCGTTGCGCCAGCACTGGGAAAAGTGAAAAACAACTTTCCAGGTTGCTGGCCCATTCGGCTCGCCCTTTGCGGGTCGTTGCGCCCATCTCTAGATTTTCCAAAACGGTCAGGTTGCCAAAGACCTGTCGCCCCTCCGGCACATGCGCGATGCCGAGATGGGCGCGGTCTTTGGCCGGCAGCTTCAACAGGTCTTGGCCTTCAAAAACAATGCTGCCAGTCTGCGGAACAACCTGACCCGAGATGGTTTTAAAAAGGGTCGTTTTGCCGGCACCGTTAGGGCCAACAATGGCCACAAACTGACCTGCCGCCACATGCAGAGACACCTTGTTCAAGGCCCGGATGGCACCGTAAGCGGCGCTGATGCCTTCAAGCTGCAGCATGCATTTCCATCCATTTCTTGCCAAGATAGGCTCTGACCACCGCTGGATCTGACATGACCGTTGATGGCAGGCCTTCGGCAATCACCTGCCCGTGGTCGAGCACGACAAAACGGTTGGCGAGTCGGGTCATTGCTTGCATCGTGTGTTCGATGATCACGACCGTGACGCCGGCCGCCGGCAGTCGCTGAATCACTTGCAGGATTTCTTCGACTTCAACAGCGCCCAAGCCGGCCAGCGTTTCGTCAAGCAGCAAAAGTTGTGGCTTTGAGGCGAGTGCGCGGGCCAGCTCCAGCAGCCGCAAATCTAAATTGGTGAGCCCACTGACCATGGCGTTGGCCTTGCTTTCCAAGCCAACGATCACCAGCGCCGCATGCGCCATGGCCAAGGCGTCAGCGCCGTCGCGGCTCTGCGACAGCGCGCCGACCACCACATTGTTGAGAACACTCATGCGTTGAAAAGGGCGGGCAACCTGAAAAGTTCGACCCATGCCGAGCTGACACAGCGCGTTGGGGCGCAGGCCCAAGGTCGACCGGCCTGCCAGTTCTGCCGATCCGCTGCTGGATTTCTGAAAACCGTTCAGCACGTTGAACAGCGTGGTTTTGCCAGCGCCGTTGGGGCCGATGATGCCGAGGATTTCACCTCGCCGGACCTCGAAGCTGACGTTTTGCACTGCTTTGAGGCCGCCGAATGATTTTGAAAGCCCGGAGACTTTGAGAAGAATATCGCTGTGCTCGATGGTCACGGGCACCCTGGCGGTCTTGGCCAGCGCGCCAGCGCGTGACTCGGGCGTCACCTTGGCGTCGGCATCTGAAAGGTGCTTTTGGCGTTTTGCCAGCAGATCCCGAACCTTCCAGTAAAGACCTTCGGGGGCCAACAACATCACCAGCATGATCGTCAAGCCGTAAATCACGCCTTGAATACCGGGAAGAATATGGCCGAGCTGGGCGCGCAGTCCCTCGGTCAGCGGGATCAGAACGACGGCGCCTATGACCGGTCCCCACAAGGTTCCGACGCCGCCGAAAAGCGTCAGAATTAAAGCTTGGGCGGATACGACGGTTCCCAGCACGCCGTGCGGCGTGACCACCTGCAGGACAACCGCGTGAAAGCCGCCGACCAGCGCACCCAGCGCGCCGCTGGCGATGAAGCCAATCATCTTGATGCGAAAAGTGTTGATGCCTGCCGCTTCAGCCGCCAACTCGTTTTGCTTGATCGACAGCATGGCGAGGCCGAACCGTGAGCGCTCCACTAGCAATGTGAGCAGCAAAATTGCCGTCATCATGACAACACCAATCAGCGTGTTGACTCTGGAATCGGCAAACTGCATGAAGCGAATTGGCTCATCACGTTTGACTGGAAATGTGAGTTCTTGCCAGCCCATCCAGTCAAAGACGAAGATAAAGAGCAAGGGATAAGCCAGCATCGCCAGAGCGAAGTAATGTCCGCGCAGCCGAAACGTGATGGCGCCAATCAAGATGCTGGCAAAGCCGCCGACGAAAGTGGCCGCCGCCAGCCCATACCAAGGTGAGATGCCAAACTTGATGGCCAACAGGGCGACGGTGAAAGCGCCCAGCCCAAAAAACGTGGCGTGACCGAATGAAATCAGGCCGGTGTAGCCACTAAACAGGTTCCAAGTGAGCGCAACCGTTGCCCAGATCGGAATCGTGCTGAGGATCAGTTGGTAATAGGGGTCCTTGATCAAGAACCCGGCCGCGCTCATGAGCAAAGCCACCACAACGATCATCGAAAAGGTGGGCCCCTTGAAAGGACTGGTCAGCATCAGGTTCGCTCCACGCTGCGGCCAAAAAGACCTTGAGGGCGCAGCAAAACCACCACTAAGAACAACATAAAGATGGTGGCATTTTGAAGCGGAAACGGCAGAAAATACGTTGAAAGCTGTTGAATCAGGCCCATCGCAAAGCCGCCCCAGAATGCCCCCAACATGCTGCCCATGCCGCCAAGCACCACGCCGGCGTACATGATGATGACGAACTCAACGCCGATGTAAGGATGGACCGGGTAGTACATGGCAATCAGGCCACCGGCCAAGGCGGTTGCAGCCGTACCGATGGCAAAAGCTTGTGCATAAGCGGCTTCGACATCGATGCCGACAATGGTGGCTGCTGTCGGGTTGTCGGCAGCGGCCCGCATCGACGTTCCGGCGCGGGTTTTTTGGACAAACAAATAAAGGGCGACGCTGGCGATGATGGCGGCCACACAGCCGATGGCCCGCGCCTGATTGATGAACACCGTGATGGCACCTTCGGTGAATGGGCCAACGGTCCATGAGGTGGAGGCCAGCGAGGATTGGACGGTGCGCGCGGAAGAGCCGAACACGATCAGCGCCATGTTGGAGAGCACGAGGCTCAAGCCCAGGGTCAGGATCAGTTGCGCAAAGTGGCCCTCGTTTTCACTGCCCACCACCCGTGATCCGCTGACGTGAGAAATCACATAGCGTTGCAGGGTCCAGCCCACAGCGGCGAGCAGCAAGGCCGCCACCACGATAGCAAGGTAAGCCCCAAGCGCCGGGCCAAGCCCGAAAACTGCAGCCAGCGTGGTGCCGATCAGCATCGTGGCATACATGCCCAGCATCATGAATTCGCCTTGAGCAAAATTAATGACGCGGATGACCCCGAAGATCATGCCAAGTCCGGTGCAAAGAAGTCCGTAGATGCTGCCAACCAAAATGCCTGTCACCAACCTTTGCAGCAGGTTTTCGATAACGACCGGGTCCATATCAGACCAGCCGCTGGCGAGTGCTGGTCTCTTTAACCCGGCTCAAGGGCGTCGACAAAAAAGTCAAAAATCGATCCACGCCGTTAAGTCTGAGCATTGTTAGATCTTTCTTAGACAGTACTTAAAGGGAAGACAATTAAAAAGAGTGCAGGTCAGTATGGCACTGTGTCAGCGCCAACATTCAGCGTGTAAACCCGTAGCC
>JBBAPN010000003.1:95155-101651 GCA_040400815.1 Polaromonas sp. | reverse complement strand
CCCATGATCATCTCCACCGGCATGGCCGATGCCGAAGAGATTCAGGAAGCTATTGACGCCGCCCACGAAGGTGGCTGTAAAGAGCTGGCCATCCTGCACTGCGTCAGCGGCTATCCCGCACCAGCAGAGGACTACAACCTGCTCACCATCCCCGACATGATCCAGCGCTTTGGCTTGGTGACCGGTTTGTCGGACCACACGCTGGACAACACCACCGCCATTACCAGCGTGGCCATGGGTGCGTCGATCATTGAAAAACATTTCACCTTGGACCGAACTGGTGGTGGTCCCGACGACAGCTTTTCACTGCAACCCGCTGAATTGGCTGCGCTGTGCAAAGACACCAAGACAGCTTGGGCTGCGCTGGGCCGTGTGGACTATGGACTGAAGTCGAGCGAGCAGGGCAATGTGAAGTTCCGCCGCTCTTTGTATTTTGTGAAGGATTTGAAGGCCGGGGAGGTCATTACCCCCGAAGCCGTTCGAAGCGTCCGGCCAGGGTTCGGTGCCGCGCCCAAGCATTTGGATGCAGTGGTTGGTATGCGCGTCAAAAACAATACTTGTGCCAATACACCCGTTTTGCTTGACGCACTGGTTTAAAACGGCTTGCCAGCTGCGACGGCCATGCTGGCTGGCATCTTTTTTGCTTTTTTTATGGCATGGCTGTGCAGTGTTTTGCGCTGCCGACCTATCGATAACCCGTCTTCGCCCCAGCAATCAACCATGGTCTGCCTGATGTGAGTATCTTGAACGGCAACACAGTGCCGCCGAAAGTCCGGCCCGACTGCTGGAAGTGTCGGTATTTTGCGGTCAGTTGGGACCCGCAATTGCCCTATCTTTGCCGCTTGATGGGTTTCAAGTCGCGGGCCTTGCCCTCGATTGAAGTGATGCGGGTTGACGGAAAACCTTGTGAAGGCTTTGCGCCCAAGCCATCAGCCGTTGAAAAGCCAGCGCTGAAGGTGTCGGATTCACGTCACTGACCCACGATATCTTTAAATTTATTGAAAATAGAGTTTTTAAGTACTCAAATAAATTGGTGGCACGACCATTGCTTCACATCGGATATTTCCTCTTTAAAACTTTAAAGCCTGATGAGCTCCCTTTTGATCGTGCAGCAAGCTCTGTGGTTGGACCCGTTCCAGCCACTTTCAACTGCTGTCCGGGCGCAATTGGCGGCTGGCGGGCTGCTTGCCCAGCCTGTCGCCACTTTAGAAGTGTTGCAGACGCAGTTGGCGGGTGCAGACTTGTTGGTGGTGCGGCTTGGCGACAGCATTGAGCTGCTGCAAGAGCTGCAGGCGCTGTGTTTGCAGCTTGGTTTTCAGTTGCCGATTGTTTGCCGTGTTGAACGCCGGCATTTGGAGCTGGTAGTTGCCGCTATGCGCCAAGGCGCGGTGCATGTCTTGCCGGCCGACGATGTGTCGGTCGAGAGTTGGCAAACCCTGCTAACTATGTTGGAGGCGGCGCGGTCGACTGTTTTGCCGGTAATCAAGCCTGTGCAGCAGCCCCGCAGCGTGGTCTATGTTGATCCGGCCAGCCAGCATTTGTTGGCTTTAACGCAGCGCGTTGCCATGGCCAATGTGACGGCTTTGATTGAAGGCCCGACCGGCGCCGGCAAAGAAGTCTTGGCGCGGGTGCTGCACGAATCTTCAGCCCGGGCGCGGGGCCCGTTTGTGGCGCTCAATTGCGCGGCTTTGCCTGAGCACCTGATTGAAGACATGTTGTTTGGCCATGAGAAGGGCGCTTTCACAGGGGCCCACAAAGAACACCACGGGACTTTTGAGCAGGCGCAGGGCGGTACGCTGTTTTTAGACGAAATTGGCGAAATGCCGATTCAGCTGCAAACCAAGTTGCTGCGGGTTTTGCAAGAACGGCAAATTGTCCGCTTGGGTGGTGAGCGTCCGATCGAATTGGATGTGCGCTTGGTGGCGGCCACCAACAAAGACCTGCGGGCGGCGATTGCCGCCCGTGAATTTCGCGAAGACCTGTACTTTCGGATCAGCACTTTCAAGCTGCGGGTACCACCGCTGCGGGAACGTCCGGGCGATATTTTGCCCTTGGTGGCGCGCCTGTTGGTGCGTCATGCCAGTCACCACCCCGGCTTGAGCGTCAATGCCCAAGCCCAAGCCTTTTTACAAGCTTATGCGTGGCCTGGCAATGTGCGAGAGCTTGAAAACGTGGTGCTGCGTGCCTTGGTGTTGTGCAGCGGCGATGTCATCACGCCAGCCCACTTGATGTTTGACGATGCCATGCCGCAAGACCTGCATTTTGATCTGCCACCCATCGCCGCTGCGCCGCCGAGTGCGGCGCTTGTAGATGCAATGCAAGCCGCTGATTTTTTAAAAAGTGACGGTGGTCGTTTGCAAGACGCTGTCAAGTCAAACGAGCATCAACTGATCTTGGCTGCCATTCAAACCACTGTCAGCCGGATGGAAGCTGCCCGTAAGTTGGGTATCAGCCCGCGCACGCTGCGCTACAAGTTGTCCAAACTCAAAGACCATGAGCATTTGGGCGCGACCGGCTGAAACCTAACCAAATTTTAGGACCTACCCATGATCGAAAAAGCCACTTCCTCTGCCAACATCCAATCGATGCTTGAAACCCTGCGCACGCACGCCAGTCAGGCGGCCGGGGGGGTCGATGGTCTGGGCACAGAGGCCACCGACAAGCCCGGTTTTTCTGACGCCGTCAAGCAGTTGTTCAATCAAGTCAATGCCACTCAGCAAAAGTCGCGCGCTTTGACCGACGCCTACGAGCGCGGCGAGGACGTTCCACTGACGGATGTGGTGCTGGGTATGCAGAAGTCTTCTCTGTCCTTTGAGGCCACATTGCAGGTTCGCAACAAGGTGCTGAAAGCGTATGAAGACATCATGAACATGCCGGTTTAATTTTTGCCTGAAAGTCACTTCCTATGGCCACAAGCTCAACGAACCTTGCCACCACCACCGTGGGTGTGGGTTCGGCTGCCGTGCCGGCACTTGCCAGCGGCGGCGCTTTGCGTGCCAACCCAGCTGACGCTGAGACCACCAACGCGGGCGGTGCTGGCGCAATGGTGACCGTCGGCACGGGGCCTTTCGCCATCATCAACCAAACGCTGATGCAGCCCAATGTCAAAAAGTCGCTGCCGTTCATTGTCATGGCCTTGGTGGTGATACTTTTTGTGGCTATTTACACGGTGGTCAATACACCGACGTACCGGCCGATCGTGGCGGGCATGACCGAAGCCGACCAGCAGCTGGCTTTTGACGCCCTCAAAACCGCCGCTTTCAATCCTATTTTGGACACCGCCAACGGCCAAATCACCGTGCCGTCCCAGCGTTACCACGAGGCGCGTATTTTCTTGGCTTCCAAGGGTTTGCCAAAAACGGGTCAAAGTGGGCTCGATTCTTTGAAAGACCAGTCGTCGATGACGACCAGCCAGTTCATGGAGCAAGTGCGCTACACCGCCGCCATCGAGCAAGAGCTGGTGCGCAGTATTTTGCAAATTGACTCGATTGCGACGGCCCGTGTGCACCTGGCTTTGGCCAAGCAATCGGCCTTTGTGCGCGACCGAACGCCGCCCAAAGCGTCGGTGGTGGTGACGCCGCAGCCGGGCCGGATGATGACCCCGTCGCAGGTGCAGGCGGTGGTGCATTTGGTGGCTTCGAGCGTGCCGCTGTTGACCCCCGACAACGTCACCGTGGTTGACAACCTGGGCAAGCTCATCACCGATTCGGCAACCGACTCGGCGCTGGGCCTGACGTCTGCACAAACGCAGCACAAGCAAAAAATGGAAGAGGTTTACCGTCAGCGTGTGAACCAGATCTTGATGCCGATTGCGGGTGAAACCAATGTCCGTTCGCAGGTCAACTTGCAGCTCGATTTCAGCAACTCAGAAGTCACTTCAGAAGATTTTGACAGCCGTGGCAAGGGCCCCAAAACCCGCTCTGAAGTGCTCAGCGATGACCGCAACACCAGCAAAGACCCGAGCGGCATACCCGGATCCTTGTCGAATAAGCCGCCACCTGCGCCCATCACTGCGCCCAATGCGGCAGCGCCCGCCACGCCGTCGGCCAGCGACGACCGCAGCGGACAGGCGACACGCAGCACCCGCAATTACGAACTTGACCGGTCGGTGCGCCACGTTACCAGCGCGACTGGCACGGTCGAGCGACTCAGCGTTGCGGTGGTGATCAATGAACGCCAACCAACGCCGCAGCCCAAAAATGACAAAGGCGAAGCGCAAGAGGCCAAAGCCAACCCGTACACGCCCGAGGAGATGGAGCGCATGCAAAGTTTGGTCCGCAGCGTGGTCGGCTTCAACGAAGCCCGCGGCGACGTGGTAACCGTGATTCCGGCCCGCTTTGAGCCCGAGCCGGTGTTCGACATGAGTGTGGTCTGGTACAAGGACGAGGTCTTGATGAACCAGATCAAGAGCGGTGCCATCGGCCTGGTGTTTGTGTTGTTCTTGCTGCTGGTAGTGCGGCCGGTTGTCATGCATTTGCTGACACAGGAAAAAGACGCTGCAGATGCTGCTGCGCTGCTGCTGATTGAGCAAGCCAAGCCGCTGCAAGACGGCGAACTGAGTCCCGAAGACATCAATGCCATTCAGCTGGGCGAGGGCGAAACCCTGGAGCAACTCAAAGCCAAGCTGAAACCGAAAAAATCAAACATCTCGCTGGAAATGCTCGACACCGCCAACTCGTACGACGACAAAGTCGCCTTGGTTCGGATGATCGTGGCCGAAGACTCCGCCCGGGTGGCGAGCGTGCTGAAAAACATGATCAAGCCAAGCTTGGTCTGACGGGGAATTACTGTGGCCGAAAAAGAAGTCAATCAACCCACTGAAGCCGAGATTGCCGCCAGCGAATCGCTGGCACGAGAGCTCGGCGAGATGAGTGGAACACAGCGGGCGGCGGTGTTGATGCTGCTGCTCGGCGAGCAACAAGCGGCCGAGATCATTCGTTTTTTAAACCCCAAAGAAGTGCAAGCCCTGGGCGGTGCCATGGTCTCCGTCGCTGACCTGTCGCAAGAGGCGGTCAACGCCGTGCTGGACGAGTTTGTGGCGACCATCAAAAAACAGACCAACTTGGGTTTGGGCACCACCGACTATGTCGAAAAGGTCTTCAAGCGGGCGCTGGGCGACGACAAGGCCGCTTCGGTGCTGGGCCGCATCATGCCGGGGCAGGGCAGCAAAGGCTTGGAAATTTTGAGCTGGATGGACGCCCGCTCGATTGCCGAAATGATCCGTGGTGAGCATCCGCAGGTCACGGCGATTATTTTGTCGGTGCTGGAGTACTCGGTAGCCGCTGACGTGCTTAATTTCTTGCCGGCAGATTCGCGTGCTGAGATCATTCAGCGTGTGGCCAGTCTGGAGACGGTGCAGCCTTCTGCGATGGAAGAACTGGAAACCATCATGAAAAAGCAGTTCTCGAACAACACGTCATCCAAGTCGTCGAGTTTTGGTGGCCTGAAGGCGGCTGCCAAGATCATGAACTTCAGTAAAACCGAACTTGAAGCGTCGGTCATGGGCGGACTTTCAGAACTGGACCCTGAGCTGATGCAAAAAATTCAGGACAATATGTTCACCTTTGAGAACCTGGTGGGCGTGGACAACCGCGGTATTCAGGTGCTGATGCGCAATGTCGAGCCTGACCTGTTGATGATCGGACTCAAAGGCGGCAGTGAGACGGTCAAAGAAAAGTTTTTTGGGAATATGTCCGAACGGGCCCGCGGTATGTTCCGTGACGACATGGAGGCCAAGGGGCCGTTGCGCATAGCTGACGTCGAAAACGCCCAAAAAACCATCATGCGAATTGCCCGCAAGTTGTCTGATGCTGGCGACTTGGTGCTGGGCGGAGGGGACGACTTTGTCTGATCGCCCTGGCGATGGCGCTTTAACCCCGCGCACTGCGCGGGTTTGGCAGCCTTTGGATTTGTTGCACCCTTTGTCGGGTCCCGGCGGTTTTGTTCGCAAGAGTTGGTCAGACCGTCAGTTGCAGTTTTTCGATTTGCAGGTCGTCAAGACTTGGTCACCGCCCGGCGAGGACGACGCAGACAACGAAGCGGCTCTGTTGGCCGAAGCAGCGTTGCTGGCATTGATCGACACAGTGTCTGATGAAGAGGCTGCCGCCGCCATGCTGGCCCTGACCGAGGAGGCGCTCGAAGCAGAACGGCAAACCGCCTTCGACAAAGGTTTGGCCCAAGGCCAGCAGCAGGTCCGCGCAGAGTGGGCGGCTGACAAAAAATCCAGGGAGTCGAACCAGCACAACCTGCTGCATGAGCTTGAGACTTCCGTTCGCCAACTGATCAGCTCGCCTGAAGCGTTGTTCGAGCCCTTGAAGCGACTGGCCTTGCATTTGGCCGAGCAACTGGTGCTGGCTGAGTTGACGCTGTCACCGCAAGCGATTGAGCGTTTGGTGCGACGCAGCGTCGAGGAGTTGGCACCGCAGCGTCTGGCGCCGATCATGGTCGAGCTGAACCCGGCTGATCTGGCGGTTTTACAACCGCATGGGGCTGAGGC
>JBBAPN010000003.1:26749-95055 GCA_040400815.1 Polaromonas sp. | reverse complement strand
CTTTGTTGCCTGGCAGCGTGCGGGCCAGCGCCAGCGACACGGTGGTCAGTGACCTGATTGAAAACCGGCTCGAAGCATTGGCCCGCAGCCTGCTGCTGGACACCGGTCGCAGCACGGCCCAGTCAGCTTTTCAGCCCACCCGTTTGGCAGCCCGCATGGTCGGTGAACAGGTGGTCGACGCCCAACCACGCATGTCGCCGATTCAAAAGGACAACCCCCTGGACAGCCTCGACAGCCTGAATTTGCCGGACCTCAATTTGGACGAATCAAACCCTTTCGAAGTTGAGCCAGTGCCATCCGGGCATCACGATGCCTGATTTCGCCCAAGAGGTCGAGCGCAGTTTGGCCCATGTTCGCAGCCCGCGGCCAGCGCTGTCTGGCACGCTGGTGCGGCTGGTTGGGCTGCGCCTTGAAGCCCGCGGCATCATGGCACCCATCGGCACCTGCTGCGAAATACGGGGTCAAGCTGGCCAGCGGATTGAGGCCGAGATCGTCGGCTTCAGCGACAAAACGCTTTATTTGATGCCTTTCACCGAGCCCGCAGGTATCGGCCCGGGTGACTTGGTGCGCGTTCTGCCAGACACCGGCAACGCCTCTTTGGGCCCGGAGTTGCTGGGCCGGGTGATTGACGGCCGCGGTGAGCCGCTCGACGGCCTGCCCAAGCCGCTGGGCCAAACCCGCTTGAGCTTGCACGGGCTGCCGATCAACCCGATGGAGCGGGGCCCGATTGACCGCGTTTTGGACGTCGGCGTGAAAGCCATCAATGGCCTGCTGACGCTGGGCCGCGGTCAGCGCATTGGCTTGATTGCCGGCTCGGGTGTCGGCAAAAGCGTGCTGCTGGGCATGTTGACCCGCTTCACCAAAGCCGATGTGGTGGTCATCGGTTTGGTCGGCGAACGCGGCCGCGAAGTGCAGGCTTTTATCCGTGAATCGCTGGGCGAAGAGGGTCTGGCGAAATCAGTCGTGGTGGCGGCGCCAGCCAATGTGTCGCCGGTGTTGCGCCTCAAAGCGGCGCACATGACGCACCTGATTGCCGAGTATTTTCGGGACCAAGGCAAAGATGTTTTGATGCTGGTCGACAGCTTGACGCGGGTGGCCCACGCGCAGCGCGAGATCGGCTTGGCGATTGGCGAACCGCCGACCTCGAAGGGCTATCCGCCGTCGGTTTTTGCGTTGCTGCCCAACTTGATTGAGCGCGCCGGTGTCGGTCGACACGGGCATGGCTCGATCACGGCAATTTACACCGTGCTGGCCGAAGGCGACGACGCCAACGACCCGATTGTCGACATCGCCCGTGCCTCTTTGGACGGCCAGGTGATGCTGTCGCGCAAGCTGGCTGATGCTGCGCATTACCCGGCGATTGACCTGAACGGCTCGATCTCGCGTTTGGCGCAAACCTTGCTCGACCCGCAAGACATGAAGCTGGCGAACCGTTTTCGCCGGCTTTGGTCGCTGTACCAGCAAAACGTTGATTTGATTCAGGTCGGCGCTTACGAAGCGGGCTCGAACCCGGAAGTTGACGAAGCGATTTTGTTGCGCCCGGCGATGGAAGCCTTTTTGCGGCAAGACATGCACATGGACGAACTTGAAACCAGCACCCGCGAACAACTGCGCCTTTTGATGCAGGTCTGACTGACTTGTCGCCAACCGCCTTAACCTTGAACGGAATTGTTCCATGAATTCACCCAGAGCATGCTGGACTGTGCTGGTGCAAAAAGCCCACGAGCAAGTCACTCACATCCAGAGCCAATTGGCGCAGGGTCGGCTGCGCGAGCAAGCTTTGCAAGCCAGCCGCGATCGTCTGCAAAAACTCTACAACGACTACCTGACTCCGGCCGCCACCGGCAGCGCCAGCCAAGGCATGCAAGAAACCTTGAACCAACGCCAGTTCAGCATACAGCTGCAAACGCTGTTGACGCGGGTCGACCAAGACCTGGCACAACTCGCTGGCGCCATGGCGGAGTCGCGCCGCGATCTGATCAAAGCCGAGCGCGAACGCCTGAAGATGCAGTCCTTGGTTGACGCCGACGCGCTGGCTTTCAGCGCCCACAAGCGACACCACGAACAGCAAAGCATGAACGAGGTCGGTGTCATGCAGTTCAATTTAGAAGCCCGCAGGTGAGTTTGTCCGGCGGTTGGCGTTGGCATTGGCGGGCTTGGCGCTCGGCTGCACTGTGGGCGCCGACCAACGCGCAGATTGGTCGTTGGTTGGCCGGTGTTCAGCCGCGTTCTAAAAGCTTGCTGTTGCTGGGGCCGAGCGCCGGCTGGATGTTGCCGACCGATTGGTTGCTGCGCTTTGAACACATCGAGGCGATTGACACAGACCCTGTTGCGCGCTGGCTGTTTGCTTGGCGCCACGGTGCGGCACTCAAGGCCGCTGGCGTTCTTTGGCGCTACCAAACCGGCGATGCCTTGCTGGCATTGCCGCGTCATTTGAGCTCCCACCCGAGAGCTTGCGTGCTGTTTGACAACTTGCTCGGGCAACTGCGCTTTCATGCTCCCGCTTGGCAAGACCCGACCGTTTTCGTGGCGCATCAATTGGCCAGCATCCAGCGGCAGTTGCAGCACCGCGAGTGGGGCAGTGTGCACGATTTGCTGTCGGGGCCAGCCCATGGTTTGGCCGCAGGGCAGGCCTTTCCGACTGCCCGGCCGAGTATGGCAAGTCCTCTGACCGCGCGCCAAGCCGACTTTGCGTGGTTGGCGTGTGTTCGCCCCGAAAGCCACTGGCTGGACCACCTGACGGATCAGGTTTTTCCCGCCGGCACAGCGGTGCACGACATGGCTTGGGCCTTCAGCCCTGGTTACTGGCATTGGCTGCAAGCTGGTTGGCGTCAGCCTGGCGCCGCTGGCAGCGATTTCACTTCTAATTCAGCGGCTTCGATTCAAGTTTTGATGCCCCGATCCGATCAGTTTCTATGAACACATCAAAGTCGCCTTGAGCCGATTTGCAGGACCCCAATCATGAAAAGAATATTGTTTGAGCTGGTGTTGGCAGGGGCTTTGGCTGCGGCTGGCTTTTTCGGCTGGACCCAATGGAATGCCGGCAAAGCCAATGTGCTGAAGCTGGCCGAGCTGACAACCGAGTCCGAGTCGACTGGCCAGAAACTGGTCAGCGCCGAGGCCGAAGTCAAAGCCAGTGCCGAAGAACTCGGCCTGCTCAAGCTCAAGTCGCAAGAGCTTGATGCGGTGAAGGCGGCGCTGTCGAATGGCGAAACCCTGAAAGACATCGAAGCCGCCTACAAAAGAGAAAAATCTTTGACGGCCGAGCGCCAAGTCGGTTTGGGCGCGCTGCGCTTGCTGACCAAAGGCGGTCAAGACCCAGCCACTATTGCGGCCTTTCGCAAGGCGCTGGAAATGTCTGATTGGGGGAGTCGCAAAAAAGTTATTTGTGCTTCTCAAATTGCGCTGGCTGCTGCTGGCGAAAAAGTCGATGTGATGGGCGATTGCGCGCCACCCGCCGACAACAAAGGCCAAACCGCCGACCCGGCCGGGCCAATCGTTAAAGACAAAGCGGGCGGCCCAGACAAAACCACGCCTGCAGACAAGGGCAAGACCGACAAGGCGGCCCCAGCGGGTGAAAAACAAGCGGTCAATTGGGGCTACGAAGGCGCGATGGGTCCCGAGCGCTGGGGTGATGAATTTCCGACCTGCGCCAAGGGCAAGTCGCAATCACCGTTGAACATCAAAGGGCCTTTCGAAAAAGCCCAGTTTGGCGTGGCCCCTGACTACAAACCGGGCCAGCTGAAAATCATCAACACCGGCCACACGATTCAGGTCAATGTGCCGCCTGGCAGCAAGCTGCGGATAGACAGCAAGCCGTTTGAGTTGGTGCAGTTTCATTTTCACCGGCCGAGTGAGGAGCAAATCGACGGCAAACCGTCGGCCATGGTGGTGCACTTTGTCCACAAGAACGAAGCCGGTCGCCTGGCCGTGCTAGGCGTGATGCTGAAAGAGGGCAATGAAAATCCGGGCATCAAAACCCTGTGGGCCAATGCACCGCTGACCGAAGGGCCGGAAGTTGAACCTGACGGCGTGATGTTCAACCCGGCCAATTTGCTGCCGCGCGAGTACGATTTTTACAGCTACGAAGGCTCGTTGACGACGCCGCCGTGTACCGAGGGTGTGCGCTTCTTTATCTTGAAGGCGCAGGTGAACATCGCCAAACAGCAGGTTGAGCAGTTTCCGTTCAAAAAGAACGCCCGACCGGTGCAGCCGCAAAACGGCCGGGCCATTGCCGGCTGATTTTGCCGGCTGATCTTGCCGGCTGCTATCAGGCCGCGGCGGTTTCGATCTGATCGGTCAGCGCCAACCAGCGTTCTTCGAGTTGCTGCAGTTCGGCGTCAACCGCTTTGAGGCGCTTACCGGCTTGCGCCATGTCAGCAGCAGCGGTCGAGGCAGCCATTTTTGCCTCTAAGGGCAGACGCTCAGCCGTCAAGTCTTTCATTTGCTGATCGACCTTGTCGAGCTCCTTTTTCAAGGGCTTCAGGCTGTCGGAATTTTTGGCCGGTGCGGTGGCTGCCTTGGCGGTTGATTTGGCCGCTGTTTTGCTGGCTGCAGCCGCTTGGCTGGCGGCCGCGTTGGCTGATTTTTTGGCTTCGTCGCGTTGACGCTTGGCTTCGTCGAGCAGGTAGCGCTGGTAGTCGTCGAGGTCGCCGTCGAACGGTGCGACACCGCCGCGTGAGACCATCCAGAACTCGTCGCAGACCGCGCGCAACAAGGCCCGGTCGTGGCTGACCAGCATGACCGTGCCTTCAAACTCGTTGAGCGCCATCGACAAGGCTTCGCGGGTGGCCAAGTCCAGGTGGTTGGTCGGCTCGTCGAGCAGCAGCAGGTTGGGGCGCTGCCAGACGATCATGCACAAGACTAAACGGGCTTTTTCGCCGCCGCTCATGCTGCCGACAGTCTGCTTGACCATGTCGCCACCGAAGTTGAACTGGCCCAAGAAACTGCGCAGGTCTTGTTCGCGGGTTTGTTGGCCGCTGATCTTGCCGGCGGCGGTGACTTCTTTGACCAAGCGAATCATGTGCTCCAGCGGGTTGTCGGCGGGCCGCAACACGTCGAGTTCTTGCTGCGCGAAGTAGCCGATGTTCAGGCCTTTGCCCTCAGTCATCTCGCCTTCAATCGGTGCCAGTGCGCGGGCCACGGTTTTCACCAGCGTCGATTTGCCTTGGCCGTTGGCGCCCAAAATACCGATGCGCTGACCGGCCAGCACCGACTTGCTGACGTTTTGGACGATGACGGTGGGCGCTGTGCCTGCCGGCGCATCTTCAGGCGCAGGGTAGCCAAAGTAGGCGTTCTGCATCGACAGCATTGGGTTCGGCAAGTTGGCGGGTTCTTTGAATTCGAAGGTGAAGTCAGCTTCGGCCAGCAGCGGCGCGATTTTTTCCATGCGGTCCAGGGCTTTGACCCGGCTTTGCGCTTGCTTGGCTTTGCTGGCCTTGGCCTTGAAGCGGGCAATGAACTTTTGCAAGTGCGCAATTTTGTCTTGCTGCTTGGAATAAGCGCCTTGTTGCAAGGCCATTTGCTCGGCGCGCAGATCTTCAAACTTGCTGTAGTTGCCGCCGTAGCGCGTGAGTTTGGAACTTTCGATGTGGACGGTGACGTCGGTCACGGCATCTAAGAATTCGCGGTCATGGCTGATCACCAGCATGGTGCCTTGGTAGCGCTTGAGCCAAGCCTCCAGCCAGACCAGGGCGTCCAAGTCCAAGTGGTTGGTCGGCTCGTCGAGCAGCAGCAGGTCAGACGGGCACATCAGCGCGCGCGCCAACTGCAAGCGCATGCGCCAGCCGCCGGAAAAGCTGTTGACCGGATTGTCGAGTTCGCTGAGCTTGAAGCCGAGGCCCAGAATCAAGGCTTGGGCGCGGGCCGGGGCGTCGTGCGCGCCAGAGTCGTACAACTCCATGTAGGCGTGGGCCATGCGGTCGCCGTCGCCGCTGGCGTCTGCGGCGTCGACTTCGGCCTGCGCTGCGAGCAAGACGATATCGCCTTCAATCACGTAGTCGGTGGCGCTTTGCTCGGTTTCGGGCATGTCCTGGGCGACCTGCGCCATGCGCCATTGCGCCGGAATGTAGTATTCGCCGCCGTCTTCATGCAGGGTGCCGTTGAGCATGGCAAACAAGGACGACTTGCCCGCGCCATTGCGCCCGACCAGGCCGATTTTTTCGCTCGGGTTGAGGCTGATCGACGCGCTGTCGAGAATCACTTTGGCGCCACGGCGCAGCACCACATTTTTAAGGGTAATCATTGAAAAGCAGACAAAAGAAAAGGAAAAGGGCGCCACCACCGCAAAGTGTTGGCGCTGCCGTCAAAGCCTGTTGGCCTCCAGAAGACGGCGATTCAAAAAATTCAAGCCAGTTGCTGGCGGGTGATCAACATCACCTGGTCACTGCCTGCGCTGGTCTCAAACCAGAGCGGCTGCAACTGCGGAAAGGCACGTTCAAAATTCTCGCGCTCGTTGCCTATTTCCAGCACCAACACCGCATTTTCGCTCAAATGCTGCACTGCGTCATTAAAAAATGCGCGGATGAAGTCCATACCGTCCTCGCCACCGGCCAGCGCCAGGGCCGGTTCGGCCCTGAATTCAGCCGGCAAAGCCGCCATGCTGCGCGCGTTGACATAGGGCGGATTGCACACAATCAGGTCGTACAGTCCTTGACAGGCGGCCAATCCGTCGGACTCGATCAGCGTGATGCGGTCGGTCAGCGCATGGCGCTCGACGTTGATGCGGGCCACCGCCAAGGCGTCGGCACTGATGTCGGCGGCGTCGACGGCGACGTCTGGGTAGGTCATGGCAGACAGCACGGCCAGACTGCCGTTGCCGGTGCACAGGTCCAGCACGCGGGCGGTGTCTTCACTCAGCCAGGGGTCGATGCTGCCGTCGGCCAACAACTCGGCAATAAAGCTGCGCGGAATGATGACGCGCTCATCGACATAAAACGGCACGCCTTGCAGCCAAGCTTCTTGGGTCAGGTAGGCGGCGGGTTGGCGGCTGCTGATGCGCTGCTCGATCAAGGCCTCAATTTGCGCGGCTTCGTCGACCGTGACGAGGCGCTCAGCCACGTTGTCGAAGTCATCCAGCGGTAAGCCCAAGCGCCACAGCACCAACCAAGCGGCTTCGTCAAAAGCGCTTTGCGTGCCGTGGCCAAAACCGTCGAGGGGCGTCAAGCCGGCAGCCTCAAGCCGGTCGGCCATGGTCTCAATCAGCGCTTCGACGTTGACAGACTTCATGCTGCTGCCAGGCGCTCGAGCACGCCTTTGTAGATGTTTTTCAGCGGGTCCAGCGAGCTCACCAACACGTGTTCGTCGATCTTGTGGATAGACGCGTTGATCGGGCCGAACTCAATCAGTTGTTCGCAAATTTTGGAAATGAAACGACCGTCGGAAGTGCCGCCGGTGGTGGAGAGTTCGGTGATCAAGCCGGTTTCGGCTTGAATCGCGTCGCGCACGGCTTGCACCAGCGTGCCAGGCGTGGTCAAAAATGGCTCGCCACCCAGAGTCCACTGCAATGTGCAGTCGAGTTCGAACTTTTTGAGCACGGCTTCAAGACGCTGCTTCAAACTCTCAGCCGTCGACTCGGTCGAAAAGCGAAAATTAAAGTCCACCACCAACTCGCCGGGAATAATGTTGGTCGCGCCGGTGCCGCCGTGCATGTTGGAGACTTGCCAGCTGGTGGCGGGGAAAAATTCGTTGCCTTGGTCCCATTCGGTGGCGACCAGTTCAGCCAGTGCCGGCGCGAACAAATGCACCGGGTTTTTGGCCAAGTGCGGGTAGGCGATATGGCCTTGTAAGCCCTTGACGCTGAGCTTGCCGCTGAGCGTGCCGCGCCGGCCGTTTTTGATCATGTCACCGAGTTGGTCGACCGAGGTCGGCTCACCGACTATGCAGTAATCCAGCACTTCGCCGCGCGCTTTGAGTTGATTGCAAACCACCAGCGTGCCGTCGCGTGACGGGCCTTCTTCGTCGCTGGTGATGAGAAAGGCCATCGACAGCGCCGGCTTGGGGTTGACAGCCAAAAACTCCTCAACCGCCACCAGCATGGCGGCGATCGAAGATTTCATGTCGGCGGCACCGCGCCCGTACAACACGCCGTTGCGGTGGCTGGGCGTGAAGGGCGGTGTCGTCCATTGCTCAAGTGGGCCGGTCGGCACGACGTCGGTGTGGCCGGCGAAGACCAAGGTTGGCGCTGCACCTTGGGCGCTGGCTTGGCCGGTGAACTTGGCCCACAGATTGGTCACGCGAAAGTCATCAGGGCCGCTGATGATGGTCTCGCAAACGAAACCCAGCGGCTGCAAACGTGCCGAAATCAGCGCCTGACAACCCGCGTCATCGGGGGTCAGCGAGGCACGGGAGATCAGTTGCTCGGTCAGCTGCAGGGTGGCGCTCATGCGGGTTCCAGTTTGATTTTTGTTCAGTCGCGCAGCAAGTCGTTCAGGCTGGTGGTGGCGCGGGTTTTGGCGTCCACTTTCTTGACGATCACGGCGCAATACAGGCTGTATTTGCCGCCGGCTTTGGGCATGTTGCCGGCGATCACCACCGAACCGGCCGGAATGCGGCCGTAGGTCACGGTGTCGGCTTCGCGGTCATAAATCGGGGTGCTTTGACCGAGGTAAACGCCCATCGAAATGACCGAGTTTTCTTCAACAATGACGCCTTCAACCACTTCAGAACGGGCGCCGATGAAGCAGTTGTCTTCAATGATGGTGGGGTTGGCTTGCAGCGGCTCCAGCACGCCGCCCAGACCTACGCCGCCGGACAGGTGAACGTTGTTGCCGACTTGGGCGCAGCTGCCGACCGTCGCCCAGGTGTCAACCATGGTGCCTTCGCCAACCCAGGCGCCGATGTTCACGTAGCTGGGCATCAAAATAGCGCCTTTGGCAATGAAGCTGCCGCGACGCGCCACCGCTGGCGGCACCACACGCACGCCGGTGGCGCGCATCTCGTCTGCGCTCAGGTGCGCAAATTTGGTTTGTACTTTGTCAAAAAAGCCGAGGTCGCCGGCGCGCATCATTTCGTTGTCTTTCAAGCGAAAGCTCAACAGCACGGCCTTCTTGATCCACTGGTGGGTGGTCCAGACGCCGACGCTTTCGCGGGTGGCGACGCGCAGCGTGCCGTTGTTGAGCTGGGAGATGGTGTGTTCAACGGCATCCAGCACTTCTTTGGAGGCTGTTTTTGGCGACAGATTGGCGCGGTCTTCCCAGGCGGTGTCGATGGTGCTTTGCAGGTTGTCTTGTGTCATGTCGGTTTTTATTTCAGGAAAAAGTTTAAAAAGAATCGAAGGAAAAATGGGGTTCAAGCCGCTTTATGCCGTTTGAGCATTGAAGGACTGGCAAAAATGAACAATGCGTTCGGCCGCTTCGCAGCATTCGGCGGTCTCGGCCACCAAGGCCATGCGGATGCGGCCAGCACCGGGATTAGAAGGCTTGCCGTCAGCGCCGGGCGCTTCCCGCGCCAAGTAGCTGCCGGGCAAAACCACCACATTGTATTGAGCCAGCAACTGACTGGAAAAGTCGGTGTCAGTGCCGACAAAGTTGGCCGGAATTTCGGCCCACAAATAAAAGCCGGCGTCTGGCAAGGCGACATTCATCACACTGGCCAGCAGCGGGGTGACTTCAGCGAACTTTTTCCGGTACAACTCGCGGTTCAACACCACATGGGCTTCGTCGTCCCAAGCGGCGCGGCTGGCGGCTTGCACCACCGGGCTCATGGCGCTGCCGTGGTAGGTGCGGTAAAGCAAAAACGCTTTCATGAGGTCGGCGTCACCGGCGACAAAACCGCTGCGCAAGCCCGGTACATTGCTGCGCTTGGACAGGCTGGTGAGGGCGATCAGGTTTTTGAAGTTGTGGCGGCCTAGGGCCACCGCTGCTTCAAGGCTGCCCAGCGGGGCTTCTTCACGGAAATAGATCTCGCTGTAGCACTCGTCTGAGGCGATCACAAAGCCATGTTGGTCGCTCAAGGCAAACAACTGCTGCCATTCGGCCAGACCGATCACCGAGCCGGTCGGGTTGCCCGGCGAGCAGACGATCAGCAACTGGGTTTTTGCCCAGACCGCAGGCGGCACCGCCGACCAGTCGATGCCAAAGTTGCGCGCCGGGTCGCTGGACGCATAAAAAACATCAGCGCCAGCCAGCAAGGCCGCCCCTTCGTAGATTTGATAAAACGGATTCGGCGAGACCACCGTGGCCCCGGCCCGCGTCGGGTCGATGATGGTTTGCGTCAGCGCAAACAGCGCTTCGCGAGAGCCATTCACTGGCAACAACTGCTTAGCCGCATCCACCGTGACGCCGTAGCGTCTATGCAACCAGTTCGCCATCGATTGCCGCAGCGCCGGCTCACCGAGCGTGCCCGGGTAACTGGCCAAGCCGGCCAAGCTGCTGGTCAAAGCCGTTTTGATGAGTTCTGGCGTGGCGTGGCGCGGTTCGCCAATGCCCAGACTGATGGGGCGGTAGGCCGGATTCGGCGTGACGCTGGCGTGCAGTTGGCGCAGCCGCTCAAAAGGGTAGGGCTGCAGACGTGAAAGCAGAGGATTCATCTGGGCATTATCGAGGATGGCAGGTAGACTTGCTGCCTCTCACAGCCATCTTGCCCTTGAAAAATACAACTTTGCCTTCGGATCGTTCTGACAAAAAACCTCTTTTTGACGGCATTGCGGGTCTTTTAGGCCTGCATGTTTTGGTTTGGTTGGTCGCCTACAGCGTCGCCAATGCCAATCTTGACAGCTATGGCGACATGCTGGAAAACTACGCCTGGGGCCAAAACCTGGCCTGGGGCAGCGCCAAGCACCCGCCATTTTTTGCCTGGGTCACCGGCGTTTGGTTTTTGATTTTCCCCACCATCGACACGGCTTACTACCTGTTGTCGTACCTGAACGTGGCCGTTGGCTTGCTGGGGGTTTACCGCTTGGCGCAGGCCTTGCGCCTGCACAGTTTGGCTTTGCCTGCCGCTTTGCTTTTGTGCATGGCCTTTCCCTACAGCACCTTGGCTGCCAAGTTCAATGCCAATTCGATTTTGCTGAGTGTCTGGCCTTGGGTCGCTGTGGCTTGGTTGCACAGCATGCGTCATGCGGGCCGGTTGGGCTGGCTTTGGTCGGTTGGGCTGGGCTTGTTGAGCGCTGTTGCGATGCTCAGCAAGTACTACAGCGGCGTGTTTTTGCTCGGTATTTTTTGGACCGCTTTGGTCAGCCAAGAAGGCCGACGATGGTTTTGCGGTTTGAAGCCTTGGCTGGCTTCGTTGGTTTTTGTACTGTGTTTGCTGCCCCACCTGCAATGGCTCCAAGCCCATGACTTTGTCACTGCACTTTACGTCGACGAACAGCGCAGTGGCGACGGCAGCAACGCGCGCCAATTGATCCGTTTTGCGGTCGGCCCGATCTTGTATTGGTCGCTGCCGTGGCTGCTGTGCGCTTGGACTTTTGCGCCAGGTCAACCCGATTGGCGTCAGCGCCTTCGCGGTTTACCCATGCGCTTGGTGCGCTGCTGGTCGCCGACCGGCTGGGACGACACCTTGTTCTGGCTGGCCACAATGCCTTGGCTGATCTCCATGGTGTTTGGCCTCAGCGGCTTTGTGACGATGTCTTTGCCGTGGGCTATTCCGATTGGTTTTGCTTTTTCTCTGCTGTGGCTGCGCAACTTGACGACAGGTCAGACGGAGCTGCCGCGTTTCTCCAGACAACTGCGATGCAGTCTGCTGATTGTGTATGTTGTGATTTTGCTGGCCAGTCCTTTGGTCGCTTTGTACAAAGCCCAAAAAGGGGTCGCATCTTATTACTTGCCACGCCACGAAGCTGCGACTGAACTCATCAAAGGCTGGCACGGCAGACACCCAGATTTGCCGCTGCGTTGGGTGGGTGGTGATTGGGCCGAAAACGCTTTGCTGGCGTTTTATGGTGATGATTCCATTCGCGTTGTCCCGGGGGTGCCAGATCAATTCCCCGCCACCGTTGTGCCTTTGGTCCACTGGCAGCAACAAGCTGGTTTGTTGCTGTGCCCCTTGGGTCCGGTTGAGCAGCCAACCGTGAGCGTTTGCCCACAACAAATGCAAGCCTGGCTGAAAGCCCAAGGTCAAGCCACCGAGCCGATTCGCATCACGGTCCAAAAACAAGGCTGGCGCTTTCTCAAGCAGAGGCCTTTCACTTACCTTGCTTTTGACTATTTGCCTTCACGTCCCTGATTTCTGGGCCTTCGTCGCCGTCTTTTCCGGCTCTGCGCTCAGGTAATAATCAAGCCTATTCCTTCTTTTTGGGTTTGCATTGCGCCTTAATTCCATCAAGCTCTCCGGCTTCAAGTCCTTTGCCGAGCCGACCAACTTCGTGCTGCCAGGCCAGTTGGTCGGCGTGGTGGGGCCGAACGGATGCGGCAAATCCAACATCATGGACGCCGTGCGTTGGGTCTTGGGTGAAAGCAAGGCCTCTGAGTTGCGCGGCGAGTCGATGCAGGACGTGATTTTCAGCGGCACCACCACCCGCAAGTCGGCCAGTCGGGCCAGCGTCGAGCTGGTGTTCGACAATGCCGACCAACGGGCCGGCGGTCAGTGGGGCCAGTTTGCGGAGATCGCCGTCAAGCGCGTCTTGACCCGAGACGGCACTTCGAGTTACTACATCAACAACCAGCCGGTGCGTCGCCGTGACGTGCAAGACGTTTTTCTGGGCACCGGTTTGGGCCCCCGCGCCTACGCCATCATTGGTCAGGGCACGATCAGCCGCATCATCGAGTCCAAGCCGGAAGAGCTGCGGCTGTTTCTGGAAGAAGCGGCCGGCGTCTCCAAGTACAAAGAACGCCGCCGCGAAACCGCCAACCGCCTGTCCGACACGCGTGAAAATCTGACCCGCGTCGACGACATCTTGCGCGAATTGAATACCAACCTCGACAAGCTCGAAAAGCAGGCCGAAGTCGCCATGCGCTACAACACGCTGCAGGCCGACGGCTCGCTCAAGCAGCATCAGCTGTGGTTCATGAAGCGCAGCGAAAGCGAGGCCGATCAATCCAAGGTCAAGGCCGACGCTGACAAAGCTGTGAATGATCTGGAAAGCCGCGTGGCCGATTTACGCCACATTGAAGCTGACCTGGAAACCGTTCGGCAGGCGCACTACAGTGCCGGCGACCAAGTCAATCAGGCGCAAGGAAAGCTGTACGAAGCCAGCGCTGAAGTCGGCCGGCTCGAAGCCGAAATCCGCTTTGTGGTCGATGGCCGCTTGCGCGTCGAGCAGCGTTTGGCGCAGCTGAATGAGCAAACAGCCCAATGGGCAACGCGCCAAGAAGACGCGGCGGTTGAAACCGAAAACTTGGCTGGGCAAGCGCTGGACGCTGAAGAAAAAGCAGAGTTGCTGGCGGCCCAAACCGAAGACCGTGCCGGTCAATTGCCGGCGCTTGAAGAGGCCTTGCGCAGCGCGCAAACCAAAGCCAATGAGCAACGCAGCAGCGTGGCGCAGGTGCAGCAGCAAATCCAGGTGCTGGCCGCCGACCAACGCCACATTGAAGAACAAAGTCGCAGCTTCAACAACCGCCGCGAACGTTTGCTGGCCGACCGGAATGCCTTGAACGCGCCCGATGAGTCCCGCTTGACGAACCTCGCTGAGCAGTTTAAGACCGCGCAAGAGAGCCAAGAAATCACGCAGGCCGTGTTGCATGAGCTGACCGACAGCGTGCCGCAACTCGACCAAGACCGGCGCGACAAGCAGCAAGCCGTCAACAGCGAATCAGCCCGCCAATCCGCGCTCTCAGCGCGCATGGAAGCGCTCAAGGCGCTGCAAGAAAAAGTCAAAACCGACGGCAAGCTCAAGCCTTGGCTGGCCAAGCACGGCCTGGATTCTTTGCAGGCTTTGTGGAGTCGCATCCACGTTGAGCAAGGCTGGGAAAACGCGCTCGAAGGCGCGCTGCGCGAGCGCCTCGGCGCGCTGGAAGTCAGCCGCCTAGAGATGGTGCGCGGCTTTGCCGGCGCCGACGGCCGTGACGCACCACCCGCCAAATTGTCGTTTTACGCCCTGCCGGTGGCCGGTGCTGCGGCGCGTGTCAGCAGCGCTGGTTTGCGACCGCTGGCTGACTTTTTACGTTTGTCGGACGCCGGCCAAAGCGCTTTGTTGGTTGACTGGCTGCAAGGCTGCTACACCGCCGCCGACTTGGACGCGGCGCTGAGCGCCCGCAGCCAGCTGCAGGCGGGCGAGGTCATCTACGTGCCAAGTGGCCACGCTGTCAGCCAACACAGCGTGAGTTTTTATGCGCCAGATTCTGAGCAAGCCGGTCTGTTGGCACGCGCCCAAGAGATTGAAAACTTAGACAAACAGCTGCGGGCTCAAGCGCTGATTGGCGAAGACGCCCGCAGCGCGCTGCAACGCGCTGAAGCGGTTTACGCCGACGCCGCCCAGCGTTTGGTCTCGGCCCGGCGTGACGCCGCTGAAGAGCAAAGCCGCATGCACGGGCTGCAGGTTGAAGTGCTGCGCTTGAGCCAGCTGGCCGAGCAAAGCCGCGCCCGCAGCGAACAAATTCAGGCCGACTTGCACGACATTGACGGGCAGATGGACACCTTGCAAGAACGCCGCGTGACCGCCGAAGGCCGCTTTGAAGAACTTGACATGCAACTGGCTGACAGCCAGGAGCGACATGCCCAACTGGACGATCGCGTGATCGAGGCCGAGCGCAAACTCAATGAGTCGCGCGAACAACAACGCACGCTAGAGCGGCAAGCGCAAGAAGCGCAGTTCGCCTTGCGCAGCTTGGCTTCGCGCCGCGACGAATTGGCGCGTTCCATGCAGATCGCCGCCCAGCAAGCGGCCTCTTTGGCCGACGAAGCGCAACGCGCGCAAGAAGAACTCTCGCGGCTGACCGCTGCGGCCGCCCAAGCCGGTTTGCACGACGCCCTCAACAGCAAGCTGGAGCGTGAAGCGGACCTCGGTGCCAAGCGCAGCCAGTACGACGACCTCAGCGCCAAGCTGCGCGCCAGCGACGAACGCCGCTTACAGCTCGAGCGCGAGCTGGACCCGTTGCGCCAGCGCATCACTGATTGCCAGCTGAAGGCGCAGGCGGCGCGGCTCGGCTTTGAGCAATACGCGCAATTGTTAACTGACGCGCAAGCAGACTTGGCCGCCGTCCAGTTGTCGATTGAAACCGGCAACGTGAGGCTGATCGGACTGCAAGGCGAGATCGACCGCCTCAACCGCGAGATTCAATCACTCGGCGCCGTCAATCTGGCCGCGCTGGACGAACTCGGCGTGGCCCGCGAACGCAAGGGCTTTTTAGACGCCCAGATGGCCGACTTGAACGAGGCCATGACGACGCTGGAAGACGCTATCAAGAAGATCGACATTGAAACGCGTGAACTTTTGTCCAGCACCTTTGACGCGGTCAATGGCCACTTTGGCAAGATGTTCCCCGAGCTTTTTGGCGGTGGCAATGCCCGGCTGGTCATGACGGGCGAAGAAATTTTGGACGCCGGCGTGCAGGTCATGGCGCAACCACCGGGCAAGAAAAATCAAACCATTCACTTGCTCTCTGGCGGTGAAAAAGCCCTGACAGCGATCGCTCTCGTGTTCGCTATTTTTCAACTCAACCCAGCCCCGTTTTGTTTGCTCGATGAAGTTGACGCACCGCTTGACGATGCCAACACCGAGCGCTACGCTAAATTGGTCTCCAGCATGAGCAAGTCGACCCAGTTTCTGTTCATCAGCCACAATAAAATCGCCATGGAAATGGCCGAGCAATTGATCGGCGTGACGATGCAGGAACAGGGCGTTTCACGCATCGTGGCGGTCGACATGCAAGCGGCTTTGGGCTTTTCAGAAACACTCACCGCATGAGCACATTGCAAATCAGTTTGGCCGTCGCCGGGGCATTGTTGTTGCTTCTGGTGCTGGCACATGGCGTTTGGACCTCGCGTCAAAATCGGCCCAAGCAAGCCAGCAACGCGGCTGTCAGCAGCGGGGCGGCGGCTCGATCGAGCGGCGACCAGCAGGAGCGCCAAGAGCCGGCTTTCGACAACAGCCTGGAAGCCCTCACCACGCTGACGATTCCTGAGAAAAAACCAGGTTTAGACGCTTTGATTGACGTCATTGCGGCGATCACAGTGGCCGCGCAGGTGTCGGGTGAGGCTGCGCTGGCGGCCATGCCGACAACCCGGCGGGCAGGCAGCAAGCCTTTCGCAGTCGAAGGCCTGAGCACTGAAACCGGTGAGTGGGAAGTGCCGGTTGCAAACCAGCGCTACAGCGCGTTTCAAGCCGGCGTGCAATTGGCCAACCGGACCGGTGCGCTGAACCAAATTGAATACTCAGAGTTCGTGATGAAGGCGCAAGCCTTCGCGGACGACGTCAGCGGCGAGCCTGAGTTTCCGGAGATGCATGACGAGGTCGCCCGGGCCCGCGAGCTGGACCAGTTCGCCAGTGACCATGACGCGCAACTGAGCTTCACGCTGCGCGCCGCTGACATCGCCTGGAGTCCCGGCTACGTGCAGCAAAATGCAGCTCGGCTCGGCTTTGTTGCGGGCGCTATTCCAGGCCGCATGGTGTTGCCGGGCGTGCATGGGCAGGCGCCGATGGTGGGCTTGTCTTTTGACAGCCAAGCCGCCATGGCGGATGACCCCGAGCAGACGGCCCTGCGCGAAGTCACGCTGTCACTGGACGTGCCGCAAGTGGCCCGCAGTGAGCAACCTTTTGCCCGCATGTGCGAGGTCGCGCTGGCCCTCGCTTCAAGCATGGATGGCATCATCATGGATGACAATGGCAACCGCATTCGGGCCGAGGCGATGGAGATCATCAACACGGATCTGGAAAAGCTCTACGACACCCTGGATGCGCGTGAACTGTCTGCTGGCTCGTTGCTGGGCAGACGCCTTTTTTCTTGAACGTTGCCGATCTTGACTTCTGACACTGTTGATCTTTTTACCGACACCTCGCCGGCCGAACGCGTCAAAACGCTTCGTGCACAACTCCACCACCACGGCCATCGCTACTACGTGCTGGACGCGCCGGAGATTGCTGACGCCGACTACGACCGGCTGTTCATTGAACTGCAAACGCTCGAGTCATCGCACCCCGAACTGAACAGCCCCGATTCACCGACGCGCCGTGTCGGGGGTGCACCATTGGCGCAGTTCGACAGCGTGCGCCACGCCGTGCCGATGCTGAGTATTCGCACTGAAACCGATACTTTGGCCACCGGCGCTGAAAATTTTGACGCTCGCATTCGCCGCGAACTGGGGCTGATACCCAGTGAGCCGCTGGTCGAGTATGTGGCCGAACTCAAGTTCGACGGTTTGGCCATGAACCTGCGTTACGAAAATGGCGTGCTGGTCCGGGCCGCCACCCGCGGGGATGGTGAAGTTGGTGAGGATGTGACGCAAAACATCGAAACGATTCGGCAGATTCCGCTGCGCTTGAATGCCGCCATCAACGCGAACGTAAATCCAAACTCAATCGAAAAAGCTAGTGCGCTTGCAGCTGTTCCGTCGGTGCTGGAAGTGCGCGGTGAGGTTTACATGCGGCGGGACGAGTTCGAAGCGCTGAACCAGCGTCAGCGCGCCAAAATAGCGCAAGGCGCCAAGGGTGAAAAAACCTTCGTCAATCCGCGCAATGCGGCGGCCGGTGGTGTGCGCCAGCTGGACCCGGCGATTGCCGCCCAACGACGTCTGAGCTTTTTTGCCTACGGCTTGGGCGAGGTCACGCCAGCAGCGCTGGGTGGCCCTGACTTCAGCACCCACCACGACCTGCTGATGACGCTGAAAGCCTGGGGTTTTCCGGTGGCGGCGCAGACCCAAGTCGTGCGGGGTGCAGCTCAACTTGTCGCCTTTCACCAGCACATGGGCGAGACCCGCGACCAACTCCCTTACGACATTGACGGGGTGGTTTACAAAGTCAACAGCCTGGCTTTGCAACGCCAACTGGGCTTTGTGACGCGCGAACCGCGCTGGGCGGTGGCCCACAAATACCCGGCGCAAGAGCAATTCACCACGGTGCTCGGCATTGACGTGCAAGTCGGCCGCACCGGCAAGCTGACGCCGGTGGCCAAGCTGGCACCGGTGTTTGTCGGCGGTGTGACTGTCACCAATGCGACGCTGCACAACGAAGACGAAGCCCGCCGCAAAGATGTGCGCATTGGCGACACGGTGGTGGTACGGCGTGCGGGTGACGTGATCCCCGAAATCGTCAGCGTGGTGCTTGAAAAGCGTTCGGGGCAGGCCGCCCAGTTCAGCATGCCGCACCAGTGTCCGGTGTGCGGCTCAGTCGCCGTGCGCGAAGAAGGCGAGGCCGATTACCGCTGCACGGGCGGCCTTTTCTGCGGCGCCCAGCGCAAAGAAGCCATCTTGCATTACGCACACCGCCGCGCCGTCGAAGTCGATGGCTTGGGCGACAGACTGGTCGAATTGTTGGTGGACGCCAACATCATTCGCACGCTGCCCGACCTGTACCGGCTGGGTTTGACTGCCTTGGCCGGGCTCGACCGAATGGCCGACAAGTCCGCCAACAACTTGCTTGAAGCCATCGAAAAGTCCAAGCAAACGACCTTGCCACGCTTCCTATTTGGCCTCGGCATTCGCCATGTGGGGGAGGCCACAGCCAAGGCGCTGGCGCGCTATTTTGGCCAGCTCGACGGCATCATGAACGCCAGCGAGATTGAGCTGCTGGAGGTCGCTGACGTCGGTCCGGTGGTGGCGCAAAGCATCCGCACTTTCTTTGACCAAGCGCACAACCGCGAAGTGGTCGAACAACTGCGCGCCTGCGGCGTCACCTGGGAGGAGGGCGCGCCGGCCGAGCGTGCGCCGCAGCCGTTGGCCGGCAAGACCTTTGTGATCACTGGCACGCTGCCGACGCTGGGCCGCGACGAAGCCAAAGACCTGCTGGAGGCCGCAGGCGGCAAAGTGGCAGGCTCGGTCAGCAAAAAAACCGATTACGTGGTGGCTGGCGCTGATGCCGGCAGCAAACTCAGCAAGGCGCTGGAACTCGGGGTAGCCGTGCTGAATGAGGAAGACATGCTGGCACTGCTGGGGCGTTGATGCCAATCGGTCTGGCATCCGCTGTGAGCAGTTCGCCAATGCAGAGCGCCTCGTAGGTGTAGGCCTCTCACTAACTCTGGGAAAGCTTGACGAAGCCATTAAACTGTCAACATGAATTGTCAAACAACACTCCAGCTTTTGGGGGCGCATAAACCCTACCTTGCCAGCCAGTTCGGCGTGGTCAAGCTGGCGTTGTTCGGTTCCACGGCGCGCGACAGTGCAACGGCAACAAGTGATGTGGACGTACTTGTCGGTTTTGACGGCCCAGCTACCTCGGCGCGCTATTTCGGTGTTCAGTTCTATCTCGAAGACTTGTTGGGTCGTCCTGTAGACCTGGTGACCGATAAGGCCCTTCGGGCGGAACTCAGGCCTTTTATTGAGCGGGAAGCCGTGCATGTCTGAGGCCGCGCCAGATCGGGAGTGCCGCTTTTATCCATCGCTTTGGTCTGCACTCAATCAATTGAAAGCTACTCTGTCGACATGACTGCTCGTGAAATTCTAAAAATGGGCGATGCGCGTTTATTGCGCGTCGCGCCAATGGTGACTGCGTTCGACACGGACGAATTGCATCTGCTCGTGGCCGACATGTTCGACACCATGGCCGCCGCCAATGGTGCGGGTCTCGCCGCACCGCAAATTGGCGTTGACTTGCAATTGGTTATTTTTGGCACGGATGCGGTCAATCCGCGTTATCCGGACGCCCCTTTGATTCCGCGCACCGTGCTGCTCAACCCGGTCATCACGCCTTTGAGTGATGAAGAAGAAAACGGCTGGGAAGGGTGTTTGTCCGTGCCGGGTTTGCGCGGCGTGGTGCCGCGCTTTACCAAAATTCGCTACACCGGCTTTGATCTGTATGGCGATGCCATCGACCGCACGGTTGATGGTTTTCATGCGCGCGTGGTGCAACACGAATGCGACCATTTGATCGGCAAGCTGTACCCTATGCGGGTGAAAGATTTCAGCCAGTTCGGTTTCACCGAAGTGCTGTTCCCGGGGCTGGATGCATCGCAAGACGATTGAATTTTTGACCCCTTCTAATTCAAATAAACCACTGGGTGCGTGCATGTCAAATCTGGATCTTTACCTCAGCAAGCGCTGCAGCCCAGCCGATGCTGTCGAGCTGCTCCAAGACGGTGATTTCATCATCGTGCCGACCGGCGTGGGCGAGCCGCCGAGCTTGTTGACAGAGCTGTCAGCGCAGCGCAGGCGCTTTCGGGACATCAAAGTCGGCCAGATTTTGGCGGTCCGCAAATATGCTTATTTCGATCCGGAGACGACTGAGCACGTTCGGCATGTGGCGTTTTTCTACGGCGCTGCCTCGCGGGCTGGCGGCAAGGCTGGCTGGGTGGACTTCATCCCCAGTTACTTCTCTGAAATGCCCAGTTTGATCGAGCGCGGTTTGATGGCCGCCGATGTGGTCATGGCGATGGTTTCGCCAATGGACAAGGATGGTTTTTTCTCGCTCAGCTTGGGCACCGACTACACCATGGCCGCGATCAAAAAAGCGCGTGCGGTGGTGCTGGAGGTCAATCCTAACGTACCTTATGCGCTGGGCAACTGCCACGTGCACATTTCGCAGGTGACGGCCTTGGTCGAAAGCCAAGAGGCGATCACGGAGGTCGGCTTGCCAAAGATCGGCCCGGTGCAAGAAGCCATCGGCAAGTATGTCGCCGACATGATCGACGACGGCTCGACGCTGCAAATTGGTTACGGCGGTATTCCTGACGCTGTGGTGATGCAACTGACGTCCAAGCATGACTTGGGCATTCACACCGAAATGATCGGTGATGGCATCTTGACGCTGATCGAAAGCGGCGCTGTGACCAACCGGAAAAAGAACTATCTGCCAGGCAAAACCGTTGCTACTTTTGCGCTCGGATCACAAAAACTGTACCGCTACATGGAGCGCAATCCAGCCTTGGAAATGCACCCGGTCGATTTCACCAACGACCCGTATTTGGCCGGTCTGAATGACAATTTGGTGACCATCAACGCCAGTTTGCAGATCGATTTGCTGGGCCAATGCGGCTCAGAAAGTCTGGCGCACCTGCCTTATTCGGGCACTGGTGGTCAGTCAGATTTTGTTCGGGCTGCCAACCGTTCCCGCGGCGGCAAGTCCTTCATTGTCTTGCCCTCGACGGCCAAAGACGACAGCATCAGCCGCATCGTGCCGGTGTTGTCGCCGGGCACTCACATGAGCACCAGCAAAAATGACATCAACTATGTGGTTTCTGAGTTTGGTGTGGCCCAGTTGCGCGGCAAATCGGCCAAACAACGGGCGGGCGAGTTGATCGCCATTGCGCACCCTGATTTTCGGGCTGAGTTGACGCTGGCGGCAAAGCGACTGCAGTTGGCCTGACACGCTATCTTCATTCGATGCTGAATCGATTTCCAGGCCATGACTTCGTTAATTTTTCAAGGCCTCTAACAACTCCGTCTCAATCGCAATTTGCGCCCGATTCTGCTGCAATTCAGGCCCTTCGATCAAAAAGGTGTCTTCAACGCGTTCGCCCAAAGTCGTGATTTTCGCAAGTTGTAAATTGATGCGGTGACGGGCCAGCACACAGGCGATGGAATACAACAGGCCAACCCGGTCGCTGGCGGAGACAGTGAGCAGCCAACGCTGGCCTTTGTCGTCGGGCCGCAAGTCGACGCGCGGCGCGATCGGAAAGCTTTTGACACGCCTTGAAACCCGCCCTTTGCCAGGCGGTAGCAGCGGGCTGATCACTTCGATCGTGCGCACCAGCTCAGCTTCGACCATGGCCGCCAGTTCGCGGTAATGATCGGACAATGTTGGGCTGGTGAGTTGGAAGGTGTCAAGCGCGTAGCCGTTGTGGGCGGTGTGAATTTTGGCATCGAGAATGCTCAAGCCAGCGTCTTCGAAATAGCCGCAAAGGCGCGCAAACAAGTCAGGTGCGTCGGGCGTGTAAACCACCACTTGCATGCCTTCGCCTGCCGACGAACGGCGCGCCCGGACGACCGACTTGTGGCTGCCAACATGGCGTGACAACTGGCGTGCGTGCCAAGCAATGTCGGCCGCTTCATGGCGCATGAAATAGCTCACGTCGAGCGTCGCCCACAATGCCTTGTGCGACTCGAAAGGCTCTGCATGCAGCGCCAACAGGGTCAAGGCTTCGCGCTTGCGTGACTCGACTTCGGCGCGCGGGTCTGGGGCGCTGCCGCCCAAAACACGCAAGGTGTAGCGGTAAAGGTCTTCCAGTAATTTGCCTTTCCAGGCGTTCCAGACTTTCGGGCTGGTGCCGCGAATATCGGCCACAGTCAGCAGGTACAAGGCCGTCAGGTAGCGCTCGTTGCCGACGCGCTTGGCAAAGGCGGCAATCACCTCTGGGTCGCTCAGATCTTCTTTTTGGGCGATCCGGCTCATGCACAAATGCTCACGCACCATGAACTCGATAAGGTGGGTGTCTGCGCTGGCGATGCCGTGTTGTCGGCAGAAGGTTCGGACATCTTCGCAGCCTAATTCAGAATGGTCGCCACCCCGGCCTTTAGCGATGTCGTGAAACAGCGCGGCCGTGTACAAAATCCATGGCCGGTCCCAGCCCGCTGCGAGTTGCGAGCACATCGGGTATTCATGCGAATGCTCGGCCATGAAAAAACGCCGCACATTGCGCAAGACCATCAAGATGTGCTGGTCGACCGTGTAGACATGAAACAGGTCGTGCTGCATCTGACCGACTATTTTTCGGAACACCCACAGATAACGCCCCAGCACCGAGGTTTGATTCATCAGTCGCATGGCGTGCGTGATACCCTCGTTTTGCTGCAATATTTGGCGAAACGTCTCGCGATTGACCGGGTCGCGGCGAAACTTGGCGTCCATCACACCGCGCGCGTTGTAGAGCGCGCGCAGCGTTCGGGCTGACAAACCGTGGACCCCTGAAGTGGTCTGAAAAATCAAAAAAGTCTCTAAGATCGCATGCGGTTCGCGCACATAGAGATCGTCGCTGGCGACTTCAATGCGGCCGGCTTTTTCAAAGAATCGGGCATTCAAAGGCCGCAAAGGCTGGGAGTTCGGGTTCAGCCGCTCCTCAATGTTCAACAGCAAAATTTGGTTCAACTGGGTCACGGCTTTGGCCGCCCAGTAGTAGCGACGCATCAGGGATTCACTGGCACGGCGCGGCAGCTTGGAGCCATCGGGCGCTTGGCTGGCGTAGCCAAAGGACTCGGCAACCACCGTCTGCAAGTCAAACACCAAGCGGTCTTCTCGGCGGCCCGCCAGCAGGTGCAAGCGGGCGCGGATCAGGCTTAACAAAGACTCGTTGCTTTTGATTTGACGGACTTCAAAGGCCGTGGCCAAACCATTGCGTGCCAGCTCATCCCAAGACTTGCCCAGACCGGCCGCGCGTGCCACCCAAAGCACCACTTGCAGGTCTCGCAGGCCGCCTGGAGATTCTTTGCAGTTGGGCTCCAGTGCGTAGGGCGTGTCTTCAAATTTGTGATGACGCTGCCGCATCTCCAAAGTTTTGGCGACAAAAAAGGCCGGGGGATTGAGCGCTTGGTCAAGCTGATGGCGCAGGCTGATGAAGTTGTTTTTTGCGCCGGCCAGCCAACGCGCTTCGAGCAGGGAGGTTTGCACCGTCACGTCTTTGGCAGACTCGACGATGCATTCGCTCAAGGTGCGCACGCTGGAGCCGATCTCAAGCCCGCTGTCCCAGCAACTGCCAATGAAATTTTCAATCCGGGTTTTCAGGCTGTCACCGCCCGATGGCACTTCGCACTCCAACGGCGTACCGTCGGGCAGCAGCAGCAGCACGTCCACATCGGAGTGGGGAAACAACTCGCCGCGGCCATAACCACCCACCGCCACCAAGGTGAAATCGGCCGGAAAAGCCGCTCTTTGCCAGAGCTGTTGCAGCGTTGCGTCAGTCTGGCGAGCCAGTTTTTTGAGCAAACCACGGATGCCTCGACTGGACGCGCCACCGTCTGCCAAAGACGCCAGCAACTTGGCCTTGCCTTGCCGATAATGCTCCCGCACCAGCACCAGGTCACCTAGGGTTCCGGCCACAAAACTTGCGGCACTGGGGCTGTGGTTTGACATCAGGGTCGCAGCGGTTGAAGTGTCAAAGCGTCAGGCGCTGACCGGCAGACCCGTCCGCGAAGCCTCAGCCGCATGGAACGCCGCCACAAAGTCAGGCCTTGCAGGACTGCCCGCAGAAAGGGTCAAGACCTCATAGCCGGTTGGCGTTACCAAAATGGTGTGCTCCCATTGGGCTGACAAAGAATGGTCGCGTGTGACGATGGTCCAGCCGTCTTTTTCGGGACCTTCTTTGATGTCACGCTTGCCGGCGTTGATCATCGGCTCGATGGTGAAGGTCATGCCGGGCTTGAGTATTTCGAGGGTGCCAGGGCGACCGTAATGCAAAACCTGCGGGTCTTCATGAAAGTGTTTGCCAATGCCGTGACCGCAAAACTCGCGAACCACAGTGAAACCCTGCTTCTCTGCGAAGGTCTGAATCGCGTGGCCAATGTCGCCCAAGTGAATGCCGGGCTTGACGCGCATGATGCCTTGCCACATGGCTTCATAAGTGACGCTGCACAAACGCTTGGCAGCGATCGAGACGTCACCAATCATGTACATCCGGCTGTTGTCGCCAAACCAGCCGTCCTTGGTGATGACCGTGACATCGATGTTCATGATGTCGCCTTTTTTCAAAGGCTTTTCATTCGGAATGCCGTGGCAAACCACATGGTTCAGCGAGGTACACAGGGATGCAGGATAGGCGGGGTAACCAGACGGCTGGTAACCCAGCGTGGCCGAAACCGTGCCTTGCACATTGACCATCAGCTCATTGGCCAAGCGGTCGATTTCTTTGGTGGTCACACCGGCCTGGACGAATGGCGTGAGGTAATCCAACACCTCGGAGGCCAAGATGCAGGCCGCTCGCATGCCTTCGATTCCGGCAGCGTCTTTGTAAGTAATGCTCATGGCAAATATTATCCCACCAGCCCAAAGGCAGCGTGTAGACCCGGCTTCAGCTGAGCGCATCTGCGCTGACAGAGCACTGATAAAATTCGCCGCTACCGCCCAACCCCGGACCAGGCCTTTGCCGACCCCGACAACCACAAGGCCGCCGCTACCGTGACTCTGCATTTGACGACTTTCGAGAACGAATCCCACGGGATCAATGCCCTCAGCGACTTCCGCGCCCAGCAACTGCTGCCCCGCCTGCAAGCCGTTCACGAGAAAATCACCGGCGTTTGTGCTCGTTTTGTACATTTGGTGGCCACGGATGTGCCGCCCAGCGATGCACTTCAAAGCCAACTTGAAGCCCTGCTGAACTATGGCGAGCCCTGCCGACATTGGCCGGCCAACACGTCGGGCGCGTCTTTTTTCATCGTCACACCCCGCTTTGGCACGGTTTCGCCATGGGCCTCCAAGGCCACCGACATCGCCCACAGCTGCGGCTTGGCCGTTAAGCGCGTTGAACGCATGACTGAATATTGCGTCTCGATAAAGTCTGGATTGTTGGGTAAAACCTATTTGAGCCTGCCGCAACGCGACAAAATCACGGCTTTGCTGCACGACCGCATGACTGAAAGCGTCATGACCGACCGGGCGCAAGCCGCTTCGTTGTTTGCTGAGTTGCAGGCGGCACCGCTGCAGTCGATTGACGTACTGGGGGGCGGAAAAGCCGCGTTGGAGGCTGCGAATATCGAGTTTGGTCTGGCCTTGGCCGCTGACGAAATCGAGTATTTGGTGCAGGCTTTCACGCAACTGCAACGCAATCCCACCGACGTCGAATTGATGATGTTCGCGCAGGCCAACAGCGAGCATTGCCGTCACAAGATTTTCAACGCCGAATTCACCATTGACGGCGTGCCGCAAGACAAGAGCCTCTTCGGCATGATCCGCAACACCGAGCAGCTGAACCCACAGCACACGGTGGTGGCTTATTCGGACAACGCGTCGGTGATGGAGGGCGGCAAGGTTCAGCGTTTTTACGCGCAAGCGGCCACAGCTACCGCAGCAGTTTCAACCCTGCAGCCTTACGCCGCGCACGAAGATGTCTTGACGCACGTGCTGATGAAAGTCGAAACCCACAACCACCCGACCGCGATTTCACCGTTCCCGGGCGCCTCGACGGGCGCTGGCGGCGAGATTCGCGACGAAGGCGCTACAGGCCGCGGCTCCAAGCCCAAAGCCGGCCTGACAGGTTTTACCGTGTCCCGGCTGTTTGACACCGCGTTCGGCAAGCCAGACCACATCGCCAGCGCCTTGCAGATCATGACCGAAGGCCCACTCGGTGGCGCCGCCTTCAACAACGAATTTGGCCGGCCGAACTTGGCGGGTTACTTCCGCGAATACGAGCAAACCGTGAACGGCCAGCGCTGGGGTTACCACAAGCCGATCATGATTGCCGGCGGCCTCGGCACGATTGACGCGAGCCTGACGAAGAAAATTTTGTTCCCCGCCGGCACGCTGCTGATCCAGCTTGGCGGCCCCGGCATGCGCATCGGCATGGGCGGCAGCGCAGCCAGTTCCATGGCCACGGGGACGAATGCTGCCGCACTGGATTTCGACTCCGTGCAACGTGGCAATCCTGAGATTGAACGGCGCGCGCAAGAGGTCATCAACCAATGTGCGCAACTCGGTGCAGCCAATCCGATTTTGGCGATTCATGACGTTGGCGCGGGCGGTTTGTCGAACGCCTTTCCAGAACTCGTCAACGACGCTGGTCGCGGCGCCCGCTTTGACCTGCGCGCCGTGCCGCTGGAAGAAAGCGGCTTGAGCCCTAAAGAAATCTGGAGCAACGAAAGCCAGGAACGCTACGTGGTGGCGATTGCGCCGGAGTCGCTGCCGCAATTCCAAGCCTTCTGCGAACGCGAGCGTTGCCCGTTCTCGGTGGTGGGTGTGGCGACTGAAGAAAAAGACTTGGTTCTGTTTGACAACGAAGCGGCCAGCGTGGGGGCCACATCACCTGTTCAGATGCCGATGAACGTCTTGCTCGGCAAGCCGCCCAAAATGCACCGCGATGTGCAGAGCCTGGCCATCGCCGTGACTGCGTTGGACTTGACCGGCGTCGATCTGCAAAAAAGCGTGATCGACGTGCTGAGCCACCCGACCGTGGCTTCCAAACGCTTCCTCATCAGCATTGGCGACCGCACGGTGGGCGGACTCACGCACCGCGACCAAATGGTCGGCCCGTGGCAAGTGCCGGTGGCAGACTGCGCCGTGACCTTGGCCGATTTTCAAGGCTTTGCCGGCGAGGCCATGAGCATGGGCGAGCGCACGCCGCTGGCCACCACCAACGCTGCTGCATCAGGCCGCATGGCGGTGGCTGAAGCCATCACCAACTTATTGGCCGCCCCGATCGAGCTGCCACGCGTCAAGCTGTCGGCGAACTGGATGGCCGCTTGCGGTGAACCGGGCCAAGACGCTGCGCTGTTTGAGACCGTCAAAGCCGTCGGCATGGAACTCTGCCCAGCACTGGGCGTGTCGATTCCGGTTGGCAAAGATTCACTGTCGATGCGCACGGTGTGGGACGACAAAAAAGTCACTTCGCCGGTTTCGCTCATCGTCACCGCTTTTGCCACGCTGGCCGATGTGCGCGGTACGCTGACGCCGCAGCTGAACACCGAAGAAGCCGACACCACGCTGATTCTGATTGACCTGGGCAAAGGCCAAAGCCGCATGGGCGCATCGATCCTGGCGCAAACGCTGGAGCGAGGTGAGGGCGCTGTGCCCGACCTCGACGATGCACAAGACTTGGTCAATCTGGTCAACGGCATCAATGCCTTGCGCGCGCAAGGCGAGATCTTGGCGTACCACGACCGCAGCGACGGCGGCCTGTTGGCGGCTGTGTGCGAAATGGCTTTTGCCGGACAAGTCGGCGTCTCGCTGAACATTGACATGTTGCTGGTTGAAGGCGACGGCATTTCAGACAGCCGGATGGACACCGGCGACAGTAAAAATTGGGCCACGCAGGTCAGCGCGCGCCGCGAGGAACTGACGCTCAAAGCCCTTTTCAATGAAGAGCTGGGTGTGGTGATTCAGGTCCGCACAGCGGCCCGCAACGAAGTCATGCAAGTGCTGCGACAGCACGGCTTGTCCAAGTGCAGTCACTTCGTGGGCAAGACCCGACCGCAACACGCGGCGCTAGAGGTCGGCAAAGGTCAAATTCAAGTTTGGCGCGACACCAAAATGGTGTTTGCTGCCAAGTTGCAAGACCTGCACCAAGTCTGGGACGCCGTCAGCTGGAAGATTTGCCAGCAGCGCGACAACCCGGCGGGTGCTGATGCCGAGCATGCCTCCGTTGGCGATCCGCAAAACGCCGGTTTGCATGTTTTTCTGCCAGCGACCTTCACGCCAACGATCAACGCGCCCACCTTGAATTTATCGCGTCCGCGGGTGGCGATTTTGCGCGAGCAAGGGGTCAATTCACACGTTGAAATGGCCTACGCCTTCACGCTCGCCGGCTTCGAAGCCTGTGATGTTCACATGACTGATTTGCAAAGCGGCCGAGCCAAACTGAAGGACTTCCAAGGCGTGGTGGCCTGCGGTGGTTTCAGCTACGGCGACACGCTGGGCGCCGGCATTGGCTGGGCTCGCTCGATCTTATTCAACGCGGTGTTGGCCGAGGAGTTCAAAGCTTTCTTCGCACGCTCCGACACGTTTGGTCTGGGTGTTTGCAACGGCTGCCAGATGTTCGCTGAACTGGCCAGCATCATTCCCGGTGCCGACGCTTGGCCGCGCTTCACGACCAACCTCAGTGAGCGCTTTGAAGCCCGCTTAGGCCAGGTCGAAGTGCTGGATTCGCCTAGCCTTTTCTTGCAAGGCATGGCCGGCGTTCGCATGCCGATTGCCGTCGCCCACGGGGAAGGTTTTGCCAACTTTGCCCGACGCGGCAATGCGGCCAAAGCGATTGCAGCGATGCGCTTCACCGACCACCTTGGCCAGCCGACTGAAGCCTATCCGGCGAACCCGAACGGCAGCCCCGGCGGACTGACGGCGGTGACCACGGCAGATGGCCGCTTCACCGCGATGATGCCGCACCCGGAACGTGTTTTCCGAAATGTGCAGATGAGCTGGACGACCGGCGACATCCAGGACTTCAGCCCATGGATGCAAATTTGGCGCAATGCGCGGAAATGGGTCGGTTGATGGCTTGAGTAGGCAACAGGTCGAAGAAAGGCCACTCCTCGGCCATGACTAACGGGGTTTAAGGTGTAACCGTCAGGCGCAAGTGCTGGGTCAAGGTGTGACTTTCACCGGGCTGAAGGTGAATCACATCCGGTCCGGCATTCGCCGCTTCGATGCACATAAAGTCCGGCCAACTTTCATTCGGCAGGTCAGACATGTTGCGGGCGTTGTCGCCGCCTGGATTCCACACCACGACGGATCGACTGCCCACTGCATCAATGTCGATGCGCCTTTGCCAGCGTGAATCTGCCAGGGTGTAGCGATGCATGCGCAAATCGGCTGTTTCAAGTGGCTGTTCGTAGGTGCGGTCGCAAGCGTCATTCAACACAAAAGGGGTGCGCTGCAGGTCTTGCGTTAAGGCGCGCAGACGGTCGGTGTAGCGCAGGCCCTGAATGCCTTCAATGGCAACATGCTGGGCATGGCTGACCGCGTAATAACTGTGCAGAGCTTGCGACAACTCAAAAGCGGCTCTGCCACGGTTGTGCGTTTGCAGGGACTGAAGCAAGCTCGCCCCCAGCGTGATGCGAAGGCTCACATGCAAGCCCTGCGGCACACCGGCGGCAGCCAAGTCACCTTGTAACTGCGAAACCGGCTCAAAACTGACAGAAACTTCGTCGTCGCTGCTGCTGTGAACGCTGCTGATTCGCCAAGCCATGTTACGCACTGGGCCGTGTTGAACGGCTGTGCTGGCTTGTCCCTGCTTGGCAAACCAGGGCCAGCACACTGGGACGCCGCCCCGAATGGCCGCCGGTTCGGGCAAACAGGTTGGCGATAACCAAAAAACATCGCGTTGTCCGCTTGGCCGCCAAGACAAGACTTGCGCACCTTGCAAAGAAACCAGCAGCTTGCCGTGGCGAGTGGTGAGTTGCAGGGCGCTGTGCGCTGCGTGGTCAACCGCTGTGATCTGCGACGGCAGCTGCAAGCGGCTTACTCGACCTTGGCTTTGGCGCGCAGATTCTGCTGGAAAGCGCCGACCTTTTCTTGCAGCATTTGCTGCGAAATTTGCGGCTTGACTTCTTCAAAGGCAGGCAACTTGACGTCACGCACATCGTCAACACGGATGACGTGGTAGCCAAACTGGGTCTTGACCGGTTCTGCCGTGAGCTGGCCCTTGCTCAGTTTGAGCAAGGCGGCACTGAACTCAGGCACGTAGCTGTTGGGATTGGCCCAATCAAGATCGCCCCCTTTGGCGCCGGAGCCGGTGTCTTTCGACTGCTTCTTGGCGATGTCTTCAAATTTGCCGCCTTTTTTCAAGCTGGCAATGATGGCTTTGGCGTCAGCTTCTTTGTCGACCAAGATGTGGTGAGCTTTGAATTCTTTGCCGCCGTTGGCCGCTGCAAATTTTTCGTATTCGGCTTTCAGGTCCGCGTCCGTGATGGGATTTTTCTTTTGGAAATCAGCAAACAGCTGACGAATCAGAATGGTCTGGCGCGCCAGTTCCATCTGTGCCTTGAACTCGTCGCTGGCCGACAAGCCCAGCTTGTCAGCCTCTTGCATGAAGACCTCGCGGGCAATCACTTCCTCGCGCAGTTGACCCTGCATCTCTGGGGTGACCGGGCGACCGCTGTTTTCAACTTGCTGCGCCAACGCGTCAAGACGCGTTTTGGGGACTGCTTTGCCATTGACGATGGCGACGTTTTGCGCCAAAACAGCGGTTGCGCTGACGGCCAACAGGCAGGTCAAAGCGGTGGTGATGAGACGATTTTTTTTCATGCGGAATCCTTGCGATCTTGAAAGATGAGTAAAAGAAAAGAAAAAGAAAGTGTAGAAATACCGAGTCGCAGCCCAACACCAGACAATGGCAAGCGCATCAAACTTCAGCGTGTTGTCCGGATTCAGGCCTTGTCGACGATCTCGATGGCCAAAGCGTGCAGCCCTTGGTCGATGAAATTTTGCAGTGAATCATACACAAGCCGGTGCCGAGCGACGCGGCTTTTACCGTCAAACAGCGCACTCGCAATGCGCACGCGAAAGTGCGTCCCAGCACCTTGCGCATTGGCGCCCGCGTGACCCGCGTGATCGCTGCTTTCGTCGATCACTTGCAAGGCGGTGGGCTGCAAATCAAGCTGCAATTGAGCTTCAATGGCCGCAGCCGTTGGCAGCACAGAAACGTCGTTCATGGGGCTGTGTCCGTTTTAATGTATTTGTTCAAATAAAGCGCCTGCACGGCAACGAATGCGAACATCAGTCCCATGCCACCGAAGAGCTTGAAATTGACCCAAGCACTGGTTGAGAAGTTGAACGCTACCCACAGATTGAGAACCCCCATCAAGCCAAAAAATCCCACCCAACTCAGGTTGACGCGGCCCCAGACGGCCTCGGGCAGACTCATTTGGGCGCCCATTAATTTTTGGATGCCGTTCTTTTTAAAGACCAACTGACCGATCAGCAAGGCCCCGCCCATGACCCAATACAGCACCGTCGGCTTCCATTTGATGAAGCTTTCGCTGTGAAAATAAATGGTCGCACCGCCCAGCAAAGTGACCAGCGCCAGGCTGACCCAAAGCATGGTGTCGACTTTTTTACCCGCTATTTTGAGCCAGAGAATTTGCGCCATCGTGGCCACAATGACGACCACGGTGGCCAGCAACACCGGTGACTCTGCCGGCCCCACCGAACCACCAGCGACCATGAAACCGAGCCAGTCGGTGGCCAAAGCGGCCGCCCAATCACGGTTGCCCTCGGCGTACTTGAACATGCCAAAAAAGAGGGCAATCGGCAAAAAGTCGAACAAAATTTTCATGGCGTGATTATGGCGGGAGATTGCTGTTTGTTTTTGGCCCGGCTGTCAATTGGCCACCGCGGCTTGCCACACCACATCGTTGTCGACCGCATACGGGCTGCACTGTTGGCCACTCCGCTGACAATTCCCCAGCGCTTTGCCCAGCGCATAGTCACCCGCTGCAGAACCCCATGCGCCACTGTCGCCGACGGCAAAAGCACGAGGCGATTTGGACTCCAAAAACCTGGCATAGCCGGCCTTGCCGAGAGCGCTGACCGGCACATCGTCCACGCTGGAAATCTTTGCAAAGGTGGTAGCCGGTGAACGGCTGACGATGGCTGCTTGAGAGAATCCGAGTTTGGACAGGAACGCATCAACCACCGGCAGCCAGCTGTCCATGTCGATGTTCAGCCCGGAATGCCCGTCCAGACCAGCCGGTGGAAAAGTCTTGAAGTCTGCAGCGCCACCCCCTGTGACCCATGCTTTGTGCCAGGTCTTGGGATGGTCTGCACCCCAGTACTTGTCGTTCTGCCAATACAGCCAGAGCATGGGCGGCGCCTCCTGGCTGGCCAACTTGCCCCAATAATTGGCCATTCGCTGTGGCCCGCAAGGGTTGGATGGATTTTGATCGGGGTCGCCCCCAGTGCCGCCTGAAAAATTGATGCCACCGATCAAACCCTTGGGTTTGCGACCTGCGGTGGCCACCGCCGCAAGACCGCCCACCGATTGACCTGCGACCAGCCAGCGTGAAGCGTCTGTATAAGGCAAAGAGCGCGCAAACTCAGCGACAGCCAGGATCTGGTCTGAGGCAGCGATGGACATGGCCTCGATGCTGGCAGGATTTCGACAAGTCCCAGCGTATTCGGGATCGAAATCGCCATAGGTTTCGCCGTATCCAACCCGCATAGGCACAAAAACCACCAAACCTTTGGCCACCAAATAGCGGGCTGCGTGCTCAGGTCGATAGCGAGATTGGACAGCCCTCTTAGCACCTGGGGCCCGGCCATGGTTAAAAACAACGAAGGGATAAGGACCGTCACCATCCGGTCGGTAAAGAGTGACAGGAATCAACCGCGACTCGAGCCTGCCGTAAAGGTCTTTGACAGTGACCTTGATTCGGACCACTTCTTCTTTCAGGTCAGCGGCATAGGCCTCGTTGAATGGCAGTGGCGATTGTGCAAAAAGCGCTCCATTCAGCAAGCAAAGAGCCACTGCGATCATCCGTGAGCACCAGAAATTTTGCATAGAAAGTAAGTTTTTTCTAATTTGCAAAAAACATCAAACGGTCAAATGCATCACTGGGCGGCCAACGCAAGCTGCGCGGGCAGCCACACATGCAAGATCATTTTGGGGTGAATTCCAGCGACGCCGAGTTCATGCAGTAGCGCAGGCCGGTGGGTGCTGGGCCGTCCTCGAACACATGACCGAGGTGGCAGCCGCAATCGGGGCAATGCGCTTCTACGCGCTGGCCAAACAGCGAACGATCGATTTTGGTGGCCACCGCGTCGCTGCTCAGCGGGGCAAAGTAGCTGGGCCAGCCAGAGCCTGATTCGTATTTGGTAGAGGCGTCAAACAGCGGTTTGCCACAGCAGATGCACGCGTAAGTGCCGTCAGCCTTGTTGCCTTCGTATTTGCCGCTGTAAGCGCGCTCAGTCGATTCATGGCGGGTGATGTCAAAAGCGGCAGGTTCTGCGCCTTTGTCGGCCAGCAGAGCCTTCCACTCAGCGTCGGTTTTTTCAATTTTGTAGGTCATGAGAGGTTCTTTTTAAATGTGGTTTTACGAACTGCAGCTGATCTCAATGCCGGCTGCCCAGTCCGGCGGGAAATCTGCCAAGGCTTGGTGGCCGGCGATGTCTTCATGCTCGTCAAATGGTGATTGGAGCACGTGCAGGAGTTTCTCAACTTCTGAATAGTCTTGAACGCCCGCAGCGCGAATCGCCTGCTCGCCTAGGTGGTTGCGCAAAATGAACTTGGGGTTGGTCTTGCGCATCAACTCGCGGCTGGCAGGCTGGTTTTCCGGCTCCAGCCGATCGGCGTAGGACGCAGCCCAGACCTCAAAAGCCGGGCGATCTAAAAACAAGTCACGCACGGACTCGCGTCCTGTGGGTGTTGAAAAATCGCACAAGCGACGCCAGAAAATGGTGTGATCGATCTGGTGCGCTGCGAGCAATTTCAGCGTGTTTTCGATCAGCGTTTTGTGATCGTCGAGTGCCGCAACGCTCGACAAGCCGAGCTTGGCACGCAGGCGTTTTTCCAAGGCTTGGGGAAACACGGTTTTGTACGATTCCAACGCCGCCAACGCGTGTTCTTGGTTTTCAATCAAGGGCAACAAGGCCTGACCCAAGCAAAAAAGATTCCAGTAGGCGATGTTCGGCTGTTTGTTGTAGGCGTAGCGGCCTTGCGTGTCCGAGTGATTGCAAACATGGCCGGGGTCAAAGGCATCCAAAAACTGGAAGGGGCCGTAGTCGATCGTCAGCCCGAGGATGCTCATGTTGTCGGTGTTCATCACGCCGTGGCAAAAGCCCACCGATTGCCAGGCGGCCATGAGCTCTGCCGTGCGCTCGCTGACGGCTTGCAGCAAGGCGGCGTAGGGTTGAGCGGCATCGCAGCAGGCCGGGTAATGGTGCTCGATGACAAATTCGGCGAGTGTTTTCAGTTGGGCGTGTTGATTGCCGTGGCTGAAGTGTTCGAAATGCCCAAAGCGAATGAAGCTTGGGGATGTGCGCGCCACCACGGCTGCGGTTTCAACTTCTTCGCGGCGCACCCGGTCGTCAGAGCCGGTGAGGCACAGGGCACGGGTGGTCGGAATGCCCAAGCCGTGCATGGCTTCTGAGCAGAGGTATTCGCGTATCGAGCTGCGCAACACCGCACGGCCATCGCCGCCGCGCGAGTAGGGCGTCAGACCGGCCCCCTTGAGTTGCATTTCCATGCCACCTTGTGGGGTCTGCAATTCCCCCAGCAGGGTGGCCCGACCGTCGCCCAGTTGCCCGGCCCATTGGCCAAACTGATGACCGCTGTAAACGCTGGCCAAGGGCTCGGAGCCCGGCAAAACGCGGTTGCCGGTGAATGTTTCGAGCGCCTCTTGCGAGGCCAGCCATGACGCGTCGAGGCCGAGTTCACGGGCCAAGGCCGCGTTGCGGCTGACCCAGTACGGCTCCGTCAGTGGGCGCAAGGGTTGTGGGGTCGAGAAATCACTGCCCAGCCGGGCGAAGCGGTTGCGCCAAGCCAACGGCGGCGGCGTTGACGCTTCAGGCGTTATGGGCATCACAGGCGTCACAGGCAGAGTCTCGGAGAAGTTCAAAATCATGAGTGGATTGTCTCTGAGTTGGCAAAATCGGCGCAGAGTCCGATCAATACCGTATCAACCTTGTTGATCGGCTGCAGCAAGATTTCAGTGGTACAAAGCCAGTATCTCAAAACAACGAAGACATGGATATTCAAGATGCTCGGCTTAATGCAAGACCAACCCCTGCTGATTTCAAACCTGATTGATTTTGCCGAGCGGCATCACGCCGACGTCGAAATCGTCTCGCGCCGGGTTGAGGGCGACATTCACCGCTACACCTACAAAGACGCAGCGCAGCGCTCGCGTCAGGTGGCGAATGCGCTTGACGGCATGGCGCTGGAGTTCAGTGACCGGGTCGCCACGCTGGCCTGGAATGGCTACCGCCACTTTGAGCTGTATTACGGCGTCAGCGGTTCGGGCCGGGTGTTGCACACCATCAACCCACGCCTGCACCCCGACCAAATCGCTTGGATTGCTAACCACGCCGAAGACCAGGTGCTGTGCTTTGACATGAGCTTTTTGCCGCTGGTCAAAGCCGTCCACAGCCAGTGCAAAACCATTCGCCACTATGTCGCGCTGTGTGATGCCGACAAACTGCCGGCGGACAGCGGTATTCCTGGGCTCATCAGCTACGAAGCCTGGATCGCCCCGCACCCTAAAACGTACCAATGGCCGACGTTTGACGAGCACTCGGCTTCTAGCATGTGCTACACCAGCGGCACCACCGGCTATCCCAAGGCCGCTTTGTACAGTCATCGCTCGACCACCTTGCACGCCTACGCAGCGGCCTTGCCAGACGTCATGAGCTTGTCGGCGCGTGACGCCGTGTTGCCGGTGGTGCCCATGTTCCATGTCAACGCCTGGGGCATACCGTACTCAGCCTCACTCACCGGTACCAAATTGGTGTTTCCGGGGCCCGCGCTGGACGGCAAATCAATTTACGAACTGATTGAGGCCGAGCAAGTGACCTACGCCGCTGGCGTGCCAACGGTCTGGCAAATGCTGCTGACCCACATGAAGCCGGCGGGTCTGCAGTTTTCCAGCCTGAAGCGCACGGTGATTGGTGGTTCGGCCTGCCCACCGGCCATGATCAGCGCCTTCAATGACGACTACGGCGTTGAAGTGCTGCACGCCTGGGGTATGACCGAAATGAGTCCGCTGGGCACGCTGTGCACCTTGAAAAACAAGCACCAAGGCTTGCCGCCAGAGGACATGATGAAGATTCGTCTGAAGCAAGGGCGGGCGATTTTTGGCGTCGACATGAAAATTGTCGATGAGCATGGCGCTGAGTTGCCCTGGGACGGCAAAACTTACGGTGACTTGCTGGTCAAAGGGCCGTGGATTGTGCGGGACTATTACAAAGGGGAGGGCCCGGCACCCTTGGTCGACGGTTGGTTTCCGACCGGCGACGTCGCCACGATTGACGCCGACGGCTACATGCAAATCACCGATCGCAGCAAAGACGTGATCAAGTCTGGCGGTGAATGGATCAGCTCGATCGACATTGAAAACATCGCCGTGGCGCACCCGGCGGTGGCGATGGCCGCCTGCATCGGCGTGGCACACCCCAAATGGGACGAACGTCCGATCATCGCGGTCGTCAAAAAGCCGGGGGCTGAGGTCACGCGAGAAGAACTGCTGCGTTTTTACGACGGCAAAACCGCCAAGTGGCAGATTCCCGACGACGTGGTGTTTGTCGATGCGATCCCGATCGGTGCCACCGGCAAGATGCTCAAAACCCGGCTGCGCGAAGTGTTGAAGGACTACAAACTGCCGGGTTGATCCGTCGGTTAATCGTGCGCCAGATCCCAAATAAAGTGAGCATCGGTGAGCAGCCCGTAAAAAGCTTTCAAGGCGCTGACTTGGGCTTGCAGGGCGCTGTTTTCTGCGGCCGTGGCTTGGCGTCTGGCCAGCAGCAAGGATTGCAGATCACCTTCGCCCAGGGCATAGGCGCGCTGCACCAGTTTGGCGTTTTCTAGCATGGCGCGTGCGCCTTCATTGGCCATTTGCAGACTGGCATACAAGCCGCGGGTCGTCACCACAGCGGTGGCGATGTCGGTTTCTAATTCACGCTGAATGAGTTCTACCGTTTGGCGGGCCACTTCAACCACGGCAACAGCTTTGGCGCTGCGGGCATCGCGCAAGTCGCCGACCAGCGGGATGCTGATACTCAGACCCATCAGCCGTTCTCGGCCGCCCACATCCGAGGCGCTGAAGACGCCCACCGTGGGGTCGGCAAAACGACTGGCGTGCGCTCGTTCTGCCTGCGCTTGCGCGGATCGCAGCTGCGATTGTGCGAGTTTGAGCACGTCGCTCTCGGCCAAGATTCGGTCGCGCCACTGGCTGATGTCCTCAGTCACCGACTGCAGCGACGGCAGTTCGGTGCGCAAGGGCTGGATGCCGGGGAATCTGGCTGAGATGCGGGCCCATGCTGCGGCAGCGCGGGTTTGTGCATCGTTGCGCAAGCGTTTTTGCTCTGCCAGCTCGGCACTGGCCAAGTTCAGGTCGAGCCGGGATGCGTCGCCGGCCCGGTTGCGTTTGTCGACGGCCAGCAAGTTCTCTTGCACGGCCTGAAAATTAGCGCTTGCCAGTTCATGCTCGCGTTCCGAGCCCAACCAACCGATCCACAACGAGCCCAATTCTTTGGCCGACTCATGCAGCGCCTCGCCGTAACGCGCCCCGGCTTCTTCCAAGGTAGCCTGGCCGATATTGCGGTCTGCCGTCAGCTTGCCCGGCAGCCGGATGGTCCGCTCGAGACCGACGTTCCATTCGCGGTACTGGGCACCGGTGTCCATCGACCGGCGTTGCCCCAAGGCCTTGGCAGTCCATTCGTAGGGTGACACTTCGAGTAAGTTGGCTTCTTGCCGCGCGACCGCCAAACCAGCCCGAGCGATTGCCACGCGCGGGTCTTGCGCCAGCAGCGGGCGGGCCAACTCGGTCGGCAACAGCCCCACAACGACGGGCGCTTGCAGGGCGTGCGCTGGCCCCATCACGATGAGCAGGCTGAGCATGAAACATCGGGTCATCATGCGATGTCTCCCGCTTCCACAACCGGCGTTAGCCAATAACGCACACCGGCCCCAGCCAATTGCGCTTGGATGGCTTCCAGCAGGGCGACTTTGTCAGCGCTGGCAATGATCACTTGCACCTGGGTTGCGAAGCTGCGGCCCAGCACTTGCTCAGTCTGACTGAGGGCGCTGAAAGCCAAGCCGTGCGCGGCGGTGGGGGCGCTGGTGAAGCGGCTGGCGTTGGCCGACATGAGCAGCAGGTCGAGCAGTTTTTCTTCAACAGCCGGTGGGCACAGCAAGGTCAAGCACAGGTCAGACATCGGTATTCTTTCTTTTCGCAAAGCCAAAGCGCAAATACAACATCGGCAGCAGCAGCAAGGTCAAGGCTGTGGCCGTGATCAATCCGCCGATCACGACGATGGCCAGCGGGCGTTGAATCTCAGACCCCGGCCCGGTGGCAAAGAGCAGGGGGATCAAACCAAAGGCGGTGATCGAGGCGGTCATCAAAACCGGTCGCAGACGGCGCTTGGCGCCTTGCATCACAACCTCCATCATGGCCAAGCCCTCGCTTTTCAGTTGGTTGAAATAGCTCACCAAAACCACGCCGTTGAGCACCGTGATGCCGAGCAGCGCAATGAAACCGACCGAGGCCGGCACCGACAGGTATTCGCCGGTGAGCCACAAAGCGACGATGCCGCCGACCAGTGCAAATGGGATGATGCTCAAAATCAGCAGCGCTTGGCGGACCGAGCGGAAGGTTGCAAACAGCAAGACAAAAATCAAGCCAAGAGCGACCGGCACCACCACGCTGAGCCGGGCCGCAGCGTGTTGCTGGTTTTCAAACTGGCCGCCCCAGCTGATGCGATAACCCGGCTCCAGCGGCACCTTTTCGGTGACCAAGGCTTTGGCTTCGCCGACAAAGCCGACCAAGTCCCGGTTCATGACATTGGCCACGACCACGCTGTAACGACTGCCCATTTCACGGTCGATCTTGACCGGGCCGACGGCGCGCTCCAGCTTGGCCACGCTGGTCAAAGCCACCGTGTGGCCATTTTTAGCGGTGATGCGCAGGGCCGAAAAATCAGCCGGCGACATGCGCAGGCTTTCAGCACCGCGCAAAACAATCGGTGTGCGTCGATTGTTTTCAATCACCACGCCGGCGCGTTGGCCTTCGATCTGCATGCGCAGCGCGTCCTGAACTTCCTCGACGCTCAAGCCCAGTCGACCGGCCTGCAAACGGTCGACCGTCACCTGGAGGTATTGCACGCCATCGTTTTCAACGGTGTAGACATCTTGGTTGCCGGGCACGGTCTTCAGCAAGACTTCGATCCGGTTGGCATAGTCGTTGAGCTTGTTCAGGTCGGGGCCGAAGATCTTGACGGCCACGTCGCCGCGCACGCCAATGATCATCTCCGACACACGCATCTCGATCGGTTGCGTGAAGCTGTAAAGAATGCCGGGCATGGGGTCGAGCACCTTGCGCACCTCGTCCTTCAGGGCTTCTTTGGTCTTCATGCGCCATTCGCCTTGCGGCTTGAGCAGCAAGTAGCTGTCGGTCTGGTTCAGACCCATTGGGTCGAGGCCGATCTCGTCGGAGCCAGCGCGGGCCACGATGCCGTGCACTTCAGGAATGGCCGCCATGAGGGCTTGTTGAATTTTCAGGTCCAGCGCAGCGCTTTGTTCCAGGCTGATGGACGGCAGTTTTTCAATCCCGACGATCAAGTCGCCCTCGTCCATGGTCGGCATGAAGGTCTTGCCGACTTGGCTGTAAATCACCCCAGCGCCCAGCAGCATGACCAGCGCCGCCGCCGCCACCGTGCGCTGGCTGCGCATGGCCCAGCCCAGCGCCGGTTCATACAGCGCCAAGAGTTGGCGTGGCAACCAAGGGTCTTGGTGCTTGACGTCGCGCAGCACATAAGACGCCAGCACCGGAATAACGGTGAGTGACAAAACCAGGGAACCGGCCAGTGCAAAAACGATGGTCAGGGCCACAGGCACAAAGTATTTGCCCTCCAGCCCTTGCAAAGTCAGCAGCGGCAAGAACACCGTGATGATGATCAAAATACCCGCCGCGACTGGCACCGCCACTTCACGCACGGCGCGGTAAATGAGGTGCAGACGCGGCAGTTTGCTGGCGCTCGGGTCGGTGGCCAGACGCTGCACGATGTTTTCAACCACCACGATGGCGGCGTCGACCAACATGCCGATGGCAATCGCCAGACCGCCCAAGCTCATCAGGTTGGCCGACATGCCAAAGCTGCTCATCAAAATAAAGGTGATCAGCGCGGCCAAGGGCAGCACCAGCGCCACCGTCAAAGCGGCGCGAATATTGCCCAAAAACAAGCCCAGCAAAATAATCACCAGCAGCGTCGCTTCCAGCAGCGCCATGGAGACCGCATTGACCGCCTTGGTGACCAGCGAGGAGCGGTCGTAAAAGGTCTTGATCACCACGCCCGCAGGCAGGCTGGCTTGGAGTTCGGCCAATTTTTGACGCACGCCCGCGACCACTTTTTGGGCGTTTGAACCGGCCAGACCCAGCACCAAACCTTGCACCGCCTCTGCACGCCCGTCTTGCGTGACGACGCCGTTGCGCGTCACGGTGCCGATGCTGACGTCGGCCAAGTTGCCCAAGCGCACGGGCGAGCCGCCTTGCAGCGTGACGACAATGGCGCGTAAATCTTCTAAGCTGTTGATGCTGCCTTCGGTGCGCACCAGCAGCACTTCGTCACCTTCACGCAAGCGGCCGGCGCCGTCATTGCGGTTGTTGGCTTCAACCGCTTCTTTCAGTTGCGTCAGGGTCACGCCGCTGGCCGCCATGCGAACCGGGTCCGGGACGATTTCGTAGGCCCTGACGACGCCGCCCAAGGCATTCACATCGGCGACGCCCGGCACGGTGCGCAGCGCGGGCCGAATGACCCAGTCGAGCAGGCTGCGGCGCTCAGCCAGCGTCATGGCGTCGGCTTCGACGGTGAACATGTACATTTCGCCGAGCGGCGTGGTGACTGGCGCCATGCCACCCGAAATGCCCATCGGCAAACTGGCGCTCAAACCGCCCAGCCGTTCGCTGACCTGCTGTCGTGCCCAATAAATGTCGGTGCCGTCTTGAAAGTCGATCGTCACGTCGACCAAACCGTACTTGGTGACGGAGCGCAGAATTTTGGTTTTCGGAATGCCCAGCATGTCCACCTCGATCGGCACCGAGATACGGCTTTCGACCTCTTCCGGTGTCATGCCCGGCGCTTTCATGATGATCTTGACCTGCGTGCTCGAAACATCCGGGAAAGCGTCGATCGGCAAACCGCGCAAGGCATACCAGCCGGCAGCGGCCAGCAGCAGGGTGGCCAGCAGCACAAAAAAGCGCTGCGCCAAAGAAAATTGAACCAATTTGGCCAGCATCACTGAACGTCCGCCTGATTCAACCAGGCCCCTTTGAGCGCCACAACACCGCTGACAGCGACTTGCTCACCGGCTTTGACGGAACCCTGAATCCGCACCCGTTGACCGGCACTGGCGATGACTTGGACCGCTCTGGCTTCAAAGCCGTCCGCCGTGCGCAAAAATACATACGCCTGTTGACCGTCGTGAACCAGCGCCGTCAGCGGGAGTTCCCAACCGTCCGCACTGGCCGCTGTGGGCAGGTCGACCGACAGCAGCTCGCCCGGCCGCAGAAGATTGGGTTGGCCCAGAACCAGCGCCCGCAAGGTGACCATTTGACTGGCGGCGTCCACCAGCGCGCTGCGACTGACAATGCGGGCAGTCACACCGCGGCCCAAAACGGTCAGCTGGGTGCCAGGCAACCAAGGGGCACTGTCAGCCACCGGCACTTGAATTTCCAGCCAAAGCGTGCCGGTTTGCGCCAAGTGCAGCAAAGCCGTGCTGGGGTCGACCCGATGGCCCGGTTTCACCGCCAGTTCGGTGACTACGCCAGCCTGCGGCGCCGTCAACAGCAAACTCTCTTGGGGCTGGCCGGTCGCCATCAGCTTGTCGATACCGGGCTTGGACATGCCCATCAGGCGCAAGGTGGCCTTAGCCTGCAGCAAGGCCGCTTCGGCGTCCATCAGGCTGGCTTGCGCTTCTTGGACACGCCGCTGGGCGATCAGCCCCTCCGCAAAAAGAGCTTGCTCCCGCTGGCTGGCCTGGACTGCCAAACGTGCCCGCGTGCCGGCTTGCAGCAACTGCAACTGCTGCTGACCAAACTCGGCACTGGCAATTCGGACCAAAGGCGCGCCGCTGCGAACCGACTCATGGGTCTGCACCAACAGTTGCAAGACCAGGCCATTGACGGGGGAGCTGATGACTTGTTCTGCGTTGGCTGGAAGCAGCACCTGTGCCGGGTAGCGGGTGCGCACGGCAGCGGTTGGGTTTTGAGGCTGTTTTTGCAAAGGGGCGGTCAGAATACCCAAGATGAGCACTTGGCTGTTGGCCACCGCAAACTTGGCTGGCCGGTCAGCCGACTGGGCCGTGGCGCTGTAGGCGCAGAGCATTGCCACGCTGCAAACGAGCCAGCCAGATTGAACCCATGAATACAAAATGCGCATGACTGACCTTAGAGAATGTCTTGGAACTGAACTTTAACGCCTTGGTGGACTGGAAAAACACCCTGCTGAAAGGTGTCCAATGCATTTGCCTGCTGCCGGCCTCGGCTACTATGGCAGATGCTTGAAAAACGGCATTGATCGCGAAGGTTAACCTTGCGGACGATACTACCCGCTAAGCATGACGAGATTTTTGTAGTTATTTAGGTTAGGGCAACGATGGCGCAGCGCGTGCCCGTGTTGCCCCACGTGAGACAGCTGTGTTTTATCATCGACCGACCTTTTTTTTAGTCATTACCCCAGAAAGAGACACCCATGACAGCGCATTACACAGTTCAAGGCAGCGTGGCTGTCATCACGCTCGACAACCCACCGGTCAATGGTTTGGGCCTGGTCACTCGCCGCGCCGTCACCGATGGCTTGCTGCAAGCGCAGGCAGACAGCGCGGTCAAGTCGGTTGTCATCACCGGCGCTGGCAAGGCTTTTTCAGGCGGTGCCGACATCAAAGAATTTGGCACCGACAAGGCCATGGCCGAACCCAATTTACGCAGTGTGCTTTTGGCGCTTGAACACAGCAGCAAACCGGTGGTGGCCGCGCTGCACTCGGTCTGCATGGGGGGCGGCTTGGAACTGGCGCTGGCTTGCCATTACCGCATCGCTGCACCCGGCTGCAGCATTGCCCTGCCCGAAGTCAAGCTCGGTTTGTTGCCGGGCGCCGGCGGCACGCAACGCTTGCCTCGGGCCTTGGGTGTGGAGCCGGCGCTGAACATGATCGTCAGCGGGGAAGCCATCCAAAGCGAGATGCTGGCGATGTTGCCGGGCCAAAAACTGTTTGACAAAATCAGCGCATCGGCAGCGTCTTTGGCCGCCGAAGCCTTGGCCTTGGCGCAAGACATCGCCGACGCGCGGCCGTTGCCGCTGGTGCGCAACTTGCCGTGCAAACACCCGCAAGGTGACGGCTATTTTCAGTTTGCCCGCAACATGGTCAAGGGCATGGCCAAGAATTTTCCAGCGCCCCTCAAATGTGTCGATGCGGTGCAAGCCGCAACGCAGAAAAGCTTCGATGCAGGCGTGGCGTTTGAACGTGACCTGTTTGTCAACCTGATGCTGTCGCCCGAAAGCGTCGCACTGCGTCACTTGTTCATGGCCGAGCGAGCCGCCTCCAAAATCGCCGATGTGCCGGCCAACACGCTGCTGCGCGAGGTCAAGTCGGTGGCTGTGATTGGTGCGGGCACCATGGGCGGCGGCATTGCCATGAATTTTTTAAACGCTGGCATTTCGGTCCAGTTGCTGGAAATGAAGCAGGACGCGCTCGACCGCGGCATCGCCACCATCCGCAAAAACTACGAAGCGCAGGTCAAAAAAGGCAAGCTCAAACAAGACAAGTACGCGCAGCGCATGAGTCTGTTGAGCAGCACGCTGAGCTATGACGACCTGGGCAGTGCGGACATGGTGATTGAAGCTGTGTTTGAAGAGATGGGCGTGAAAGAAAAAGTCTTCAAGGAACTTGACCGGGTGATGAAGCCGGGTGCCATCTTGGCGTCCAACACCTCAACGCTGGATGTCAATGTCATCGCCGGCTTCACCCAGCGTCCGCAAGACGTGGTTGGGCTGCACTTTTTCAGCCCCGCCAATGTGATGAAGCTGCTGGAGGTGGTGCGGGCTGAAAAGACCGCCAAAGACGTGATGGCAACGGTCATGGCGCTGGCCAAAAAAATCCGTAAAACAGCGGTTGTGTCAGGCGTCTGTGACGGTTTTATTGGCAACCGCATGATCGAGCAATACGGCCGTCAAGCCGGATTTTTGCTGGACGAAGGCTGCAGCCCGGCGCAGGTCGACAAAGCCGCTGAAAAGTTCGGCTTTGCGATGGGTCCGTTTCGCATGGGTGACTTGGCTGGCAACGACATCGGTTGGGCCATTCGCAAACGCCGGTACAGTGAAAAGCCAGAGATGAAATACAGCAAGACGGCAGATTTGCTGTGCGAGAAAGGTCGCTTTGGCCAAAAAACCGGCGCTGGCTGGTACGACTATCTGCCCGGCAAACGCGACGCGATTCCGAATGCCGAGGTGGTCGCCATGGTGACGGCGCACCGTCAATCTTTGGGCATCACGCCGCGCAAGATTGCCGACGAAGAAATCGTCCAAAGGCTGGTTTTCAGCTTGGTCAACGAAGCCGCCCATATTTTGGAAGAAGGCATTGCCGCCAAAGCCAGTGACATCGACATCGCCTACGTGTTTGGCTATGGGTTCCCTCCCCAGCGCGGCGGTCCAATGATTTACGCTGACCAAGTCGGCCTTTTCAATGTGGTGCAAAGCATGCACCGCTTTGCCCTGAACCCGCTGGATGACGCGTCGTTCTGGCAGCCTGCACCGCTGCTCGTCCGCCTTGTCGCTGAAGGCAAGACCTTCAACTGAAACCGACCCACCAAATCCGGAGAATTCCATGACATCAGCTGTGATTGTTTCGACTGCCCGCACCCCTTTGGCCAAAAGCTGGAAGGGCTCTTTCAACATGACGCATGGCGCCACGCTGGGCGGTCACGCTGTCGAGCATGCCTTGCAGCGCGCCGGCATTGAAGCCGCTGAGGTCGATGACTTGATCATCGGCTGCGCCACCCCTGAAGGCGCCACGGGCGCCAATATCGCACGCCAGATCGCCTTGCGCGCCGGTTGCCCGGTGACGGTTTCTGGCATGACCGTGAACCGTTTTTGTTCGTCGGGCCTGCAAGCGATTGCCCTGGCCGCGCAGCGGGTGATCGCTGGCGAGGCCGACATCTTTGTGGCTGGCGGTGTCGAGAGTATTTCTTGCGTGCAGCAAGAAATGAACATGCACATGCTGACCGACAACTGGTTGATGAAAAACAAACCCGAGATTTACTGGAGCATGCTGCAAACCGCCGAAATGGTGGCCAAGCGCTACAGCATTTCGCGCGAGCGCATGGACGCGTACGGTGCCCGCAGCCAGCAAAGGGCCGCCGCGGCGCAAGCTGCCGGACTGTTTGAGGCTGAAATCGCGCCGATCTCGGTGATCGCCGGCGTGGTCGACCCCGTGATGGGCTTGATGAGCAAAAAAGTGACCGTCAGCCAAGACGAAGGAATTCGCCAAGGCACCACCCAAGAGGGCATCAGCGGCATCAAGCCGGCCATGCCGGGCGGCGTCATCGCGGCCGGCAATGCCAGCCAGTTTTCGGACGGTGCAGGGGCGGTCGTGGTGATGAACGAGCGCGTGGCTGAGCGCAAAGGTTTGACCCCGCTGGGCCGTTTTCTCGGCTTTGCTGTGGCCGGTTGCGAGCCTGAAGAAATGGGCATCGGACCGGTTTTCGCCATTCCCAAGGTGCTGGCCAAACTGGGCCTCCAAGTCAGCGACATCGACCTCTGGGAGCTCAACGAAGCCTTTGCCGTGCAGGTGCTTTACTGCGCCGACAAACTCGGCATTCCGATGGACCGTCTGAATGTCAACGGCGGCTCGATTGCGGTCGGCCACCCCTACGGCGTGAGCGGTCAACGTTTGACCGGTCACGCGCTGATCGAAGGCAAGCGCCGCGGCGCCAAACGCGTTTGTGTGACGATGTGTGTGGGTGGCGGCATGGGTGCAGCTGGCATTTTTGAGGTTCTTTAAATGGCCAGCCACGACAGCCTGAAAAAGCTGCAACAGCTGATTTGGGTGTTGATTTACGGCGGCTTGCTGACCCTTGTGCTGGGGCTGTCGGTGGCCCGCACAGACGATGCCGCAGGCTGGTGCTGGAGCATGGTCGGCGGTGGCTTGGCGCTGCTTGGCGTCGTGCTGATTTATGTGCGTTCGCGGCTGAAGGCCGACTGACCGTCACAGGCCTGCGGCGTTGCGCTCTTACAGACCTGCGGCGTTGCGCTCTTATCACTTGAATTGAAATCATGAAATTCGGCGTTGAAATCCCTTTTGTCACGCACCTTGGCTTTGAGCTGATTCGTTTTGAAAACGGCGAATCAACCCTTGAGTTTGCGGCGCAACCGGCCCATCAAAACTCGTTTGGCGTGACCCATGGCGGTGCCGTCATGACGCTGCTGGACGTGACAATGGCCAGCGCCGCCCGCAGTGTGGCGCCAGAAATGGGGGTGGTTACGATCGAAATGAAAACCACCTTCATGCAGCCAGCGCCTGGCGACGGCAGCCTCTTGACGTGTCACGGACACCTGATTCAGCGCACCGCCAAGATGGCTTTTGTCGAAGCCAAGCTCTACGACAGCCAGGGCAATGCTTGCGCCCATTCGACCGGCACCTTCAAATACGTCAAGCGGCCCGACAATCAGGGCACCCGCGCCGGCTTGCCGGCCAATCAAATCTCGACCGACTGAGCTTCTTTTCAAGCCAACGCGCCTTCAAAACAAGGGAAATGCCATGTCCGAGCTGATTCTTCACCATTACCCGAAGTCTCCTTTCGCCGAAAAAGTACGGCTGATGCTGGGCTGTAAAAAGCTGCCCTGGCGATCGGTCTTGATTCCGATGGTGATGCCCAAGCCCGACCTGCTGGCCCTGACCGGCGGCTACCGCAAGACGCCCGTGCTGCAAATCGGTGCCGATGTTTATTGCGACACCGCCTTGATCGCTGATGTGCTTGAACACCTTCAGCCGCAGCCAACGCTGTACCCAGAACCGGTCAAAGGTTTGGCGCGCACGCTGGCGCAATGGGGCGACAGCACGCTGTTTTGGGCGGCCATGGCTTACAACATGCAGCCGCGCGGTTTGGCGCAGTTTTTTGATCACTTGGAGCCCGAGGCTTTGCAGTCTTTTCGAGCCGACCGCGGCGCCATGAGCAGCGGCATGATGCGACTGCGCCCAGCCGATGCGGCCGTGGCCTACAAATCGTATTTGCGCCGCCTCTCAGACATGCTCGACCGCCATCCTTTTTTGCTGGGCGAGGCCCCTTGTATCGCCGACTTTGCGATGTACCACCCGCTTTGGTTCACGCAACAGCAAACGCCGGCGCTGGCCGACATCTTGTCGCTCACCCCGGCGGTGCTGGACTGGCTGGCGCGCATGACCGCCATCGGTCACGGCAGCTCTCAAGAACTCAGTTCTGAGGCAGCGATCGAGATCGCAGCGCGGGCCATGCCCTTGGCACTGCAAGACGATACTTTTCAGGACGAACACGGTATTGCCTTGGGCAGCCAGGTGAGCATCAGCGCCGAAACCTTTGGCCCCGAGCCGACCGAAGGTGAGTTGATGGCCGCCACGCGCATGCACTGCACGCTGCGCCGGGTCGACCCGCGGGCGGGCACGGTGCACGTGCATTTCCCGCGGGCTGGTTACGCGCTCAAAGCCGTCGCAACGGGCTGAAATCAAGCAAGGGCGGTCAGGACTCAGTCCACGCGCTTAATTTTGGCCTCCACGGCAGCACTGGCGGCAGTCGACTCGATCCGGTCTTCCAACTCACCGATGTAAGCTGCCAGTGTGTTGCCTGACTGCTCAATGCGCTGTTCCAAATCGGCCTGCAAACGCGCCAGTTGAGCCTCAAGTTCTTGGCGGTTTTGGGCATCACGATCGGCCTGCGCATGGCTTTCTGCGGCCAAGTACTGCTGCAACTCGGTGAAGCGCGAGGTCTCGGCTTTGTCGGCCAGTTCGCGCTGGGCTTTGAGTTCCCGCGCAGTGCGCCGGTTGTCCAGCAAGTAAGCGCTTTTGGCGTAAGCGCTCCAAAGCAGAAAAACCACCCAACCCGCGACCAGCCCGATGAGCATGATCATTGCCAACGGTGCTTGCACGTTGGCAAAGCCCAAACTGAGCGAACTGACGCGGTTGAACTCCGGCAGATTCAAGGCCACAAAAGCGGCCGCCAAGACGATTGCCAGCAGCAACAAAATAGACCGTGGGCGCATCAAAACTCCTGTTAAAAACTGCATCATACGCAGGCCTGCTGGCAGGGGCTGTGGGAGAATCACGAATCATTTTTTAGCCCGCCAACAGACCTTCTTTCATGCAGAAAATCATCCGGCAAATCGCCGCAGAAATCAGAGTCCAAGAGCAACAGATTCGGGTCGCCGTGGAACTGCTAGACGGCGGCGCGACCGTGCCGTTCATTGCCCGCTACCGCAAAGAAGTCACGGGGGGACTCGACGACATTCAGTTGCGAGAGTTGGAAGCCCGGCTGGGCTATTTGCGAGAGTTGGAAGACCGCCGTGAAACGGTGCTCAACAGCATCGACGAGCAAGGCAAATTAAGCCCTGATCTGCGCCGCGCAATTGATGCCGCCGCCACCAAGCAAGACCTGGAAGACTTGTACTTGCCCTACAAACCGCGCCGCCGCACCAAGGGCCAAATGGCCCGCGAGTCAGGCATTGAGCCACTGGCCAACGCGCTGTTTGCCGACCCGATGCTGCTGCCGCAAGACGCTGCAGCGCCCTACGTCAAAGCCGAGAAGAACGAAAGCGGTGACGACTTCACCACCGTGCAAGCGGTGCTCGACGGCGTGCGCGACATTTTGAGTGAGCGCTGGGCCGAGGACGCGCCGCTGGTGCAGTCGCTGCGGGCTTGGTTGTGGAGCGAAGGACTGTTTGCTTCCAAGCTGGTGGCTGGCAAAGACGAAAACCACCCGGACAACGCCAAGTTTCGCGACTACTTTGCTTACGACGAACCGATTGGTCGCGTGCCGTCGCACCGGGCACTGGCGGTGTTTCGTGGTCGCGGGCTGGAGATTTTGGATGCCAAACTGGTGCTGCCCGAGCCGCCCGTGAACGTCACGCCCGTGGGCGCCAAGGCGGCACCGACGGTGTCGGTGGCCGAAGGCAAAATTGCGCTGCACTTGGGCTGGAGCCACGAGTCTCGCCCGGCCGATGACTTGCTGCGCAAATGCGTCAGCTGGACCTGGCGCGTCAAACTCAGTTTGTCGATTGAGCGCGACTTGTTCACGCGGCTGCGTGAAGACGCCGAGAAAGTCGCTATCAAGGTCTTTGCCGACAACCTGCGCGACCTGTTGCTGGCCGCACCGGCGGGCCCGCGCGTGGTGATGGGCCTGGACCCCGGCATCCGCACCGGCGTCAAAGTGGCGGTGGTCGACGCCACTGGCAAACTGGTGGAAACCGCCACAGTGTTTCCGCACGAGCCGCGCAAAGACTGGGAAGGCTCACTGCACACGCTGGCCAAGCTCAGCGAAAAGCACGGCGTTAACCTGATCGCCATTGGCAACGGCACGGCCAGCCGCGAAACCGACAAGCTGGCCGCCGACCTGATCAAGCGCATCACGCAACACGCGGAATCAAGCGGCACGGCTTGGCTGATTGACAAAGTCGTGGTCAGCGAAGCTGGCGCGTCGGTTTATTCAGCCAGCGAATTCGCTTCCCAAGAAATGCCCGACGTTGATGTCAGCTTGCGCGGCGCCGCCAGCATTGCCCGGCGCGTGCAAGACCCACTGGCCGAGCTGGTCAAGATCGACCCAAAATCCATCGGCGTCGGCCAGTACCAGCACGACGTCAACCAAAGCGAGCTGGCGCGCAGCTTGGACACCGTGGTCGAAGACTGCGTCAACAGCGTGGGCGTGGACCTGAACACCGCCAGCGTGCCCTTGTTGGCGCGCGTCTCAGGCCTGAGCCAGACCGTGGCCAAGTCGGTGGTGCGCTGGCGTGATGCAAATGGCGCTTTCAAGAGCCGTGCCGACCTCTTGAAGGTCACTGGCTTAGGCGCCAAGACCTTTGAGCAAAGCGCCGGATTCTTGCGTTTGCACGCCAGCAGCAATCCGCTGGACATGACCGGGGTTCACCCTGAAACCTACCCGGTGGTCGAAAAAATCATCGCCCACACCGGCAAGCCGGTGGCCGAACTCATGGGCCGCGCCGAGATGCTCAAGACGCTGCGGCCTGAGCTTTTTGCCAACGACAAGTTTGGCGTCATCACCGTCAAAGACATTTTGGCCGAGCTTGAAAAGCCGGGCCGGGACCCTCGCCCTGACTTCAAGGTGGCGCGCTTCAACGAGGGTGTCGAAGACATCAAAGACTTGGTTGAGGGCATGACACTGGAAGGCACCGTGAGCAACGTGGCGGCCTTTGGCGCCTTTGTCGACATTGGTGTGCATCAGGACGGGCTGGTGCATGTGAGCCAGCTGGCCAACAAGTTCGTCACCGACGCGCGTGAAGTCGTGAAGACCGGCGACATCGTCAAGGTCCGCGTGACCGAAATCGACGTCGCCCGCAAACGCATCGGCTTGACCATGAAACTCGACGCTGCCCCTGCGCGCCGGGACGCCCCGCGCGACAACAAGTTTGAAGGCGCGGGCCGTGGCGCACGGCTGCCGCAAGCTCAGAACTTCGCCAACCGGAACGAGCCAGCCGGGCAGGGCAGTGCCATGGCGTCAGCCTTTGCCAAGCTGCAAAGTCTGAAGAAGCAGGGCTGACTACATCGACGCATGCAGCATCGCCCGGTAGTCCTCAGCCGTGGCGATGCGCGGATTGGTCAGGTGACAGTGGTCGGCCAGTGCACCCTCAATCACTTTGTCAAACATGTCAGACCTGACGCCCATGGCGGCCAAGCCGCTGGGCAGGCCCAGGCGAGCGTTCATGGCTTGAATGGCTTCGGGAATATCGTTGCCAGATGACAGATTCATGGCCTGCGCCATGCGCTCCAGGCGCCGGTCTTTGTGCATCGATTCAGCGCTGGCGTTGAAGCGCACAACGGCCGGCAAAAACATCGCGTTCAGGGTGCCGTGGTGCAGGCGGGGGTCGACACCGCCCAGGCTGTGGCTGAGCGAATGCACGCAGCCCAGGCCTTTCTGAAAGGCCATCGCGCCTTGCATGCCGGCACTCATCATGTTGAGCCGGGCGTCGCGGTTGTGGCCGTTTTTTGTGGCCTGCTCAATGTGCGTCCAACCGCGTTCCAGACCGTCGAGGCCAATGCCGTCCGCCGGCGGGTTGAAGGCGGGCGCCATGAAAGTTTCCATGCAATGCGCAATGGCGTCCATGCCGGTGGCTGCCGTGAGTTGCGGCGGCAGACCGAACGTGAGCTCAGGGTCGCAAATGGCGGTTTTGGGCACCAAACTCCATGAATGAAAGCCCAGTTTGCGGTGGTCGTCAACGATTAAAATGGCGCCACGGGCGACTTCGCTGCCGGTGCCACTGGTGGTTGGCACGGCAATGATGGGCGCGACGAGGTCGGTGATCTTGGCGGAACCGCCTTCTATCGTGGCGTAAGTTTTGAGCGGCCCGGGGTGTGTGGCTGCAATCGCCACGCCCTTGGCGCAATCGATGGCGCTGCCGCCGCCAACGGCAATCAGGCCGTCGCATTGGCCTGACAAATACAGCGCTGCCGCCGCACGAACTGCCGCTTCGGTCGGGTTCGAGGGGGTTTGGTCGAACACACTGACCGGCAGGTCGCGCAATGCATCGAGCGCTTTTTGCAAGACGCCAGCCGCTTTCACGCCCTGGTCGGTGATGATCAACGGTCTTTGAATGCCGACGCGCGCGCACTCTTGGCGCAGCAACTTGACAGCACCAAACTCAAACTGAATCTGGGTCACGTAGTAAATGAAGGCCATGTTTTTGGTTTCCTTGGTGTCGACATGCTTTTAAACGCAGACCCATCTTGCCCGAATTTAAACCGCCGCTTGCGCAAGTCTTGTGGCATCGAGATGGACAGCGCGCATTGTCACGGCACACTGGAGGCCATGAAACCCTTTGAGCCCGAACAGTTGCTGACCCCCGCCATGCGCAAGATTGTCTCGGCCATGGCCCGCGCCAACCGGCCAGCCTTTTACAGCCTGACGCCAGCGCAAGCCAGAGCGGCTTACGCAGCCGGCGCTGGTGTGCTGGAACTGCCAAGCCGACCCCTGGCGCAGGTGCGAGATTTCAAGCTCCCGAGCCGCGATGGCGTCGCTTTGCCAGCCCGCCTTTATGTGCCGCGGGAAGCCCGCCAGGACCAGCCAGCGTGGCCAACTTTGCTGTATTTGCATGGCGGCGGTTTCACCATCGGCAGCCTTGCCACGCATGACGTGTTGTGCCGTGAGCTGAGCCATGCGGCCGACTGCGCAGTGGTCGCGCTGGACTATCGGCTGGCCCCAGAGCATCGATTTCCAACCGCTGTGAACGACGCTTGGGACGCGTTGCTGGCTTTGGCCGCCATGGCGCAGAGCTTGGGTCTGGACGCCAGCCGTTTGGCTGTGGGCGGCGACAGTGCTGGCGGCACGCTGGCCGCTGTCTGCGCTGTGCTGGCGCGCGACGCTGGCTTGCCGATCGCCTTGCAATTGCTGTTTTACCCGGGCTGCGCGGCACACCAAGACAGCCGTTCACAGCACACTTTCGCGCAGGGTTTTGTTTTAGATGAACCGAGCATCGCTTGGTTTTTCAAGCAATACACCCGCACACCGGCAGACTTCGACGACTGGCGTTTTGCACCCTTGAACGCGCCCGATGTCGAAGGCGTTGCCCCGGCCTGGCTGGGCTTGGCCGAATGTGATCCACTGATCGACGAGGGTTTGCTGTACGCTGACAAGCTGCGCGCGGCTGGCGTCGCGGTGGATATTGAAATTTACCGCGGCGTGACCCACGAGTTCATCAAAATGGGCCGGGCCATTCCTGAGGCCGTGCAAGCGCATGCAGATGCTGCTTGGGCTCTGCGGCAAGCTTTTGGCGAGGGACTGGCAAGCTGACCACCCGACCACGATCGCCACTCTCTCTTTCACCTCCATTTGGACCCTCACTTTCACCGTTCGCTATGCACCCTACACCAGCACTCCAAAAATTTCGTTTTTCACACCGACTGCGGGTTCGTTGGTCTGAAGTCGACATGCAAAAAATCGTCTTCAACGCGCACTACCTGATGTATTTCGACACCGCCATCACCAGCTACTGGCGCTCACTGGCGCTGCCCTACGAACAAGCCATGCAGCAACTGGGGGGTGAGCTTTACATGAAAAAAACCAGCCTGGAGTACCACGCGTCGGCGCGCTTTGACGACCTGCTCGATGTGTCCCTGCAGTGTCACAAAATCGGCAATTCGTCGGTGATTTTTCACGGCGCGATTCACCGGGGTGCGCAGCGACTGGCGAGCGTCGAGTCGGTTTACGTGTTTGCCGACCCGATCAACCAGCGTTCTTGTCCGGTACCCGAAGCCCTGCGGCAAGTGCTGCTCAATTTTGAAGCCGGCGAAGCTGTCCTGCAACTCAAAACAGGCCCTTGGAGCGAGCTGGGCGCGGATGCGATGGCCGTGCGGATTGAAGTCTTCGTCGATGAGCAGCTGATCCCCTTGGCGCTGGAGAACGACGCCGACGATGAGGCCGCCTTGCATGTGGTGGCCTACAACGGCCTTGGTCAGGCGGTGGCCACCGGGCGCTTGCTCACCAGCGAGCAGGGCCAGAGCAAGATCGGGCGAATGGCCGTCAAGCGGGTTCTCAGAGGTTCGGGCCATGGCGCCTCGGTGCTGGCAGCCTTGCAAGCCGAAGCGAGCCGGCGCGGTGATTCAGGGCTAGCGCTGCACGCGCAAACCAGCGCGCAAGGTTTTTATCAGCGACTGGGCTTCAAAGCGCGGGGTGCGGTGTTTGACGAAGTCGGCTTGCCGCACATCGAGATGTGTCTGGCGCTGTAAAGGCTGCACGGCCCAACTGCTCAAGCCTGCAGCGGCCAGCTCAGACGGACCATGGGCGAGTCGGCGAGCGCTGCCGATGTCGGCCCAGTCGCCATGGTTTTCTCGCACATCGTCGCCCTGAAGCCGCCGACAAGAGGCTCTGCGGCGGCCCACATCAGCGTGCTGCAAAGCGTGCCGTAGCCGCTGTCACCCCGGTCAGGCAAGTCGATCAGCGCGCTCGACAGCGCATGTTCAAGGGCTGGTGCAACGCCTGTGTTGGGCAGCTCATGCAGGGCCGCGCGTTGCCGATTGGCCAGCGCAGGCCATAAGATACGGCCCAGCGCCGCAGCGTCGCCAGTTGCGTCAGCAGCCGCCAAGGCCTTGACCATGGCGGCTTTCAGGGCTTGCGTTTTGGGCCAAGGGGTGTCAAGCCAAGCGTTTGACAAGCCGTAAATACCGGGCTGCATTGGCAGCGTCTGCCAGCCCGAAGAATTCGGCTGGCTGTGGGCCGGCACAACATCTGCGTCGCGCTGGCTGGCATTGCTGGCCCAGACCCAATCGCCGCGCCAAAAATCTCCGACGATCAAATTGCAACTGCCGTAGGAGGTGGGGTCGGTCTCGGCCAAAAACTGGGCGGCGTCCATTTGGCTTTCGAGCCAGCGCAAAGGCAAATCACCCCGCGACAAAGCCGCTGGTGCCGCGTCGGCCTGGCGCACATTGGTCAGCAGCGCGACCCGCCCACCCGGCGTGCTGCCCAGCCAAGTGCCGCCGGCCCGCAAGTCACGGCCAGACAGCAAGGTGACATTGTTGGCTGGGGACCAGACGGCCAAGGGCAGCGTTGGCCGGTCGCGGTACTCATCGCGGTTGGACGCGATGACCAGCGGCCAACGCGATGAGACGCCCAAAGCGATGGCCAACAAACACATCTCAGATGTCTTCGAGCAGCGGGTAAGGCAGTGGCAGCAGCGTCAGCGCCGCTCCGTGGGCCGAACCGGCCGTCAGGCTGCCAGCCGCGTCTTGGGCGGCGGCCGTTTGCATCGAGACAATGGCGTCAAAGCCACCGGCGGGTGAGGGCGCGGCAGAGGCAACCAAGCCGCAGGGCTGTTCGGTGTCGGTGCTGTGAAAGACGGCCTCACCGACGCTCAGGGCGGCTTCGGCATGGACGATGTAGGCGCGCCGCTTCAGAGTCCCGCGAAACTGGCTGCGCGCCACAATTTCTTGGCCGGGGTAGCAGCCTTTTTTAAAGTTAACGCCGCCGACGGACTCGTAATTCAGCATCTGCGGCACAAACGCCTCAAAGATCGGCTGGCTGATCATGGCAATGCCAGAGCGCACACTCAGCCATTGCCAATGGCTGAGCGCCAGAGTGGGCACATCTGGCGGCGGCGTGCCAACCGGCGCCCACCACAGCCCTCGCGCGACGCTGTCGGCAGGCGGTAACACCACCAAGCTGGTTGTCGCTGTATCAGTCCTCGACCAAACCCGGCCGACGTCGCCGCCTTGACTTGTCACTGCGTCGCCGCTCAAGCCAAGCAACGTGAATTCAGCGCTGGCGTCGCTGAGCGTGGCCTTGGCGCGCATCACAAACATCGACAAACGCTTCAGGGTGACCGGCAAAAGATCCAGGCTGCAAACCAGCAACAACTCGTCAGCGCTGCGGCGAATGACGATAAAGCTGGCCTGCATGCGGCCTTTGGCATTGCAAAAAGCCGCAAGCTGCGCCTCGGTCGAGCCGAGTTGTGCCACATCTTGCGTCAACTGCCCTTGTAAAAAACTGACAGCGTCCTGGCCAACAGCGCGGATCACGCCCATGTGGGTGAGCGCGACCTGACCGGACGACGCGGACGGTGTGATGGAAGTCATGGATGGCAAAGAAATGTGCATCCCTGAATTATCATAGCCACCGGGTTTTAATGATGGCTTTGTTCAAGGTGGACTTCTGGTGCGTGATGGCTTTTCAAGTTTATTGAAGTGGGTTTTGACCAGCGCCTTGCTGTTCTTCGGTGCCGCTGTGTGGTGGCTGAACGAGCCACTGACGCTGCAAACGGCCGTGGGCAGCAGCGTCTTGGAGTTGGAAATCGAGCCCGGCACGACAGCCAAAGGGGTTGCCGAGACCGTCGTCGCCAGCGGTGCCCAAACCCAGTCAGACTGGCTTTACCAGTGGTTTAGGCTGTCTGGCGAGGCCCGACAGATCCGCGCTGGCAGTTACGAAATCAGCCCTGGCACCACCCCACGCACCTTACTGAAAATGCTGGTGCGCGGCGAAGAAACTCTGAAAAGCATCACTTTGCCTGAAGGCTGGAGCTTCACCCAAGTGATGCTGGCCCTGCGAACGGCCGAGCAGCTTCGGCCTGACGCTCAGGGCCTGAGCGTGGCGGCCCTCATGGAAAAAATCGGCAAGCCCGGCCAACACCCTGAAGGGCGGTTTTTCCCTGACACCTACACCTACGCCAAAGGCAGCAGCGACCTCGCCGTGTTGCAACGCGCCGCCCGCGCCATGGACAAACGACTGGCCGCCGCCTGGGCCTTGCGCCAGCCCGACACACCCTTGAAAAGCCCAGATGAAGCGCTGATTTTGGCCAGCATCATTGAAAAAGAAACCGGCAAAGCATCGGACCGCGCCACGATAGGCGGGGTTTTCACCAACCGCTTGCGCGTCAACATGTTGCTGCAAACCGACCCGACGGTGATCTACGGCATGGGTTCCCAGTTTGACGGCCATCTGCGGCGGCGCGACTTGCAGTCGGACACGCCGTACAACACCTACACCCGGGCCGGTTTGCCGCCGACGCCGATTGCCATGCCCGGCCGGGCTGCGCTGCTGGCCGCAGTGCAGCCGGCCCAGACTGCAGCGCTGTATTTCGTGGCCCGGGGCGACGGCAGCAGCCAGTTCAGCGCGACCTTGGACGAACACAATCGTGCTGTCAATAAATTCATTCGGGGGCGCTAAATGGTGGCTGCGGCACAAGCAAACGGACTTTTCATCAGCTTTGAAGGCATCGACGGCGCCGGAAAATCAACCCACATTGGCGCCTTGGCCGCGGCCTTCCAAGCGCAGGGCAGGGCCGTCACCCTGACCCGTGAACCGGGCGGCACGCCGCTGGCAGAAAAGCTGCGAACGCTGGTGCTGAATGACGCCATGGACCCGCTGACCGAGGCGCTGTTGATGTTTGCCGCGCGCCGTGACCACCTGAACAAGGTGATCTTGCCGGCGCTGGCTCGCGGTGAAGTTGTTTTATGTGACCGCTTCACTGACGCGACATTTGCCTACCAAGGCGGCGGCCGAGGCTTTGACGAGTCGGTGCTGGGCCTGCTTGAACGCATGGTGCAGGGTGACGCAGGGCTTGCCGCAACGCCGCTGATTCAACCGGTGCTCACCCTCTGGTTTGACTTGCCCCCAGAAGAAGCCGCCAAACGTCTTGCTGGCGCTCGTTTGCCCGACAAATTTGAGTCGCAACCGGTCGAATTTTTCCGCCGCGTTGCCGCCGGCTACGCCCGCCGCTACAGCGCCGAGACCGGGCGCTTTGCGCGCATCAATGCCACCCAAACGCAGTCGGCCGTTTGGCAAGATGTGCAAGCTATTTTTATGGCCAAAGGCTGGCTGGCATGAGCGACAACACCCCGAGTGACAGCAAGCCCTTGGTCGAGCGCCGACCACTCGCCCCTTGGCTGCAAGATCAGCTCGAAATTTTGCTGAGTCAACGCGGTCACGCCTGGCTTTTGAGCGGCCCCTCCGGTCTGGGCCAATTTGAATTGGCGCTGGCTTTGGCACGCGCTTGGCTGTGTGAAGCGGCCACGCCCAAGGGCGCTTGCGGCCACTGCGGCAGCTGCCATGCGATCGATGTGCAGACCCACGCCGATTTACGCCTGTTGCTACCGGAGACCCTGTTTCTGAGTCTGGGTTGGCCGCTGGACCAGAAAATCCAAGAAGATTTGGACACTAAAAAACGCAAACCGAGCAAAGAAATCAAGGTCGATGCAGCCCGCTCGGTGGTGGCTTTTTCTCAACTCACCCGTTCGCGGGGAGCGACCAAAGTGGTGCTGGTGTTCCCGGCAGAACGCATGAACGGCATCACGTCCAACACCTTGCTCAAAACACTGGAAGAACCGCCGGGGGAGGTTCGCTTCATCTTGGCCACCGAGTCGGCGCAGCAGTTGCTGCCAACCATTCGCAGCCGCTGCCAAAGCCACAGCATGCGTTGGCCAGCTTTTGAGGAAAGTCTGGCTTGGTTGCAGAGCCACAGTGCCATGGACGAGCGCGGGGAGGTTGACGAAGAGCCAGCCGTCAAGACCGCCAAGAGCGTCAAAACCGGACGCGCCAAACCGCCGGCACCACAGCTTGAAGACCTGCGTGTGCTGCTCGCCGCCGCCGGTGGCCGACCTGCTGACGCGCTGGCCTGGGTACACGCCGCCAACACAGAGCAAACTGCCCGCGACTGGCGGGCGCTGCCCAAAGCCATGGCGCGCGGTCAAGTCGCTGCCTTGACAGGCTGGGCGCCGACCTTGGTGGTGGACGCATTGCAAAAAATTTGCCACGACGTCTGGGCGGTCAAAGTTGGCGCCGAACCGCGTTTTTTCAACATTGCTGATTTGCCGCCGCCAGCCAGCATGGTGGCCCTGTCGGCTTGGTCCAAAGAGCTGGCTGCCAGCGCCCGATCCGCCGAGCACCCTTTCAACCCTGGACTCATGCTTGAAGCGCTGGTCAGCCGGGCCCAACAGGTGCTGACAGCGCGTTAAATCGCTGTCGCTTCGCACTTTCTTTTTTTCACCTCTGATCGCCATGTTCACCGACTCCCATTGCCATCTCGTATTTCCCGAACTCCAGTCCCAATTGCCACAGATTCGTCAGGCCATGGCGGCGGCTCGGGTTGACCGGGCGTTGGTGATTTGCACCACGCTGGAAGAATTTGACGCGGTCCACGCCTTGGCCACTGCTTACGACAATTTTTGGTGCAGCGTCGGGGTTCATCCAGACAATGAAGGCGTGACCGAACCTACCTTAGACGATTTGTTGACGCGGGCCGGCCGCCCAAAAGTCGTCGGGATCGGTGAAACTGGCCTGGATTATTTTCGGTTGGGTGAACGCAGCGTGGCTGACATGCGCTGGCAACGGGAACGTTTTCGGGTGCATATTCGCGCTGCGCGGCAAACCGGCAAACCCCTCATCATTCACACCCGCAATGCGTCAGATGACACGCTGGCAATTTTGAAGGAAGAGGGCGAAGACGCCGGTCCGGGCAGCGCGGGCGGCGTGTTTCATTGCTTTACCGAGAGCCAGGCCGTGGCTCGGGCGGCGCTAGACCTGGGTTTTTTCATCTCTTTTTCGGGCATTTTGACTTTCAAGACCGCCGCCGATTTGCGTCAGGTGGCCGCCTATGTGCCGATGGAGCGCATGCTGATCGAAACCGACAGCCCTTATTTAGCCCCTGTGCCTTACCGTGGCAAGACCAACAATCCTTCCTACGTGCCCTTGGTTGCACAGCAAATTGCACAGCTGCGCGGCATCAGCGTCGAAGCCGTTGCCGAGGCCACCAGCCGTAACTTTGAACACTTGTTCAAGGCTGTTTCAGCGCCTTGATGGACCCTGTAAAACGCCATGAAAAACTTCATAAATCACTTTAAGTTATCGTTTTTATGCCTTGTTTTTGCTGGATTTTCTACAGCTAGCGCAGGCTCTTACGATGATTTTTTCAAAGCCATTCAACACGACGATGCAGCCACCCTCAATGCCTTGTTCAAACGCGGTTTTGACCCCAACACCATTGACCCGCAAGCCCGCAGCGGCTTGACCATGGCGCTGGCCGACTCGGCCTTGAAAGCTGCTGAAGCCTTGCTGGCGGCGCCCGGCATCGAGGTTAATTTTCTGAACGCACAAGACGAAAGTCCGCTCATGTACGCCGCCTTGAACGGTCATTTGGCGCTGGCTCAAAAGCTCATTGCGAAAGATGCCGACGTCAACAAAACCGGTTGGACGCCGCTGCACTACGCGGCAACCAAGGGGCATGTTGAGTTGATGCGTTTGCTGCTGGACAACAACGCTTATGTGGACGCTGAATCACCCAACGGCAGCACCCCGCTGATGATGGCGGCGCAGTATGGCAATGGCGCCGCGGTGAAACTCTTGCTGGATGAAGGCGCCCAAGCGATGCACAAAAACCAGCAAGGTTTGACCGCTCTCGACTTTGCACAACGCGGCAGTCGGCCAGATGCCGTTGCGCTATTGACCCCAACTGCCAAGCCACCCAAATGATTAACCAGTCTGCTTCTTTAATGTTTTACGATGTATATTATGTTAAGTTAAGACCGTGGCAGCTTAATCCCAGTTCTGAACCCAAGCCAAAGTCAAGGCCATTTGGCCTCGACGCTGACCTGACTCAGCGGGACTTTATCGCTTCAACTTGCTCCCAAGCGATGTCGGCCACCCGCATGTAGCGATCGCCCATCGATTGCGCTTCAGAACTCGAAGCGGTGCCGCGTATCACACGGCCACGAATGCCATGAATGATCGCCGCGAAACGAAACATATTGAACGCAATGTAAAAATCGAGGTCGGGCATGCCAGCACGACCCGTGCGGCGGCAATAAGCCGCAACGTACTCGGCTTCGCTGGGCAGGCCTAAAGCCACTAAATCAAGACCTCGGATGCCACCCAAAATATCAGGCGGCATGCGGTACATCATGGCGTTGTAAGCAAAGTCAGCCTGTGGATGGCCCAATGTCGACAGTTCCCAATCAAGTACCGCCAAAACCCGCGGTTCAGTGGGATGAAAAATCATGTTGTCGGCACGAAAATCACCGTGCGTGATGGCTGTTTCGTCAACCATTGGAATATGCGCTGGCAGCCAAGCAACCAGTTTGTCCATCGACGAATGCCGACCAGCCAGTTCGTCGGTCAGGTACTGCTCAGACCAGCGCGCAATTTGCCTTGAGACATAACCACCGCTGCGACCGTAGTCTGCAAGACCAATGGCTGCCGGCGAAATGGCGTGAAGCTTGGCCAAGGTGGCGTTCATCGCGTCCAAATAACCAGCCCGCTGAGACGGCGGCACAACAGAAAAACTGGCGTCCCAAAAAATACGACCCTCGACCATGTCCATGACGAAGAACCAACTGCCTATGACCGCATCGTCCAGGCACAGGCCGTGAATCTTCGGGACCGGAAAATGAACCGATCCGAGGGCGGCCATCACCCTCGCCTCACGGTCAACGGCGTGCGCACCTTTCAGCAAAACACCCGGCGGTTTTCGGCGTAAAACGTAAGCGCGCTGAGGTGTGCGCAGCCGGTAGGTAGGATTTGATTGGCCGCCTTTGAACTGATCTACCAGCAACGGGCCCTCAAAACCCGCCACATTTTCTTGCATCCAGCGGGTCAGCGCGACCTCATCCATGCGGTGCTGCTCACGCACAGGAATGGTGTCATCCGCGGCGCTCGGGCTGCTCATGCCTTGACCTTTGGCAATGCCTCACGTTTGATTTTTTTGGCGAGCGACCATTTGTGAACTTCAGTTGGGCCGTCGTAAATGCGAAAAGCGCGAATCTCACGAAAAACTTGCTCAACGATGCTGTCACTCAAAACACCGCTGCCACCCATCACCTGCACGCAGCGGTCGGCGACCCGAAACAGCGCATCCGAGACTGCCACTTTGGCCATCGAGCTTTCGGCGGTGGCTTGTGAACCGCTGTCCAACACGCCGGCGCACCAGTCGATCATCAAGGCCGATTGCTGCAAGTCGATCAGGTTGTCGGCCAGCATGAAACCCACGCCTTCGTGGTCGACCAACAACTTGCCAAAGGCCTTGCGTGTGGTCGCATAGCGGACCGCTATTTCATGGGCCCGGGTGGCCGCGCCGTGCCAGCGCATGCAATGCGACAGACGCGCTGGCGAAAGACGGATCTGGGCGTAGCGAAAACCTTCGTGAGCAGCGCCCAAGACCTGGCTGTCAGGGACCCGAAGTTGGTCGAAAATAACCTGCGCGTGGCCACCCGGCATGGAATTGTCAATGGTGTCGAGGATCCGCTCGATGCGGACGGCCGGATGCGGCATGTCAAACAAAAACATGGTCGACTGGGCTTTTTCGCCGCTGCCGGTGCGCGCCATGACAATGCCGACAGACGCACCCTTGGCCCCGGTGATGAACATCTTGCGGCCATTGATGACCCAATCGTTGCCGTCTTGCACCGCCGTGGTTTGCAGCATCGACGGGTCTGAACCGGCCCCGCCCTCAGAGGCTGGCTCGGTCATGAAAAAAGCCGAGCGGGCCTCGCCTCGAACCAGCGGCTCTAAAAAATGTTGGTTCTGCTGCGCCGTGCCAATTTGACCCAGCAAGAACATATTGCCTTCGTCAGGGGCCATCGTGTTGACCGCCACGGGCCCCAGCATCGACAAGCCGGAACGCTTCAAAACAGCGGCTGTTTCCAACTGATTGAGGTGACCGCCATCGGCCAAGATGTGGGGTGTCATCAAGCCTGCAGCGCGGGCTTTGGCACGCAATTCAGCGACCAGGTCTTCGGTCGGCCCGTGCGATGTGCAGCGGGCGTCACTCTCGTAGGGAATCACGATGTCGCGCACAAAGGCTTCGACACGGTCTGCCAAAATTCGGCTGCGTTCGGTGGGGCTGGGGGTGTGCATGGTGTGTCCTTGGTTCGAATAGTTGTGCAGTGTGGGGGGTTCAGAGGCTGCTGACGAGATGACCGCCGTCGACCGCCAGCACAGCGCCGGTCATGTAGCGCGAGGCATCGGACGCCAGCAAAAGCATCGGCCCGTCAAGGTCTGACAACTGGCCCAGGCGGCGTTGAGGAATCCGTTTGATCAAGGCCTTGCCAGCGTCTGTGGGCCAAAACTCTTGGTTCAGCTCGGTCTCGACGTAGCCCGGCGCAATGGCGTTGACGCGGATGCCGTGGCGCGCCCATTCAAGAGCGAGCGCCTTGGTCAGCTGAATCACGCCCGCTTTGGACACCGCATAAGAAACCACGCCAGCCGCTTGCCGCAGTCCCAAAATTGAAGCCACGTTGACAATGCTGCCGCCGCCGCGTTGTTGCATGCCTGGGGCCAATGCCTGGGCCACAAAAAACATGGCCTTGAGATTGGTGTCGAGCACCGCATCCCAATCGGCTTCCGTATGCGTCAGCGCAGCACCTTCACGCACCACACCAGCGTTGTTGACGAGGATGTCCAGCAGCCCGGCGTCATCAGCAAGCCGAGCGCGTGAGGCGCTGTCGTTCACATCCAAAATAAGAGTGGCCACTGAATGGCCGGCACGCCTGATCTTTTCAGCAACGGCGTTCAAGGCCTCAAGACGTCTTGCCACCAGTACCACCTCGGCACCCTGGCTGGCCAGCAATTGGGCAAAGTGCGCGCCCAAGCCGCTGGAGGCCCCAGTGATCAGTGCGCGCTTGCCGGAAAGAGAGGCCATCATGGTGCAGCCAGGAGCTTGTTTTGCATCAAAATATTGTAGGACAATTAAATATACAAAAAGAAGGGATCTGCAGGGTTGACAATCTGCAGCATGAAGGCTCTCGTCACTTCCCCCATGCCTGCTACTGCATCTGCGCCAGTCCAGGATCAAGTCAGCGCCTCTGATCTGGTCTTCTTTGGCATTGTGAACGGTCTGGAGTTGCAAAAATTTGTTCCGGCCCAGCGACTCGTCGAAATCGACTTGGCCGAACAGTTCAAGGTCGGTCGCAACTCAGTTCGCGAAGCCCTGCAACGCTTGGCGGCGGAAGGGATTGTGGAATTACACCGCCACAAAGGCGCGGCCATCCGGTCCTTGACCCTGCAAGAAACGCTGGACGTGCTGGAAGTGGCTGAGCGCATGACCGGCTTGTTGGCCCGAAACGCAGCACGAGGGGTTGCGGCCTCGGCTCTGAAACCCGTCTTGCACGACAGTCTCAAAGCATTGAAGGCCGCCGACCGTGCCAACGATGCCGCCGCTTTCACCAGTGCGCGGCGTAGTTTTTACCGCTGCTTGCTGGAAATGGGCGGCAACCGAGAACTTCAGCGCTTGTTTCCCACCATTCAAATGCCGATTGTTCATGCACAGCATCGGCTGCCATCACTGCAAAAAATTCGCTTGCGCGACTACACAAAAATTGCCGCTGCAGTTAGCGCCGGACAGCAAGACGAGGCCGAAGCAGCCGGCTCAGAGCATGTACAGCATGTGCGCCAAGAGATACTGTCACCAAGCCATTAAGAAATCGCGTCAGTGCGCATGGCCCCAAAGCAAAAAGGCGTCGCGGCCCTCGGTCACCAAACTCACGGGCGCACCCACGGGCAACAGCACTTTGGTCGGTACGTGACCAAACGGCAAGCCGGTTAAGACCCGCGCCTTGACTTGTGATTGCAGCCACTGCACGACGCTGGCCAGCTTGAAGCCTTTGTCATGCGGCACCAGTTTGAAGTTGGTGAACTGACCGAAAACAATGGCTTTTTGTTGCGCTAAAACGCCCGCATGCAACAGTTGCGTGAGCATGCGCTCAAGGCGGTAGGGGTGTTCGTGCACGTCTTCTAAAAACAAAATACCACCCTTGATTTGTGGCAGAAACGGCGTGCCGACCAGCGACGACAAGACCGATAAATTACCGCCCCAGAGCACTGCTTTGTCGACTTTGAAGTCAGCTGATTTAGCGTTGTCTGCGGGTGCGGCGGCGGTTGGCTTGGGCAACTGCCAACCCGCGCCCTCGCCCTGCCCGCTGACCAAATCGTCGAAGCAGGCTTCCATGATGTCGTCGGGCGTGCCGTCAACACCTAAGTCTTCACCCAGCGCCGGGCCAGCCCAACTGACGGCGCCGGTCTTGGCCAACAAGGCCAATTGAAAGGCCGTGAAGTCGCTCAAACCGACAAACTGCGTGCCTTTACTGATCGCTTTTGCCACCGCTTTGTAGCGGATACCGGGCAAGATGCGCGTCAAGCCGTAACCACCGCGAGAGATCAGCGCGATGTCAGCGCCGCTGGCCGCTGCCCGGTGAATGGCGGCCAGCCGGGTCTCGTCATCACCGGCAAAGCGTTGATGGCTGGCCAAGGCTGCCTCATCGACTTCGACCTCGAAGCCCAGGATGTTCAGGCGAGCGATGCCGCGTTTGAAGCTGGCCTTGTCGCGCACGGCGCTGGAAGGCGAATAAATATAGATATGTTTTTTCACGAAGGCAATTATCCCATCGCGGTTCAGCACGCAGAACCCGTTGAACGGCGAAGCAACTAGGTGACTTTGAAAAACCGGACTGCTTCGGCGGCCAAGTCGGCGGCCTGTTCTTGCGCAAAATACCCGGTTGCAGGCACCTGCAAGCAAGGTCCGGCGTAGCCTGACGCAGCACCCGCAAGCTTTGCCGATTCAAGCAGCAGGCGCGGCAAAGCGCGCCGCGCCGCGCGGTGGCCGTTGTCAACAAATGGCGCGTTGTTGGCAGCCTGGTCTTCAACGCCGAAATCTTGCGCAGTGTTCAAAGTTTTGATACGCAGCAGGCCGCTGTAACGCTGCAGCGCCCGCAAAGGCAGTGCCCGGCCCAGCACACCGATGCCGTCTGGCACCACCACCACCACGTTGTTCAAATCAAGCCGTTCAACCAGTTCGACCAACGTTTGAAGCTGCCCATCGACGCTGTGAAAACTGTCTTTTTTGGGCTTGTCACTTTTGCCAAAACCGATCAAGTCGGGCGCGACCACACGGTGCCCCGCGGCTAAAAATACCGGCAGCATTTGGCGGTAAAAATAGCTCCAATGGATGGGTTCGTGCAGACATAGAAAGGTCAGCGGCCCAGCACTGTGCTGCTGGCCCGGCTGGCCCAGCTCCCCAGTTTGGTCCAAAAAATGCAGGCGCAGACCCTTCAAAACCGGCAAGTCGCTGATGTAATTGGCCTGCCACGGGTAGCCGGGCAAGTTGTCAAAAACCGTGTCGGGCGTGCGCAAGGCAAAGTCTTGCAGCGGATGGTTTTGCCGTGCTTCGTCGCGTTGTGCCATGCGCTTTTCGGCAAAAAACGACTGCAGCAAGGCTGCGCAATCTTTCGCCATGACGCCCCCCTGAACGGCGGTCTGGTGGTTGATGCGTGCGTCAGCAAACAAGTCCAACACCGACCCGGCAGCGCCTGTTTTAGGCTCTGTTGCGCCAAACACCACGCGCTTAAGCCGTGCCTGTAGCATCGCGCCACTGCACATGGCGCAAGGCTCGAGCGTGACGAACAGTTCGCAGCCGTCCAGCCGGTAATTGCCCAGCAACTGGGCGGCTGCGCGCAAGGCGACTATTTCAGCGTGGGCGGTTGGATCGTGCGCGTCAATCGGTGAATTGCGGCCGGTCGCGATGATCTGCCCGTCCTTGACCACCACCGCCCCCACCGGCACTTCACCGGCCGCCATGGCGGCATGTGCTTCGGCCAAGGCCGCCTGCATCAGGTCGAAGTCACGCTGATCAGCGCCGCTCATGGGGGGCTGGATTTGAGGCGCCTCATCCATCCAGCCAAGGTCTGCTGGTGACTGCTGCCGGAAGCGTACATGCGCAGCGTGGCGTCATGGGCTTCAGGCCGGTGCTGGTTAAGTTTGAGCTTGCATTCAAAGGCCGTCACGCGCAACTCAAAGCCGACGATACCGGCCAACATCTTGCGCTGGTAATCGGCGTCCAACGAGCGCCATTGCGCCGCGTAAGCCGGTTCATGGTCGCCAATCAGCTTTTTCAACAAGGCATCTTTGGCATCAGGGTCGTCAATCAACACGGCCTCCACCGTGCAGTGCACAGCCAAGTAATTCCAGGTCGGTACGCGCACCAAATCGGGGTAGACCTGCGGCGACAAATACGCATGGGCGCCGAGAAAAGTCACCACCGTTTTCGGCCTGGCTTGCAGGTATCCCCAATGCGGATTGCCGCGTGCCACATGGCCCAACAGCACAGGCACGGCGTCTTTTTCAAGCGCCGATTTGTCCTGCAACACCAACGGCAAGTGAGTGACAAAGGGCAAGCCGGTGTCGTCGGTGCTGATCAGACTGGCAAACGGATCGGCGCGGATCAGCGGTGCTGCGTGCTGCGTCCACTCGCCCTTGAAATGTGTTGGCAAATACATGGGTGAGAGGATAAGCCAAGATCGCGTCGTCAGCCCTGCGCGGCAATCTGTCGCAAAGCTTGCTCAAAGACCTCGACCGGCTGACCGCCGGAGATCAGGTGTTTGTTGTTGATGATGACAGCTGGAACGGAATGAATCCCCTGCGACTGGTAAAAATTGGCGCGCTCTCTAACCTCTGCGGTGAATTCATCTGAATTCAAGATGTCAGCCGCACGCACGCAGTCCAAGCCAGCATCAGCCGCCACTTGAAGCAACACAGCGTGTGAAGCCGGGCTTTCGCCTTGGGTGAAATAGGCTTTGAAAAGCCCTTCTTTGACAGCCTTTTCCTTGTCAACACCTTGTGTTTCGGCCCAATGCAACAAACGGTGGGCGTCAAAAGTGTTGTAAATACGGCTGCGTCCGCCACCCGCAGCGTTGCTGCCGCTGAAAGTAAAACCCAACTCGGCACCGCGTTGACGAATCGCCTCGCGGTTGGCCTCAGCCTGCGCCACAGAAATGCCATATTTTTGGGTGATGTGCTCGGTGATGTCTTGACCCTCGGCGCCCATGCTTGGGTTCAGCTCAAAGGGCTGAAAGTGCAGCGTGGCGGTGATCTCAGGGTTCACACGGGCCAGCGCTTGGTCGAGCGCTTTGAGACCAATGACACACCAAGGGCAAGAAACGTCTGACACAAAATCAATTTTGAGAACGGTGGACATTGTGTTTGTACTTTGAAAAATGAAGGGCTCGTTCAGTCAAAAATTTCACTCAACCAGGACTTGGGCTTGCGCTGGCCATAGTGACCCTGCTGGTTGTGATGGTCGTTTTTATAGCCCGGCCTTTGGGCAGGTTGTTGAATATAGACCGGCTGTTGCGCTTGCTGAAGGGGCTGTTGCGGCGCTGGCGCAACCGACACGCTCCGGTCAATCAGTTTGTCCAGCTCACCACGGTCCAACCAGACGCCGCGGCACTGCGGGCAATAGTCAATCTCAACGCCCTGTCGATCGGACATGACCAAGGCAATATCAACACAGGTTGGGCATTTCATGAGTTAAATCTTAAATATTAAAATTTAAAATTTAA
>JBBAPN010000003.1:0-26649 GCA_040400815.1 Polaromonas sp. | reverse complement strand
TCACTCACGGTAACAACATGGCGGGGCTTGTGAAACTTGTGTAAAAGTAAAAAACTTATAAAAATCAACACACTAGCGTCTAAATATCATTCCCACTCAATTGTCGCCGGTGGTTTGGAACTCACGTCGTAGGTCACGCGGTTGATGCCGCGCACTTCATTGATGATGCGGCCGGAGACTTTCTTGAGCAACGCATAGGGCAACTCAGCCCAGTCGGCGGTCATGAAGTCGCTGGTTTGCACGGCACGCAGGGCCACCACGTATTCGTAGGTGCGGCCATCGCCCATGACGCCGACGCTTTTCACCGGCAAAAAGACGGTGAAGGCTTGGCTGGTGAGTTCGTACCAGTTTTTGCCGCTGTCGGCGTCTTTGAAGTTGCGCAACTCTTCAATGAAAATGGCGTCAGCACGGCGCAGCAGGTCGGCAAATTCTTGTTTGACTTCGCCCAAAATACGCACACCAAGACCGGGGCCAGGGAACGGATGGCGGTAAACCATGTCGTGCGGCAGGCCCAAGGCGACGCCCAGTTCCCGGACTTCGTCTTTGAATAATTCGCGCAAGGGTTCCAGCAGTTTCAGGCCGAGTTGTTCTGGCAAACCACCGACGTTGTGGTGGCTCTTGATGGTCATGGCTTTTTTGTTTTTGCCACCGCCGGACTCGATCACGTCCGGGTAAATCGTGCCTTGGGCCAGCCACTTGGCGCCTTTGGAGGATGCGTCTGCAGCCTTGAGTTTGGCGGCCTCGGCCTTGAAGACTTCGACGAATTCACGGCCGATGATCTTGCGTTTGGCTTCAGGTTCGCTGACGCCCGCCAGGTGACCGAGAAACTGAGCCGCTGCGTCAACACGAATGACCTTGGCGTGCAGTTTGCCGACGAACATGTCCATGACCATGTCACCTTCGTTCAGACGCAGCAGGCCGTGGTCCACAAAGACGCAGGTCAATTGGTCGCCAATGGCGCGGTGAATCAGCGCAGCCGCTACCGAAGAATCAACGCCGCCGGACAAGCCGAGGATGACTTCTTCTTCGCCGACTTGAGCGCGAATGTGCGCAACGGCTTCTTCGATGTAATCACCCATGACCCAGTCTTGCCGCGTGCCGCAGATGTCGAGCACGAAGCGATTCAGCAGTGCTTGGCCTTGCACGGTGTGCGTGACTTCAGGGTGAAATTGCACCGCGTAGTACTTGCGGACTTCATCGGCCATGCCGGCGATTGGGCAGGATTCGGTTGAGGCCATGAGCTTGAAGCCGGGCGGCATCTCGGTGACTTTGTCGCCGTGGCTCATCCAGACCTTGAGCATGCCGTGGCCGTCGGGGGTGGTGAAGTCGGCAATATCTTTAAGCAGCGCCGTATGACCGCGGGCGCGGACTTCGGAGTAGCCAAACTCACGAGTCGTTCCGCCTTCGACTTTACCGCCAAGCTGCTGCGCCATGGTCTGCATGCCGTAGCAAATACCGAGCACCGGAATGCCCAAATCAAAGACAGCTTGCGGTGCCCTGTCGGTGGAATCTTCGTAGACGCTGGCATGGCTGCCCGACAAAATAACGCCCTTGAGATTGCCGTCTTTGGCGTACTTACGAATCCACTCATCGGTCACATCACAAGGATGGACTTCGCAAAAAACATGCGCCTCACGCACACGGCGGGCAATGAGCTGAGTGACTTGCGAGCCGAAGTCGAGGATGAGGATTTTTTGGTGAAGCATCAAAAATGAGTGGCTAAGCCAGAGCCGCCATGCTGAAAGTTAGTAGGGAAAAGGCCGCCGCGCCGGGCCGCCCCAAGCAAGGCCAGCCCCCTCGGGGGGCAGCGTAGTACACGCAGTGACAAGCGTGGGGGTACTACTCTGCGCGATAGTTCGGCGCTTCTTTGGTGATCTGCACGTCATGCACATGGCTTTCGCGGATACCGGCCGAAGTGATCTCGACAAACTCCGCCTTGTTCTGCATGTCTTCAATCGTGGCGCAGCCGCAATAGCCCATGCTGGCGCGCAAACCGCCGGCCATTTGGTAAATGATCGAGACCATCGAACCCTTGTACGGCACACGACCTTCAATGCCTTCAGGCACCAGCTTGTCGGCATTCGGGTTGCCGGTGGTGGCTTCTTGAAAATAACGGTCGGCACTGCCCTGCTGCATGGCGCCAATGCTGCCCATGCCGCGGTAGCTTTTGTAGCTGCGGCCTTGGAACAAGATGACTTCACCAGGCGCCTCTTCGGTGCCGGCAAACATGCCGCCCATCATGACGGTGCCGGCGCCTGCTGCGATGGCTTTGGCAATGTCGCCACTGTAGCGAATACCGCCGTCACCGATCAAGGGGACGCCAGTACCGCGCAGGGCTGTGGCCACGCTGTCGATGGCCATGATTTGTGGCACACCCACACCTGCCACAATGCGCGTGGTGCAAATGCTGCCAGGACCAATGCCGACTTTGACCGCGTCAGCACCGGCTTCGACCAACGCCAACGCAGCCGCGCCGGTGGCAATGTTGCCGCCAACCACGTCGATGTGCGGATAGTTCTTTTTGACCCAGCGCACGCGCTCGATGACGCCGTGGCTGTGGCCATGCGCGGTGTCGACCACGATGGCGTCAACGCCTGCGCGAACCAGTGCTTCAACGCGTTCTTCGGTGCCGGCACCGACACCCACCGCCGCGCCCACGCGCAAGCGACCGGCAGCGTCACGGGCAGCGTTGGGGAAATTGGTTTGCTTGGTGATGTCTTTGACGGTGATCAGACCCTTTAGCTCGAAGTCGTCGTTGATCACCAGCAGGCGTTCAAGTTTGTGCTTGTTGAGCAAGGCCTTGGCCTCGGCTGGCGAGGTGCCTTCTTTGACCGTGATCAGCTTGTCACGCGGCGTCATGATCTCGTGCGCCTTGACGTCGTAGCGGGTTTCAAAGCGCAGGTCACGGCTGGTGACGATGCCGATGACTTTGCCGCCGTCGCAGACCGGAAAACCCGAGATCCCCAGTTGCTCAGACAGCGCCATGATTTGCAGCACGGTGTGCTCGGGGGTGATGACAACCGGGTCACGCACCACGCCGGACTCATAGCGTTTGACCTTGGCCACATGCGCGGCTTGCTCTTGCGGGGTCAGGTTTTTGTGAACAATGCCGATGCCGCCCTCTTGGGCAATGGCAATCGCCAGCCGCGCCTCGGTGACGGTGTCCATGGCGGCCGAGACCAAGGGCAGGTTCAGGCGAATATTGCGCGAAAACTGGGTGGAAAGAGTGGTGTCCTTGGGCAGGACCTGGGAGTACGCGGGGACCAACAAGACGTCGTCGAAGGTCAGCGCTTTGCCGAGTAGGCGCATAGGGAAAGCTCCAAAAACGTGATTGTACCCGTGCCCGCAGGGGGTTTTCTGGGCTTGTGAGTGCTGCGCAGCTTCAATATCCGGCTTTTGCACCAGCGCGTTTTGTCGAAAACAAGCCGGCGCGCTTGACACCCTGTCCTTTGAAACGTTCGCGTCGGGCAACTTTAGGGTCGACCCGCAAAGAGCGGTAAATTTCAATCCGGTCTTGCGCACTCAGCACGTGTCCGGCACTGCAACTGCGGCCCCAAATGCCAAGGAACAAGTCCCCTCTGGCCAGCAACTCAGGGATGTCTGGAAAACTCGTCAGCAGTCCAGACTGCACCAGCGCTTGCTGCACGCTGCTGCCTTCGGGCAGCTCGATCAACCATTCTTGACCCAAGCGTTGCGAGGGTGCGTAACAGACAACTATTTGCATCATCAACTGCAACTCAAGACTCGCCGTAGACTTGGCTTGCACGTTTGACAAAGGCGTCGACCATGCTGCCAGCGATCTTGTCAAAGACCGGCCCGACCAGCGCCGCCAGGCCCCGGTTGGCAAAACTGTAGCGCAGCGTGAAGTCGACTTTGCAGGCGCGTTGAGCTTCACCAAGGGGGGTGAAAATCCAAAGCCCATCAAGCTGTGAAAACGGGCCATCGACCAGTTCGACCGCCACTTCGCGGCCCGCCACATGGCGGTTTCGGGTGGTGAAAGCTTGCTTGAGGCCAGCAAAGGAAATCCCGACTTTGGCGGTCATGCCGTGCTCGTCTTCGGTCAACACACTGGCTTGGTCGCACCAGGGTAAAAAAGCCGGGTAGTGGGCGACGTTGGTGACGAGCGTGAACATTTCTTCGGCGCTGTGCCAGAGGAGGACGGACTTGTGAACGGTTTTCATACAATGCTGTTTCACTGGCAATTGTATTAGCCGCCAGCACCCTCACCTCTCAGCCATGGCCACCAAAGAAGCAAGTTCAACCAAAAAATCCGCCGCGGCGTCATCTGGCAAACCAGCCAAGCCGGCAGCCAATCTGTCGCCGAAAGCGGCAGCCGCTGCCATTCGCATAGCCGACAACAAAAAAGCCACTTACAACTACCACATTGAAGAACGCTTTGAAGCCGGCATGGTGCTGGAAGGCTGGGAAGTCAAGTCAGTCCGCGAAGGCAAAGTGCAGTTGACCGACGGCTACGTGGTCATCCGCAACGACGAGCTGTTCATCATCGGTTGCCAGATCAACCCGCTGGGCACCGCGTCAACACACGTGCAGCCCGACTCCATCCGCACCAAGAAACTCTTGATGCACAGGGAAGAAATCAAGCGCTTGCTGGCCAAGGTGGAACAAAAAGGCTTCACACTGGTGCCGCTCAACATGCACTGGAAAAACGGCCGTGTGAAATGCGAAATCGGCCTGGCCAAAGGCAAAGCCGAGCACGACAAACGCGACACCATCAAAGACCGCGAAGGCAAGCGCGAAGTCGAGCGCGTGATGAAGTCACGCGGCCGCTAGCGCTGGAGTTTTTACAGCGCTTTGAGTGGATGTGTTTCAGCCGTCCAAGGGCTGACGAAAAATGCATCCGCCATGCCCGGCTTCACATCTTCAATGCGCATTGGATTCCACAGCGGCGTGTAGTCCTTGTCGATCACCAAGGCACGAATGCCTTCCATGACTTCGCTGGCAGTGCCCGGTCGGTCATGAAAGCTGTGCTGCACCATGTCGCGCTCCATCCGCAGGTCGTCGGCCAAGGTCATCTGCCGCGCACGGCGAATTTGTTCCAAGGTCACGTGCAGCATCAGCGGTGAGCGCTTGCGCAAGGCGGTGGCGGTTTTTTGCGCCCAGCGGTCGTCTTTGGCTTTCTCCAGCGCGTCGACCATGTGCTTGACGCGCAGCAGCGAAAAGAAGCTGTCGAGGTGAGGGTCCGAGTGAATCAAAGCGGCGTCAGCTTGGCCGATTTCTTGAGCCAGCCAGACCTTGGCTTGGTCGACGCTGCCGAAGGCTTGCGCGCTCAGCGCCGCCCACAGCGCGGGCAGTTTTGCAGCCTCCAACTTGACATCCGCCAAGCCGTATTGCAGGGCTTCGTCAGCCCCGATCACTTCGCCGGTGAGCGCCAAATACTCGCCCACGTGGCCGGGACAACGGCTCAAAAAGTAACCGCCGCCGACATCCGGGAACAGGCCAATATTGGTCTCCGGCATGGCCATCCGGGTGTGCTCGGTGACGATGCGCAAACTCGCCCCTTGGCTGATGCCCATGCCGCCGCCCATGACCACGCCGTCCATGAACGCAACAAACGGTTTCGGGTACTGATGGATCAGGTGGTTCAGCCGGTATTCTTCGGTGAAGAAATCATCGAGTGAGCTGTCATTCGCTAACACAGCTTGGTGGAAGTAGCGAATGTCGCCACCCGCGCTGAAGCCGCCAAACAAGGCCTCTGCCGTGCCTGGCCGGCCGACCTTGTTACTACCGCGAATGGCCACCAGCATCACCGCTGGGTCAGCTTGCAATTCGGTCAACGCCGTCGTCAAATCGCGCACCATCGACAAAGACAGCGCATTCAGCGCCTTCGGCCGGTTCAGCGTGATCAGACCCGCGTTGCCGCGTCGCTCGACGCTGACGTGGCTGGCTGATTCGGTTGCTTGTGCTTGTACTTCAGTGGGTGTGGTGCTGTTCATGGGTTTCATCTTATCGCTGGTGTTGTTCGGCTGAAAGCAAAACGCACCGCCAAGCCTTGAAGACCACGCGGTGCGTTCGGATGCTCGGCGCAAGGCGACTCAAAAAGCCGCCTTGCGTTTTTGCAAAAAGTGATTAACGACCAAAGCGCTTGCGATCGCTTTCAGTCAGGTGACGCTTGCGCAGACGAATCGACTTCGGTGTGATTTCAACCAGCTCGTCATCCTCAATGAACTCGACGCCGTATTCCAGTGTGCACTCAATCGGTGGCGTGATCTTGATCGCGTCTTCTTTGCCGGAGACACGGAAGTTGGTCAGCTGCTTGGTCCGAGTGGCGTTGACCACCAGATCGTTGTCGCGGCTGTGGATGCCGACAATCATGCCTTCGTATACAGGGTCGTTGGCCTTGACGAACATGCGGCCGCGGTCGTCCAGTTTGCCCAATGCGTAGGTGAAAATTTCACCCGCATCCATCGAGATCAGCACGCCATTTTTACGGCCACCAATGTCGCCTTTGTGCGGCTCGTAGCAGTCAAAAATATTGGCGATCAGGCCAGAACCGCGTGTCAAGTTCAGGAATTCGTTGGTGAAACCGATCAGGCCACGCGCTGGGATGCGGTATTCCAAACGAACGCGGCCACGGCCGTCGGATTCCATGTTGACCAGGTCACCCTTGCGCTCGCCCAAGGCTTGCATCACGCCACCTTGGTGGGTTTCTTCGATGTCAGCAGTGACCAGTTCGATCGGCTCCCACTTCTCGCCGTTGACTTCTTTGATCACCACGCGTGGCTTGGAGACAGCCATCTCGAAGCCTTCGCGGCGCATGTTTTCCAACAAAATAGTCAGGTGCAATTCGCCGCGACCCATGACTTCAAAGATACCTTCTTCGTCGGTTTCTTTGACGCGCAAAGCGACATTGTGTTGCAGTTCTTTTTGCAGGCGGTCCCAGATCTGACGGCTGGTGACGTACTTGCCTTCGCGGCCGGCCAATGGGCTGGTGTTGACGCAAAAGTTCATGGTCAGGGTGGGCTCGTCAACCTTGAGCATCGGCAGCGGTGCCGGTGTCACCGGATCGGTCAGCGTCACGCCAATACCAATCTCGTTGATGCCGTTGATCAGCACAATCTCGCCCGGGCCGGCTTCAGTGGCCTGCACGCGCTCCAAACCTTGGAAGGTCAGCACTTGGTTGATGCGGCCTTTGATGGCTTTGCCGTCCGGGCCCTCCATCACGACGACATCCATCATCGGCTTGATCGTGCCTTGCTTGATGCGGCCAACCCCGATCCGACCGACGAAGGTGGAAAAGTCGAGTGCCGAAATTTGCAGCTGCAACGGTGCAGCAGGATCGCCAGATTGAGAAGGCACGTGGTTCAACACGGTGTCGAACAAAGCCGACATGTCCGGGCCCCACTGCTCACCCGGTGCGCCCTCTTCCATCGACGACCAGCCGTTGATGCCGGAGGCGTACACGACCGGAAAATCCAGTTGTTCGTCAGTCGCACCAAGCTTGTCGAAAAGATCAAAAGCAGCATTGACGACGAAGTCAGGACGTGCGCCTGGCTTGTCCACCTTGTTCACCACCAAGATTGGCTTCAGGCCGAGGGCCAATGCTTTTTTAGTGACGAAACGCGTTTGTGGCATCGGGCCTTCTTGTGCGTCAATCAGCAACACCACGCCGTCAACCATCGACAAAGCGCGCTCGACTTCACCGCCGAAGTCAGCGTGGCCAGGGGTGTCGACGATGTTGATGTGCGTGCCTTTCCAGGTCACAGCGCAGTTTTTGGCCAGAATCGTGATGCCGCGTTCTTTTTCAATGGCGTTGTTGTCCATCACGGTGTCGACGACTTTTTCGTGTTCGGCGAAGGTGCCAGACTGACGCAGCAACTGGTCAACCATGGTGGTCTTACCATGGTCAACGTGGGCAATGATGGCGATGTTACGGATCTGTTTATGACTCATGGTGGGCTTTCTGTAAATTCAAAACTTTTTTGTCGAGATGGTCAGGGGTGTCATCAAGACAAGGCTGTGGGCTCATCGGAATGAAGCGCTGGACCAGCCGATGCTGAGCTTGCACTGCCAATGGCGGCGCTTTTCAGCATGTCCTGTACTTCAATGGGGCTGAGCAAACGCTCAGGAATCAACTCGTTGGCGGTCACGTGGGCGGTGCCTAAAAATGCGTGGGGGTCGGTTCCGAAAACCTGCACCAAGGGCTGGTTTTCAGCAACCAACGGGCCCCAATGACCCGCTTCGCCGCGGCGTCGCAGACCACTTAAAAAGCGACCGGCGTTTTCAGCGTCAAGACTGACCGACGGTGCGGCTGAGACCAGCGACTGCGGCGGCAACATACAGGCATCGCGCTCGGCTTCGGTCATGGCTTCCAGCGCTGGCAAGCTGATGCACTGGCTGGCCATGTAGCCACCGGTTTCAATCCGCCGCAAAAAACCGAGGTGCGCCCCACAACCGATGGCTTCGCCAATGTCTTCACCCAAAGTGCGGATGTAAGTGCCCTTGCTGCAACGCACGATGATGCGAATGGCGGCGGGGGCACGGTCATCTTGGACAACGGCCATCTGCATCGCGTGAATCAGGATATGGCGCGGCTCGCGCTCGACGACTTGACCGGCACGGGCGTATTCGTACAGTGCTTTGCCATCTTTTTTCAGCGCCGAATACATCGGTGGAATTTGAGCCTGTGGGCCGCTGAACTGCCCAGTCAACTTCTCAAGCAACTCTGCCGTGATCTCAGGCACGTCGCGGGTTTCAATGACCTCGCCTTCGGCATCGGCGGTGGTGGTTTTTTGACCCAACAGCAAGACCGCTTCATAGGTCTTGTCGGCCTCCAACTGCATTTGGCTGAACTTGGTGGCGGCGCCAAAGCACAGTGGCAAGACACCGGTCGCCAGCGGATCCAGCGTGCCTGTGTGACCGGCTTTTTCGGCGCGCATCAACCACTTGGCCTTTTGCAAGGCCTGGTTGCTCGACAGACCTATCGGCTTGTCGAGCAGCAGCACGCCATGCACGGGACGTCGCTGAATTTTCTGGCGGGGACTGGATGTTGGCGTCATATGTGTCGACAGGCTCGACGAGCAAATTTATCTGCTCGCTGGCTAGCACCGTTAACCCTGAACCTGTCAAAGGGCAACGGCGCAGGATCAGTCGTCTTGAGCGCGAGAGGAAACAGCCTTGGCTATCAAGGCGTTCATGTCCGAAGCACGTTCAGTGGTTCGGTCAAACAAAAAATGCAGGGTCGGCACGGTGTGGATCATCAGTTTCTTGAACAAACCATTGCGCAGAAAACCGGCCGCTTGGTTCAAGGCTTCTTCACACTCTTTCGGGTCACCGACCAAGACACTGAAAAACACTTTGGCATGCGCGTAGTCAGGGGTGACTTCGACGGATTGCACCGTCACCATGCCCACCCGTGGGTCTTTCAACTCGCGCGCGATCAGCGCCGTCAGATCGCGCTGGATCTGGTCGGCTACGCGAAAACCGCGGTTCGGGGTGGATGATTTCTTACGCATTTGAAAATTAAATATTACTTGGAAGTGGTGACGATCCCGTGACAAGCTAGGCTGTCACGAGATCGCTGGCCACTCGTGCCTTGATGTTTGACTTAGGCTTCGAGTGTCCGAGCAACTTCCCGGATTTCGAAGAACTCGAGAACATCGCCGACTTGGATGTCGTTGTAGCCCTTGACGTTCAAGCCGCACTCAAAGCCTTCTTTGACTTCGCGTGCATCGTCTTTGAAGCGCTTAAGCGAGTCGAGCTCACCCGTGAAGATGACCACGTTTTCGCGCAACAGACGCAGACGCGCATTGCGGCGAACCACACCGGCGGTGACCATGCAACCAGCGATTGAGCCGATTTTGCTGACCTTGAAGACTTGACGAATCTCGGCATTGCCGATGACTTCTTCTTTCTTGTCTGGCGTCAACATACCCGACATCGCGGCGCGCAATTCGTCCACAGCGTCATAAATGATGTTGTAGTAGCGAATCTCAATGCCGTTGTTCTCGGCTTGTTTGCGGGCCTGCGCATCGGCGCGGGTGTTGAAACCAATCAGCACCGCTTTCGACGCAATCGCCAAGTTGACGTCCGACTCGGAGATACCGCCGACAGCGGAGTACACGAGTTGGACCTTGACCTCGTCGGTCGACAACTTGAGCAACGACTGCGCCAAGGCTTCTTGCGAACCCTGCACGTCGGCTTTGATGATGATTGGCAGCATCTTGACTTCGCCAGCGTTGATGTCGGAGAACATGTTCTCCAACTTCGATGCTTGCTGCTTGGCCAACTTGGTGTTGCGGAACTTGCCGGCACGGTAAGTGGCGATCTCGCGGGCACGTCGCTCGTCGGTCATGACCATGAACTCATCGCCCGCTTGCGGCACTTCGGTCAGACCTTGAATCTCAACCGGGATCGAAGGACCCGCGGTCTTGATGGTCTTGCCGTTTTCGTCCAGCATGGCGCGTACTTTCCCGAAGGTCGAACCAGCCAGCACCACGTCGCCAGCTTTCAGCGTGCCGGACTGAATCAGCACGGTGGCGACTGGGCCGCGGCCCTTGTCGAGGCGGGCTTCGATGACCAGACCTTTGGCCAAGGCGTCGACCGGGGCGCGCAATTCGAGCACCTCGGCTTGCAACAGCACTTGTTCCAGCAAGGCGTCGACGCCGGCACCGGTGTGGGCCGAAACGCCAACAAAAGGCACGTCACCGCCGAACTCTTCCGGAATAACTTCTTCGGTCACCAACTCGCCTTTGACGCGGTCCAAGTTGATGCCTGGCTTGTCAATTTTGTTGATAGCGACAACGATCGGCACGCCAGCGGCTTTGGCGTGCTTGATGGCTTCGCGGGTTTGCGGCATGACGCCGTCGTCCGCCGCCACCACCAAGATGACAATGTCAGTCGCTTGTGCGCCACGGGCACGCATGGCCGTGAAGGCCTCGTGACCCGGCGTGTCCAAGAAGGACACCATGCCGCGCGGGGTTTCCACGTGGTAAGCGCCAATGTGCTGGGTGATGCCGCCAGCCTCACCCGAGGCAACTTTGGCTTTGCGAATGTAGTCGAGCAGCGAAGTCTTGCCGTGGTCGACGTGACCCATGACGGTGACCACCGGTGCGCGCGGCAAAGACTCGGCTTGTTGGCCTTGGACGTCTTCGTCGGTGAAAGCCTCTGGATCATCCAGCGCCGCCGTGACGGCTTTGTGGCCCATTTCTTCCACCACGATCATGGCGGTGTCTTGGTCCAGCGGCTGGTTGATGGTGACCATCTGGCCGAGCTTCATCAGGTGCTTGATGACTTCAGACGACTTGACGCTCATCTTGTGGGCCAACTCACCCACGGTGATGGTTTCGGGCACGTGGACTTCAATGACTTTGAATTCCGGCGGGGCCACAAAAGTCGACTCGGAGCGCGTATCGCGGTCTGAGGAGCGACGACCACGCGGGCCACCACGGAAGTTGCCACGACCGGGTGCAGTCGGCGCGCCGCGTGTCTTGAGTTCGGTCTTTTTCTTGGCGTCGTCTTTCCAGGTCGAAGACAAATTCTCCGACTTGACCTCTTTTTTACCCGCTGCACCGGCAGCGCCTGTCGCACCTGCGGCGGCTGGCGCCACCGGCTTGGCAGCACCGGGCACCACGGCAGGCTTGTGCAGCGTGCCCTTCATGGCTATTTTGGGGTCGACATGCGGCACCAAAACGCGCTTGGGGGCGCTCATCATGGCGCGGATACCGGCAGCTTCCGCTTCGGCCTTTTTGCGTCGGTCTTGGAAATCTTGAACTTTGGCTGCGTCGGCCTGCAAATCTGCAGCCGCGTTGGCTTTGACCGCAGCCGCAGCCGCAGCCACTTCCGCAGCTTTGGCGGCTTGCACTGCCGCGGCAACTTCAGCAGCCAGGGCAGCGGCGGCGGCTATAACCGCCGCAGCGGCGGCGGCTTCGGCATTCACCACGCTTTGATCTGGGAACACGCGCGAACCGATCACCGGCTTCACAGCTGTGGCTTTGGCGATTCTTTTGGCTTCGGCCAATTGCTCTGCAGCCAGCAAAGCTTCGGCAGCGGCTTGAGCGCTGCGCTCGGCCGCCAAGCGCTCTTGCTCGCGAGTGGCCTCTTGGGCATCACGCAGGCGGCATTGCTCAGCAAACTCTTCTTCTTGGCGACGCAGCAATTGGGCCTGTTGGCTGGCTTCTTCCTCAAGGCGGAGCAATTCAGAATTGTCGACAACGGGCTCAGAGGCAGCCGGCGCAAGTTCTTCAACAGCCACATCCGTGCCATCCTCGCGCTTGACGAAAGTACGCTTTTTACGGACTTCGACTTGGATCGTGCGGGCACGGCCAGTCGAGTCAGCTTGTTTGATCTCGGTGGTCGATTTCTTGACCAGCGTGATTTTTTTGCGTTCGGCACTGGCCGTGCCGTGGCTGGCTTGCAAATAGCTCAAGAGCTTTTGCTTGTCGACCTCGGACAAATGATCGCCAGCCTGTGCTTGGGCGACACCCGCGCTGGTCAATTGCTCGATCAGCGTTGCGGTGGATTTATTGAGTTCAGCTGCGAATTCAGCGACTGTGGTGGTACTGGACATAATTGGGTTTCCGTGCGGGCTCCATGATCATTGCTCTTGAGCAGCAGGTGCGTCATTGGTGAACCAATGGGCGCGTGCGGTCATGATCAGGGCTGTGGCTTCGTCTGCAGACTGGCCAGTGATATCGGTAAGTTCGTCAACGGCCAGGTCGGCCAGATCGTCGCGGGTGTGAACACCCGACTCGTTCAGTTTGTCAATCAGCGCAGGCGTCAGACCCTCGACATCGCGCAGATGTTGCGAGATTTGTTCGGCGTCTTCTTCCTTGGCGATTTCCATTGTCAGCAAAGCGTCCTTGGCGCGCGTGCGCAGCTCATTGACGGTGTCCTCATCGAAAGATTCGATTTCCAGCATTTCTTGCAAGGGCACATAAGCCACTTCTTCCAAGCTGTTGAAGCCCTCGGAAATCAGGATGTCGGCGATCTCTTCGTCGACATCGAGCTTTTCCATGAACAGTTTGCGGCTGCTGTCGGTCTCGACAGCCTGCTTTTCAGCCGACTCGTCGGCCGTCATGATGTTGATCTTCCAGCCGGTCAGCTCAGCAGCGAGGCGAACGTTTTGGCCGCCGCGACCGATCGAAATCGCCAGATTTTCTTCATCGACCACCACGTCCATGGCGTGACGTTCTTCGTCGACCACGATGGAGGAGACATTTGCCGGAGCCAACGCGCCGATGACGAATTGCGCTGGGTCTTCACTCCACAACACGATGTCCACCCGCTCACCCGCGAGTTCGTTGGTGACGCCGTTGACACGGGTACCGCGAACGCCGACGCAAGTGCCGATCGGGTCAACCCGCTTGTCGTGCGACAGCACAGCAATTTTGGCGCGGGAACCGGGGTCACGGGCGCAGGATTTGATCTCTAGCAAGCCTTGTTCGATTTCAGGCACTTCTTGGCGGAACAGCTCGATCATGTACTCAGGCGAGGTACGCGAGAGAATGATGGGCGCACCGCGCAAAGTGGTGTCGACTTCCATGATCATGGCGCGCACACGGTCGCCAGATCGAAGGTTTTCCTTCGGGATCATGTCGCTGCGACGCAGACGGCCTTCAACGCGACCGGACTCGACAATGATGTCGCCCTTGTCCATGCGCTTGACCGTGCCGACGAAAATTTTCTCACCGCGCGACATGAAGTCGTTCAGCAACATTTCACGCTCAGCGTCGCGAATTTTTTGCAAGATTACCTGTTTGGCAGCTTGCGCGCCAATGCGGCCGATCGGCAGGCTCTCGACTGGTTTTTCGATGTAGTCGCCGTCTTCGATGTCGGCGATTTCATCGCGCGCATCGCTGACCAGCTCTTCACCCTCAGGGTTTTGCAGACCCGCTTCATCAGGCACCACCAGCCAACGGCGGAAGGTTTCGTAAACGCCGCTGTCGCGGTCCACGGCGACGCGGATGTCCACGCCTTCGGGATAGACCTTTTTGGTGGCCGAGGCGAGCGCAAGCTCGACGGCACCAAAAACGACGTCACGTTCAACATTCTTCTCACGCGATATGGCATCCACCAACATCAACAGTTCGCGATTCATTTCACAAGCCTGCCTTTCTCTTATTTCTCAGTCTGTTTGTCTACAGGCGGGACGCTTTTAGGACGGCGTCCCTTGAAGTCCACCACGGGCGCCAAACGCGCCTGGGCAATCTCGTCAAGCGTGAAGCCCAGCGCCTGCAAAGGTGCGGGAACTCGGTGCTTGCTTACCTTTTGTCCCGGCTTGTCGTCGGGCTCTTCAGTCCAGACGATTTGCCAGCCGGTGTCGACACGCTCCAGCGTGCCGCGAAATTTTTTGCGATTGGCCGAAACCACGGTGCCGGCACTGGCAGCGACGCCGATCGGTGCCTTCAAGGTGATGTCAATCAAGTCACCGATAAAACGCTCAAAATCTTGTTCTGTGCGCAGCGGCCTGTCGATTCCGGGCGAGCTGACCTCGAGCCGGGAATACTCAGTGCCCTCAACTTCCAGTACAAACTGGAGTTGGCGAGTGACTTTTTCACAGTCTTCAGCGTTGATATGCTGCTCCGCACCGGGGAGCGTGCCCAACACATAAGGATGGTCAATTGTCACGCGCAACAAACCGCCAGTGGTGCGCTCAATGTCTACCAGCTCGTAGCCAAGCCCGGTCACGGTTTGACTGATCGTGTTGTGTAAATCTTGTAAAGCCATTCAGTCTCTAAAATTCATCCGCAGTGCAAAAACAAACGCCCAAAAAAAATGAGCGGTGAAAACCCGCCCATTTGGTCGTGAAGCGCGTATTGTAGCGCTCACTGCGTGCATCGACAACCGAAACACCGCCCAAACACCCGGCTTTTTAACGAATCAGGCGGTTTGCCTCACCAGCAAGCGCGTATAGGGGTGCTGGGGGGCCAAAAGCACTTGCTCAACCGTGCCCGATTCAAGCACTTTGCCGCCCTGCATCACCAGCACATCGTGCGCCATGGCTCGGATCACGTCGACGTCGTGCGTGATGAGCAAATAACTCAGGCCACGCTCGCGCTGCAAGCGCTGCAACAGTTCAAGCACCTGTTTTTGAACGGTGACATCCAGCGCACTGGTGGGTTCGTCGAGCACCAGCATGTCAGGCTCAACCATCAGCGCCCGAGCAATCGCAATGCGTTGGCGCTGACCGCCTGAAAACTCATGGGGGTAGCGCTGCAAAAGACGCGGAAACTGAATTTCAGTCATGCCGACATCCCGCAAAGCCTTGACCACCCGCGGGTAGCGCTGCTCAACACTCAGTTCGGGCCGGTGCACGCGCAAGCCTTCACCGACGATTTCTTCGACGCTCATGCGCGGCGACAGCGACGAAAATGGATCCTGAAAAACCACCTGCACCGCCCGCCGCATGGCTTTGTTGTGGGCAGCATTGCGGCTCCAGCCCTGACCGGCCAATTGCAACTCACCCTGACTCGGATGCAAGCCGAGCACCGCCAAGGCCAAGGTTGATTTGCCCGAACCCGACTCGCCAATGACGCCCAGGGTTCGGCCTTTGGCAACCGTGAAAGTCGCCGAATGGACCGCTACGAACTCGCCTTTTTTAAACCAAGCGCGAAAACCAGGCACCTGCACCGGGTAACTGGCGCGCAAGTCACGACTCTGCATCACCGGCACGTTGTCAACTTGTGGAAATGCCTCCGTCACATTGCGAACTGGTCGGCTGTCCATCAATTTGCGCGTGTAAGGGTGCTGCGGGTTGGCAAAAACGTCGGCCACCAGGCCCTGCTCGACGATGAGGCCGTTTTCCATCACCGCGATACGGTCGGCAAAACGCCGAACCAAGTTCAAGTCGTGCGTGATGAGCAGCACAGCCATGCCATTTTTCTTTTGCAGCGCCGACAGCAAGTCCAGAATTTGAACGCGCAAGCTGACATCCAAAGCTGTGGTGGGCTCGTCAGCCAGCAACAAGCGCGGTTGACAAGCCAACGCCATGGCGATCATGGCGCGCTGTCGTTGCCCGCCCGACAGCTGATGCGGAAAAGAATTCGATCGGCGCTCAGCGTCAAGAATGCCTGTTTCTGCCAGCAAAGCCACGGCCGCTTGGTGCGCTTGCGCCGGGCGCAGCCCTTGTTTGAGTTGCAACACCTCAGCGATCTGATCGCCCACGCTGAAAAGAGGGTTCAACGCCGTCATCGGCTCCTGAAAAATCATCGCAATGTCACGACCGCGAACCCCCCGCAGAGCGCGCTCGGACAGCGCCAGCAAGTCAGCCTGCGCAGCGCCTTGAGCCCCGTCTTGAACACCCCGAAAAATCGCCCGCCCAGCGGTTTCAGCGCCCTGCACCAAGCCCAGCAAACTCAAGGCCGTGACGGTTTTGCCAGAGCCTGACTCCCCTACCAAGGCCAGTTTTTCGCCGGCAGCGACAGAAAAGTCGATGCCGCACACCACTTCTTTGCCGGCGAAAGAGACTCGCAGGCCCTGCACGTCCAACAAATTCGGCGGGCTCATCGGTCGGCCTTTCGCGGGTCCAGCGCATCACGCAGGGCATCGCCCATGAAGGTCAACAACAGCAGCGTTGCCACCAGCACGGCGAAGGTGGACAGCGAAATCCACCAAGCGTCGATGTTGTTTTTTCCCTGCGACAACAACTCACCCAAGGAAGGTGTGCCGGGCGGCACGCCCAGGCCCAAAAAATCCAAAGAGGTCAACGCCAAAATAGCCGCGCTCATGCGAAACGGCAAGAAAGTCACCACCGGCGTCATGCTGTTCGGTAGCACATGACGAAAGATAATTTGCCAGGCGCTCAAACCCATGGCGCGCGCGGCCCTGACGTAGTCCAGCTGCCGATTCCGCAAGAATTCAGCGCGCACGTAGTCAGACAAACCCAGCCAGCCGAACAGACTGAGCAGCACCAGCAACAAAGCGATGCTGGGCGCAAACACGGCGCTGAAAATAATCAGCAAATACAGCTCCGGCATAGAGCCCCAAACTTCCATGAAACGCTGAAAAGCCAAGTCCACTTTGCCGCCAAAATAGCCTTGCAGCGCGCCCGACAACACGCCCAACACCACGCCGGTGAAGGTCAAGGCCAAGGCAAACAGCACGCTGACCCGAAAGCCATAAATCAGTTGCGCCAGCAGGTCACGCCCGCGGTCGTCGGTGCCCAATAAATTAGCCCGCGTCGGACGCGACGGATTGGGTTCTTTGGCGAAGTAATTCAGCGTCTTCGGGCCGTAGGGATTGGGGGCGTAAATCACCCAATTGCGGCCTTGCGTTAGTTTTTCACGGATGAAAGGATCCAGGTAGTCGGTGGCCGTTTCAAAGTCACCGCCAAAGGTTTTTTCCGGGTACACGGTGACGATTGGAAAGTAATAGTTGCCTTCGTACTTGAGCAGCAAAGGCCGGTCATTCGAGATCACTTCAGCCATTAAGCTGACCAACACCAGCGCGCAAAACAGCAGCAAACTGCTGAAACCAAGTCGGTTACGGCGAAAGCGCTGCCAAGCCCTGCGCGATGGCGACAAGGACAGCGACACAGCTGCCCCCTCTTCCCGAGTGCCGGCGTGGATCGGGCTCAGCCCGTCCGCAGCGGGCGCCCCCCTGGGGGGGAGGCGGCCAGAGGCCGCATCGGGGGGGTTATTCGAACCGTACACGCGGGTCCACCCAAACATAACAAAGGTCACTCACCAGCTTGGTCAACAAACCAATCAAGGTGAAGAAATACAACGTGCCCAGCACCACCGGGTAGTCACGCCGGATGACGCTTTCGTAGCTCAACAAACCCAAGCCGTCGAGCGAAAAAAGCGTTTCAATCAACAACGATCCGGTGAAAAATGCACCGACAAAGGCCGCCGGAAAGCCCGTGATGATGGGAATCAGCGCATTCCGAAAAACGTGTTTGTAAAGCACTTGGCGCTCAGCCAGACCCTTGGCCCGCGCCGTGATGACGTATTGCTTGCGGATCTCTTCCAAAAAAGCGTTTTTGGTCAAGATAGCTGTCACCGCAAAGCTGCCCAACACCATCGCCGTCACCGGCAAGGCGATGTGCCACAGGTAGTCCACCACGCGGGCCGCCCAACTCATTTCGTCCCAATTGCTGGAGGTCAAACCGCGCAGCGGAAACCACTGCAGCTGCCCGCCAAACACCACCAACAAAACGACGCCCAAGACAAAGCCCGGAATCGCATAACCGACCAGCACCAGCAAGGTCGTGACGAGGTCAAACCGCGAACCCGCGCGCACCGCCTTGGCCACGCCCAGCGGCACGGCCACCAAATAGCTGATGAGAAAGGTCCACAAGCCAAGGCTGATGGAGACCGGCAACTTGTCGATGATCAGCTGCGAAACCGCTTTATTTTGGAAAAAACTCTGGCCCAAGTCAAAGCGAGCGAACTGGCCGAGCATTTGCAAGAAGCGTTCATGGGCGGGTTTGTCAAAACCGTACAGCGCTTTGATTTGTTCAATGCGCTTTGGGTCAACGCCCTGCGCACCTCGGTAACTGAAACCACCACTTTCTGCGCCACCGCCACCACCGGCACCCGCTTTGGCTTCGGCCAGATACTGCTCGACCGGCCCACCGGGCACAAACTGGACGACGGCAAAGGTGATGATCAGCACGCCCAGCAGGGTCGGCACCATCAGCAACAAACGCTTGAGGATGTAAGCCAGCATCAGCGTGCCCACCAAGTGAAGAGGACCCAGCCTTCGCCGGTTGAATAAGGCGGGGTGGGCGCCGGTCGGGCCAAGCGTCGGTCATTGAAAGCCATGCGGTGGGTGGCCGCCGTCCACTGCGGAATCAGGTAGTGGCTGTGGCTGATGACGCGGTCGAGCGCACGGCAAGCGGACAACAAATCGGCCTTGGTCTTGGCGCTGGTCATGCGTGCAATGATGGCATCAACCGCTGGACTGCTGACGCCGGCCATGTTGCCGGAATCCTCGGTGACAGCGGCTTTGCGGCCAAACATCTCGGCGTACTCTTGCCCCGGGTTGTGGGTGCCGCCATAGGCCAGTGAGATGATGTCGAACTCAAACTTGCTCAGGCGCTGCTGGTACAAAGCGAAGTCGACAGCCCGGTAATTCAGCTGAATACCGAGTTTTTCGAGGTTGCGCGCCCATGGCGCCACCACCCGAGCACCGCCTTCGTTGCTGTCGAGGTACTCAATCACCATGGCTTCGCCGCTGGGATTGCGTAAAACACCGTCCTGAATCTGCCAGCCTGCTGCGGCCAACAAATCACGGGCGCGGCGCAGATTGGTCCGCAGACTGCTGGCACCGTCGGTGCGCGGCGGGACAAACATCGGACCGAAAGCCGCCGCTGGAAGCTCCTGTCGCCAGGGCGACATCAGCACCAACTCTGATGGGCTGGGCGCGCCGCTGGCCTGGCAAGCTGTGTTGCCAAACAAACCATGCACGCGCTGGTAGGCGCTGTAAAACAGCTGCCGGTTCATCCACTCGTAATCCATCGCCAAGCCCAAAGCTTCGCGAACTCGCAGGTCCTTGAACTTGTCGCGCCGGGTATTGACGACGTAACTCTGAAATCCAGACGGCAGTCGGTGCTTGAACTCGCCCCTCACCAGTTCACCGGAATCAAAGCGCTTGCCATTGACGCGCCTGGCCCAGTCGCCAGCTGAAAAAAAGCGCATCAAGTCAAATTCACCGGCTTTGAGAGCTTCCAGTTTGGCGGTGTTGTCCTTGTAAATTTTGACCGTGATACGGTCAAAGTTGACCATGCCGCGCCGTACGTTCAAATCTTTCGCCCAGTAAGTCGGGTCGCGCAGATAGGTGATGTCTTTGCCAAAGCGCACTGGTCCGATGGTGTAGGGACCGCTGCCAATCGGCAGGTCCATCACCACCTTGTCAAAGCTTTTGGGCTGGCCGTCCTGCATGCCCCAACTGCGGCTGAAGACCGGCAGGCCACCGACTGTCAGGGGCAGTTCGCGGTTTGGTTTTTTAAAGCGATAGCGCAGCCGGCGTTCGCCCAGCACGTCCAAACCGGCCACGTCTTCTAACAAGGTCTTGTAAACCGGCGAGGTGTAAGGCCCCATCAGCACGTCAAAACTGTGCTTGACGTCGGCGGCCAGTACTGGCTGACCGTTGTGGAATCGGGCTTCTGGGCGCAACAAAAAAGTCACGCTCAAACCATCAGAGGCCACGGTCACATCTTCGGCTAGCAAGCCGTAACCGGCCGCGGTTTCGTCCAACGAGCCAACCAGCAAGCTGTCAAACATCAGATCAGCCAAGTAAGCCGGCGCACTGCCCTTGATGGTGAAGGGGTTGTATTTGTCAAAGGTGGAGGTCCGCAGATTGCTCACCAAAAGCAACTCGCCGCCTTTCGGTGCGGCTGGGTTAACGTAGTCAAAATGGCTGAAATCGGCAGGGTATTTGAGCTCGCCCCACAAGGCATAGCCGTACGCGGCCCACGCCGACGCACCGACGCCTAGGCTCCAAACCAGAGACACAGAAACAGCCACAAGACGTAAAAACCGCATGCGACAATTCTGCCTTAACTGTCCGTCCCGTTTTGGGCAAGCGGCGACGGCCAACAAACTTTGATAGGAAAAAGAACATGGGATTTCTGACTGGCAAAAAACTGCTGATCACCGGCGTGCTGTCGAACCGCTCGATCGCTTATGGCATCGCCAAGGCCTGCCACGCACAAGGTGCCGAGTTGGCGTTCAGCTACGTGGGTGAGCGCTTTAAAGCCCGTATCACCGAATTTGCAGCCGACTTCGACTCCAGCCTAATTTTTGATTGCGATGTCGGTGATGACGCGCAAATTGAGCAGTTGTTCACCGACCTGTCAGCCCACTGGCCGACCTTCGACGGCTTTGTTCACTCGATTGGCTACGCCCCACGCGAATCGATTGCCGGTGACTTTTTAGAAGGTTTGTCGCGCGAAGGCTTCAAGATCGCGCACGACATCAGCGCTTACAGCTTTCCGGCCATGGCCAAAGCCGCCCTGCCCTACCTGAACAAAAAGTCGGCTTTGCTGACGCTGACGTATTTGGGTGCGCTGCGCGTGCTACCGAACTACAACACGATGGGCTTGGCCAAGGCCAGTTTGGAGGCCTCTGTGCGCTACATGGCCGAGTCGATGGGTCCCAAAGGCATGCGCGTCAACGGCATCAGCGCCGGCCCGATCAAGACGCTAGCGGCCAGCGGCATCGCCGGTTTCAGCAAAATTCTGGGTGCAGTGGCTGCGGCCTCGCCGATTCGCCGCAACGTGACGATTGATGAAGTCGGCAACGTCGCGGCTTTCTTAATGAGCGATCTGGCGAGTGGTGTGACCGCCGAAATCACCTACGTCGATGGTGGCTTCAGCCATGTCGTCGGCGGCATCTCAGAACCCATCGAAACTAACTGAGCTGGCATGGACAGCAGTCTCGCCGCCATTGCTCGCCGTCTCAAGGCTGGCGCGGTTTGGCCAAGGTTGCTGTCGCTTGGGCTGGTGTCGGCTCTCTTTCTCTGGTCAGTGCCGGCCTCGCCGCTGTCGGCGGCCGAGAACCAGCCAGCGCTCATGCTGGCCAAGGTCTATCACCCGGGTCTTGACCTGCAAGACTATTGGGTCAGTGAAAAATACGACGGTATGCGCGGCTACTGGGACGGCAAGCAGCTGCTGACACGCGGTGGTGAGCCCGTCTTTGCACCGGTTTGGTTTACCGCTGCTTGGCCGGATGTACCCATGGACGGTGAACTCTGGGCGGGCCGCGGAGAGTTTCAGCAAGCCGTGTCGACGGTTCGCAAACTCACGCCAGACGACGCAGCCTGGCGGAACATTCGCTTCATGGTGTTTGATTTGCCAGCCTATGGCGGCACCTTCACTGAGCGCATTCCAGCGCTCAAGCAGCTTGTCCAACAGATTGCTCAGCCTTGGGTGCAGGCGGTGCCGCAATGGAAGGTTGCCAGCCATCAGGCTCTGCGCAAACAGCTCACTCAGCATGCCAAGGCAAACGCCGAGGGCTTGATGTTGCACCGCGGCGCGTCACTGTACCGGGGTGGCCGCAGCGACGACTTGCTGAAAGTCAAAACCCACGAAGACGCCGAAGCGCGGGTCGTGGCGCACTTGGCTGGCCAAGGCAAATATGCCGGTCTGCTCGGCGCTTTGCTGGTCGAAATGCCGGTCGAACTGGCAGGGCATAAACCTTTGCGCTTCAAAATCGGCACCGGCCTGAGTGACGCCGAAAGAAAGTCACCGCCGCCGGTTGGCAGCATCGTGACCTATCGTTTCAGAGGTTTGAACGAGAGCGGCATTCCGCGATTTGCCAGCTTCATGCGGATCCGAAGCGACGCTCAAGCCGAACGTCCCGCCGAATAAATCAGCCCTCTGCGCGGCTCAGCGCTTGACGCAGTCGGCGTAATAACGCTTCTTGCCTTTGGCGTCTTCTTGCTCGACCAAGCCGTGAATATCGGTTTCAAAGCCCGGGCACTGGCTGTTGAATTCGCGCGCAAACTTCAGGTAGTCAACGATCTTTTTGTTGAACACTTCACCGGGAATCAGCAGCGGAATACCGGGCGGGTAAGGCGTCACCAGACCAACCGTGATGCGACCTTCAAGGTGGTCGATCTCGACCCGCTCGGTGGTGCGGTGCGCAATGTGGGCGTAGGCGTCACTCGGCTTCATCGCCGGCGTCAAATCGCTCAAATACACCTCGGTCGTCAAACGGGCGATGTCGTACTTGGCGTACTGGGCGTGAATGTGCTGGCACAAATCAGACAAGCCCATCTTTTCGTACTTGGGGTATTTTTGGCAAAACTCCGGCAACACGCGCCACATCGGTTGGTTCTTGTCGTAGTCGTCCTTGAACTGTTGCAGCGCCGTCAGCAGCGAGTTCCAGCGGCCTTTGGTGATGCCGATGGTGAACATGATGAAAAAGCTGTAAAGGCCTGTTTTCTCGACGATCACTCCGTGCTCGGCCAAAAACTTGGTGACGATGCTGGCGGGAATACCGGTCTTGGCGAACTTGCCGTTGAGGTCCATGCCAGGCGTGACGATGGTCGACTTGATCGGGTCCAGCATGTTGAAGCCGGTCGCCATCTGGCCAAAACCATGCCAGTTGTTGGCGCCGTTTTTAGCCGTCTTGGCGCTGCGTGACTCACCCTTGATGACCCAGTCTTTGGCTTCGCCAATGCCTTCATCGACAAGTTTGTCGGGGCCCCAAACTTTGAACCACCAGTCGGCGCCATATTCTTCGTCAATTTTGCGCATGGCACGCCTGAAATCCAGCGACTCGGCAATGCTTTCTTCGACCAAGGCGGTGCCGCCAGGCGGCTCCATCATGGCCGCCGCCACGTCGCAGCTGGCAATGATGCTGTACTGCGGCGAGGTCGAGGTGTGCATCAGATACGCCTCGTTGAAAAGGTGGCGGTCGAGCTTGGTGTTTTGGGAGTCTTGCACCAGCACGTGGCTGGCTTGGCTGATGCCGGCCAGCAGTTTATGAATCGACTGCGTGGAATAAACCACCGCGTGCTTAGGGCGTATGCGGTTTTTGCCCATCGCGTGGTAGGTGCCGTAAAACGGGTGGAACGCCGCATGCGGCAACCACGCTTCGTCAAAGTGCAGGTTGTCGATGTAGCCATCGAGCATGCCCTTGATGGTCTCCGTGTTGTACAAAACACCGTCATAAGTGGATTGCGTCAGCGTCAGCACGCGCGGCTTGACTTGGCTCGCGTCAACACCCTTGAGCAAGGGATTCGCCGCAATCTTGGCGCGTATCGCATCGGGTTCAAACTCGCTTTGTGGAATCGGGCCGATGATGCCGAAGTGATTGCGCGTCGGCTTCAAGAACACCGGAATCGCGCCAGTCATGATGATCGCGTGCAGGATCGACTTGTGACAGTTGCGGTCGACCACCACCACGTCGCCCGGCGCCACCGTGTGGTGCCAAACAATCTTGTTGCTGGTCGAAGTGCCGTTGGTCACAAAAAAGCAATGGTCGGCATTGAAAATACGTGCCGCATTGCGCTCGCTGGCGCCGATCGCACCGTCATGGTCGAGCAACTGGCCGAGCTCTTCCACCGCGTTGCAGACGTCGGCGCGCAGCATGTTTTCACCGAAAAACTGGTGGAACATCTGGCCCACGGGGCTCTTCAAAAAGGCCACACCACCGGAGTGGCCAGGGCAATGCCACGAGTAAGAACCATCTTCAGCGTAGTCCAGCAAGGCTTTGAAAAACGGCGGTTGCACACCTTCTAAATAACTCTTGGCTTCCCGAATGATGTGGCGCGCGACGAACTCCGGCGTGTCTTCAAACATGTGAATGAAGCCATGCAGTTCGCGCAAGATGTCGTTGGGAATGTGGCGCGAGGTTTTGGTTTCGCCGTACACATAAATTGGCACATCCAGATTTTTGCGGCGCACTTCAGCAATGAACTGACGCAGATTCAGCACCGCCGGGTCTAAATCGGGGCCGGGCGTGAATTCTTCGTCGTCAATCGACAAAATAAAGGCGCTGGCACGGCTTTGCTGCTGCGCAAACTGCGACAAGTCGCCGTAACTGGTGACACCCAAAATTTCAAAACCTTCGGTTTCAATGGCTTGGGCCAACGCGCGAATCCCCAAACCGGAGGTATTTTCGGAGCGAAAGTCTTCGTCAATGATGACGATGGGAAAGCGAAATTTCATGGTGTTTCCAAGGCGTGGAGCCGGATGCTGGAGGTACGGTACAAAGTTGCCAGGCAGAAGTGTACGGAAATAATGCCCTGCCCTTATGACAAGCTTCACATTTGCCGCAGAGTAAGGTCTAACTTTATGAGAGATGCCATGACTGAAGCCAACATCTGGTGGCTACTTGCGGGCGGTGCGGTGGTTGCAGAACTGCTCACGGGCACTTTTTTCTTGCTGATGATCAGCTTTGCGATGGCGGCTGGCGCATTGGCCGCACATGCTGGGGCCGACCTTGTTTTGCAAGTACTGGTGGCGGCCATCACAGGCGCAGGCACTGTGGTGGCGTGGTACTTCATCAAGAAGCGGCGCAAAGCCAAGCACCCAACAGGCAGTGTCGCGGCCTTCAACCTCGACATCGGCGAAACCGTGATGGTCGACGGCTGGAACCCTGATGGCACCGCCAATGTCAAATACCGCGGTGCCAACTGGACGGCCATTCGTCGACCCAGCGAATCCGCAGAGATTGGCGCGCATCGGGTCGCCGAGGTCATTGGTACACGTTTACGGGTTGAAAAGCTGCCCTGAATTCAAAATAGATTGAACTTCAAACGTATCTCGAACTCCTATTGAATCTTTTCATCAGCCTTCTCAGCGTTCAATCAACACAGAAAGACCCCATGGAAATTGCAATTGTCATCTTGGTCATCGCCATTATTTTCATCACCCGATCTGTCAAGGTGGTGCCGCAGCAGAACTCTTGGGTCGTTGAGCGACTCGGTAAATTTCAGGTTGCCCTGACGCCTGGATTGAATTTTTTGGTGCCGTTCATTGACCGCGTCGCCTACAAGCACAGCTTGAAGGAAATTCCACTCGACGTGCCCAGCCAAGTCTGTATCACGCGTGACAACACACAGTTGCAAGTTGACGGTATTTTGTACTTTCAAGTGACTGACCCGATGCGCGCCAGCTACGGTTCGTCCAACTACATCACGGCCGTCACCCAGTTGGCCCAAACATCGCTGCGCAGCGTCATCGGCAAGCTCGAACTCGACAAGACCTTTGAAGAGCGCAACATCATCAATGCCCAAGTGGTCGCGGCCATCGACGAAGCCGCCCTGAACTGGGGCGTCAAAGTGCTTCGCTACGAGATCAAAGACTTGACGCCACCGAAAGAAATTTTGCTGGCCATGCAGTCGCAAATCACCGCCGAGCGCGAAAAGCGCGCCCTGATCGCGGCCTCCGAAGGCCGTCGCCAAGAGCAAATTAACATCGCCACCGGTGAGCGTGAAGCCTTCATTGCGCGCTCCGAAGGCGCCAAGCTCGCAGCCATCAACAACGCCCAGGGCGAAGCTGCCGCCATCACAGCCGTGGCCGACGCCACCGCCCAAGCCATTGAGCGCATCGCCGCCGCCATTCGTCAACCGGGCGGTGAAATGGCGGTGCAACTCAAAGTCGCCGAAAAAGCCGTTGAAGCTTATTCGCAAGTCGCCAGCCACGCCAAAACCACGCTGATCGTGCCAAGCAACATGACCGAAGTGTCTAGCTTGATCACCTCGGCCATGACCATGCTGCAAATTAACAAGGCTAACGTTTAAGACCATGACCACCCTGAACGTGTTGGGCACACCACTGGTGCCCTGCTCTTACGATCCTTTGACCGGCTACTTCCGCGACGGCTGCTGCGAGACCGACGCCAGCGACACGGGGTCTCATCTTGTCTGCGCCAAAATGACGCAAGCATTTTTGGACTTTTCACTCGCTCGCGGCAACGACTTGGTGACCCCCAAACCACAATGGCGTTTCGCCGGTCTGAAAGCCGGTGACCGCTGGTGTCTGTGCGTGAACCGCTGGAAAGAAGCCTTGGCTGCAGGCGTTGCACCGCCCGTTGTCTTGGAATGCACGCACGCCAACGCCATCCGCGTGGTGAGCCTGCAAGCGCTGGAAAGTCACGCGGTCAACGGCCCGCTTCCACTGCTATAATTTGAGGCTTCGCGGAAGGGTGGATGAGCGGTTTAAGTCATACGCCTGGAAAGCGTACGTGGGGTTATACCCACCGCGGGTTCGAATCCCGCCTCTTCCGCCAGTGTATT
>JBBAPN010000002.1:0-115645 GCA_040400815.1 Polaromonas sp. | reverse complement strand
GACGAAGGCTGGGTGTTGACGCTCGGGGCAATCGACACGATGGTGTTGAAGTTGCCGGTGGGCGCGACCGACTCTTCAATGAATGCCCGCGAGATGATCGACTGGGGCTGGGTGGCCTTCAAGTTGGCCTGGGTTGGCGCCACAGCTGCGGCGGTGCCTCTTTCAGCCGTGACGGAGACGGTCGAGCCAGCGCTACTGCCGGTGGTGGCACCAATGGTGCCCAAGTCCACCAGCTCAGCGCTTTGGGCCATGGCACAGGAGCCGGCGAGCGACAGCATGGCCAGGGAAACCAATTGAACAAGGGTCTTGGGTTGGAAGGTTGGATTATTTTTCATTGAAATTTATGAAATTGAAAAGTGGTGCCCAAAATCGCGAAAGTTGCAACAAAGGAAAAGATATTTATTTATTGCTTTTTTACTGCAATCTCTATTAATGTAAAAATTTGTTGTGACATCTTTGTGACACTCTGTCTTTTTGATGTTTGAATGGGTCTTCGTCATGGCTTGCCGCGCTGCGCTCGGAAAAGCGCATTTGCGGCGTTTACGCAGACAAAACAGCATGACCATGCTGGCTTCAGCGACAATTTGCAACTCGATTCACCAGACACACAGAGGACCTCACCTGAATGGCCATCAGCACTATCAGCGCACTCCAAATTGCCTTCATTGGCGGCGGCAACATGGCCAGCGCCATCGTCGGCGGGCTGCTCAAGCGTGGGCTTGCGCCCAGTCACATTCAGGTGGTCGAGCCTTTCGCTGAACAAGCTGCGCGGCTGACTGCACAGTTCGGCGTCGCGGTCATGCCCAGCGCAGAAGCCAGCTTGGCGCGCGCCGAGCTGGTGGTGTGGGCCGTCAAACCGCAAGTTTTCTGTCAGGCCGCGGCGCCCGTTCGGGCCCACACGCTGTCGGCGCTGCACCTGAGCGTGGCCGCCGGCATTCGCTCTGACAGCATTGCGCGCTGGCTTGCCACTGAGCGGGTGGTGCGCGCCATGCCCAACACGCCTGCTTTGATTGGCCAAGGGATGACGGCTTTGCTGGCACGCACGGCTGTGAGCAGCAAGGACCGGCAGGTGATCGAAGCGGTCGTCGCCACCACCGGCGCGCACATGTGGCTAGACCACGAAGAACAGCTCGACGCCGTCACCGCGCTGTCGGGTTCGGGCCCGGCGTATGTGTTTTATTTCATCGAAGCCATGCTGGAAGCCGGCACCGATATGGGCTTGGACGCGGCCCAAGCCCGGCAACTCGCCATCGCCACTTTTGTCGGCGCTTCGGCCTTGGCCCAAGCCTCCGACGAACCGCCCCAAACGCTGCGCGAACGCGTCACGTCCAAAGGCGGCACCACCTACGCAGCGCTGGCGGCAATGGAAACCAGCGGCGTCAAACAGCAGTTCAAACAAGCCATGCAGGCCGCTCGCACCCGCGCCGCAGAATTGGGTGACGAATTTGGAGCCGAATAGACCCTTTTTTATTTGATCGCGCTAACAGCTTGATTCGCTGCAACAGCGTCAACGGGACAGCCTTCAGCCACGTTGAATGCTTGTACGCAGTGTCCTTCGATGCTGTGTTCAAAAAAGTTTCAAGAAACGCTGACCTTCAACCACTGGAATCACCATGAAAAAATTTCTGACCATCCTCGCTAGCGCTGTTGTCCTCGCCCTGCCTTTGGCCGTGATTTCCACCCCGGCAGCAGCCCAGACCGGCGCCGCAGCGGCACCCGCCGCACCCACGGCTGCGCCCGCCGCCGCCGCCGCTGCCGCTGCCGACAAAGCTGTCGCCAGCAAAACCACAGCCAAAGCCGGCAAAGCCAAGTCCAGCAAAGCCAAAAAGAGCAAGCGCGCGCCCAAAGTCAAAGCCATGGCAACTGCCGCTCCCTCTGCTTAAGCTGTCTTGATCGTTCCTGAGACGGGTTTCGGCCCTGTGAAAAAGCCCGCAACAGCGGGCTTTTTCACGCCTGTTTCAAAGCTTGACGCCATTCAAACCAGCGCATGAGACAAAGCGATGCCAGCAAACACCGCGAAACCGAGCCAATGGTTGAGGCGAAAAGCCTTGAAGCAGGCGTCGCGTTCGCGGTGACGAATCAGCCACCCATGCCACAGGGCTTGCCCAGCCGCCACGGCCACAGCCACAGCGAAGACTGCGTTCAGCGCCAGCCCCGACATGAAAGCCAAGGCCAGCGTCCAGATCAGCAGGTACAAGGCATAGCTCAGCATGATGGCGGCCACATCCAAGCGACCCAGCGTGATGGCCGATGTTTTCATGCCGATTTTCAAGTCGTCATCGCGGTCGACCATGGCGTATTCGGTGTCGTAAGCCAGCACCCAAAACAAATTGCCCAGCAGCAGCAGCCAAGCCAACAAGGGCACCTGCCCTTGCACTGCCGCAAAAGCCATCGGAATGCCAAAACTGAAGGCCACGCCCAGCACTGCTTGCGGCATCGCCACATGACGCTTGGCGTAGGGATAAACCAGCGCCACCGCCAAGGCCGCAAACGACCACAGCACGGCTGCGATATTGGTGGTCAACACCAGCGCAAAGGCCGCCAGCGCCAACCCGGCGCCCAACCACAGCGCCGCCTTCACAGACACCGCACCGCTGGTGACCGGGCGGTTTGCCGTGCGCTTCACATGGCGGTCAAAGTCGCGGTCGGCCACGTCATTCAGGCAGCAGCCTGCACTGCGCATGAGGAAAGTGCCGAGCGTGAAGACCGCCAGCAAGTGCCAACCGGGAAAACCACCTGCGGCAATCCACAGCGCTGACAGCGTCGGCCACAGCAGCAGCAACCAGCCAGCCGGCCGGTCCCAGCGGATCAGTTGGAGGAAATGCGCCCCCACGGGGTTTACTCTTCCAGCAACGATCGCAGCATCCAAGCCGACTGCTCGTGAACCGTCAAACGCTGCGTCAACAGATCGGCGGTGGGCTCGTCACCGGCTTGCTCGGCGACGGGGAACAAGCTGCGGGCGGTGCGGGCGACAGCCTCGTGGCCTTGCACCAGAATCCGCACCATCTCCAGCGCCTTGGGCGGTATTGGCGGCACATCTGGCAGGGAGGTGAGCTGCACAAATTGGGCATACGAGCCGGGCGCTGGATGGCCGAGCGAGCGGATGCGTTCGGCCACCGGGTCCACCGCTGCCCACAACTCGGTGTACTGCGTCATGAACATCTGGTGCAAGGTGTTGAACATCGGCCCGGTGACGTTCCAGTGGAAATTGTGCGTCGTCAAATACAGCGTGTAGGTGTCCGCCAGCAGACGGCTCAGGCCTTGCGCAATGTCGGCGCGGTGCGCGTCGCTGATGCCGATATTGATACGGGGCGCGCCTGTCGAGGTGCCAGGAAATGGTTTGTCGGACATGGATTTCCTTTGAAGTAAAAAAAGAACTTTATGGGATGGCCGCAGAGCTCGCTAAGTGCGGGGGCTTAGCTGCGCTTGAGTCATGCTCAAAGCCGCTCAGGACAAGCGCGTCACGCCCGGCAACTCGCAGGCGTAAACAGCGTTGCGCAGGGCCGCAATGGCCTCGTAACGGGTGAAGCTCCGGCGCCACGCCAGCACCACACGGCGCGTCGGCACATGGCCTTCAAAAGGCAAATACCGAATGAAGGGGTGCTCATCAAACACGCCTGCTGGGGCTTTGTTGCTATGGGTTTTTTGCCCCTCCAGCTGGCAAGCCAGCGCACCTTTGGGCACGCTCAACCGGGGCACCAGAGTCATTCCCATGCCAGACGCCACCATGTGCTTGATGGTTTCAAGTGATGAGCCCTCAAAGCTCTTGCGAATACCTTCCGCGTTGCTGGAAAAACGGGCGAACTCCGGACACACTTCCAGCACATGGTCGCGAAAACAATGCCCGTGGCCAAGCAACAGCATGGTTTCCAGCTGAAGCTCCTCAGCCGTGATGCTTTGGCGCTGGGCCAGCGCATGCGACATCGGCACCGCGGCCACAAAAGGCTCGTCGTACAAGGGCGCCATGGCCAGATTGGTGTCGGGAAAAGGTTCGGCCAAAATGGCGCAGTCAATGTCACCGGCGCGCAGCTCTTCGAGCAGCTTTGCGGTGAAGTTTTCTTTCAGCATCAAGGGCATCTGCGGGCTCAGGGTGATGACTTGGCGCACCAAGTCGGGCAGCAAATACGGGCCGATGGTGTGGATGATGCCCAGCCGCAACGCGCCTGAGAGCGGGTCTTTGCCGCGCTTGGCGATCTCCCGAATGCCCTCTGCCTGCTCCAGCACGCTGTGCGCTTGGCGCACGATTTCTTCACCCAAAGGCGTCACGGTGATCTCGCTGGCGTTGCGCTCAAACAGTTTGACCTGCAGCTCTTCTTCCAGCTTTTTAATCGCCACGCTGAGGGTCGGCTGCGAGACATGGCAGGTTTCTGCGGCCTTGCCAAAATGCTTTTCGCGGGCCAGTGCCACGATGTATTTGAGTTCGGTGAGCGTCATAGGCCATATTGTGCTGCCTTTGCCTGACAGCCTGAGCACGGCAAGGTCAAGCCTTCAGATAATCGGCTTTGCCGCCCAGCCAACGCAAAATATGGCGCTGCGCCAAGTCGGCATGGCGGTCCAGCATCAGCGGCGCCAGCGCGCGTGCCCAAGCCAGCAACTCGGTGTCCGTCGCCAAGTCGGCGAAGCGCAGCAAGGGCGCACCCGACTGACGCGCGCCGAGGAATTCGCCGGGGCCGCGAATCTCCAAATCACGCCGGGCAATCTCGAAACCGTCTTGTGTTTCTGCCATGGCTTTGAGCCGTGCGCGGGCGGTTTCGCCCAGACGCGGCGCGTCACCCGTCGAATACAGCAACACGCAAGCCGACGCAGCCGCCCCACGTCCCACCCGACCGCGCAGCTGGTGCAGCTGCGACAAACCAAAGCGCTCGGCATGTTCAATCACCATCAGCGACGCGTTCGGCACGTCGACGCCGACCTCGATCACCGTGGTGCTGACCAGCACACCAATCTGGCCGGCGTTGAACAACGCCATCACGGCTTTTTTCTCCGCCACCGGCATGCGCGAATGCAGCAGACCGACGGCCGTGCCGGGCAAGGCCGCCGACAAGGCCTCATGGGTTTCGGTGGCGTTGGTCAGGTCGACCGCTTCACTTTCCTCGATCAAAGGACAGACCCAATACACCTGCCGCCCCTCGGCCAACTGGCCGCGGATGCGCTCGACCACCTCGTCGCGCCGACTCTCGCTGATGACCTTGGTGACGATCGGCGTGCGCCCCGGCGGCAGCTCGTCGATGGTCGACACGTCGAGGTCGGCGTAGTAGCTCATGGCCAGCGTGCGCGGAATCGGCGTCGCCGTCATCATCAACAAATGCGGCTCCTGCCCGTCCGCCGTCATTTTGCTGCGCAGTGCCAAGCGCTGCGCCACGCCAAAGCGGTGCTGCTCGTCAATGATCGTCAAGGCCAGATTTTTGAAGACCACTTTGTCTTGGATCACGGCGTGCGTGCCGACCACCAAACCGGCCTCGCCGCTGACAATCAAGGCCAGCGCTGCGCGCCGCTCCTTGGCTTTTTGGCTGCCAGTGAGCCAGGCGGTCTGAATGCCCATCGGTTCCAGCCAGCCGATGAGTTTGCGAAAGTGTTGCTCGGCCAGAATTTCAGTCGGCGCCATCAAGGCGCACTGCCAGCCAGCGTCCATGCAGCGAGCAGCGGCCAGCGCCGCCACCACGGTTTTGCCAGAGCCGACATCGCCTTGCAGCAAGCGGTGCATAGGCACATTTTTTTGCAAGTCAGCGTCAATTTCATGGCCGACGCGCTGTTGCGCTGCGGTCAGTTGAAACGGCAAGCGGGTTTGCAACTGGGCATGCAGCGTGCCCAGACTTCCCCGCTTGGCAAGCGACGTCAGCGGCGGCGCACGCATGGCACCGCGAATACGACGGGCTTCCAGTTGCGACAGTTGCTGCGCCAGCAGTTCCTCGGCTTTCAGCCGCTGCCAAGCCGGGTGACTGCGGTCTTCCAGCGCTGCCAGCGCCACATCGGGCGTCGGCTGGTGCAAAAAGCGCAATGACTCCCGCAGACTGAACAGCGCCCTCAGCTGCGACAAACCTTCAGCCGGCAGCGTTTCGCTCAAGTCAGCGCGGTTCACGCCGCTGGTCACCGCTTTGCGCAAATAAGCCTGCGGCAGACCGGCCACGGTCGGGTAGACCGGGGTCAGCGACGCCGGTAATTCACCGCCGGCCAGCTTGAAGCTGGGATGCACCATTTCGCGCGACACAAAGCCGCCGCGCAACTCGCCGCGGACCCGCACGCGGGCACCGACGCTGAGGGTTTTTTGGTGCGACGGGTAAAAATAGATGAAGCGCAAAACGCAGCTGTCGCTGCCATCGTTGACTGTCACGCGGAGCTGACGACGCGGCTTGAGGCTGATCTCGCTGTGCGTGACCTCGGCTTCGATCTGCACGGTCTCGCCATCACGGGCATCGGCCAGCCGGCTGATGCGGGTTTCGTCCTCGTAACGCAAGGGCAGGTGCAGCGCCAGATCAATGTCGCGCCGCAGCCCGAGTTTGTCGAGCATTTTTTGCGCGTGCGTTTTGTCGGCGGGCTTGGGCGCTGCCGCAGCGGTCGGGCTGCTGGGCTTGCTAGTGAGCTTCAAAGAGGCGGCTGGAGGCGGCATGGGACAATTGTGCCTCCATGCAGATGCCCGCCCAGACCCAAGCCCCGACACTTTCTAAGACTCGTTTCAGCCTGAGTGATTTCGACTTCACCCTGCCCGAAGAACTCATTGCCCAGCACCCACCCGCCGAGCGCAGCGGCTCGCGCCTGCTCGACGGCCGGCAAGCCACCGCCATCGACCGGCGCTTCACCGATCTGGCCACGCTGCTGAACCCGGGCGATTTGCTGGTCTTCAATGACACGCAGGTGGTCAAGGCGCGGCTGTATGGGCAAAAAACCAGCGGCGGACGGCTCGAATTGCTGATTGAACGCGTCCTGTTCGGCGGCAGTGTGGCGTTTGAAGTCGCGGCGCACATGAAGGTCAGCAAAAAGCCGCTGCCCGGTGCGCGGCTGCTGATGGATGGCGGATTCACCGCCACGCTGCTCGGGCGCTGGCCGAACGCAGACGGCCCGCTGTACCGCTTTGCCTTGAGCGCCGACCCGTACGCGCTGATGGCCGCCCACGGCCACGTGCCGCTGCCGCCCTACATCACCCACAGCGACTCTGCCGAAGACGAGCAGCGTTACCAAACTGTCTTTGCCAAGCACCCGGGTGCGGTCGCCGCGCCCACGGCCGCCCTGCACTTTGACGCCGCCATGCTGGCGCAGCTGAGCGCACGCGGCATTCCACAAGCCAGCGTCACGCTGCACGTCGGCGCGGGCACGTTTCAGCCGGTCAAGACCGAGAACATCGCCGACCACGCCATGCACTTTGAGCGCTTTGAAGTGCCGGCCGCAACCCGCCAAGCGATCGCCGACTGCCGTGCGCGCGGTGGCCGCGTGGTGGCTGTGGGCACCACCACCGTGCGGGCGCTGGAGTCGCAAGCGCTGTTTGGTGAGGCCTGCGACGACACCAATATTTTCATCACGCCGGGCTTTGAATTTCGCGTGGTCGACCTGCTGTTGACCAACTTTCATTTACCCAAGAGCACTTTGATGATGCTGGTCAGCGCCTTGTCGGGTCACGCGCACATCATGGCGCTGTACCAGCATGCGATTGAAGCGCGTTACCGCTTTTTCAGTTACGGCGACGCCATGTTGCTGCAACGCCGCCAAGCTTGAGTCGCTGGTCATTGAGACATTGAGAGAAATACCCATGCTGAATTTTGAAGTTCTGAAAACCGACCCCGCCGAGGGTGCGTACCCAGGCTCGTTCGCCCGCCGCGGCACGCTGACCCTGAACCACGGCGTGGTGCAAACCCCCATCTTCATGCCGGTCGGCACTTACGGCACCGTCAAGGGCGTGATGCCGCAGTCGCTGCACGAGATGGGCGCACAGATTATTCTGGGCAACACCTTTCACTTGTGGATGCGACCGGGCCTCGACGTGATTGCGCAATTCGGCGGTTTGCACCGCTTTGAAAGCTGGCACAAACCGATCCTCACCGACAGCGGTGGTTTTCAGGTTTGGTCGCTCGGAGAGATGCGGAAAATTTCGGAAGAAGGCGTGAAGTTCGCTTCGCCCGTCAACGGCGACAAGCTGTTTTTGACGCCCGAGATCTCGATGCAGATCCAGACCCTTCTGAACAGCGACATCGTCATGCAGTTCGACGAATGCACGCCCTACGACACCAAGGGCCACATCACCACCGAGCACGAAGCGCGGCTGTCGATGGAACTCAGCCGTCGCTGGGCCAGCCGCTGCGTCAGCGAGTTCGACCGGCTCGAAAATCCGAATGCACTGTTCGGCATCGTGCAGGGTGGCATGTTTGAAAACCTGCGACAAGAATCGCTGGACGCCTTGATCGAACTCGACTTGCCGGGCTACGCGGTGGGCGGCGTCAGTGTCGGTGAGCCGAAGGAAGAAATGCAGCGCATCATGGCGCACACGCCGCACCGCTTGCCTGAAAACAAACCGCGCTACCTGATGGGTGTCGGCACGCCAGAAGACTTGGTCGAAGGCGTCGCCGCCGGCGTTGACATGTTCGACTGCGTGATGCCGACGCGCAACGCCCGCAACGGCCACATGTTCACGCGCTTTGGCGACTTGAAAATCCGCAATGCCCGCTACAAGGCTGATGAACAACCGGTGGACGCCACCTGCAGCTGCTACACCTGCCAGAACTTTTCACGCGCTTATTTGCACCACCTAGACCGTTGCGGTGAAATGCTCGGTCCGATGCTGAACAGCATCCACAACCTGCATTACTACCTGAACCTGATGACCGAAGTCCGCAGTGCAATCGACGCTGGTAGCTTCGGTGCGTTTGTGCTGCAGTTCAAGGTCGATCGCTTGCGCGGTATTTGACCTTTTAGCGAATCACACCGCAGGCTGCGGCTCCGCAGCTGCCGCGATTTCGCGAGTCAGCTCTTTTCGGTAGCGATTCAAATCCTGCACGGTTTTGAATTTTTGCTCCAAAAGCAAGCTCATGTTGTGCAGGATGCGGTCAACCACTTTGGTTTCCCACTCGGTGTCAAACTTGATTTGTGTGTCAAGCCAATGCTCTAACCACGCCGGATCGGGCAAGCGCGACTGCACGGTGTCGCGCGGAAACAGCGCCTTGTTGACATGCAAATTGGTCGGGTGCAAGGCTTGCGCCGTGCGCCGGGCGCTGGCCATTAGCACGCCGACCTTGCTGAAAGCGGCCTTCGCCTCGATGCCTGATTTGTTGATGGCGCGCTTCATGTAACGCAAATAAGCGCCGCCGTGACGTGCTTCGTCTTGGCTGAGCTGGGTGTAGATTTGCTTGATGACCGGCTCGGTGTGCCAGTCGCTGGCGCAGCGGTACCAATGGTTCAGGCGAATCTCGCCGCAAAAATGCAGCATCAGGGTCTCGAGCGGCGGCGCCGGCTCAAACTCAAAGCGCACCTCATGCAATTCTTGCTCGGTCGGTACCAGCTCAGGCCGAAAGCGGCGCAGGTATTCCATCAACACCAAGGAGTGTTTTTGTTCTTCAAAAAACCAGATCGACATGAAGGCGGAAAAGTCGCTGTCGTCCTTGTTGTCTCGCAAGAACATCTCGGTTGCTGGCAAGGCCGCCCACTCGGTGATGGCGTTCATCTTGATGGTTTGCGCCTGCTCGTCCGAGAGCTTGGACGCATCAAAACTCGACCATGGAATGTCCTTGTCCATGTCCCATCGGACGGCTTCTAGTTGTTTGAACAATTCGGGGTAAAGCATGAAACATCCTATTGCGGCGAGACCGCTTGATTGCGGATTTTATGCCGCGATTGTGACCCCTCCGATGCGGCCGGGCAGCAAGCCCATTCCGGGGCATAGGCCTTTGTTGGCACAACGTCTCCAGCTTGGGTTGTATAGTTTGAAATCGTTTGTTTTGTGAAAACGCGTCGTAACGCCAATGGAGCTCTAGACCATGCAAAATTCTCACCACCACCCCAACCGCAGCGGCCGGCTGACCCTGAAAACCATTTTTTCTTCAACCTGTGTCGCGCTCTGGCTGGCGGCATCTTCGCTGGCGCTTGCAGCCACCACGCCCTCAACGCCCTCAACGGCATTAACCCAGTCAACGCCAGCTTGTCCGGCCTTGTTACAACAAAGTTTTCTGCGTTTGCAGGACGAAAAACCCCAGGCCCTGTGCCAATACAGCGGCAAAGTTGTGCTGGTCGTCAACACCGCCAGCTTTTGCGGCTTCACCCACCAATACGAAGGACTGGAGGCGCTGCATGCCAAATACAAAGACCGCGGGTTGGTGGTACTAGGATTTCCGTCCAACGATTTCTCGCAAGAAACCGGCAGCAACAAAGAAATAGCGGCTTTTTGCGAGAACACTTTCAACGTCAAGTTTCCGATGTTTGCCAAGTCATCGGTGCGGGGTCAGACGGCCAACCCACTTTTCAAACAGCTGGCCAGCAGCACCGGCACCACCCCCCGCTGGAACTTCTACAAATACCTGATCAGCCGCGACGGACTCAAGATCAGCGCTTTCAACTCAACCGTTGATCCGCAGGACCCGCGCTTTGTGAAGGCCTTGGAAACGCTGCTGGAAAAATAAATACCACTCAGTCATAATTAAACCTAAAGGTAAACTCGCCACTTTAAACAATCTCAAGCCCAACCCGGAGTTGCCGCATGCGTTTTGCAACGTTCACAACACCTCTCGACAGCCAGCGGCCACGGGTGGCGATCATCGGTTCCGGCATTTCGGGTCTGGCTGCTGCCCACCGCTTGGCCGGGGCAGCCGACATCACCTTGTTTGAAGCCGGCGATTACTTCGGTGGCCACACCCACACCGTCGATGTCACCCTGCCGGGCAAAAACGACCCAAACAAGCTTGTCACGCATGGCGTTGACACCGGCTTTCTGGTCTTCAACGAGCGCACTTATCCGGAACTGATCAAGCTGTTTGCCGAATTAGGCGTGGTCACGGCCCCATCGGAGATGTCGTTTTCGGTCAAGGTACCGGCTTCCCGCCCTGCCAGCCAACATCGCCAACACGGCGCGCTGGAGTGGAGCGGCTCCAGCCTGAACAGCGTCTTTGCGCAACGCGGCAACTTGCTGAACTGGCGCTTTTTCCGCATGTTGCGGGACATATTGCGCTTCAACCAACGCTGCACCGCACTGGCCGAATCCGGCGCAGAAGCCGCCATGCAGCAACCGTTGGCTGAGTTCCTCCAGCAAGAAAAGTTCTCAGCCGAATTCCGTGACTGGTATTTTTTGCCCATGATGGGCTGCATCTGGTCGTGCCCGACCGACCAAATGCTGCAGTTTCCGGTCGCCACGATGATCCGTTTTTGCCACAACCACGGCTTGTTGCAAGTGGCCGACCGGCCGCAGTGGTGGACGGTGGCGGGCGGTGCGCGCCACTATGTTGACAAAATCGTTGCGGGCATCATTGACAAGCGCTTGTCCACGCCGGTACACGCCATCAAACGGGATACGCACGGCGTGCGCGTCTTCAGCGGTAGGCTGGGTTCGCACCAGGTGGAGACCTTTGACAAAGTGATTCTCGCCACGCATTCAGACCAGGCACTGGGCCTGCTGGCGGAACCCTCTGAAGCTGAACAAGCGGTGCTTGGCGCGATTCGTTATCAGCCCAACCGCGCCGTGCTGCACACCGACACCACGGTCTTGCCCAAGCGCCCGCTGGCATGGGCCGCTTGGAACTACGAGCGCGCCCCCGAGACCCAGCGTGAATCAGCCCAAGTCTGTCTGCACTACCTGCTCAACCTGCTGCAGCCGCTGCCGTTTGAGCAGCCGGTCATCGTCTCGTTGAACCCGGTGGCTGGCATTGACCGTGACAAAATTTTGGGCCGCTACGACTACGCGCACCCGGTGTTTGACCTGGCTGCCATCCGCGCCCAAAAAGAACTGCCCGCGCTGCAAGGCCAACAGCACAGCTATTTTTGCGGCGCCTGGACCGGCTACGGTTTCCATGAAGATGGCCTCAAGTCCGGCCTGCACGCGGCCAATCAACTACTGCAAGACATGACGCTGGCAAGCGCGCGAGCAGCCGAGCTGGCTGAGACTGCACGAGAAAAAGAATGGCTGACCGCATGAACATGCCAGCGGCCACCAACCAAGCCCTGATCGGCTTTGGTGAAGTGCGCCACACGCGGCTCAAGCCAGCCCAACACGCATTCCATTACCCGACGTATTTTTTGATGTTGCCGCTGCGTGCCCTACAGCGCAACGGCCCTGGCGCGCTGGCGCGCAATCGGCGGGCCGCGCTGAGTTTTCATGACCGCGACCACGGCGACGGCAGCGCCGATTGCCTGCGCTGGCTAGACGACATGTTACAGGCCGAAGGCATCGCCGACGCGCAAGGTGAAGTCTGGCTGCACACCTACCCACGGGTCTTCGGCTTCACCTTCAAACCGGTGAGTTTTTGGTATTGCCACATAACCGATGGCGCATTGCGCGCCATTGTGGTGGAAGTCAACAACACCTTTGGCGAGCGCCACTGCTACTTGCTGGACTCGCCGCGTTACGGCCAAGAATTACGCGCCGACAAGGTTTTTCACGTCTCACCCTTTTGCGAAGTTGAAGGCAGTTACCGCTTTCGCTTCATGCGCAGCCTGCACGCCGGTATTGACCGCACAGTGGCCCGCATCGACCATGACGACGCCACCGGCCCGCTGCTGCAAACCAGCGTGGCCGGCACACTGGAAATCGTCAATCCCGCCAGCCTGCGCAAAGCCTTGTGGCGCTACCCGGCCATGACCTTCGGCGTGGTCGGCCGCATCCACTGGCAAGCCCTGAAGCTCTGGCTCAAGCACGTTCCTTTTGTCTCCAAACCCAAACCCCCCGAACTTTTCGTGACACGATGAATTCACCTCACTCTGCTGCCTCCACGGTTCCCCGTATCAACAACGCCTTGCGGCCATTGCCGGCTGGCGCGCCGGCGGCTGCACGCTCAGCCTTCAAGCTGTTGTCGCGCCTGAAGCACGGTACGCTGACGCTGCAATTGCCTGACGGCAGCACGCAGCGCTTTGGTTCGGGCGCTTCGCCCACAGCCTGCCTGCGGCTGAACAACTGGAACGTCTGCAGCGCCGCGCTGCGCTCCGGCGATATCGGTTTTGCCGAAAGCTACATCGCCGGCGACTGGACCACACCACACCTGACCGAACTGCTGCGCGTGCTCGTCTTGAACCGCAAAGAAGTCGAAGACATCATTTACGGCACCTGGTTGGGTCGGCTGGTCTATCGCTGCAAGCATTTGCTGAACCGCAACACCAAGGCCAACAGCCAGAAGAACATCCACGCGCACTACGACCTAGGCAACGCTTTTTATGCGCTTTGGCTTGACGGCACGATGAACTATTCGTCGGCTATTTTTGAAACGCCGGAGACCCCGATGGCCGAAGCCCAAAGCGCCAAAGTGCGGCGCGCTTTGAACATGGTGAAGCTGCAAGCCGGCGACCGCGTGTTGGAAATCGGTTGCGGCTGGGGCGCCTTGGCCGAGATGGCGACCACCGAATTCAACGCCTCCATCGTCGGCGTGACGCTCAGCACCGAGCAGCTGCAATGGGCCCAAGCGCGCATGGCGCGTGCTGGCATCGCCGCGCATGACGACGTGGCCGAGACACCAAATGCCAGCCGAGTCACGCACGACCTGCGCCTGCAGGACTACCGCGACATTGGCGTCAACCGCGAAGCCGATCGCCGCTTCGACGCGATTTGCTCGATCGAGATGATCGAAGCCGTCGGCCGCGAATACTGGCCAACTTACTTCGCCACCGTGGCTAGGTTGCTGAAACCCGGCGGCCATGCCTGCATTCAAAGCATCGTCATTGCCGACGAACTCTACGAGCGCTACATCGGCTCGACCGACTTCATTCAGCAATATATTTTCCCGGGTGGCTGCCTGCCCTCGCCAGCCATCTTCAAGGCGCAAGCCGAAGCGGCGGGTCTGGAAGTGGTCGACGAATTTTCGTTTGGTCTGGATTACGCCCGCACGCTCAGGCTCTGGCGTGACGCGTTTCTGGCGCAAGAGTCACGGGTGCTGCAACTCGGGTTTGACAAAAGGTTCATGCGCATATGGGAGTTCTATCTGGCCTACTGCGAAGCGGCCTTCGAAGAGGCCAACACCGACGTGGTGCAGTACACGCTGCGCAAACGCTGAGGCACGCTTTGCTGGCTGGCATGATCGCGGCCAGCACCTTCAACTTTGCCGCGCACGCGCAAACACCCGCAGCGGCGGCGGCGCCATCAGCCGTTGCGGCTGACACACGCGCGGAATTCAAAGCGCTGTTGCCGCAAGCCCAACGGCTAGGGCAATCGCGTCTCACCGTCTGGGGATTCAAGATTTATGACGCACAGTTGTGGGCCGCACCGGGCTTCAAGGCAGACCGCTATGCCAGCCAGCCGCTGGCCTTGGAGCTGGCTTACCTGCGCGACTTTGACGCGGTCGACATAGCCGAGCGATCGATCAAAGAGATGCGGCGCAGCGCCGCCATTTCAGACGCGCAAGCACGGCAGTGGCGCCTCGACATGCAGCGTGTGTTTCCCGACGTGAAAGTCGGCGACCGGATCATGGGCGTACACCGCCCCGGCATGGGTGCCAGCTTCTGGGTCAACGGTCAAGCCAGCGGTGAGATCTTGGACACCGAATTTTCCGAACTGTTTTTTGGCATCTGGTTGTCGCCCAAAACATCCGAGCCGGCCATGCGCACCGCACTTCTCAAAGGGGCCGCCCCGTGAACACCGCCTTCGGCTCGCGCAACGGCTTGGCCTACGGGCTGATGGGTTTTCCGTTGGCCTTTGCGGCCTTGCCGCTGTATGTGATTTTGCCGAACCATTACGCGCGCGAATTTGGTGTGCCCTTGGCCACGCTCGGCGCCGTGCTGCTGGGCGCGCGGCTGTTTGATGCCTTCATTGACCCGGCCTTGGGCCGCTTGACCGACCGGCTCTTTGCGCGCTCGACCGCCGCCGTGCTGACCTTGGGCGCCGCTGCGGCGTTGGTGCTGGCAATCGGCTTTGCGCTGCTCTTTTTCCCGCTGGTGAGCACACCCGGCGCACTGGTGATCTGGGCCACTGCCATGCTGATGCTGACCTACGCCGGCTACAGCGCCTTGAGCGTGGCGCACCAATCGTGGGCCGCCCTGTTGGGCGGCAACGAAACCGAACGCAGCCGCATCGTCGCCTGGCGCGAAGGCTTGGGATTGCTCGGTGTGGTGACGGCGTCGGTGCTGCCGGTGTTGCTCGGTTTGCCGGTCACCACGGGCGTCTTTTTTGTCGCCTTGGGCTTAGGCTGGTGGGGCTGGCAACGCTCCATTAGGCCGGTGACGATCAGACAGCGTGAGGCGTCAGAAACACCCGCTACGCCAACTTCCGTCTGGCAACCCTTTCGCCAGGCCAACTTTCGCCGGCTGCTGGCGGTGTTCATGCTGAACGGCATCGCCAGCGCTGTACCGGCCACACTGGTGCTGTTTTTCATTCAAGACAAGCTCGCCGCACCGGCGAGTTTTGAGCCCTTATTTTTAGGCAGCTATTTTTTGTGTGCAGCGCTGTCAATTCCGCTGTGGCTGGCCGTCGTCAAACGCATCGGTTTGGCCCGCAGTTGGCTGGTCGGCATGCTGCTTGCCATGAGCGTTTTTGTCTGGGCCAGCCAAATCGGCGATGGGCAGATGCTGGCCTTTGCGGTGATTTGCGCGCTTTCCGGTGTCGCCTTGGGCGCAGATTTGGCGCTGCCCAGTGCCTTGCTGGCGGGTCTGATCCAGAGCAACCGGACGTCGGCATCCTTTGACCCAACCACAGCCTCCGCGGACCCAGGCACCGGCACCGGCGCTTATTTTGGCTGGTGGAGCTTCGCCACCAAGCTCAATCTGGCTTTGGCGGCGGGACTGGCTTTGCCTCTGCTCGACCTCTTTGGCTACGCGCCCGGCGTGCGTGACGCCGCTGCATTGAACGCACTCGCAGTGGCGTATTGCGTGCTGCCCTGCGGGCTCAAAGCATTGGCCGCAGCGGCCCTGTATTGGCTGGTGATCCGGCCCACTTCTCAAATTTCTCCAGAAAGTAGTCCATGAAAAAACGTTCACTTCTCACTGCCCTTGTGCTCGCTGCAGGGCTTGGTTTGGCCGGTTGCGCTGGCCCGCAGGTCAGCGATTACGCCCAAGCCAAACCGCTGCTCGACCTGCGACAGTATTTTGACGGCACGCTTGACGCTTACGGCATCTTCACCGACCGTTCGGGCCAAGTCGTCAAGCGCTTCACCGTCGTCATGACCTGTTCCTGGCAAGGCCCGCCCGGCCAAGAGGTCGGCGTGTTGGACGAAGCCTTCACCTACTCGGACGGCAGCACAGACCGCCGGATCTGGACGCTTAAACGCCAGCCGGATGGCCGCTACACCGGCACTGCCGGGGATGTGTTGGGCCAAGCCAACGGCCAAGAAAGCGGCAACGCTTTTCGTTGGGGCTACACGCTCAAGCTGCCCGTCGACGGCCGCGTCATCGAGGTCCAATTTGACGACTGGATGTACCTGATGACCGACAAAGTGATGCTCAACAAAGCCGTCATGAGCAAGTTCGGCTTTCGCTTGGGCGAAGTCACCTTGTCTTTCGTCAAACGCTAAAACCCGACTCCTTCAACGCGACACACACCAGCCATGAGTTTCAATCCCCCCTTCACCGACTGGCATGGCAAATCTGTCTGGCTGGTCGGCGCCTCCAGCGGTATTGGCGAAGCCACAGCCGCGGCCTTGCACGCCGCCGGCGCACGCGTTTTCGTGTCGGCACGCAACGCAAGCGCACTCGCTCAATTTGTAGCAACGCATCCCGGGGCCGTGTCAGTGCCGTTGGACGCCGCTGACCCCGCCGCCGTCCAAGCAGCGGCCCAAAGTGTCTTGCAAGCCGGTCCGGTCGATCTGCTGCTGTACTGCGCCGGCTACTACAAGCCTGTCCGCGCTGACGACTATGACCTGAGCGAGATGCTCAAACACCAGCAAGTCAATTACCTGGGCGCGCTGCACGTGCTGGACGCCATGCTGCCGCATTTTTTGCAGCGTCGAGCCGGCCACATCAGTTTGGTCAGCAGCGTCGCCGGTTACCGCGGTTTGCCCAAAAGCCTGGCCTACGGCCCGACCAAAGCGGCGCTGATCAACTTGGCGGAGGCGCTGTACGTCGACCTGCAGACCAGCGGCATTGGCGTCAGCGTGATCAACCCGGGTTTTGTCGAGACACCGGCGACTGCGCAAAACGACTTCACCATGCCCGGCTTGGTGACGGCGGCCGAAGCGGCCACGGCAATCCTCGCCGGTTGGCGCCAGGGCGCGTTTGAAATTCACTTTCCCAAGCGCTTCACGCTGTGGATGAAAACGCTGCGCATCTTGCCCTATGCTGCTTATTTCGCCATCGCCAAGCGGCTGGTTAAAAGCCAGACCGCGGCGGCCAAAAGCATCCACCAGAACCCGTAAAAGCCGACTATTGATGACGCCCAGCGCTGCCGACCCCACTGTTGAGCCCTCCGCCGAACGTTTGGCGGTGGCGCGCATCGCCCGTTTTTTTGAAGCCTTGCAGCCGGCCGATGTCGCCCGCATGGCTGAGTTCTACAGCGCAGAGGCTTTTTTCAAAGACCCTTTCAACGAGGCCCGTGGGCTGGCTGAAGTGCAAGGCGTTTTTAACCATATGTTTGTGGCGTTGGAGCAGCCGCACTTTGTCGTCACCGGCCAATTGGTCGACGGTGCACAGTGCTTCCTAACTTGGGATTTTGTTTTTCGCTTCAGGCGATTCAGCCCGGAGATCTGGCAAACCGTGCGCGGTGGCTCGCACCTGAAGCTCAATGCCGACGGCTTGATCGTGCTCCACCGCGACTACTGGGATGCCGCCGAAGAGCTGTATGAAAAGTTGCCGCTGGTCGGCAGTTTGATGCGCTGGCTGAAACACCGGGCCAATCAGTGAAGCGCCAGCCAAACAAAAAGACGCGGGGGGACGCTCAGCCAGGGTTGGTTTCAATGAAACTGCTGCGTTGCACCAGCTTGTCTTGCAGGCGGGCCAGATTCGGATGCCGGCCCCGCCAATCGATCTGTGCAAAACGCAGGTCCAGATAACCCAGCGCACAGCCAGTCGCCACGTCCGACAAGCTGAAGTGCACGCCGCTGCAAAAAGGCTTGTCGGCCAGACCCGTGCTCAAGGCGACCAGCACCGCATCGATTTTGCCCATTTGACGGGCGATCCAGGCTGGATTGCGTTGCGCCTCGGTGCGGCCGTCCCAAGTGGCCTCGAGCCGCGCCAAAATGGCGGCGTCCAGCAGGCCATCTGCCAGCGCTTCCCAGGTTTTGACTTCAGCACGCTCGCGGCCTTGAATCGGGATGAGTTTGCCGACTGGCGACAGGGTGTCGAGGTATTCAACGATCACGCGCGAGTCAAAGACAGCTTCGCCACCCTCCATCACCAAACACGGCACTTTGCCCAGCGGGTTCGAGAGCGGCATGGTGGTGTCAGCGGCCCAGACGTTTTCCAGTACGAACTGGTAGTCTAATTTTTTCTCAGCCATGACGATGCGTACTTTACGCACATAGGGGCTGGTGGTTGATCCGATGAGTTTCATGGTTTTGTGCATTTCGTCGTGAGTCTTTGTGATGCATTCTATCGATTAAGCAGGCCGCGCTAAACCGACCAGCACCGACTCACACCGACCCTGTGACGGGCGCAGCAGTCCGTGCGGTCATCGGGCCGCCTGATGTCTACAATTAAGCCATGAGTTTTTCCACCATCAATGCCCTCTCGCCGCTCGACGGCCGTTACGCCTCGAAGCTTGAACAGCTTCGCCCGCTCATGTCTGAGCAAGGTTATATGCACCGCCGGGTGCAAGTCGAAGTGGCGTGGTTCGTCGCCCTGTCGGACGCCGGCTTCGCCGAATTCAAGCCGCTGAGTTTGGGCGCTCGCGCTTATCTGAGCGCCCTTGTCAGCAACTTCTCAGAAACCGATGCGCTGGCCATCAAAGACATTGAAAAAGTCACCAACCACGACGTCAAAGCGGTGGAGTACTGGATCAAGTCGAAATTTGACGCTCGGCCAGAGTTGCTGGCGGTGGCCGAGTTTGTCCACTTCGCCTGCACCAGCGAGGACATCAACAACACCAGCCACGCGCTGCAACTGAAAAGCAGCCGCGAACAAGTCGTGTTGCCCGCGCTCGACAAACTGATTGCACAAATGCGCCAGATGGCCCATCGCTACGCTGACCAAGCCATGCTCAGCCGCACGCATGGTCAGACCGCCAGCCCGACCACCGTCGGCAAAGAAATCGCCAACGTCGTGGTGCGCTTGATGCAAGCCCGCGACAAAATCGCCGCCGTCAAGATCATGGCCAAGATGAATGGCGCCGTCGGCAACTACAACGCCCATTTGGCCGCTTGGCCTGACTTTGACTGGGAGGCTTTCAGCCGCCAAGTGGTTGAAGCGCCAGAGCCATCCACCGGTGACAACCCGCCAGCCTGGGGCTTGGGACTGACCTTTCAGCCCTACAGCATCCAGATCGAGCCGCATGACTACATGGCCGAGTTGTTTGATGCGGTGGCCCGCAGCAACACCATCTTGATCGACTTCGCGCGGGATGTCTGGGGCTATGTCAGCGTCGGCTATTTCAAGCAGCGCCTGAAAGACGGCGAAATTGGCTCCTCCACCATGCCGCACAAGGTCAATCCGATTGACTTTGAAAACGCCGAAGGCAACCTGGGCTTGGCCAACGCCATGCTGCGCCACCTCAGCGAAAAGCTGCCGATTAGCCGCTGGCAACGCGACCTGACCGACTCCACCGTGCTGCGCAACATGGGCGTGGCCTTTGGTTACGCCGTGCTGGCCTACAGCTCTTTGAATGCCGGCTTGAACAAGTTAGAGCTCAACAGCGAAGCCTTGGACGACGACTTGAATGCTTCTTGGGAAGTGCTGGCCGAGCCGATCCAAACCGTCATGCGCCGTTACGGTGTGCAAGGCGCTTACGAAAAACTCAAAGAAGTCACGCGCGGTAAAACCGTGACAGCTGCCGCGCTGCATGCGTTGATCAACTCACTGGACATTCCGGCGCCTGAAAAGCAGCGTCTGCTGGCCATGACGCCTTCCAGCTATGTCGGCATGGCGGCAGAACTGGCGCGGCGGATTTAAATCGCCTTCTTTTCCAGCGCGCGGTCGGCATAGCGGCCGAAGCGCCAAGAGTCGGCCTCGAGCGTGATGCGCCGCCAGGTGTCGCGCTTCCCGCCTGGCGTCATGGCCGGCCAATGTTGCACTTCATCGAAGGTCCGACCGCAGCCTTTGCACAGCGCATCACCTTGGCTGGTCGAGCAGATCGCAATGCACGGTGTGTCGGCCGTGGTGTCGTACCAAGTCAGCCAAGCGTCCATCGCTTTGGCCGGGAAGCTGGCTTCGTCGGCTTCTTCTTCGTGGTAAAAAACAAGCAAGGCATAGACCTCGGCGAGCGAGCGCAGCTCGGGCGCCAGGGTCACGCCATCAGGCGAAGGCGAGCGGGCGCGCCAGAAGTTAATGGCCGCTTCAATGTCAGTGATGTGGATGCCGGGCATGGGGTTGGTGTCGATGAACGGGGCTTTCGTCTGCGTCAAGTTGGGCTCAAGAAGGATGCGGTTGGCGGGCATCAGACCCACCAAAAAGGACTCAAATTATGAACTTTAAATTATGAACGAGATACCCAAGCCCAGCCTGGCCCGTGATGAATGGCATCTGCAAAGAGAAGGGGTAACCAACGCCGGTGCGTGCCCACAAAGCCGGCCATCGTCGAGCGGGCGTTTTAAAAGAGCACAGCGTAGATCAGCCAGACGTTGGCCGTGCTGATCAGGGCAAACAAGCCCCAGGCCAGCAGCTTGAGCAGCGGCCCGTTAGCAAACGGACCCATGAGCGATCGGTCGCTGGTGAAACCGATCAACGGCCACATGGCAAATGGCAACTGAAAACTCAACACCACTTGGCTCAGCACCAGCATTTTCCCGATGCCGCCGTCGCCTAACAGCCAAACACCGAAAAAGGCCGGGATCAAGGCCAGCGAGCGGGTCAGCAGGCGGCGCTGCCAGCAAGGAATCTTCATGTCCAGAAAACCCTCCATCACAATCTGACCCGCAATGGTGCCGGTGAAGGTCGAGCTTTGACCGGAAGCCAGCAAGGCAATGGCGAACAGGCTTGCCGCCAGCGCACTGCCCACCACCGGCTCGATCAAGCGGTAGGCGTCGGCGATGTCGGTGACGTCTCGGTGGCCGCTGCTGTTGAAGGCGCTGGCCGCCATGATCATGATCGCGGCGTTGACCAGCAATGCAAGCGACAACGAGACCAGCGTGTCAAGGGTGGCAAAGCGCAGCGCGTCGCGCCGCCCCGCTTCGGTGGGCACAACGCGACGCGTTTGAACAATTGATGAATGCAGGTACAGGTTGTGCGGCATCACCGTGGCGCCCACGATGCCAATCGCCAGGTACAGGGCGCCGGGCTGCTGAAGGCGCTCAAGGCTGGGCACCAGACCCATCGCCACGCCAAACCAGTTTGGCTGAGACATGGCCAACTCAAACGCAAAACAAGCCGCGATCGTGACGATCAGCCCCAACACAATGGCCTCTACCCGCCGAAAACCGGCACCCTGCAAACCCAACACGAACAAGGTGTCAAAAGCGGTGATGGCGATGCCAACGGGCATCGAGACGCCAAACAGCAGGTGCAGCGCCAGCGCACTGCCCAACACTTCAGCCAGGTCGCAGGCGATGATGGCAATTTCGGCGCCTACCCATAAAAAGCGATTGACCAACGGCGGGTAGTGGTCGCGGCAGGCACGGGCCAGGTCTTTTTGCGCCACGATGCCCAGGCGCACGCACAAGGTCTGCAGCAACATGGCCGCCAAGCTGGCCAGCAAGACGACAAATAACAAACCGTAGCCAAATTTGGAGCCCGCTTCAATGTCCGTCGCCCAGTTGCCGGGGTCCATGTAACCGACTGAAACCAACAAGCCAGGCCCGGCGAAACGCAGCCACTTTTTGTGCCACGGCAGACCCGGCTCAATGGCAACGCTGCCTTGAACTTCGGACGGACAAAATGGGGCGGTGGCAACGCGCGGCAACGAATACATAGCTGCCAGTATAGGGGGGCAAGCGGCACAAGAAACACCACGCCAGCCACGGCAACACCGACCGAAAGGGACTCCGCGCGACGGCGACCGTGGCGCATTGAAAAGCACTGAATCAGTTTTCAGTGTTTAATAGCAGACCGAAGGGGAGTAACTCCCTCGTTTTATTGCGTTGCCTGAATCGCCCTAATGGTGATTAAATACACAACAAAGCGTATCAATAAGTCGTCAATACGAAGTTCACACTTCCGGCTTATTGGGCCTTGCAGCCCTTGCAAAGCCGAGCCAGACCTTCGATTGAAACCTGCGCAGGTTTGATCGAAGCGTCATTGCCAACGGCCGCCACACGGCACTGTTTCCAGCGACCCTTCCCTCCTCCACAGCAGGCTTCATCCGGGGCTGTCTGACCGACGGCAATGTTTAAATTTGTTCGGAGTGTGAACGTGGAATTATTTTCGACCCCTTGGTGGACCGCTTTGCTGGCCATCATCTTGATAGACCTGGTCTTGGCCGGCGACAACGCCATTGTGATTGCCTTAGCGGCTCGTAATTTACCCCCACCGTTACAGAAAAAAGCCGTCATGTGGGGGGCTGTGGGCGCTATTGCGGTTCGCTCGGTCATGACCTTGGGGGTGGTCTGGCTGCTGAAAATCCCCGGCCTGATGCTGGTCGGCGGCCTCGGCCTGATCTGGATCGCTTATAAGCTGCTGTCGGAAGGCGGCGACAAAGAACATGACGGTCCGGTGGCCAGCACTTTTTGGGGTGCCATGAAAACCATTGTGGTGGCTGACGCCTTGATGGGGGTTGACAACGTGCTCGGCGTGGCCGGTGCGGCGCAAGGCGCTTTTGACCTTGTTGTCATCGGTTTGCTGATCAGCGTGCCGATCGTCGTGTACGGCAGCACCATGGTGCTGAAATTGGTCGAACGCTTTCCCATCATCATCCACATTGGCGCTGCGGTGCTGGCCTTGACAGCCGCCAAAATGGTGGTCGGAGAACAATGGCTGCTGCCTATTTACGGCAATGCCAAGGACTTCGCTTCATCAGAAAACCTGCATCTGGCTGCCCGCTGGGCCACTTATGTGGTCGCTGTGGCCGGAGTGCTGACAGCTGGCTGGTGGACGGCTCGTCGCAACAAACCCGGACCAGACTCAAAACTTTCAGCTCTTTGATCTGTCAACTTTTTAACCACCGCAATGCCAGGAGAATCTATGGACAACATCATTGTTTACGTTGACGACGCTGCGTATGGCCAGCGACTCTTGCAACCCATGCTGCAAGACGCGCGCTCTGGGACGCCAACCCGCTGGACGGTGGTCGGTTGCCCGCCGCGCATGACGCACCGGGTCAGCAAATGGCTGGCCCGCAGCACCCGGGACCATTGGCGCGCCAAGTGGGCCGACAAGGTTTTTTCCCAGCTTGTCCCCTTGCTGGCGAAAAATGGTGATGAGGTTCGCACTTGCATGGCAACTTCCGACCTCACCAGCCAGACCGAGTTCCTCATCAAACAGCTTGGCCGCGCCCGCATCTTGGATGCACGTCGGCCGAAATTTGGCGAAAACCTGCCCGCGGTGACGGCCACGCAAGCCCCAGAGCAGCACGGTGCGCTGGGTTATTTTGCAGCCGTGGCTGGCGCTGGCTTGCTGGTGGCAACCGACTGAAAAGTCAGCCAGCGTCGCCCCGACGCTGGTATTCTTCAGCCATGAAATTCATTTTCAATTGGATGTTGAGCGCTGCGGCCTTGCTGACCGTGGCTTATCTTTATTCAGGCGTGGTGGTCACCAGCTTCACCGCCGCGCTGCTGGCGGCGGCCGTGCTGGGCGCCCTCAACATGGTGGTGCGGCCGGTCCTGATTTTGCTGACACTGCCGGTCACGCTGGTCACGCTGGGCCTGTTTTTGTTTGTCATCAATGCGTTGATGTTTTGGCTCGCCGCCAGTTTGCTGGGCGGATTGAGTGTGCGCGGCTTTGGCGCTGCCTTGCTGGGATCGCTGATTTATTCAGCGCTGCAGCTTGCGATCGACTTTGTCCTCAAGCGCCTGTTCCCGGATTAACGCGGCCACTTGGCGGGTGCGGGCGTCAATGATCGACGCCTCAATGTGCATGTTTTGGCCGGTACCGCCACGACCGCTGCGCAGCAATTCTTGCGCGGCCCGCAAACGGTCCAATGCCGCCGGGTAGTCGAGCTGGGCGAATCGGCTTTCAGCTTCAGCCCGCACCGCCCGCGACAACTGGTTTTGTCGGCCCCAAGCGTCGCCTAGCAACTGCCAAGCCATCGCATCTTTGGGATGCGTGACGACCCAAGTTTGTAATTTGTCTGAGACCTCGGCGGCGCGCCCCACCGCCAGCAAGACGCGCGCCTGGACCAGCAGTTCAGACCGGCTGCTGGCCGCGTCGAAGCGCGTCTCTGCAGCGGCCTCGGCGAGCTGGCCGGCTTCAAAATCAAGCTCTACCGCCAGCAAATTGGCCGCACTGGACGCGCTGGCCGCATCTGGCACGGTGGCGGCCAAGGTTTTCAGGCGCGCCGCCAAACTGCGTGCAAGCTCGTTGTCACGCAATCGGCTGGCGGCAAAAGCCCCGCCATACAAACTGGCAGCCTGCGTCGGGCTCAAGCCAGCCGCAGTGCTTGTGGAAAAGGCCGTGGCCGTCAGCGCCCGTCGACCTTCGTCAACCATCCGCCGCAGCGTGTCGACCCCAGGGTCACCCAACACGCGCGCGCGCGCCGACATCATGCCGTGCAGGTAGGCCTGGCCCGGCGCAGTGTGGGACACATGCGGCGGGGCCGTTTGAATGCGCACCCGCGCTTCGGCAATCCGCTGCGTCGTCAACGGGTGCGAACGCAAATACGGAAAGGAGCCGTTGTCGTTCAAGCGCGAAGCCTGCTGCAGCTTTTCAAACATACCGCCGACACCGTTGGCGTCAAAACCAGCGTCGACCATGACGCCGAAACCGACCCGATCGGCCTCGCGTTCCATGTCGCGCGAAAAATTCAGCTGCCCTTGCGCGGCAACAGCTTGGCCCCCGACGATCGCAGCGTTGGCTGCTGTCGGGCTTTTGCTGGCCGCCAGCGCGCCCACAATCATGGCCCCGATGACCCACGGCATTTGCCGCTGTTGCTGCGTCATCAGCCGCGAGATGTGCCGCTGCGTCACATGGCTGAGTTCGTGGCCCATGACAGCGGCCAACTCGTCGGCACTGCCGACCACCGCAATCAAACCGGTGTGGATGCCGAGATACCCGCCCGGCAAGGCAAACGCGTTGACACTGCGGTCGCGCACCAGCATCACCGTCCAGGCAAAGCGCTCTTCGAGCTCATTGCTCAACTCGCCGCGCGCCCGGGCGGCGTCCATCAAGGGCTGCCAAATGCCCTGCACATAGTCCGCCAACACCGGGTCGTCGAGGTAGTCCGGGTCGCGGTAAATGCTCAAGGCAATGCGGTCACCCAAGCGCCGCTCGCTGGCGGCCGGGAACTCAGAGCCGTCGCCCAAAGACGGCAACTGGCTGGCCCGCAAAGAGGACACCGGCGGTGTCGACAACTGCGCCTGCGAGACACTGCCTGCGGCCAGCATCAACCAGCAGGCCAAGCCGACACGGCTGATCCAGCCCAGCTTTAAAGCAGCAGGCCGGGGCCGTGTTGTGGCGACATTCGGGGCAGGCAAGTCGATCAGTTCCTACTGTGTGAGTTGGGCGGCAAGCCAGCTCGTTATGGTAGCCGCGTTCTCAGCGAACCGCATGAACAAAACGTAAAGCTTCGCTCTTATGATGACGTTCACAACGCTTTTGGAACCCCCTATGACCACCACCTCCGCACTGACACATTTTGACGCCCAAGGCCAAGCCCACATGGTCGACGTCGCCGCCAAAGCCAGCACCCACCGGCTAGCGGTCGCACAAGGCCGCATCATCATGCATCCGACCACGCTGGCCATCATTTTGCAAGGCACGGCCAAGAAAGGCGACGTGCTCGGCATCGCCCGCATCGCCGGCATCATGGCAGCCAAAAAAACCAGCGACTTGATTCCGCTGTGTCATCCGCTGGCCCTGACGCGGGTCGCCGTCGAGTTCAATGCCGACGAAGCCGCCAGCAGCATCGTCTGCAGCGCCGCCGTCGAAACCGTCGGCCAAACCGGTGTCGAAATGGAAGCCCTGACCGCCGTCCAACTCGCCCTGCTGACCATCTACGACATGTGCAAAGCCGTCGACCGCGGCATGACCATCACTGATGTGAAGCTGCTAGAAAAGCATGGCGGCAAGTCGGGGACGTTCATTGCTGAGAACTGATCGCTGACCAATCATTGACCCAAGCGGCTCCCAAAAGCCGATTTGTCCAACGCCCGTCCAGCCGAGAATCAGGAAATAGCATCTTTTCGCCGACGTGCTCGCCACGAGCCAGCCAGCGGCCTGTCGACCCGTCCTGCCCGTCAGCTTTCGAGTGTCTGAATGCGCTTGGGGGTTAGGAAGTAATGAAACGTAAAACTCCCTTAAAGGTCCGGATCAGCAAAGCATGAAGCGCACTATCGCCAGGGTGAGAGGCCCAGTTTCGCCTTGCGACATCCCAACTGATGGGCATTGATGAAATCCTCATGATGATGCCACTCGGCATGACCTTCAGCATTCAGAAAACACCGTGGTGGTCATGCTGGCCAACTGCGATGTTGGCGCCAACGGTACAGAACGACTTAAATTTCTTTGATTGTAGAAAATCTACCGTAACGTAGCGCTAGGCTGGGCATCACAAGTAAATTAAGTACCGTGGACGTCAATAGCCCCCCCAAAATCACCATCGCCATCGGCCCCTCTATCTCGCGCCCTGGATCGCCGCTACCGAACGCCAACGGCAGCAGGCCGAGGGCGGTTGCAAGCGCAGTCATCAGGATAGGCGTCAGCCGCTCGACAGCACCGCGTGCGGCGGCCTCGGCTCCCCATGTCATCCCATCCACTTCAACCAGGTGTTCGTAGTGCGACAAGAGCATGATTGAATTGCGTAGCGTGATTCCGAACAGGGTGACGAAACCCACCATGGAACCCAGGGATACCGCACCACCGGTAGCGGAAACAGCGAGAACCCCACCCACAAGGGCGAAAGGTAAATTAAGCAAGACCAGCGCCAGGTTGCGAGCGCGCCGCAGTACGACCCAAAGCAGCAACCCAATGGCCAACGCGGCGATAGCCGAGTGGACGATCAAATCGCGCACCGATGCCGCCTGGGCTGCCGCAGCGCCGCCGAACTCCAGGTAGCTGCCACGGGTCAGCGGGACTTGCGCAGACAGGCGCTGTTTGGCTTCTGCAACAAAGGAAGTTACGTCACGACCGGCGACATTGCACGTGATGGTCTGTACGCGGCGGGCGCCGCTGTGAAGAACAACGAAGCGGCCAGAAGTCATGTAGACATCGGCCAGCTGATCGAGCCGCACGTATACCCCCGCTGCATTGCGCAAGGCCAGCGCCCGCACACTGGCGATGCTGCTGCGCTTCGAGGGCGACAGGATGACGCTCACATTGAAGACCCGATTGCCGTCGTAGACTTGGCCGACCACCGACCCCTGAAAGGCGGTCTCCACGGCTTCAAGCACATCGACGTCAACGAAACCCCAGCGCGCCAACGCCTCAGGCCGTAACCGTATGCCGAGTTCAGGAGAGCCCGGCGGTGATTGAAGCTGTACATCGGTCGCCCCAGCTACCTGCCCCAGCGTTTGGGCGACTCGTCGGGCATCGGTGTCGAGGGTATCAAGGTCATTGCCGTAGATATTGAGAACAACCGCCGCGGTATAACCCGAGAGCGTTTCTTCGACTCGCTCGGTAAGAAATGTCTTGACCGCGAAACTAACACCAGGGATTTGCGACAAAGTCTTTCGGATGTCGGCTTGGACGGTTTCAGTTTGTTCACCTGAGAGCGGCTGAAGGTCAACATTGAATTCACTGTAGTGAGTGCCCGAGGTATCTTCCGCCTTTTCCGCACGGCCGGCGCGTTGGGCGACGCTGCGCACGGCAGGCAACTTCAACAGCTCAGCCGAAACTTGGCGACCAATACGCAACGACTCTGTCAAAGAGGTTCCGGGCACCGCCGACATCTGGACAATATAGTGCCCTTCCTTGAGTTCTGGCAGAAAGCCACCGCCAAAAAATGGAAGCGTGGCCAAGCCGGCGAGAGTGAGCAGTGCCACAGTCAGCACGATCAGACGGTAGTGATGCTCCACCCCGCCGATCAGCTGACCGTATTTTTGCTTCAACCAACGGGCGAGCAGCGGATCGTGTTCAGGCAACTTACTTTGGGCCAGTAGCGCCAAGCACAGTGCTGGCGTCACCGTGACAGCCACCGCCAGCGAGGCGAGCGTGGCCAATAAATATGAAACTGCAAGAGGAGAAAACAAGCGTCCCGCCACGCCGGGCATTGAAAGCACAGGCAGGAAGACCAGCGCAATGGCAAAGGTGGCATAGACCACGGCGCTGCGCACCTCGAGCACTGCGTCGAGCACAACCTGACCTAATAAGTAGGGCGCTGGGCGGTGCCGATTTTCACGCAAGCGCCGGTAAATATTTTCGACCACGATGATGGCGTCGTCGACCAGCAGGCCAATGGAGATGGCCAGTCCGCCTAGCGTCATGGTGTTGAGACTGAGGCCGCGTTGCTCCATGACGGTCACGGCGGCGAGGAGCGACAACGGAATGGCGGTCAGGGCGATGCCGGAGGTACGCCAATTGAACAGAAACAGCGCCACCACCGCCACCACAAGAACAGCGCCAAACAGCAAAGAAGAGCCCACATTCTGGGTTGCGATAGCAATGAAATTTGCAGGTCGGAACAGGTCGTCGTGCAGCACGACTTGCTGATCTTTTAAACTTGGTCGTAGCTCGGCCAGCGCATGCTCGACCGCCTCGGTGATGGCGACGGTATTGGCGCCATACTGCTCAGAAATGACCAGTTGAACTCCCGTCGTACCCGCCACTGCGGCAGCGCCAATGGGAGGCTCAGGATCCGCTTGGACGTCAGCCACGTCCGCCAGCGTCAGGTTGGCACCGTCCTGATGCCGCACCACAGTGCGGGCGAGCTGCTCAATGCTCAGCGATTGCGTATGGGTTTGCAACGTGATGCGCTGGTTGGCGTTGTCGATGAACCCGGCGCCGCGAACCCCCGTAGCACGGCGACCAACGTCGAGGATATCGCTCAGCGCGAGCCCATATTTGACAAGCTGCTCTGGCCGAATCTGGATCTGAAATTCTTTCGTCATGCCGCCAAATACCGCCACCGTGGCTACCCCAGGGACGGCAAGCAAGCGGGGTTTGATCGTCCAGACGGCCAGCGTTCGCAGGTCCATCAAGGAGCGGCTCTCTGACGTCAGACCGATGGCCATCACGGTGCTGGTGGATGAGGTAAGAGGCGACATAGCCGGTGCCTGCACGCCGCGCGGCAACTGCGCAGACAAGGCCGCCAGCCGTTCGCTAAGGTTTTGGCGATCACGGTAGATGTCGCTCTTGGGGTCGAAGGTCACGGTGATGACCGACAGTCCCTGAATGGACTGCGAACGCAAGGAATCGACTCCCACAACACCGTTGACTGCGTTCTCTATAGGCAACGTCACCAGCACTTCTACCTGTTCTGGGGCCAAACCCGGCGCTTCAGTTTGGATCACCACTCGGGGAGGAGCAAACTCCGGGAAGACATCGTATTTAGCTTGGCTGAAAGAATAAAAACCATAGGCGGCCAGCAGTACGGCCAGGGCGATCACGACCTCTTTGTAACGCAGAGAAAAGCCAACAATGGCCGCGAGCAGTCCAGTGCGGGAAGCCACTGTCATTTTCCCTCCTCGCCGACTTGAATTTGCGAACGCAGTTCCTCCGAGAGCAGTGTTTGAGCACCGCGTATGACCAGGTTCGCCCCTTTGAGCGCGCCTGGCGCGAACCAGCCTTGTTCGACGGGTATGGCCGCCGGTAATTCCTGCCGCAAGAAATGACCTGGCGCGCTTTGTATGTAAAGCCACGCTTTTCCTTGCCACCAGACTACAGACCCAGACGGTATGAGTGCGCCGGCTTGTTCGGGCCCGGACGAGAGATAGGCCGTCAGCGCCGTGCCGGGCAAAAGGCCATCGGCCGGTGCGATGTAGAAAAAGGCGGTGCCCTGCATGCGGGGATCTGCCTGCGGAGAGGCCGACAGCAGGGTCGCTGTTCTGAACGTCCCGTCGTTGGCGCTGACCCGCGTGGCGCCAGGGCCTTTGGTCATGTTCGTGCCCGAAGGTGCTGCCACCCTTAGCAACACATCGCGCCGGTCCGACAAGCGCCGAAATAGCGGAGCGTCGCCCATCATGGCCAAAGCGAGAACATTGCCCCATTTCTGTCGTGCGTTTTGCGTCACCGTATCCACCGCGGCGTCAGCACCGCGAGCTACGGCATCATCACTGCGCCACGTGGCTTCTGCGGCGTCCAAGACCTTGGTCGAGACATTTTGGTCGTCGCTATGGAGGGATTTCAGCCGATCGTGTTCGCGCCGCGAGGCCTGCAACGTGGCATGGGCCTTGTCAGCCTGGGTCTTGACTGCGGCGTAGGTGCCGCGGGTGTCGATGAGATCCTGGGGCGGCAGGACCGTGGCGAGCGCTTCAACTTCCCCGCGGCGTGTCGTCACTTGCAGTGGCGCTACGCCGATATCGGCACGCTTCTGCGTCGCAGCATCCAATAACACTGCGGTCCCGTCCGCCTCTGCAACAACCCGCGACGGAACTTTGACAGGCCGCTCCCGTTCTTGTTCCAAAGCAAGTTCCTTGCGTCCTTCTTTGAATCCCCACGCAGCCAGAGCGGCAACGATCGCACCGACTGCTAACAAGATGTATTTTTTCTTCACTGTTGTTCCCGTTTGCTGAATGGTTTTGGTGATGGCGTCTGTTCAACCGCCGCTGGCAATACATTGCCGTCTAGCGGGCGACGCAAGGCATCTTCCAATTGCCCCAAGCTCAATTGCACTTGCGACAACGCGCTGATTTGCGTCAACTCAGCAGTCACAGTTTGATAGCGAGCACTCAGCGATGCCAGTTTGTCCGACTCTCCCGCCTTGAAACCAGCTGTGGTCGTCCGCTCGGCATTGTTCTGGTCACGCAGCAACGCGTCGGCAATCTCGAGCCAACGAACTGCATGGTCATACCCCGCCAAAGCCAACTCTACTTCTGCAATGGCATTGGCCTGGATGGCCAGAAATACGCTTGCCGCTAACTTGCGTTGCGCCTCGGCCTGCGCAATCGGACCTTCGTTGCGGTTGAAAAGAGGCAAGGTCAGTGACAGCCCGAGCGACCATTTCACGGCGCCGGCATCCCAGCCATAGCCCGGCCCGATTGAAACATCAGGATATTGCTTGGCGACCTCCAGTTGCAGCGCGGATTGGCTCGCTGCGTAGTCGGCAAGGCTGGCAAGAATATCGGGGCGATTGCGCATTGCCTCGCGCCGCATTGCGTCCAAGGGCAAGGCGGAAACGTTGACAACTTGCTCAAAACTATCGAATGAAAGCGTGGCTATTTCAAATGCTTTGACCGGTACGCCAACAGCGGCAGCGAGCCGCGCCATGTTTTCTGCACGCTGTTTTTGGCTCGCGGCCAAAGTGAGCGTGATCTTGTTGAGTGAAATCCTCGCTTGGGTGAGCTCGGGCTGTGACACGTAGCCGGTGGCAAACCGACGCTCCAGAAGATGGGTAATTTCTGCCTGAAGGTCATGCTGACGCAGAACCAGCGCACCGGTTGGATAGACGGCGAGAAGTCTGGTGCGCACGCCGCTGCGCACTTGCCAAAGTGCCTCGTCTTCTCGAAATTGAGCGGCCAAAGCAAGATGCTGTGCCCGTTCGCTGCGGTAGGAACGTTTACCGGCCGTTTCGATTGGCAGGTCAAAGCCCAATCCGTATGTCCACGGTGACTGACCTGCAGATGCGGCAGCGTTACGCTGCAGCGATGCCCCCAGTGTGGGATTGGGGAGCGCTCCAGCAGTGACCACACCGGCCTGCGCCAACTGACTACGCGCTCGAGCGGCATTCAGATCAGGGTGAAAGTGCAACGCTGCAAGAGTGAGCATCGACTTGTTCCACGCTTTTGGCGGCCAAGCAGGTAGTTCGTGCCCGTAACTGCGCTCAACGAATTGCCTGAGCGCCAGAGCATCGAGGCTCCTGGCGCCAAATGCACTCCCCAGCACAGCAGGATCAAGCGGTTGAGGTACGTAGCTGGCGCATCCGGCAACCAGCGCCGCCAGCATTATCAATGTCTGCTTCATGTTCTCCCGTTCTAAACATTGCGCAATGTCGGCATGCAGCCGCCAATGACCAATGCCTAAAGCAAACAAGGATAGCGAGGGCTGTTGAACCGCGTCATGACCGCCAGCTGACCATTCGGTCATCTTGCAAGGCGCGACTCACATGATAGCTAAGAAGTCGGAAATCTCAGTGACACGGCGGTGCCTCGGCCCAGCTGGCTTTCGAGGGAAACCGATCCCCCATGCAGCAGCATGATGGACCTGACGATAGCGAGGCCAAGCCCCGCGCCTGTTCCCTGTCGCAGGCGTGCACTGTCAGCACGATAAAAGCGGTCAAAGACAAGGGGCAAGTCTTCAGGCGCAATGCCCTCTCCGGTGTCGCTGACAACGACGGCAACCCCGTGCTCTATGGATTCCGTCACATCGACAACAATGGATCCGCCGCTGGCCGTATGGCGTAGTGCATTGGTGATCAGATTGCCAAGTGCGCGTCGCAACAACGCGGAATCCGCCATCACTGTGCCCGCGCCGCCGGCGATCAACGTGGTTTCCTGCTCATCCGCAAGCGCCTGGTAGAAAGCGCACACGGCGGCGATTTCTTGCTTCAGAACCAATGTTTGCTTGTCAAGAAATGAGTCGGGCTGTTCCGTTCGGGCAAGGAACAGCAAGGCATCCACCATACGCGCCAGTCGCTCGTACTCCTCCGTTGCCGACGCGATGCAGTCCCGATATTGCTCATTTGAGCGGGCCTTGGAAAGAGCCATTTCCGCTTCCCCCTGAAGAATTTGCAAAGGGGTTCGCAATTCGTGCGCGATATCGGCAGAAAACCGGGAAATGCGGGCGAACGACTCATTCAACCGCACCAGAAGCTGGTCGAAATTGGCTGCAAGCGGTCGCAATTCTTGAGGCCAGTCATCGCCTGCCACGCGCCGATGCAAGTGTTCCGCGCTCAGTTCCGCGATGATCGCTGCCAGCCGGGACACTGGCTGCAGGCCGCGCCTCGCGATCAAGTACCCCGCAACGACTGCGATAACAATCGAAGCGGAGAGAGTCAGCCACAGGATGCGCCGGTACGCTGCAAGCACCTCCTCCTCACTTGTCAGGCTCATTGCCACCTGCACCGTGAACCCGGCACCGATACGAGCTCGAGCGGACATAAGACGATACGTATCGCCTGAGCTTGAAGTCCAGGTCGTGCTCTGCTCTTCGCTGCGCGTTTGGAAGAGGGGATCAGCAAACGGGTGGCCGCCCACAACGGCATGCGCGATCGGGGCCTCCACGACATTGACGCCATCGGCATCAATGACTCGCAGATAAGAGCCGGGGAGCATCGCGGCCTCCCGATGAACCTCTTCTTGAAGCGCTGCGGAGTCTCGCGAATGTAACAACAGAATGCCGCGCACTTCGACAATTCGCCCAGCCAACCATTGATCATCCTCTTGCCGCAGGCGGTCCGCCAACAGCCAGTACAAGATGGTGCCGGCCGATGCAATCAACACCACGCTCAGGATCGCGAACCAGACCGTCAGGCGAAAGGCAATCGAGCCGCGCTTACCCTTAAATGCCATTGGCTCAAAGCCGTTCTTCGAGGACATAGCCAACACCCCGCAAAGTGTGAATCAGTTTCCGGTCACTGGGATCGTCAACTTTGCGTCGCAATCGACGCACAGCGACGTCGACCACGTTGCTGTCGCCGTCGAAATTCATATCCCATATCTGTTCGGCGAGCCGAGTCCGAGTCAGTACCTCACCTGGATGACGAAGCAGATATTCGAGTAGTCGGTATTCCTGTGGAGCATGGTCTAACAACCGCCCTGCCCGTGAGGCCTTGTGACGAGCCAGATCGATGTCGAGGTCAGCCAGACGCAAGACGTCCGAATGCCGCGCTGGCGCCCGTCGCAATGCGTTGCGCGCACGGGCAAGTAGCTCGGAAAACGCAAACGGTTTAACCAGGTAGTCGTCTGCGCCAAGGTCAAGGCCCTTGACACGATGAGAAACGGCATCAAGCGCCGAAAGAAGAATCACAGGCTGACGGGGCAAGCGCTCCTTGACCTGCGTGAGCACCGACCAGCCATCCTGCTTGGGCAACATGACATCAAGAACGAGGAGGTCGTAAACCCCCGTCAGTGCGAGATGAAGACCGTCTGGCCCATCCGTGGCGAGATCGACATTGAAACCTTCCTCGAGAAAACCTCGCTTGATGAAGGCGGCGGTCTTGGGCTCGTCTTCTACGATTAATATTTTTATTTCCAACTCTTTGCCGTCTTAAAAGTTTGGAATTACCCAGTTTTTGCGAGCACGTTGCACTTATTCACTGACCTCAAGGGTCCTCCGATTTTCAAAGGATGTGGCTTGGTCACAGTTAAATATTTTAACGGGGGTTCACGCTCGATGACTCACCAAGCCCCCGCCCCATCGACGTCCACCAAGGGATGCAGCGACAGCCTGATGACACGGCGTGGCGGGCTGGGCTATCGTTCCCATAAGAAAACTTAATTCATAAAACAGCGCCAGCCCCTTAAACTGCGAAAGGTACTTACCCGCTAAACAACCAAGGAATTGACCATGTCGACAGAAGCAAAATGCCCTTTTTCGAGCGGCGCACTCAAGCAGCCTCAAGCTGGCGCTCGCAGCAATGCTGACTGGTGGCCGAACCAACTCAACCTGAAGACGCTGCAAAAGAATTCTCCGCAGATCGACCCGATGGGCAAGGCGTTCAACTACGCCGCCGAATTCAAGTCGCTTGACTTGGACGCATTGGTCAAAGACGTCACCGCCTTGATGACCGACTCCCAGGACTGGTGGCCAGCGGACTACGGTCACTACGGTCCCTTCTTCGTTCGCATGGCTTGGCACAGCGCCGGCACTTACCGCATTGGCGATGGCCGCGGCGGCTCGAGCTCTGGCATGCAACGCTTTGCACCGGTGAACAGCTGGCCAGACAACGGCAACCTGGACAAAGCACGCCGCTTGCTGTGGCCGATCAAGCAAAAATACGGTCGCAAAATTTCTTGGGCCGACCTGATTGTGCTGACCGGCACGGTCGCCATGGACTCGATGGGTTTCAAAACCTTTGGCTTTGCCGGCGGCCGCGTTGACGCTTGGGAACCTGAGCAAGACATCTACTGGGGCCCCGAAGAGACTTGGCTCGGCAACAACCGCTACACCGGCAATCGCGTCCTGGAGCAGCCACTCGGCGCCGTGCAAATGGGCCTGATCTACGTCAACCCACAAGGTCCGGACGGCAACCCCGACCCGATCGCTGCGGCACACGACATCCGCGAAACCTTCGCCCGCATGGCGATGAACGACGAAGAGACCGTGGCCCTGTGCGCCGGTGGTCACACCTTCGGCAAAACCCACGGCGCTGCCGACCCTGACAAATATGTCGGCCCAGAGCCAGAAGGCGCGAGCATCGAGGAGCAAGGCTTCGGCTGGATCAGCTCTTACAAAAGCGGCAAAGGCGTCGACACCATCTCCAGCGGCCTGGAAGGCGCCTGGACACCGACCCCAACCACTTGGGACAACAGCTACTTTGACACCCTGTTTGGCTACGAATGGGAGCTCACCAAGAGCCCTGCCGGCGCTCACCAGTGGACACCCAAAGACGGCGCTGGCGCTGGCACCGTGCCGGACGCACATGACGCATCCAAGCGGCATGCACCGTTCATGGCAACGACCGACTTGTCGCTGCGGATGGACCCGGCTTACGAGAAGATTTCCCGCCGCTTCCACCAGAACCCACAGGAGTTTGCCGACACTTACGCCAAAGCTTGGTTCAAGTTGACGCACCGTGACATGGGTCCTGTGTCACGCTACCTCGGCTCGATGGTGCCGGCCCAGACACAACTCTGGCAAGATCCGATTCCGGCTGTCGACCACGCCCTGGTCAGCGCGCAAGACATTGCTGGCCTGAAAACCACACTGTTGGCCTCTGGTTTGAGCATTTCCCAGCTGGTCAGCACCGCTTGGGCGTCGGCTGCCAGCTTTCGCGCCAGCGACAAGCGTGGCGGTGCCAACGGTGCCCGTCTTCGCCTGGCTCCGCAAAAAGACTGGGAAGCCAACCAGCCAGCCGAATTGGCCAAAGTGCTGCAGGTCTTGGAATCGATTCAGGCGACCTTCAACAGCGCCCAAACCGGTGGCAAGAAGATCTCTATCGCTGACTTGATCGTGCTGGGCGGCAGCGCAGCGGTGGAAGCCGCCGCCAAGGCAGCCGGTCACGACGTGACAGTGCCATTTGCGCCGGGTCGTACCGATGCGTCGCAAGAGCACACCGATGTCGAGTCGTTCGCCGTGCTGGAGCAGATCGCCGACGGCTTTCGCAACTACCTGCGCCCGGGCCTCGAAGGTTCGGCAGCAGAATTGCTGTTGGACCGGGCCAATCAGTTGACCCTGACGGCCCCCGAAATGACCGTGTTGATCGGCGGCATGCGCGCCCTGAACACCAATTTCGGACAGACCCAGCACGGCATCTTCACCAAGCAAGCCGGTGCCTTGACCAATGATTTCTTCGTGAACCTGCTTGACATGAGCACGAAGTGGCAAAAATCCGGCTCGTCGAACGGCGTGCTGGAAGGTCATGACCGTACAGCTGGCGGCGTCAAGTGGACAGCCACCGTCGTTGACTTGGTCTTCGGTTCCAACTCCCAACTCCGCGCGCTCGCGGAAGTCTATGCATCGGACGACGCCAAGCTGTCGTTCGCGCAGGACTTCGCAGCCGCCTGGACCAAGGTAATGAACCTGGACCGTTTCGACTTGGCTTGATCGCTGAAAACAGGCCTTTGAAAGGCCTGTAGCGAAAGCATACAGCCCCTGCCTTGCCCGGATTGCACCGGTGTCAGGCAGGGGCTGTGTCAATTCTGGACAACACATCTGACGGCTGGCGCAAGACCGGCAAAGCTTGGCGGGCCGGTGCGCATGCGAAAATCAAAGCATGAAATTACTTGCCTTTGTCGCCTGCCTGCTGGTGACTGTCGGCGTCTCGGCAGCCGAACTGTTGGTCGGCAGTCCAGCGCCAGAGATCAGCGCCAAGCTGCTCGACAGCGCTGAGGTTTTTCAGGTCTCTAACAAGCGTGGCAAAACCATCATCGTCAATTTTTGGGCCACTTGGTGCGCACCCTGCAAAGCCGAGATGCCCGCACTGCAAGCCTATCTTGACAAGTACCAAGCCGAGGGCTTGGAGGTGCTGACCATCAGCATGGACGACGCCAAAGACCTGCCAGCAATCCGCAAAATCGCACAGCAATACAGTTTTCAGATGGCACTTAAAGCTGACGCCAACATCAAGTCATTGGGACGCATCTGGCGCATGCCAACGACTTTTGTCATCGACAAAGACGGCATTCTCAGAAAAAATGGACATGTCGGGGACGCTGAAATCAGCCTCCCCGAACTGGAATCACTGGTCACGCCCTTGCTCGGCAAATAGTGCCTTAAAACGCGATCCGAGCGCCGACGGACAAAATCTTCGTTGGGGTCAACTGAATCCCTTTGAGATTCTGAAAAATTGGTAGCTGCAAATTGGCGTACGCCGCCACCGTCGGCGTCAAAGGCACGATGAGGCCAGGCGTGAGGTAGACCAGCGTACCGCCTGTGGCGTACGTGTCGGCGGCCAGGCCTGAGTCGGTGTTGACGTGGCGCGCATTGATTTGTACGGTCGGCGTCACCGACTCGAAACCCAGGTAGCGCAGCCCCGCCGTCAAGTTGACACTGTTGCCCGGACGGTAAGCACCGGAGGCCATGGTCGAGCTGTTGAGTGCAGTCTGAAGCTGCACCTGCAGGTGGTAGTCCCAATTTTGGCTGAAGTTATCAAAGTAGTAGGCGCCGATGATGGCGTCGCTCGTGCCAGTGCCTCTTTGAAGCCCCGGGTCAACCGGGTTGAGGCCATCCGTTGCCGTCTGCGTGGTCTGAGCTGTGGGCAGTTTCAAACCCAATTGCAAGCCGAAGTTCTTGCTGTCCAATAAACCGTAATAGCGACCAACGACACGCACGTCGCCTAGACCAGCTGCTCTGAAGTCGTACGCTCCGTCGCCGGGATGAACGCCATCTCCGCCAGCACCGAGGGTGCTGTGCGAGCGGTCTATGTGCGGCACCACCACGCTGACGCCCCACGTGTTGCCGTCGCTGTAGTCCAGCGTCGAGGTGAGGTATTTGTTGTGGGTGAACTTCTCGACTTCAGCTGGCCCGCCGGTCGATGTGTTGGTGGCGCGTGCTGCGTTGACGGCAGAAACAGTTCCCGTGCCTGAGCGCAACTGGTTTTGCTTCAGGCTGTCGTAGCGCACATCCAGGCTCCAGCCGGGCGTCGTGGACAAGCCTTGAGAGCCGAAATCTGAGTTGAGTGTGCAGCCGCAGCTGGCACAAGCCAAGACCGGGCTGGCATAAAAAGCAGCGCTCAACGCCACAACAAGGGTGATTAAATTTTTCATAAAGGCTTCAATGCCAATGGCTTGACGGGCGGGATGAGCACGTCCGCACACTGAAATGGAAAGGTGGCAGCGGTCGGAGGGCTGAATTGTTGCAGAAGACTTACCCGACAACGCAGCGCCATGCTTTTCAATGGCACTGTTTTTTGCTGCGCCCCTTGAGGTCGTCGACTCGCCGGGCTGCACTGACAAACTAAACGCCGGCAAGTCGGTGACAATTTGCAAATAATTGCCACAGGACTTCCCATGTATTTTCAAACACCCTTAGCGCACTCCAAGTTTTGGCCCATCAGCTTGGCCAGTGTCGTGCTGGTTTTTTCGGCGTCTTGTCTCGCGCAAAACCAGCCAGCCGCGTCAACCGCTAACGCCTTAGCGGTGGTGCCGACGACTTGGCGCTTGACCGACGAAACTTGGAAGCTGCCTGCTGGCGAAGCCATGGGCATGGTCGGCGGCACGCTGTTGTTTGACGTCTCCGAACAGGTCAAGCTGGGGGTCGCATCCTATGGCGCGGTGCGCGGCCAGCGCGGCGGTTTCATCACCCTGGGCTTGGCGGCTGAGGTGAATCAGCACCTGATCGACCGCTGGTCGGCTGAAGCCGGCCTGTTTGTTGGCGGCGGTGGTGGCCGTGGCGGCGGCGGCGGCGACACTTCTTTGGCCGGCGGTGGGCTGATGCTGCGCAGCCACGCCGGTCTGAGTTACGACACCCAAGGTTTCGGCCAGTTCGGTTTGGGCCTGAGCCACGTGGCTTTTCCGTCCGGCGTGATCCAGTCGACCCAGCCTTATGTGAAGTACGACTACGCGTTTTCAAGCCTGCTGACAAACGGCTGGCGAACCGCGCCCAGCGGTGTGCAAGCGGCCGACGCGCCGCTGCTGAGAAAACCGCAAGAGTTCTCGCTGGTCTACCGCCACTACAACATTCCGACATCCGTGGTGCAAAACGGCGGCGCGGCACAGCACCGCACCATGCAACTGATGGGGGTCGAGTGGCTGAGCTATTTGGACGACCGCTGGTTCCTGAAGCTGGAAGCCGAAGGTGCCATGGGCGGCAAAAACAGCGGCTACATGCAAATCCTCACCGGCGGCGGTTACCGCCTGCCACTGGGTGCTCGCACGGCCCTCAAAGTTCATCTAGCCGCTGGACCGGCAGGCGGCGGCAGTGTCGACAGCGGCGGCGGTTTGCTACTGGACAGCGGCATTGCTGTGCAACAAACAATCAGCCGCTCAACAGCGCTGGAACTGTCGCTGGGCCAAGTCCGTGCGCCGTCCGCCAGCTTCAAAGCCAATAGCCTGGCCTTGAAACTGAGCCATCAGTTTGGCATCCCAAGCGCCGACAGCGACCTCAACTGGGGCGCGCTGACCGCCTTTGAGCCGCAATCGTTGCGCATCCGGGCCGTCAACCAAAGCTACTTGAAGGACAGCCCGACTTGGCGCGCCAACCACGTCGGCACTTCAGTGCACAACCTTGGCGTGCAACTGGACTACTTTTTACCCAGCGACCCGAGCGCATCACACTTTTTCATGACCGGCCAAGGGCTGGCCGCCTACGCTGGAAAAGCCGGCGCTTTCATGACCGGTTTGGTCGGCGCCGGCGTTCAAGTGCCGCTGACGCAGAACTGGTTTGTTGAGGGCGAAGGCTTGGTCGGAGCCGCCGGCGGCGGCGGTTTGGCCGTTGGCAGCGGCTTGGTCGGCCAGGCCAACGCCAGCCTCGGCTACCGGCTCTCCGAGTCCTTGTCCTTGATCGGCAGCGCTGGCTACATGGCCGCAGTGCGCGGCGACTTCAAAGCCAAGGTTGTGGGCCTGTCGCTGGCCTACCAATTCACCGGATTTGCCGAAAAATAAACGCTCGCACCCACACCCTCAAGGTTGCGGGCAAGTGGCCGGATCGCTGAAATAAGTGTCTGGTCCGGCGACCTTGAAACGCGCCACATAGCAGCTGTAGTGGGCGCTCCACTGAAAGGCTTTGTCGTCAGCCAGCAAGGCCGGCAAGATGCTCAAGTTGCCCTCGATGACCTGCATGTCGGCCGCGCCCAGGGCCCGCAACAGACCTTCCAGTAGCAGCAGGTCAGACAACAAATAAGTGGCGTAAAAGGCAGGCGTTGCCACCCGTGCGGCCGTTTGGTTGGTGCTCAGCCCCGCCAATTGAGTCACTGTGGCACTGATGTCGCGGGCTGTAAGATGATCGGCAGCAGCGCTTGCATCGCCGGCCAACAGCCGCACGGCTGGCGCGACGCCCCGCGTGACGGGCCGACTGATCGCCGTCAATGTCGGCCTTGGCCCCAGCGCTTGACGCATGCCGCTGAGCTTGTCGTCGAGCATACGACGGGCGGTCAACAGGTCTTGTGCGGACATCGGTTGCAGCTCGCAAGCGGCCACAGCGGCCTGTCGCAAGCTGGCGCACAGCAGCTGATGCCAAGACTTTTGGCCCAAAGCTTGGCCATAAGTGGTTTGTGCGCCGGCTATTTGGAAACTGCCGCCGCCGATGTCAAGCACATGGCTGCTGCTCAGCCGTGCGCTTAACACTTGCCGTGCCGAAGCGTAGGCATAAGCGCCTTCGACCGATTGCGGCATCACCAGCACGGCGACGCCGGTGTCGGCCTGCAGGCGCGCCAAGACCGCCGCGGTGTCACCGCCAGCCTGCTGCCAAGCCAAGCGCCAAGCTGAAAACGTCCCCGCAACGCGATCGCACTGGGCCGACAAACCAGCCTCAGAGGGCAGATTTTTCAGTGCCGCAGCGGTTGGCAACCAAGTCTCAGCAAGGCCCCGGCCAGCCCACAAAGGCGTTAAAAAATCAATGTCCACGTGAGCTTCGGCAGCGCTGTTAGAGGCGCCGACGCGCACCCCTGACGAGCCGACGTCGAACGCCAGACGGCAGGCAGCTTCAGCGTGAACCAGCAACGCCGCGCAGCCAAGTACCAGCCCAAGCAGCCAGCCAAAGAGCGTTCGCCTACTGAGCATCAGCGTGCAACTCTGTCAGGGACGTCACAAATGCAGGTAACCCATTGCGCCAGCGACCAAGCCCAGCCCTGTCGCGCCAAACACGCCAAACAGCATCCAGCGTTTGCGCGTCAACAAGGTGATGGCGGCCAAAGCAATGGCGATTTGCAGCAAGGTGGTGGCCAAGGCCCAGCGCTCGTGCACATGCATTTCCATTTCGCTGTTTTTATTGGCAATGTCGACTTCGGCTTCGAGCTTTTCAGCCTGCGTTTTGATCTCGGCTTTTTCCAGCTGATAACGGTCCACCGCCAGCTTGAATTTTTGCTGCATCTCGCCGCTGGTCAGCACCACCGAGAGTTCGGCCAGGTTTTGCTTGTTGCTCTTGGCTTGGTAATAGTTCCATTGATTGGAGGCTGCCGTTTTGACAATCGAAGCTTCGTTTTTATACAACAGCGCGGCATTTTGCGAATGCCCGCCAAGGTAGCCAAAAATAGCGCCCACGGTCGACAAGACCGCCGTCAAAACCGCCAAGCGGGAAGTGAAGTTGTCACCGCCATGCTGCGCCACGTGTTCCATCTCGTGGTCGTGAGGCCCGTGCACATGAAATCCGTCATCTGACATAAGCATGTCTCCTGGTGTTGGTTAGAAGCCATCCCTAACCGTTGGCGTTCGCAGGGTGGCTCGGTCAGGTTTATACACGACATAATGCACGCGTTGAGCTCGGTGGCCTCCTGGCGCAACCCACAAGTTGACTGCCGCGGTCTCAAAAATCAAACTCAAGGTGCTGCGCCGGCTTTCAGCAAGTCGGCGTTGGCCGCCAGCCAAGCCGCGCAATCACGCGGATAAGCCCAAGCAAAACGCGTCAGGAAAAATTGGGCCTCGGCGGGACGGCCCGCCAGCAAGGCACTGGTGATGAGTTGTTCCACCACTTTGGCCTCCGGCGAATAGTGCAGCACGCGCAGGGCCAAGGCGCGCATGGCGACAGCATTGGCGGGCGTGACCTCGGTGGTCAGCAACTTTGCAAAGTCAACTTGCGCGGCAAACAACCACGAGCCTGGCACCTTGACCCAGCTGTCTGGCGCACAGGCCGACCCGCGCTTGTCGGCCGGCAGGTACAGCTGCGTCACCCGGGCGTAGTCGAAGCCGATGCAAGCCAAAACCAGCCAAGCTGCAGCCGCCGCGCCGAGGCGCCACGAAACCGGCCAATGGCGGCCGCTGCACTCCGCATTTGTGGCCGTGACTGGCCGATGCGCTGTCGCCGTTTGGGACGCGCGGGTTTGCCACAAATAAGCCGTGCACAACCACGCGGCCAACTGAAACGGTCCGTACCACAGCGGGTACTCCAACAAGCTGTGCACGCCGATCACGGCCAGCACCGCCCAGGCCATCTGCCGGGCTGGCGCAGCGTCCCGCCACGGTGCGGCAAGGCGCACCGTCCAAGCCAAGCCGAAGCCGAGAAACAAGGCCGCTGGAATGCCCAACTCTACCGCCACATGCAGCGGCAAGGTGTGCGCGTTGCCCAAAATTTCAGTGAAACGCGCGCCCGGGTAGGCGGTGATGAAGTGCGCGTAGCTGAGCTCGCCCCAACCCCAGCCGAACCACGGTTTTTGCGCGATCAGCGTCAGCACGTTGTCCCACAGCACACGCCGGCTGTCGCCACCCGTCTCTGCCAGTCGGCCCCACAGACCTGCGCTGCTGACGCCAGTGGTCTCTCTCAACAGCGTCGGCAGCAGCAGCACCGCAGCGCCATACATGTGCAGCGCCACCACCGCCAGGGCCGCCACGGGCCGCCGGAGGCCGCGGTTCCACCACAACGTCAACACCAGGATCAGCGCCCATTGCAACAAGCCTGTGCGGGAACTGCTGGCAGCGTTGCCGAAGGCCAGCAACAAGGCGCAAGCCCAAGCCGGTAATTGCAGCTGCATCGGCAGATGCCAGGGCCGATTCAAGCGCTGCGCGGAATCGGCGACCGTTGGCACGGTTTTTCGCCCAGCCACGCAGGCCAACAACGCCACCAAACCGATGCTGGTGAGCGAGGCAAACTGGTTGCGCTGGCGCAGGTTGGCAAAGGCTTCGCCGGGGACCGTCGGGCTGAGCCAGGGCGCCAAGGCTGCCGCCCAGCCAAAGTACTGCAGCAAAGCCATCAGGCTGCTGATGAGCGCTGCGGCCAGCCAAGTCTGCGCCAGCAAGTGCGGGTTGACGCGCCGCCAACCCAGCGCGACCATCACCCCGCAGACCGCCGCCAGCCACCAAGGCCAAAAGTTAGGCGTCGGTCCGGCGGTGAAACCGTTCAGCCAAGGCAGGACGAGGCAGACGGCCAGTAAGACTGACGGCAAAGCTTATTTGCAGGTAGCGGGGAGGTATTTGGCGTCGATCGGGTTTTCTGCACCGGCAGCGCAGACCCAGGTGAGTTGGCCGGCGGCGGTGGCGTAAGTTCCGGTCAGGACCAGTTTTTTGGCACTGATGCGGGGGTCGCCGGTAGCCGGCACGCCGTCTGAAGCGGGGACGGCGCTCGAAGTCGTGACCGTGACGGTGCCGACTGACTTGTCAGCATCTGCCGCGCCTGGGGCATACACAACAGATGCCACATAGGGTGATGTCTGGCTCTCCAAATTCAAACTCAGAGCGGTCGGCATCACCCCTTTGAGCTGCACCGCCTCGGTCACTGCGATTTTCGCCGGAGTGGCGGCTAAAAGCACCTCCGAGACCTTGGCCCGCACCGTGTAGTCCTGATACCGCGGCAAGGCCACGGCGGCCAGAATACCGATGATCGCGATGACAATCATCAGCTCGATCAAGGTGAATCCTTTAGAACACTTTTTAACTAAATTATGCATAAAAACTCCGTTTTTGATGATGGATTAGCCGCTTTTTAGCAGTTTTTGGTGTGTAAAAAAGACCGAGTATCGTCCATCAACGAACAAAGCACGGCAGGGGCCGTGCTTTGAAGGGGCTCAAAATGAAGAAGCTCAGGCCGCAGACTCGCTGTCGACGTGCGACCGACCCATCCATTTGCCCAGCCCCACCACCAACAACGCACCGAACAAACCAGCGATCGTGACCGACTGCTCGCTCATGACACCCAGGTAGGACGTCACGGCCGGGTCGGTCAGCAACATTTCGCCAGCCAAGAAACCGAGCAATGCGGCGCCCACGGTGATGATGATTGGAAAGCGCTCCATGACCTTGGTCAGCAGCGTTGCGCCAAAAATAATCAGCGGAATGCTGACCAGCAGACCGAGCACCAGCAAGGGTAAATTGCCTTTGGCAGCAGCGGCCACGGCCAGCACATTGTCCAGGCTCATGACCAGGTCGGCGATCAAAATGGTGCGGATCGCCGCAGCCAGGCCATTGACTTCCTTGCCATCGCCGTCGCCGTCATCTTCACCGCGCAGCAGGTCAACGCCGATGTAGACCAGCAGCACCGCGCCAACCATCTTGAGGTAGGGCAAAGACAGCAGCTGAATGGCGACGATGGTCAGCAAAATCCGCATGACGATGGCGGCTGCACTGCCCCAAAAAATAGCTTTGCTGCGTTGTGACGGCTGCAGCGTGCGGGCCGCCATGGCGATCACCACGGCGTTGTCGCCAGACAAAACGATGTTGGCCAAGACGATGGCGCCAAAAGCGCTCCAAAAAATAGGCGAGGCGAGGTCTAATCCAAAAAACATGGTTTGCTCCGTTGTTGTGTATTTAAAAAGGCGCTGGGTACGCCCTTTTTTATTATCGAAAGAGTGTAGGGCTGCGCCGGGCGGCCTTTCGTGCGTATTACTGCTTACCCACAATCAGGCGGCTAAAAAAAACGGGCCGTGGGGCCCGTTTTCAGCACTTGAGGCCAGGCCTCCATGCTGCGTTCAGAGCAAAGCCTTCAGCAGCTTGGCCATCTCGGAGGGGTTGCGGGTGACCGTGAAGCCACAGGCCTCCATGATCGCCAGCTTGGCATCCGCCGTGTCGGCGCCGCCAGAGATCAAAGCACCGGCGTGACCCATGCGCTTGCCAGCCGGCGCCGTCACGCCAGCGATGAAGCCGACAATCGGCTTCTTCATATTGGCTTTGCACCACAGAGCCGCCTCGGCTTCATCTGGGCCGCCGATTTCGCCAATCATGATGACGGCGTCGGTGTCCGGGTCGTCATTGAAAGCGCGCATCACGTCGATGTGCTTCAAACCATTGATCGGGTCGCCACCAATGCCAACAGCGCTGGACTGGCCCAGACCGATTTCGGTCAACTGAGCGACAGCTTCGTAGGTCAAAGTGCCGGAGCGCGAAACCACACCAATGCGGCCAGCGCGGTGGATGTGACCGGGCATGATGCCGATCTTGATTTCGTCAGGCGTGATCAGACCCGGGCAGTTGGGGCCGAGCAGCAGCGTGCGCTTGCCGCCAGCGGCTTCTTTGGCTTTCATGCGGTTGCGCACTTCCAGCATGTCGCGGACAGGGATGCCTTCGGTGATGCAAATGGCCAGATCGAGATTGGCTTCAACAGCCTCCCAGATGGCAGCAGCAGCGCCAGCCGGCGGCACGTAAATCACCGACACCGTGGCGCCAGTGGCATGGGCGGCCTCAGAGACGTTGGCAAAAATTGGGATGCCTTCGAAGTCTTCGCCGGCTTTCTTCGGGTTCACACCGGCCACGAAGGCGTTGCGGCCGTGCGCGTACTCGCGGCACATGCGCGTGTGGAACTGACCGGTCTTGCCGGTGATGCCTTGGGTGATGACTTTGGTGTCTTTATTGATGTAGATCGACATGTTTTTTCCTTCGGCTTTAGGCTTTGGCGCTGACGGCTTTGACGGCGGCTTGCGCAGCGTCGGCCATGGTGTCAGCGGCGATGATGGGCAGGCCCGACTCGGCCAGCATTTTCTTGCCGAGGTCTTCGTTGGTGCCCTTCATGCGCACAACCAGCGGAACCGACAGATTGACCGCTTTGCAAGCAGCAATAACGCCGTCAGCAATGGTGTCGCACTTCATGATGCCGCCGAAGATGTTGACCATGATCCCCTTGACGTCCGGGTTCTTGAGCATGATCTTGAAGGCTTCGGTGACTTTTTCGGCTGTAGCGCCGCCGCCCACGTCCAAGAAGTTGGCCGGCTCGCCGCCGAACAATTTGATGGTGTCCATGGTCGCCATGGCCAGACCGGCGCCGTTGACCAAGCAACCGATGTTGCCGTCCAGGCTGATGTAGGCCAGGTCGAACTTGCTGGCTTCGACTTCGGCGGCATCTTCTTCGTCCAAATCGCGGTAAGCGACGATGTCGGCGTGGCGGAAGAGGGCGTTTGGGTCAAAGTTGAACTTGGCGTCAAGCGCCATCAACTCGTTTTTGCTGTTGCGGTTCAGCGGGTTGATTTCAACCAGCGACGCGTCGGTGTCCATGTAGCACTTGTAGAGCTTTTGAAAGATGTCGACGGCTTGGGCAATCGACTCCGCCGGCAGGCCAATCGCATTGGCGATTTTGATGGCTTGCGCTTCGCCCAGACCGGTCAGCGGGTCAACGAATTCGGTGATGATTTTTTCGGGCGTCGAATGGGCGACTTCCTCGATGTCCATGCCGCCTTCGCTGGACGCGATGAAAGCGATTTTTTGCGTCGCGCGGTCGGTTACCAAAGAAACGTAGTATTCCTTCTGGATGTCGGCGCCGTCTTCGATGTAAAGGCGGCGAACCTTCTGGCCTTCAGGGCCAGTTTGGTGGGTCTTGAGCTGCATGCCCAAGATTTCGCCAGCGATGCGCTTGACGTCTTCAATGGTTTTGGCCACCTTGACGCCGCCGCCTTTGCCACGACCACCGGCATGAATCTGGGCCTTGACCACCCACACCGGGCCGCCGAGTTTTTGTGCAGCTTCGACAGCTTCTTGCACGGTGAAGGCCGGAATGCCGCGCGGAACGGGCACGCCGAATTGACGCAAGATTTCCTTGCCTTGGTACTCGTGAATTTTCATGAAAATGCTTCCAGGAATCAGTAAGGTGGCCCGCTACAGGCCCAGCTTGGATGTGCAGCTTCGGTGCAGATCGTCAGAAAAGTTGCTTCAGCGGGTGCAAGACTCGACAACCGGTAAATGTATCATGCTGCAACGCACCATAATTGCGCTCAATTTACACCCCGTTGGACGAAGGAATTTGCCATGGCCAAGATTTTTATTGACGGTGAAGCAGGCACCACGGGACTGCAAATCCGCGAACGCCTGCAGTCCATGCCTGGCATTGAGCTGGTCAGCATTGCGCCCGCGCTGCGCAAAGACGTCGACGCCAAAGCCGCCTTGATGGCCGGCGTCGATGTGGTCATTTTGTGCCTGCACGACGATGCCGCGCGTGAGTCGGTCGCCATGATCGACGCGCTGGCCCTGAGCACTGGCCAGCCGGGCCCGAAGATCATTGACGCATCGACGGCGCACCGCACTGCCGCCGGCTGGGTTTTTGGTTTTCCGGAACTCACCGCCGGCCAAAAAGCCGCCGTGCAACACGCCACCCGCGTCTCCAACCCCGGCTGCTACGCCACCGGGGCCATCGCGCTGATTCGCCCGCTGGTAGACGCTGGGCTGTTGCCGAAAGACTTCCCGCTGGCGCTGCCGGCGGTGAGCGGCTATTCAGGCGGCGGCCGCAGCATGATTGAAGACCATGAAGCCGGCACAGCACCTTTGTTTGAGGTTTACGGGCTCAACCTGGCGCACAAACACCTGGCCGAAATCATCGGCTACACCGGCCTGACGCGGCGCCCCATCTTCATTCCTTCGGTTGGCAACTTTCGCCAAGGCATGCTGGTGCAACTGCCGCTGCACCTCGACCTGTTGCCGGGTCGGCCCAGCGCGGCCAAACTCGCAGCGACACTGGCCGACCATTACGCCGGCAGCGAGTGGGTCACGGTCGAGCCGACCAGCGAGTCTGGCACGCTCGACGCAACGGCCTTGCGTGACACCAACAAAATGGAATTGCGGGTTTTTGGCAACGAGGAGCATCGCCACGCCGTGTTGATTGCGCGCTTGGACAACCTCGGCAAGGGCGCTTCGGGGGCGGCGGTGCAAAACCTCAAGCTGATGCTCAATCTGTGAGGCTGAAATAGCCCTGCAAATCGGCCAACAAGCCAGCGCAGAGCCTTCAAGCCGGCCGCATACAATCGGCGCTTCTCAAGCGGTGGCGGATGGGCCTTGAAGCCCGCTCGTTGCTTGCGTCCTTTAGTCACCTTTGTGGAGTTTGCCTGTGTTTATTTCTTCTGCTTTTGCCCAGACCGCCCCTGCTGCTGCTGACGCTGGCGGCGGCATGATGTCCTCGCTGACCAGCATGCTGCCTTTGGTGCTGATGTTTGTGGTGCTGTATTTCGTCATGATCCGTCCGCAAATGAAAAAGCAAAAAGAGCACCGCTCGATGATTGACGCGCTGGCCAAAGGCGACGAGGTGGCCACCGCTGGCGGCTTGCTCGGCAAGGTCAGCCAACTCAGCGACGGCTACATGACGCTCGAAATCTCCACTGGTGTTGAAGTCCAAGTGCAGCGCAGCGCCGTTGTTCAAGTGCTGCCAAAAGGCACGGTCAAGTAAGCTTTCTAAGACCGACGCCTCCGCATGTGGGGCGTTTCACCCGCGCCAGATTTGGCCTCTAGTCCTTCAGAAAATCACCCCATGAATCGTTATCCGGTCTGGAAGTACGCGGTCATCGTGATCGCCTTGCTGATTGCGGCGCTGTACACGCTGCCTAACTTTTTTGGCGAAGCGCCGGCCGTGCAAGTCTCCAGCCTGAAAACGGCCGTGAAGCTCGACAGCACCACCGTCACGCGGGTCGAACAAGTGATCAAGGACGCTGGTTTGCAAGCCACCCAGATCAGCTTGGACGGCACGTCGGTGCGGGCCCGTTTCAATTCGACCGACAGCCAACTCAAAGCCAAGGACGCGATCGAAAAAGCCTTGATACCGGACGCCGCCGATCCAACCTATGTGGTGGCCCTGAATTTATTGTCGCGCTCGCCCGACTGGCTGACGGCACTCGGTGCCCGACCGATGTACTTGGGCCTGGACTTGCGCGGCGGCGTGCACTTCATGCTGCAAGTCGACATGCAGGCCGCGCTGACCAAAAAGGCCGAGTCTTTTGCCGGCGACTTGCGCCTGACCCTGCGCGAGAAAAACATCCGCCACGGCGGCATCAGCCGGAATGGCCAAACGATTGAAATCCGCGTCCGCGACCTGGCCACCAGTGACGCTGCGCGGGGCTTGATCCAAGACCAGTTTGCCGACTTGCAGTCCAACACCGTGCCCGAAGGCAATGAGTTCAAGCTCATCGCCAGCATTCGGCCTGAAGCCGCTCGCCGGATTCAAGAGCAAGCGCTCAAGCAAAACATCGTCACCCTGCACAACCGGATCAACGAACTCGGCGTCGCCGAACCGGTGATTCAACAGCAAGGCCTTGACCGCATCGTCGTGCAATTGCCCGGCGTGCAAGACACCGCCAAGGCGAAAGACATTCTGGGCCGCACCGCCACGCTGGAAATGCGCTTGGTGGACGAAAGCGCCGAAGGCCGCGCCGCCGAAAGCGGCAGCGGCGCTGTGCCGTTTGGCTCCGAACGCTTTGCCGGTCGCGACGGCCGCTCGGTGATCGTCAAAAAGCAGGTTATCTTGACAGGTGAAAGCCTGACCGACGCCCAACCCGGTTTTGAATCGCAAAGCCAGCAGCCCAAAGTCGACTTGACGGTAGACGCCAAAGGCGGTCGCATCATGCGCGACACCAGCCGCGAAAACGTCAAGAAACGCATGGCCATCGTGCTGTTTGAAAAAGGCCGCGGCGAAGTGCTGACGGCGCCGGTGATCCAAAGCGAGCTCGGCAATCGCTTCCAAATTTCCGGCTCCATGACGGTCTCTGAAGCCAACGACTTGGCGCTGTTGCTGCGCGCCGGTTCCCTGGCCGCGCCAATGGACATCATCGAAGAACGCACCATCGGCCCGAGCCTGGGGGCCGAAAACATCTCCAAAGGTTTCAGCAGCGTGATTTGGGGCTTTTTGGTGATTGTGGCTTTCATGGGCACGTATTACATGCTGTTCGGCCTGTTTTCTGGGCTGGCACTGGCCATCAACTTGTTGCTGTTGATCGCCGTGCTGTCGATGCTGCAAGCCACCCTGACCTTGCCCGGCATGGCCGCCATGGCGCTGGCGCTGGGCATGGCGATTGACTCCAACGTGCTGATCAACGAGCGCGTCCGCGAAGAACTGCGCGGCGGTGCTTCGCCACAAGCGGCGATTCAAGTCGGCTACGACCGCGCTTGGGCAACGATTTTGGACTCGAACATCACCACGCTGATCGCTGGCTTGGCTTTGTTGGCCTTTGGTTCTGGCCCGGTGCGCGGTTTTGCGGTGGTGCATTGCATCGGCATCTTGACCAGCATGTTTTCCGCCGTGTTCTTCTCACGCGGCTTGGTCAATCTTTGGTACGGTCGGCAGAAAAAACTCAAAAGTATTTCCATCGGCACCATCTGGCGCGCCGCCCCTGAGGCTGCGGCCGACGCCAAGCCAGCCGGTAAATCGCTGCCTTTGGCCCCCTGAACCCGACACCGACCCGACAGAAAAGAGCCCACCATGGAGTTTTTCAAAATCCGCAAGGACATTCCGTTCATGCGGCATGCCTTGATTTTCAACGTCATTTCCTTCGCCACCTTTGTGCTGGCGGTGTTCTTTTTGTTTTCGCGCGGACTGCATTTGTCGGTGGAATTCACCGGCGGCACCGTCATGGAAGTCGGCTACACACAAGCCGCTGACGTCGGCAAAGTACGCGACACGGTGGCCGCTCTGGGCTTTGCCGATGTGCAGGTGCAAACCTTTGGCACGGCCAGTGATGTGATGATTCGACTGCCCGCACAAGCCGGCGTCAGCACGGCGCAACAAAGCGAGCGTGTCATGCAAGCCCTGACCGCGCAAGAGGCGCAGGTGGTGCTGCGGCGCAGCGAATTTGTCGGCCCACAAGTCGGCAAAGAGCTGGCCCAAGACGGCCTCAAGGCGCTGGCCATGGTGGTCATCGGCATCATGATTTATTTGGCCATTCGCTTCGAGTGGAAATACGCTGTCGCGGCCATCATCGCCAACTTGCACGACGTCATCATCATCCTTGGTTTTTTTGCCTTTTTTCAGTGGGAATTTTCACTCGCGGTGCTGGCCGCTGTGCTGGCCGTGCTGGGCTACTCGGTGAATGAATCGGTGGTGATTTTTGACCGGATTCGCGAGAATTTCCGGCGCTACCGCAAGCTGCAAACCCGCGAGATCATTGACAACGCGATCACCTCGACCATCAGCCGCACCATCATCACGCACGGTTCGACCCAGATGATGGTGCTGTCGATGCTGTTGTTTGGCGGCCCAACACTGCACTACTTTGCGCTGGCGCTGACCATCGGCATCTTGTTCGGTATTTACTCGTCGGTGTTTGTGGCCGCCGCCATCGCCATGTGGCTGGGCATCAAGCGCGAAGATTTGGTCAAGCCGGGCACTGGCACCAAGAAAGACGAAGACCCGAACGATCCGAACGCTGGCGCGACGGTCTGAGGCCGCCCGCTTCGCGCATCAAAAAAGCCGCAGAAATGCGGCTTTTTTTGTGGGCAGAGGCTAAGCGCCTCAGTGCGCAACTCGGTAGTCGGCGTCGTCGCAGAGCTCGTCTAGCACCAGCGCATCAGGCTCCTCGCCGACGCTCCAGTAAACCATCAGCACGATGATTTTCAAATCGTCAAGGTCCAGCGGGAAACCCGGTGCGGCCATGGCCCGGTCCATGACGATTTCGCGCATGGCCGGCGGCAAAACGCCGGCGGATTCCAAAAAACAGACAAAGCCCAAGGCCTCGGCACCCAAATGGTCTTGTTCGGCGACCGTGTAGACGCGCAAGCTGTCTGCGGACTGTGGCTGCATCAGGACGGGCTGAGTTGGCACACCCCGGTCTTCGTCTGCCAAGCCAACGGCGCGGCTGCTGTGGGCCGCCACCTGCAAACCACCCAGCCAGGCCAGCGCCGCTTCGATCTCTTCCGGCTCAAAGCCTGCGGCCGTGAGCTTGCGACCCAGTTGCCGGGGCTCCGGGCAAGCGTCGCCCTGCCAATAATTTTCGTAAACGTAGACCAGGACTTCAAACATATGCTGCCAATATAACGCAGTTGGCAGCGCGGTTAGATCTCCGCATGGCGGACTGCCCGCTCAGGCGCGGGCAAGGCGCACAAACAAGCCGCCAGGCAGCCGCGCCACCGCGCCGCTGAGTTCGAGTTCGAGCAGCTGGCCCTGCAGTTGAGCCGTCGACCAACCGGTGCGGGCTTGCAGCGCGTCCAGACTCGCAGCGTCAAAACCCAAGGCTTCCAGCAAGGGCTTTTCTTCGTCGTCTTGGGCTTTTTCAGTCGATGCCATGGCGTCGACTGTAGCGACCACGGCGGCTGGCGCGTCGGCAAACGACAGCGGCAGTCGCAACTCCTCCAGCACGTCTTGCGCCGACTCGACCAGCTTGGCGCCCTGTTTGATCAGCAGATGGCAACCCCGTGATTGCGGCGAATGAATCGAGCCAGGAATGGCAAAAACCTCTTTGCCTTGTTCGGCAGCGAGCCGGGCGGTGATCAGTGAGCCGGATTGCAAGGCCGCTTCGATCACCAAGGTGCCGTGGCTCAAACCCGAAATGATGCGGTTTCGGCGCGGAAAATTGGCCGTCAATGGCGGCGTGCCCAAGGGGAATTCGCTGATGATCAAGCCGTGTTCGGCGATCCGGTGCGCCAAAGCCAAGTGCTTTTTCGGGTAGACCCGGTCCAAGCCCGTGCCGACCACCGCCACCGTGTAGCCGCCGCCCATCAATACGCCGTCGTGCGCGGCACCGTCGACCCCCAGCGCCATGCCGGAAACCACGCACCAACCGGCCTCGCCAAAAGTTTGAGCGAATTGCCGCGCATTGACTTCGCCTTGCGGCGTCGGGTTCCGACTGCCCACCATCGCCAAGCAATTCAGCGTCGCCAAGGACACGGGGGTGTCGGCATGGGGCACCAGACTGCCAAGCATGAACAACAGCAGCGGCGGGTCGGGGATGTTGAGCAAGGCGGCCGGGAAATGCGCGTCGCCCAAGGTCACAACACAGCGGTCTTCGGCCGCGGCCAGCCAGTCTTGCGTCCTGCTCAGTTGGGCTTGGAGATCTTCAGGCTCAGTCTGAATCGCCTGCACCAGTCGCTCGGTGCCGACTTCACGCAGGGCGGCAGCACTTTGTTCAAAAATCGCAGTGGCCGACCCGAAGGCGGCCAACAGCTTGCGAGCCGTGTCATTGCCGACGCCAGGCGTCAGCAACAGCCGCAGCCAAGCCTGCAGTTCGCCGTCGCCCAACACCGCCATTGCGACCGGCGGGCTCATGCGGCGATCTGGCTTTCACAGCGCCGAAATTTTAAAATATTCATAAAAGCCTCTTTTGATAATTTACAAGTGCTTCGTTCTTATCTTATGGGAACTTAATAAGCAATTCAACTTGCTAAAGACGGGTTGTCCAAACTGACCGAAAATAACTATTCCTTTGTGCTTTTATCTGACGACTTTCCCGATGACCCAACTGACCATTCTTCGCTACCCCGATTCACGCCTGCACACCGTCGCCAAGCCTGTGGCGGTGGTGGACGCCCGCATCAAACTGCTGGTCAGTGACATGTTTGAAACCATGTACGAGGCGGCCGGCATTGGTCTGGCGGCGTCTCAAGTGGACGTGCACGAGCGTTTGGTGGTGATTGACGTCAGCGAAAATCACGACGAGCCGCTGGTCTTGATCAATCCCGAGATCACTTGGGCCAGCCCAGAAACCCGGCTGGGTGAAGAGGGCTGCTTGTCGGTGCCGGGTATTTACGACGGCGTTGAGCGCTCGACGTCCATCAAGGTGAAAGCGCTCGATCTGGATGGCAAGCTGCAAACGCTGGCAGTCGAAGGCATGTTGGCGGTTTGCATTCAACACGAGATGGACCATTTGATCGGCAAGGTGTTTGTCGAGTATTTGTCGCCGCTCAAGCGCAACCGCATCAAGACCAAGCTCGTCAAGCAAAAGAAAGACGACGAGCGCGACGGGCTGCGCTGAAAGCCCCGGCCGCGGTGGCCCATCTAGAATCAACGCATGCGCGTTATTTTTGCTGGAACCCCTGAATTCGCCCGAGTGGCCTTGGAAAAACTGCACAGCGCCGGCTTTGAGATCGCGCTGGTACTGAGCCAACCCGACCGACCCGCTGGCCGCGGTCTGAAGCTGCAAACCTCAGCCGTCAAGCAATGGGCCGTCGCCCAGCACATCCCCGTCGCCCAACCGCGCAGTCTGCGCCTCGACGGCAAATACCCGGAAGAAGCCGCAGCCGCCCGCGCGGCGATTGAAGCGGCCCATGCCGACGTCATGGTGGTCGCCGCCTACGGCTTGATCTTGCCGCAGTGGCTGCTCGACCTGCCGCGGCTGGGTTGCCTGAACATTCACGGCTCTATCTTGCCGCGCTGGCGCGGTGCCGCGCCGATTCACCGCGCGATTGAAGCCGGTGACAGCGAGACTGGCGTGACCATCATGCAGATGGATGCAGGTCTCGACACCGGCGACATGCTGCTGCTGCAAACGCTGCCGATCGGCCCACACGACAGCACCGACACGCTGCATGACCAACTCGCCGAACTCGGCGGCCGGATGATTGTTCAAGCGCTTGAATTAGCCGCCAGCGGCAGCCTTCAGCCGGTGCCGCAGCCGACCGACGGCATCAGCTACGCGCACAAAATTGACAAGCGTGAAGCCGCACTCGACTGGACCCAGCCGGTGGCCACACTGGAGCGACGCATCCGCGCCTTCAACCCCTTTCCGATGGCCTGCAGCGCGCTGAACGGCGAGAACATCAAGTTCTGGCGCGCCGAAGTGCTGACGAACGTGTCAACGCCCAGCAGTGCTGTTGCCGGTGAGGTCTTGGCGGCCAGCGCGCAGGGCGTCGACATCGCTGGCTTGGGCGGCGTGCTGCGTGTCAGCCGATTGCAAAAAGCCGGCGGCAGGCCGCTGGAGGCAGCAGATTTCTTGCGCGGTTTTGAGATTCAGCCCGGCCAGCATTTCAGCAGCGCACCGCCATTGCCACCGGCATGACAGCGCTCTACAAACACCCGGAATTTCGCATCGGTGCCCGGGACATGCTGGCGTTGACCCCCGGCATGGCCGCTTGGGGCCTGATGACTGGCGTGGCGATGATCAAGTCGGGCCTGAGTTTGGTTGAAGTGTTGCTGATGTGTCTGCTGGTGTTTGCCGGCAGTTCCCAACTGGCTGCGCTGCCGCTGATCATTGCCGGCGCGCCGATGTGGGTGGTGCTGGCCACCGCCCTGTGCGTGAACCTGCGCTTCATGGTCTTCAGTGTCCATCTGCGGACCTATGTGATGCACCAGCCTTTCTGGCGGCGTTTGGTCAGCGGCTACTTCACCACCGACCCGACCTATGTGCAGTTCACCAAGCGCTTTGCGCAGCCGGCCGATGATGCGGCTGGACGACGCGCCGAAGAAGCCTATTTGGCCGGCAACTGCGCGGTCAGCTGGGCCAACTGGATGGCGGCCAGTTTGTTGGGCGTGGCGCTGGCCAACGCCATCCCCGTGCGTTGGGGTCTGGGTTTCGCCGGCACCCTGGCTTTGCTGGGCATCATGAGCTCGCTGGCCAGTACCCGCCTGCGCGTGCTGGCCGCGGCAGTGGCCGGCAGTGTTGCCGTGGCGACCCATGCTTTGCCGCTCAAACTCAACATCATTGTGGCCATCTTGCTGGCCGTGGCGATGTGTCTGATGCTTGAAAAACCGGTGCTGGCCGCTCGCGCCAAACTCCGCAAAATACCGACAAAAAGCCATGAACCCAGCGACTGATCTTTGGACAATTGTGACCATCTGCGGCATGGCGCTGATGACCATCGTCACGCGTTGCTTCTTTTTTTTGTCGAGCAAGCAATGGCCGATGCCTGCCTGGCTTCAACGCGGGCTGCACTACGCGCCGATCGCCGCCTTGGCCGCCGTGATCGTGCCCGAGATGGTGACCACGCAAGGCCAGCTGATCACCACCTGGCATGACGCCCGGCTGTTTGCGGTGGCGGCTGGCGTCGCCTGGTACTACTGGAAACGCGGCATGCTAGGCACCATCATCGCCGGCATGGCGGTGTACTTGCCGCTGCACGTCGGCCTCGGCTGGTAGCCATCTTTACAATTCACCACGCTTGGCGCAGCCGCAGAAGCACTGCTGCCAACCCCTCCTGTCACTACAAAGCGAGTCCATGAATTTCATCCGTTTCTCTGATCTTTGCGCCAACGGCCAAGCGGCTGGCCAGCGTGTTTTCATTCGCGCCGACCTCAACGTGCCACAAGACGAGAACGGTCGCATCACCGAAGACACGCGCATTCGCGCGTCCATCCCGTGCCTGCAAATGGCGCTGGACGCCGGTGCCGCCGTGATGATCACCTCGCATCTGGGCCGGCCCACCGAAGGTGAATTCAAAGCCGCCGATTCATTGGCACCTGTGGCACAACGCTTGGGAGAACTCATGCAGCGCGAGATCCCGCTGGTCTCAGGTTGGGTCGATGGTGTTGACGTCCAGCCCGGCCAGATCGTCATGCTGGAAAACTGCCGCTTGAACCGCGGCGAGAAGAAAAATGACGCGGCCCTGGCCCGCCAGATGGCAGCACTCTGCGACATTTTTGTGCACGACGCTTTTGGCACGGCTCACCGCGCCGAAGCCTCGACCTACGGCATCGCGCAATACGCCAAGATCGCCTCAGCTGGCCCCCTGTTGGCCGCTGAAATTGACGCGATTGCCAAGGCGCTGTCCAACCCGCGCCGGCCACTGGTGGCCATCGTGGCCGGCAGCAAAGTCTCGACCAAGCTGACCATTCTGAAAGCCTTGGCCAACAACGTCGACCAACTGATTGTCGGCGGCGGCATCGCCAACACCTTCATGCTGGCGGCCGGTTTGAAGATTGGCAAAAGCCTGGCCGAAGCCGACCTGCTGGACGACGCCAAAGCCGTCATCATCGCCATGAAAGCGCGCGGCGCAGAAGTGCCGATTCCGACCGACGTGGTCACCGCCAAAAGCTTTGCCGCGGACGCACCCGCCAGCATCAAAGCCGCCACCGATGTGGCTGACGATGATTTGATTTTGGACATCGGCCCCGACACCACCTCACGCCTAGCCGCGCAGCTCAAAGCCGCCGGCACCATCGTCTGGAACGGCCCGGTCGGCGTGTTTGAGTTCGAGGCTTTTTCCCATGGCACCGAAGGCATTGCTCGCGCCGTGGCCGACAGCAGCGGTTTTTCGATTGCTGGCGGCGGCGACACACTGGCCGCCATTGCCAAGTACGGCATTGAGAAACAAGTCGACTACATTTCCACCGGCGGCGGCGCTTTTCTGGCCGTGCTCGAAGGCAAGACCCTGCCAGCGTTTGAGATTTTGAAACAGCGCGCGGCGGGTTGAAACCTACCCGTTGGCGCTGAGCCCCCTCAGCAATTCTTCGAAGTCCATGCCAGCGCCATGAAAACAGCTGCACGCTGATCCGATGTACCTGCCTGGTAACTTCTTCGTGTGAGAATCCAAGTTAAACCACACGGAGACAAACCCATGCCCAGCCGCGCCACCAAAATAGTCGTCACCCTCGGGCCTGCTTCCAGCGACCCCGCCATGCTGGAAAAAATGATTGCTGCGGGGGTCAACGTGGTGCGCATGAACTTCAGCCATGGCAAGGCCGAAGACCACATCAAAACAGCCGCACTGGTGCGTGAAGCCGCACAACGCGTCGGCCGTGAAGTCGCCATCATGGCCGACCTGCAAGGTCCGAAAATCCGCGTTGGCAAGTTCGCCGAAGGCAAAGTGCTGCTGGTCACCAGCGAAAAATTTATTCTGGACGCTTCGCGTACCGAACCCGGTGACATCAACGGTGTCGGCCTGGACTACAAAGAACTGCCGCGCGACCTGAAAGCCGGCGACGTGCTGCTGCTGAATGACGGCTTGATTGTGCTGATCGTGGACGCGGTGCGCGGCGAAGAAATACACACCCGCGTCAAGGTCGGTGGCGAGCTGTCCAACAACAAAGGCATCAACAAACAAGGCGGTGGCCTGACGGCACCGGCGCTGACCAGCAAGGACATGGACGACATCAAGACGGCGATGAGTTTTCAGGCCGACTACGTGGCCGTGAGCTTCCCGAAAAACGCCACTGACATGGAAATGGCGCGCCAACTCTGCAACGTGGCGGCCGCGCCTTACAAGCACAAGCCGGGGCTGATTGCCAAGATCGAGCGCGCTGAAGCGATTCCGAATCTCGATGAAATTTTGCGCGTCAGCGACGGCATCATGGTGGCCCGCGGTGACTTGGCGATCGAGGTCGGCAATGCGGTTGTACCGGCCTTGCAAAAACGCATGATCAAAATGGCCCGCGCCGCCGACAAACTGGTCATCACAGCGACGCAAATGATGGAAAGCATGATCCTGAATCCGGTGCCAACCCGCGCCGAAGTCAGCGATGTGGCCAACGCTGTGCTGGACGGCACCGACGCGGTGATGCTGAGCGCCGAAACCGCCGTCGGTCGTTACCCGCTCGAGACGGTCGAGGAGATGGCGAAGATCTGCGTGGAGGCTGAGAAAGCCGAGTACCGCGAGTTGGACGCCGACTTCACCGGCAAGACTTTTGGCCGCATCGACCAATCGATTGCGATGGGTGCGCTGTTCACGGCGCATCACTTGGGTGCGAAGGCGATCGTCGCCTTGACCGACAGCGGTTCAACGCCGCTGTGGATGAGTCGCCACGACATCCGCGTGCCGATTTATGCGCTGACGCCACGCTTGGCAACGCAGCGCAAGATGGCGTTGTACCGCAATGTTCGGCCGTTGTTGATGGACACCAGCATAGACCGCGATTCAGCGCTGATTCAGGCGGAGGATCATTTGCTGCGTCGGCAGATTGTGCAAAGCGGGGATGTGTACGCGATCACTTGCGGCGAGCCGATGGGGGCGCCGGGTGGCACGAACATGCTGAAGATTTGTCGGGTCGCTTGAGGCTGGTCGGCTTCGGGTGCTGTGGCGGGCTTCGTTTGGCGCTGGCGGGTGAGTTGGGCGGGCCGGCGTCCTCATACTGGGGTACCAGAAATCGGCCACCCCCCCGCTCAACTCGCCCTTGATCGATACCTTTTTAGCACGCGGAGTCTTCCACACTTCAGGCGCACCGCGGTTGCGTGGATGAGGCGCTGCGGTGGCCGCCGATTTCTGGTACCCCAGTATGAGGCGGCCGCCGTAGCGCCTCATCCACGCCAGAGCCGAATCAGGAGCCGGTTAAAATCATTGATTACCGCTCGGTTACCGCCCACCCCATACTCATCAAGGGATTAAATCCATGGCCCTCGTCTCCATGCGCGAACTGCTCGACCACGCAGCCGCCAACACCTACGGCATTCCAGCGTTCAACGTCAACAATCTGGAGCAGGTGCAAGCCATCATGCAGGCCGCCGACGAGGTCAATGCGCCCGTCATCATGCAAGCCAGTGCAGGGGCTCGCAAGTACGCTGGCGAAGGTTTCCTCAAGCACCTGATCCAAGCTGCGGTTGAAAGCTATCCGCACATCCCGGTGGTCATGCACCAAGACCACGGCCAAAGCCCTGACGTCTGCCGCGGCGCCATCAACTTAGGCTTCAGCTCGGTCATGATGGACGGCTCGCTGATGGCCGATGGCAAGACCATCGCCGACTACGAGTACAACGTCGAAGTCACCCGCAAGGTCGTTGAAATGGCCCACGCCACCGGCGTTTCTGTTGAGGGCGAACTCGGCTGCCTCGGCAGTCTGGAAACCATGCAGGGCGACAAAGAAGACGGCCACGGCACCGACGCCGTGATGACCCACGCCCAATTGCTGACCGACCCCGAGCAAGCCGCTGACTTCGTCAAACGCACCCAGCTCGACGCGTTGGCGATCGCCATTGGCACCAGCCACGGCGCCTACAAGTTCACCCGCAAACCCACCGGCGACATTCTGGCGATCGAGCTGATCAAAGAAATCCACCGCCGTATTCCCAACACGCATTTGGTCATGCACGGCTCGTCGAGCGTGCCGCAAGACCTGCTGGCGATCATTCGCCAGTACGGTGGCGACATGAAAGAAACCTACGGCGTGCCGGTCGAAGAAATTCAAAAAGCCATCCAGTTCGGCGTGCGCAAGATCAACATCGACACCGACATTCGCCTGGCCATGACCGCCGCCGTGCGCCAGTTCATGGCTGAAAATCCAGCCAAGTTTGACCCGCGTGAATGGCTCAAGCCAGCCACGGCCGCGGCCAAAGCGATTTGCAAACAGCGCTACATCGAGTTCGGTTGCGAAGGTCAGGCCAGCAAGATCAAAGGCGACAGCCTGTCGGTCGTGGCCGCCAAATACGCCAAGGGCGAGCTGGCGCAAGTCGTCCGCTGAGCGCTGATTTTTCACTGTTGACCGGCCCTTCATGACCCAAGCGCTTCACACCTCCAACCTGACTTCCCTGCCCCTGCTGGCCCGCGGCAAAGTGCGCGACAACTACGCCGTTGGCCAAGACCGCCTGCTGATGGTCGCCAGCGACCGGCTCAGCGCGTTCGACGTGATTTTGGGTGAGCCGATTCCCGGCAAGGGCGCGTTGCTGACACAAATGGCCTTGTTTTGGTTCGACAAGCTCGGCCACCTCTGCCCGAACCACCTGACCGGCGAAGCGCCTGAAAGCGTCGTCACAGCGGCTGAACTGCCGCAAGTCACCGGCCGCTCGATGCTGGTCAAGCGCCTGAAGCCGATTCCCGTCGAAGCGGTGGTCCGTGGCTACCTGGCCGGCAGCGGCTGGCAAGAATACCAAGCCACGCAATCGGTCTGCGGCGTGGCCTTGCCCGCCGGTTTGAAAAATGCCAGCCAACTGCCAGAACCGATCTTCACGCCGGCGGCCAAAGCCGAAGCCGGCGAGCATGACGAGAACATCAGCTACGAACAGGTCGAAACCATCGTCGGCCCCGAGCTCGCTGCGCAGATCAAAAAACTCAGCCTTGAGATCTACCAAACGGCCGCCGCTTTCGCGCTGACCAAAGGCATCATCATTGCCGACACCAAGTTTGAATTTGGCCTCGACGAACACGGCACACTGACCCTGATGGACGAAGTGCTGACGCCCGACTCCTCACGCTACTGGCCGATCGAGGGCTACCAGCAAGCCTTCCATGCCGGCCAAAATCCACCCAGCTACGACAAGCAGTTTGTCCGCGACTGGCTGGAAGCCGTGCGCATCAATGGCAAACCGTGGGACAAGACGCCGCCAGCACCGCATCTGCCGCCAGACGTGGCGCTGAAGACCGCCGCTAAATACGAAGAAGCCTTGGCCCGCTTGACGGGCTAACAAGCTCGCCCCTGACGCGCTACCCGCGTCAGGCCGGGAGCGACTTCAAGCGCAAGCTGGCGCAAAGACCACGGCCGTCGGCGCCCGGCGCCAAGCTGAAGTCGGCGTCCAGCAGTTCGGCGTAACGCCGCACAATCGACAAACCCAAACCAACGCCTTCACCCAAGCGCTGCCCGGCTTCGCCAAGCGCCCATCGCTCGTCCCAGAACAACAGATCTTGCGGGCTCATGCCGGGGCCGTTGTCGAGCACCCGCAGCACGGTTTGCGCGCCCTCTGGTGCCAAACTGACCGTGACACGGGCCTCGGGGCCAACGGCGTAGCGCAGCGCGTTGTCCAGCAAATTACCCAAAATACCTTCGACCAAGGCCACATCACCCAGCACGCTTGTCGGCTGCTCAAGACCTTCTGCGCCCAGATCGACCCCGACCGTGTCGGCCTTGGGCATGCAGCGCAAGACCACGTCGCGGACCAATTCATCCAACCGCAAGGGCTGCAATTGCAAGGCTGCGCGGCCTTCGTCGGCCCGCGCCAAGGCCAGCAATTGCTCAACCAAATGACTGGCCCGCTGCTCGCCTTCGGCAATCCCCAACAGTTGCTCGTGCCAAACCGCCGGCGTTTGTTGCGCCAGCGCATAGCTGGCTTGGGCCCGAATACCGGCCAGCGGCGTGCGCAATTCGTGCGCCACGTTGCCGGCAAATTCACGCTGTGCCTCAATGCTCCGACCGAGGCGCAACAGCAAAGAGTTGAGCGCCAAGCGCAAATTTTCAACATCACGGGAGTTCACGCTGCTGGTCACGCCATCGGGCACGGGCTGGAGGTCACTGGCATCCCGCCGGCCCAACGCTTGTTGCAGCGCCGCCAGCGGGGCCAGGTCGCGGCCAATGCTGCGGCGCAGCCACCAGGCCAAAAAACCCAGCAACAAAGCTTGTGGAATCGCTGAGTAGGTCAGCAAGCGATGCAGCAGCCGGCTGCGCGAGGCCGAAGTCTGCGCCATGACGATCTCGACGATCACCGGTTCCGTGCGCCGCAAACTGACACTGCGCATCTCGCGGCCCAGGTAATAAATGTCTGCAAATTGCGAGTTCAGGTTCTCTGGCAAGGCGGGTGGCCGCAAACCCGCATGGCCGCCGATGAACTGGCCTTGCTCCCCGTAGACGGCAAAAAACATCGATTCGCTTTGGTCAAACAGCAAGGTTCCCATGTCTTCGATCGACAGGTTCAGCCGCGGCACGCCGACCGGCCCGGCCCTGACGTGCGCCGCCAAGGCGTAGGCGTCGTCAAGCAGGGCTCGGTCAAAAGCCTCACCGGCAAAGTGACTGGCCAGCGCCAAGGTCACGGCAGTGCCGGCCGCCCAAGTGATGACCAGCGGCACCAGCACGTGCTGTGCCAAGCGCGTTCGCAACGACGTCCGGGGCCGGTTCAAGCCGACTCCTCGAGCACATAACCCAAACCACGCAAAGTGCGAATACCAACACCGGAGCCGAGCAATTTTTTGCGCAACCGGGAAATGAAAGCCTCTAGCGCGTTGTCACCCAGGGCCGCGTCGGCCTCTGACAGTTTGTCGGCGAGTTGGCGTTTGCTGACGACGCGACCGGGCGGTGTCAGCAACTCCCACAAAACTTCGAACTCACGGGCTGGCAAGTCCCAAGCTTCACCGGCCAGCATGAAGCGTCTGGCCTTGCGGTCCAGCTGCAACTGACCCAATTGAACGCGATCTTCAACGCCCTGCGCGCGCCGCACCAAGGCCCGCAAACGGGCTTCGACTTCGGCCAACTCAAACGGTTTGCCCAAATAGTCGTCGGCCCCGGCGTCGAGCCCGGCAATGCGTTCTTCGGTGCGGTCACGGGCCGTCAGCACCAACACCGGCGTGCGGTCACCACGCGCACGCGCCTCACGCAGCACCGACAAACCATTGCCCAAGCCGCTGCGTTCGTGGCGGGTCAGGGGCAGGTTCAGGTCTAACAGCACCGCGTCAAAAGGCTGCACGCGCCACCAATGATTCGCCTCTTCAATCGAGCTGGCTTGGTCGACCCGATGACCGGCCTCGCGCAGGCTGCGCAGCATCAGCGAACGCAAGACGGCATCGTCTTCAATCAGGAGGATTCGCATCAGGAACAAACTTTGGAGCGTGAGTACATCGTTGTATTAACAACATGGGTCAGCTGCTGGTCAGGAACCGGTCAGCTAAGCTGTGAGATAAAAGTCAGATGAGCATACAACAATGGTTTTTTTGCACGAGCTTGGCGCTGGCCTCGCTGGCACAGGCACAGACGCAGCCGGCCGCGGTGTCTTTGGCGCAAGCCCTGCAAGCCGCCCGCAACCACTTGGATGTGTCGCTGGCCAAAAGCGCCTTCGACGCGGCCCGCGCCGATGTGCTGAGCGCTGATCGCGCGCCAACGCCGGTCTTGACGGCCAAGACCGCCTCCATTGACTTGCAAAAAGGCGTCGGCCCCGGCAGTGCGTTGAACGACAAGCGCGTCGACAAGTCGATCGGTCTGGACTGGACTTTAGAGCGCGGCAACAAACGTGAACTGCGCACCCGCAGCGCGCAACGTACCGCCCAGGCCGCGCAAGCTGATCTTGAGCAAGCCATGATTCAACAACAGCTGGCTGCAGCCGGCGCTTATTACGAGCTGCTGGCAGCGCAGGAACGCATCACTCAGGTGCAAGGAATTGCGCACAGCGCCGCTGAGCTGGCACGCACCGCCCAACGCCGCTTGGGTGCGGGCGACTTGTCACTGCAAGACGCCGCCCGCAGCGAGATCGAGGCCGAACGGGCCAACGCCGACCTGTTGGCTGCGCAAGCCGAGCGCGAGCGCGCCGAACTGATGCTCAAACAGGTGACGCATTTGTCAGGTGCGCTGGCCGCTGAAGCGGCGTGGCCGACACCCGAGGTGCCGTTGCTGCGATGGCCCGAGCCGCCACTCGACACCCGGCCCGACGTGCGCGCAGCGCTGCAACGCGTCGAGGCCGCGCAAGCCGTGCTCGAAAGCGCCGAAGCGCTGCGCAAAAACGACCTGACGCTCGGCACCTCCTTCGACCATTACCCCGGCACCTCGACCCGGCTGCTGGAGTTTCGCGTGCAGATGCCGCTGGCCGGTCTGTTCGGCAATTACGGCTACCAAGGTGAGCTGGGCCGCGCCACCGCCCAACTGGCGCAAGCGCAAGCGCTGCTCGACAGAACGCGTCTGTCGGCCGCGCTCGACATGCGCGGCCTGCAACAGGATTTGCTGGCCGCGTCGCAGCGCGCCTTGCGTTACCAAAACGCCATCGTGCCGCGGGCCCGTCAAGTCGCCAGCATGGCCGAGCTGGCTTACAGCAAGGGAGCGATGTCGCTGACCGACCTGCTGGATGCCCGCCGCACTTTGCGCGCAGTCCTGCTGGAAGACGTCACGACCCGTGCCGACCACGCCCGCAGCCTGACCGCCTGGCAACTGCGCAGCACCGCACCCGCGCTCTGAATTTTGAAGCCTTCTTTCTGATTGACCTTGATGCAACACCCCGCCGTGAAACCACTCAGCGCACTGTCCCTTCTCATCAGCCTGCTCATCTTGACAGCTTGCCAAGAGGCCACCCTACCGCCAGCCAAAGCGCCGCCGCCGATTCTGCAAGGTGAGCAACTGCGCTTTGCACCCAACCACCCGCAACTGGCCTTGATCGGTCTGGTCAGCGCCACGCCAGCCCAAGCCATCACCGTCGACCTGCCGGCGCGCTTGGTCTGGAACGAAGAACACACGCAACGCATCTACCCGGCATTTGCAGGCCGCGTCAGCGCCATGCGGGCCGATGTGGGTCAGGCCGTGAACGCGGGCTCGGTGCTGGCGCAACTGGCCTCGCCCGACTTCGGCATGGCCCAGGCCGAGACCGCCAAAGCCCGCGCCGATGCACGCCTGAGCAACCAAGTCTTGCAACGCCAGCGCGAGCTGTTTGACGCTGGTATCGTCGCGCGCAAGGACCTCGACCAAGCCGAGGCCGAGGCCGCCCGTGCGTTGGCGGAAGTTCAGCGCGCCGACGCCCGCACCCGCATGTATGGCGGCCACGAAGCGGGCAGCGTCAACCAGGCGCTGGCCATCAACGCCAGCATCAAAGGCGTGGTGGTGGAACGCAACCTCAACCCGGGCCAGGAAGTCCGACCCGACCAGTCTGGGGTTGGCGTGCCGCCGCTCTTCGTGGTGACCGACCCGACCACGCTCTGGGTGCAGATTGATGCGCGTGAAGCCGAGGTCGGCACGCTGCGACCCGGCGCTTCATTCGAGCTGATCGTGCCAACCTTGCCAGGTCAAAAATTCGAAGGCCGCGTCAGCGCGGCTGCCGACTACATCGACCCGATCACCCGCAGCATCAAAGTCCGCGGTCTGGTGGCGAACCCGGCGCGTTTGCTCAAGGCCGAGATGCTGGCAACCGCACGGATTCAACGCAACATCGGCCCCGGCGTGCTGGTGCCCTCTCGTTCTGTCGCTTTGCAAGGCGCCAAAAACACGGTGCTGGTGCAGGTCCAGCCCGGCGTGTTTGAAACCCGCGAGGTGCAGCTGAGCTACCAAGGTCCGCACGAATCAGTCGTCTCCAGCGGCATCGCGGCGGGCGAGCAAGTTGTCAGCGACAACATGCTGTTGCTGGCCCGTGAATTTCGCAACGCCAAAAACGAAGCCCAAGCGACTTCCAGCCCGCAGGCCAAGCCATGAAACGCCTGATCCATTACGCGCTGCACCAGCCGCTGTTCATCATTCTGGGCACGCTGCTGTTTGTGATGGCCGGCGTTTTTGCCTTCAAAAATTTGTCAGTCGAAGCGTTCCCTGACGTCACCGACACGCAGGTCACGGTGATTGCGCTGTACCCCGGCCGCGCCGCCGAAGAAGTTGAAAAACAAGTCACGCTGCCGATCGAAATCGCCCTGTCGGGTTTGCCAAACTCGATCCGTGTTTTCTCGCACACCCAGTTCGGCCTGTCTTTCACCGTCGTCACCTATGACGATGCGGCCAACGTCAACATCGCACGCCAACAAGTCAACGAGAGACTGAACACGATTGACGTGCCGGCAGGCGCGCAAGTCAATGTGATGCCGAATGCCACGCCGGTCGGTGAAGTCATGCGCTACCGGGTCAAAGGCGACGGTCAAAACACCACCGACTTGCGCACGCAACAAGACTGGGTGATTGAGCGCGCCCTGCGCCAAGTGCCGGGCGTCGCCGACGTGGTCGGTATGGGTGGTTTTATCAAGCAGTATGAGGTCCAGCCAGACCTTGAAAAACTGCGCGCCTACAAGCTCACTTTTCAGAACTTACTGGACGCATTGGGCCGTGGCAACTCGAACGCCGGCGGCAGTTATGTGGCCCAAGGCCAGCAGCAATTCGCCATCCGCGGCATTGGCTTGCTGCAGTCACCCGACGACATCGGCCGGATTGTTGTGGCGGCGCGCGGCACCACCCCAATCCTGATTCGCGACATCGCCGAGGTCAAGATTGGTGCTGTGCCGCGGCTCGGCATCGTCGGCCAAGACAACGACAACGACGTCGTGACCGGCATCGTCATCATGCGCAAAGGCGAAAACCCGAGCGTCGTGCTGAAGGGCGTCAAAGACAAGATCGCTGAACTCAACGCCCGTGGCCTGCCAAAGGGCGTGCAAATACTGCCCTACTACGACCGCACTTGGTTGATGGGCAAAACGCTGACCACGGTGTTTAAAAATCTGGTGGAGGGCGCGCTACTGGTGGCGCTGGTGTTGTATTTGTTTTTGTCCAACGTTCGCGCCAGCCTGGCAGTGGTGGTGATCATTCCACTGGCTTTGTTGTCGACCTTTCTCGGCCTGAAAATCATGGGCGTGCCGGCCAATTTGCTGAGCCTGGGCGCGATGGATTTCGGCATCATCGTCGACGGTGCGGTGATCGTGATTGAAAACATCATGCACCGCTTGTCAGAGCGACAAGAAGGCATGAGCAAAGCCGAACGGCGCAACGTCATCATCGACGCGGCCAGCGAAGTCGGCCGGCCAACGCTGTTCTCGATGCTGATCATCATTGCTGCGCACATTCCGATTTTTGCGTTGCAACGCCATGAAGGCCGGATCTTTCAGCCGATGGCCTTGAGCGTCACCACGGCGCTGGTCGGCGCGCTGATTTTCTCGCTGACGCTGGTGCCCTTGCTGGCTTTTTGGATGCTGCGCAAAAAAATTCCGCATGGCGACAACCGGGTGGTGGCCAGCAGCAAACGCCTTTACGAACCCGTGCTGACCTGGGCGCTTGAACAGCGCCGCACCGTGGTGTTGATTGCGCTGACGGTGTTTGCGCTGGCCATGGGCGCGGCGTCGCGGCTCGGCTCGGAGTTTTTACCGGAGCTGAACGAGGGCACTTTCTGGGCTAACTTCGACATGCCGTCCAGCGTTTCCAGCGTAGAAGCTGCCAAAATTTTGTTGATGGCGCGCAAGGCCTTGAACAGCGTGCCCGAAGTCCGCACGGCGGTCTCCAAGGCCGGCCAACCGGAAGACGGCACCGACCCCAAAACCCTCAGCATGGCGGAGATTTTCATCGACGTGAAGCCGCAGGAAGAATGGCGCAAAGGCCTGACCCGCGACCAGCTGATTGACGAGATGGACAGCAAGCTGCGGGCGATTCCCGGCATCGACCCAGCGTTCTCGCAACCGATTCGGGACAACGTGCTGGAATCCATTTCTCAAATCAAGGGCCAGATCGTCGTCAAGGTGTCTGGCGAAGACCTGGGTGAATTGCGCCGCGTCGCAGAAGCCATTCAACGCGAGATCAAACAAGTGCAAGGGGTGCAGCGCGGCGAGATTGACCGGCTCGGCGATTTGCCGCAACTGGTGATCGACATCGACCGTGACCGTGCTGCGCGACTCGGCCTGAACGTGCAGGACATTCAAGATGTGGTGGAAGCCGCGTTGGGCGGCAAAGCGGCCACGCAGTTGTGGGAAGGCGAGCGTAAATTTGCCGTGGCAGTCCGTCTGCCCGAAAGCAAACGCGCGATTGCCAGCCTGCCGCAAACCTTGATCCCGACGCCCGACGGCGGTTATGCGCAGCTGAGCAGCGTGGCCACCATTCGCGAAACCAACGGCGCCATGAACATCGCCCGCGAAGCCGGCAGGCGGACCATGGCGATCGGTATTTTCATCAAAGGTCGCGACATGGGTTCGGTGGTGAAAGACATGCAAACCCGCGTGGCTGACAACGTCAAGATGCCGTCTGGTTACACCGTCGGTTGGTCGGGTGAGTTTGAAAATCAAGAGCGCGCCATGCAGCGGCTCTCAGTGGTGGTGCCGATCTCGTTGTTGCTGATCTTCGTGCTGCTGTTCGACGCCTTCAAGTCCTTCAAGATGGCCGCATTGATTTTGATCAACGTGCCCTTGGCGCTGATCGGTGGTTTTGTGGCGCTGTGGATTTTCAACATCCCGCTGTCGGTCTCGGCGGCGATTGGTTTCATCGCGCTGTCCGGCCAAGCGGTGCTCAACGGCGTGGTGATGTTGTCGGTCTTTCAGCAGTTGCAAGAAGCCGGCCACAGCGTGCTGGACGCGGTCAAACTTGGCTCCATGCAGCGACTGCGCACGGTGCTGATGACGGCCATGTTGGCGGCGTTGGGTTTGCTGCCGATGGCCTTGTCGCACGACATTGGCTCTGAGACACAGCGGCCGCTGGCCATCGTCATCATCGGCGGTTTGATCACCGCCACATTGCTGACGCTGGTGGTTTTGCCGGCCTTGTACGTGTCTTGGTTTTCAGGCGACAAGCCCACAGACGCCGAGGACTGATCGGCCTGATGGGTGGCCCGTTTTCAGTTGAGCATCATGCTCAGCTTGCGGCGGTAAGCGGACACTAAAGCCAGCTGCGGGTCTTCGTCGACCACCACTTTGCCGGGGATCTCGATGCCGGCGGCGGTCTTGCCGGACGCGTCTTGGGCCTGCTTGGCTTTGGGCGGCGTCAGCAATTCCAAAATAGCGACAAAGGTTTTGCGCGGCGTTTGCTCGTTCCAAGTCTTGTCGCGCATGATGATTTCCAGCAACTCGTCCATTGCCGCAGTCCATTCGCCGTGGCTGATCAGCAGCCGGGCTTTGGCCAAACGGGTTTCAAAATCGCGTTTGTTTTGCGCAATCAACTCGTCAAACTGCGGCAAGTCCCATTCACCGCGGGGGTCGGTGCTGACAAATTCCAGCGCCAGCAGCCAGTGCTTGAGCGCCTCAAAACGCAGTTGCAGAGGGATCTGCACCAAGGCCGGCGCCAGCGCGCTGTTGGCGGCGGGCAACTGCCCCGTGCCAATCAGCAACTTGACGTAGTCAAAGCGCGCTTCGTCGTTGGCGGGATTGACCGCCAGCGCTTCGGCCAGCGTGTCTTGCGCGCTTTGCACATCGCCACTGTCGAGCAAAGCCTGCGCTTGTTCGGCCTCTGACAGCGCCGCCGGGCCGTTGTCAGCAGGCAGGTGCTTGTCGAGGAATTCTTTGATCTTGCCTTCGGTCTGAGCGCCAGTGAAACCGTCGACCGGCTGGCCGTTCATCAGCAAGATGCAGGTCGGAATGCTTTTGATGCCAAACGCTGCGCCCAGCTGCTTCTCTTGGTCTGAATCGATCTTCACCAGCTTGAAGCGGCCTTCATAAGCGAGCTCGACTTTTTCAAGAATCGGGCCGAGTGACTTACACGGGCCGCACCATGGCGCCCAAAAATCGACCAGCACCGGTGTGGTCATGGAAGCCTGAATGACTTCCTGTTCAAAATTCGCGAGCGTGACATCAATCATGTTTGGAGGCGCTTGAAGTGCGCGTAAGGCTTTGAAGGCAATTGAAAAGGAAAGCAAAACGATAGCATGCTGGCGGGCGCCCGCGCCGCACCGCTTAAAATCGTTGGCTCGCAGACCCGCTTTGATGATGCACCCCATGACCCACACACCACCGACCGCCAGCCCCACGTCCCCAGCCCACACCGCCCATACGTCAGCCCCAGGCGCCGCCGTCACGGTCGGCGTGGTGATGGGTTCCAACAGCGACTGGGAGACGATGCAGCACGCGGTGCAAATCTTGCAGCAGTTCGGCATCGCCTACGAAGCCCGCGTGGTGTCGGCGCACCGCATGCCCGACGCCTTGTTTGCCTACGCTGAAACCGCCCTGGGTCGCGGCCTGCAAGCCATCATTGCCGGTGCCGGCGGTGCGGCACATTTGCCCGGCATGTTGGCCGCCAAAACCACCGTGCCGGTGCTCGGCGTGCCGGTCGCCAGCAAGCATTTGCAAGGCGTTGATTCGCTGCACAGCATCGTCCAAATGCCGAAAGGCATTCCGGTCGCGACCTTTGCGATTGGCCACGCGGGCGCGGCCAATGCGGCCCTTTTTGCAGTCGCCATGCTGGCCTTGCAGAATCCCGCGCTGGCGGCGCAATTGCAGGCTTTCCGGGTCGCCCAAACGGCGGCGGCCGAAGCCATGACCTTGCCACCGCTATGACGCCGATCCTTCCTGGCGCCACGCTCGGCGTGATGGGCGGCGGCCAACTCGGCCGCATGTTTGTGCATGCCGCGCAGCGCCTCGGCTACTTCACCGCCGTGCTGGACCCGGATGCGGACAGCCCGGCCGGCCGCGTCAGCCACCACCATATTCAAGCCGCCTACGACGATGCTAAAGGCTTGGCGCAACTGGCGGCCGCCAGTGCGGCCATCACCACCGAATTTGAAAACGTGCCGGCAGCCGCGCTGCAGCAACTCGCCGCCACACGGCCAGTGGCGCCGAGTGCCGACACCGTCTCGATCGCGCAAAACCGGATCGACGAAAAAGCCCATTTCAGCGCCTGTGCCGCCGCCTCCGGCGTGCCGTGCGCGCCTTATGCCGTGCTGGAAACGACTGCTGATCTAGCCGCCGTTTCGGCTGATTTATTGCCCGGTATTTTAAAAACTGCGCGCATGGGCTATGACGGCAAAGGCCAGGCCCGCGTGAAAAACGCAGCTGAACTCGCAACAGCTTGGAGCGACCTGAACAACGTCCCTTGCGTGCTCGAAAAAATGCTGCCTTTGAAAGCCGAACTGTCGGTGATCGTGGCGCGCGGCTGGAACGGCGAGATCGTCAGTTTTGCGTCGCAGCGCAATGTGCATGTCGACGGCATTTTGGCGGTGACGCACGCTTATGACGGTTGCCTGCCGGCCGCCTTATCGGCGCGGGCACGCGCCGCCACCGAAGCCATTGCCGCCCAGATCGGCTACGTCGGCGTGTTGTGCGTGGAATTTTTTGTCTTGGCCAGCGCCTCGGGCAACGCCGCTGAAGACACGCTGGTCGTCAATGAAATGGCGCCGCGTCCGCACAACAGCGGCCACTACACGATGGATGCTTGCGACAGCTCGCAATTTGATTTGCAAGTCCATGCGCTGACCGGTTTGCCGCTGCCGACACCGCGCCAGCATTCACCCTCGATCATGCTGAACTTGCTCGGTGACAGCTGGTTTGACGCGCATGGCCAAGAGCGTTCGCCCAACTGGCTGGCGGTGCTGGCTTTGCCCGGCACGCATGTGCATTTGTATGGCAAAACGCAAGCCCGCCCTGGCCGCAAGATGGGCCACCTGAACATCACCGGCGCCAGCGTGGCCGACGTGCAAGCCACGGCGCGCCAAGTGGCTGCGCTGCTGGGCTTGCCCGGTCTTGAAAGCCGCTGAATGATTCACTCGGGCACAGATCCCTTGGCCGTCGCCGAGGCTGGACGCCTGATCCGCAGCGGCGAGCTGATCGGCTTGCCGACTGAAACCGTCTATGGCTTGGGCGCTGACGCGTCCAACGACGCGGCGGTGGCGTTGATCTTTGCCGCCAAGGGCCGGCCGCCGAATCATCCGCTCATCGTGCACATCGCTGAAGCGCAGCAAGTGCTCGACTACGCCAGCAGCGTGCCGCCATTCGCCGCCCGATTGATAGCCGCTTTTTGGCCCGGCCCGCTCACGCTGATCTTGCCTCGCAAGCCCGGCGTTGCCACGGCAGCAGCCGGTGGCCAAGACTCGATCGGCCTGCGTTGCCCGTCACATCCGGTGGCTCAAGCGCTGCTGAATGCCTGCCGCACCGGCGTCGCCGCGCCCAGTGCCAATCGTTTTGGCCGCGTCAGCCCGACCACGGCGGCGCATGTGGCCGATGAACTGGGCGATGCCTTGTTCGTGCTCGACGGCGGGCCGTGCGAGGTCGGGATTGAATCAACCATCGTCGACTGCACCCGAGGTCAGCCAGTGTTGCTGCGCCCCGGTGTGCTGACGCGTGCACAACTCGAAGCCGCTTGCGCTGAGCCGGTGCTCGACAACCAAGCGCTGGCGTCCAACGCGCCACGCGCCTCGGGCACACTGGACTCGCACTATGCGCCCAATGCCAAAGTGCGCTTGATGGACAAGATTGAATTGCAAGCAGCCTTGGCTGCGGTTGAGCCATCTCAACGCATCGCTGTTTATGCGTACTCGATTGCAGATATCAACGAGGCATCAGTTCTGTACCGCGCCATGCCGCTGCAAGCGACGCAAGTGGCGTACGAACTCTTTGCCGTGCTGCGCGAGTTCGATGCGCAGGGCGTAGCTCAGATTTGGGTGGAAGCATTGCCCGCCAACGCCGAGTGGGATGGCGTGCGGGACCGGCTCACGCGTGCTGCAGCGCCGCTGTGATTTCGTAAGAACGCAGGCGCGCGTCGTGGTCAAAAATCTGACCCGCAATCATCAGTTCATCGGCACCCGTGCGCTCAATGAAGGCGTTCATTTCCCGCCGCACCGTGTCGATCGAACCGATGGCGTAGCTCTGCCGCACGGAGTCCAATAAAGCGTGCTCTTGCGGCCCGATACTTTCCAAAAAGTCAGCCTTGGGCGGTGGTAATTGAGCGGGCCTGCCGCTGCGCAAGTTGACAAACGCTTGGTGTTGCGAGGTCGCGCAAAAGGCGGCTTCTGCGTCGGTGTCGGCAGCAAACACGTTGAAGCCGAGCATCACGTAGGGCTTTGCCAGCCGCGCTGACGGCTGAAAGCGCGCGCGGTAAATCTCAATCGCTTGCATCATTTGCGCGGGCGCGAAATGCGAGGCAAACGCAAACGGCAAACCCAGTGCTGCGGCCAGCTGCGCGCCGAACAAGCTCGACCCCAAGATCCACATCGGCACGTGCAGGCCGGTGCCGGGGACAGCGCGCACCGGCTGATGCGGTGAGTCTGAAAAGTAATCCATCAACTCCATCACGTCTTGCGGAAAGTCGTCCGAATCAGAGGACAGGTTGCGGCGCAAAGCCCGCGCCGTGATCTGGTCAGAACCCGGTGCTCGGCCCAAACCGAGGTCAATGCGGCCCGGAAACAGCGACTCCAGCGTGCCAAACTGCTCGGCAATCACCAGTGGTGAATGGTTCGGCAGCATGATGCCGCCAGCCCCCACGCGAATGCTCTTGGTGCCGCCGGCCACATGCGCGATCAGCACCGACGTGGCAGCGCTGGAGATGCCCGGCATGCCGTGGTGTTCAGCCAACCAATAACGCTGGTAACCCCAGCGCTCGGCGTGCTGCGCCAAGCTCAAGGTGTTGCGGTAAGACTCGGCGGCATCACTGCCTTGGACGATGGGGGCGAGGTCAAGTACTGAGAAAGGGATCATGAAGCCAGTTTAAGCTGCGAAATAAGAGCGCATACGGAGCCCCGCGATTGACCTCATTGTCGATCTTGCACAGCCCATTCGATCAAGCTGTTCAGCGCCGGCCGGGCTGCGCTGGCGTTCGGGTGGTTGACGATGCCGATGACGACGTAACGGCGGCCGCTCCGCCCTTCTGCATAACCGGCAACAGCGCTGACATCGCGCAAAGAACCGGTTTTGATTTGTGCCCGGCCCGTAGCGGCCTGTGCACGCGCACGCATGCTGCCGTCGACACCGGCCAAGGGCAAAGAATCGGCCAGCGCATCGGCCAATGGGCTTTGGGCGGCGTGCTGCAACATGGCCGCCAAACTGCGGGCAGTGATGCGGCCGCTGCGACTCAGGCCCGAGCCGTTGTCGAGCACCGGCGGCGCGCTGGCGGGCAAGGTTTTCAGCCACCACGCTTGGGCAGCGGCGCGACTGGCTGCAAACGTGCCGATCTGCGGTTGGCCGAGTTTTGCGTGCAGGCCGAGGCTCAACAACAGATGCTGCGCCATCACGTTGTTGGAAAATTTATTGACGTCGCGCACGATGTCAAGCAACGGCAGCGAAGGCGATTCCAGCCGCAGCGGTGAGATGTTGCCGGACAGCGTGCCGCGGCTGCGCAAGATCGCCAACTCAGGCGCGGTCGCCTCGCGCACTTGGCCGCTCAGCAAACCGCCCAAGACTTTCCACGACCCTTCAATCGCGCGGGCGGCAAAGCTCGACGGATCGGCATAAGCGCTGGGCCAGACGCGTTCACCGCAGGCGCTGGCGTAGCTGCCCAAAAACTGCACGCGACTCGGGCTGTCCACGCTGGCCCGCAAGTCGGTGCGCCAGTCGCCGCAGGGCGCAGACGGCAACAGTGGCACGCTGTCGTCCACTTGAACGCCCGCCAGCGGCGGCTCGCTGCGCACCCGCGCCCGACCCGATGCCGAGTCGGGCGTGAAGGTCATCACCAACGTTTTGAAATTGATGAGCAAGGCGTCGGGCTGCGTGTTGTAGGGGCGCAGCGGCTCGCCGTCGAACTCAGCGGCGTTGGCCGTGGGCTCACTGAAAGCGCTGCGGTCCAGCACGATGTCGCCATGAATCGCGCGCACGCCGCTGGCTTGCACTTGCATCAGCAGCGCCTGCAGCCGCTCCACCACGAGCTTGGGGTCACCGCCGCCGCGCACCAGCATGTTGCCGTCGAGCACACCGTTCTGAATCCGACCGTCCATCGTGACATTGGTTTTCCACAAAAAATCCGGCCCCAACACATCCAGCGCAGCGTAGGTGGTGACCAGCTTCATGACCGAGGCTGGGTTCATGGCTGCGCCGGCGCGATGGCTGAGGCGCGGCGGGCGTTGGCCGTTGGCGTCGACCACCAACAAGCTCACCGCACTGGCTGGCACCTGCGCCCGCGCCAAAGCTTGAGCCACAGCCTTGGGCAGGCGCGGCTCTGCGGCCGAGGCCGCTGGGCCAGCCAGCCACAGCGTGGCCGCAGCGACCAGCGCCGCCAGCAGCTGGCGTGGCTGACGCGGTGAAGGACGGCGTTGCGACAAGGGTGCCTGAGTGGATGTTTGAGTCGATGCTGGAAAAGCCATCGGGGAATTATCACGGCCAGGCCTTGGGGTTGCCAACGTAGCGCCCTTACTTGCCCGGATAATCAGACGATGCCCACGACCGTTCCCAGCACCGCTTTGACCCCCGCCACCGGCCGCTTTCTCGCCTTTGACACCAGCACCGACCGCATGTCGATCGGCGTCAGCGACGGCGCGCAGCAGTGGCTGCACGAGGGCGCTGGTGGGCCGTTGTCGTCCGCCACCTTGATTCCCGCCATCTTGCAACTGCTGGCCGACGCCGGCTTACGGCTCGACCAACTCGATGCGATTGCCTTTGGCCGTGGCCCCGGTTCTTTCACCGGCCTGCGCACGGCCTGCGCAGTGGCCCAGGGCCTGGCCTTGGGGGCTGGTGTGCCGGTGCTGCCGGTGGACTCCCTGCTGGCGCTGGCGGAAGAAGCGCGCTTTCAATGGGCGCTGGCCAATACATCTTCCGATGACGCGCCGCAAACTATCACCGCGCTGCTGGACGCCCGCATGGACGAAATGTATGTGCAGCACTTTCGCTTGATCGAAGGCACTTGCCACGCGCTGGCACCCTGCGTATTGGTTCGGCCTGATGCTTTGCAATTGGACGCCGTGTTTCAAGTGGCGCAGGACCCACATCCGCAAGCGCCGGCGGCGCAACATGGGCTGGCCGGCAACGTCTTTGAGGTCTATGCCGCGCGGCTGCCTTTGTTGCCACCCGCCTGTACCAGCTTAACGGCCCTGCCAGGCGCCGCGGCCATGCTGCGACTGGCACCGACCCTGCTGGCGGCAGGTGCAGCGCGTGACGCCGATCAAGCGCTGCCCTTGTACATCCGCGATAAAGTGGCGCTGACCACCGATGAACGCGCTGAGGTGAAACGCCAAGCGCTGGCTTTACCGGCCCCTGTTTGAACGTTTTGACCCCCTATGAATGCCGTCCTCCAACCCAAAGAAGTTCGACTCGAAGCCATGACCCGGCCTTGGCTGGAACAAGTAGCCCGGATCGAAAAAAGTGCTTACGCACACCCGTGGCAGTCCGGCAATTTTGCCGATTCGCTGTCCTCGGGTTACCCGTGTCAAATGCTGCTGGCCGACGCTGCGGATGGCAGCGAGCCCGAACTGATCGGCTATTTTGTCGGCATGAAAGGCGTCGACGAGGTGCACTTGCTCAACATCACCGTGGCGCCGACGCACCAAGGCCAGGGCTTTGCCCGGCTGCTGCTGGATGCGCTGTGCCTGTGGTCTCGCGGCCAAGCGGCCCAATGGCTGTGGCTGGAAGTGCGCATCAGCAACACGCGGGCGCTGCAAATCTACACGCATTATGGTTTTCGCCAAGTCGGCACGCGCCGCAACTATTACCCGCTGAGCGCCTTCAAACGCGAAGACGCGATCGTCATGAGTCTGGCATTGTGAAAGCCCCAATATGAGCTTAGACCTCGACAAACGCCAGCGCGCGATGCTGCGCGAAATGGGCATCCGGCTGTGGCAACCGCAGCCGGCAGCGGCCGACGTGGCGGGTGTGGTGGCCGGTGTGGTGGCCCCGGCTGCTACGCAAAAAATCGCCGCGACCGTAACGGCCGCAGTGGGCGCACCGCGTCGGCCGCCCGTGGAATCGACGCCAGCGCCAGCAGCGCAAGCACCGTCTAACGCGGCCAATAGGACTGCAGACAACAGCGCTTGGACGCTCGGCCAAGCGCATGTGTTGTACCCCAAGCCAGCTGCCGATAATGGCCAAGCAGCCGTCCCCGGCGCGACCGCCCGCTGGCTGCTGCTGATCGAAACGCCACCGGTCGCCACCGAGACCGATCCGTTGGCAGGTGACACCGGCAAACTCCTCGACAACATGCTGCGCGCCGCCGGACTGCAGCACAGCGCCAGTGCAGTCTGCGCCCTGTTGTCTCGGCGCGGCGATGCGGCAACTGCAGCCCATGCTGCGCCCCTGGACACGGCCTTGGCCGAACTGCTCAAGGCCGAAAAGCCTGACGTCATCCTCATCATGGGACGTCTGCCAGCGCAAGCGCTGCTGCAGTCGACCGAGCCGCTCGGCAAGCTGCGCGGACGCACGCATCAGCTCGCCGGCGTTCCCGCGGTGGTCACTTATGACGCGGCGTATCTGCTGCGCAGCCTGCCCGACAAAGCCAAAGCCTGGGACGATCTGTGCCGGGCGCAACACATCGCGCGGCAGGTAGGTTCGGCGGCTTAATCGGCCTTGTGTCGGCCAGGCACCAGCACCGACCCGATCGCCACCACCATCAGCACCACGGCGGCCCAGTCCTGCCAATGCAGCACTTCGCCCAAACCGACGGCCCCGGCAAACACGCCCAAAATCGGAATCATCATCACACTCAAAGTGGAGGCGACCGGTGGCAGGCTGCGGGCCAAAAAAGTCCACGCGGCATACGCAAAGCCGAAGATCAACACCGCGTTGTAGAGGATCGTCAGCCACACCACGGTTGTCGGTGCTTTCCATTGCGGCATTTCAAACGCCACGCTCAGGGCACTCATCACCAGTGTCGTCAACACCGTCATCCAAAAAGAAATTGTCAACGCGGCGACGGGCATGGCGGTTTTGCGCAGCTGTTGCGTGCCTAGCGCCCACGTGGCAGCTGCGGCCAACGCCAGCAGCACCCCGACTGGCCGACCCGATAAATTCGTCAACTCATGCCACAGCAGCAGCGACACGCCAAGCCCGGCGGCAGCCACGCCGACCCAGTTGCGCGCCTTCAGTCGGTTGCCAAAAAACCAAGCTCCGATCAAGGCTGAAAAAATCGGCATGGTGTAGCCCAAAATCGCCGCACGTCCGCTGCTCAAACTTTTCACAGCCAAAATAATCAGGGCATGCCAGACGATCATGTTGACGACGGCCAACCAAAGCAACTCGCGATAACGCTCGCGCGGAATGTGAAACGGCACCTTCAGGAAAACCATCGCCAGCCCCAACACCGGCAGGCCTAACCACATCGAGAGGGTGCGAAAAGTCAGCGGCGGGAAATCCGTCACGCCCAGCTTCATGATGGGCCAGTTCAAGCCCCAAGCCAGCGTCAACAAGACGAGAAGAATGAGTTGCCGTTGGGTCAGTTGCATGGGCCGGGCGCGTTAAGTGAGCAAAAGGCTGATCGTAACGCCAATGCCGAGCAGGCCCTTCTTACAATACCCGCATGACATTTCTCGACATGCTCGACACCGCCGGCCGCCAGAACCAATCCATGCTGTGCGTGGGGCTGGACCCAGAACCCGCCCGTTTCCCCGGCAAGCTCAAGGGCGACGCCAACAAGATCTACGATTTTTGCGCCGCCATCGTCGACGCCACAGCCGACTTGGTGGTCTCGTTCAAACCGCAAATTGCCTACTTTGCGGCCCACCGCGCCGAAGGTCAGCTCGAGCGCCTGATGGAACACATGCGCCGCGTGGCGCCGCATGTGCCGATCATTTTGGACGCCAAGCGCGGCGACATCGGCAGCACCGCGCAGCAATACGCCATTGAGGCTTTCGAGCGCTACGGCGCTGACGCCGTCACGCTGTCGCCGTTCATGGGATTTGACTCGGTCGCGCCGTATTTGAAGTACCCCGGCAAGGGCGCGTTTTTGCTGTGCCGCACCTCGAATCCCGGTGGTGACGACCTGCAAAATCAACGCCTCGCTTCGGTTGAAGGCCAACCGCTGTTGTACGAACACGTGGCGCGTCTGGCCCAAGGTCCGTGGAACCTCAACGGCCAACTCGGGCTGGTCGTCGGCGCCACCTACCCGGCAGAAATTGAACGCGTGCGCCAAGTCGCTCCCACGCTGCCGCTGCTGATTCCCGGCGTTGGCGCTCAAGGCGGTGACGCCGTGGCCACCGTGCGCGCTGGCTACAAAGTCGGAGCTCCCATCATCGTCAATTCATCGCGGGCGATTTTGTACGCCTCGTCGGGCGACGACTTTGCCGAAGCCGCGCGCCGTGAAGCCATCAAGACGCGGGATGTGTTGCAGGCGGCAAAGCAAGACCACGCTGACTGAACTGCCCGGCTGTCAGGTCGAGAAGCTGGTGAAGCTGGCCGTGATCGCCCGCGCACGCCAATCAGTGACCACGTTCACCACCGCCGTCTGACCGTTGGCAACTGCCGCTGCGGCGCGTTCCAGCGCTGGGCGGATCTGCTCAGGGTTCTCGACGAACTCACCATGACAACCCAAGGCCTCGGCCATTTTGTCGAAGCGGGTGTACCCCAGGTAGCGGCCCGGCTTGTTCTGCTCCGGGTCGGCAGTCCAACCGCCATTCAGACTGATCACCACAAGAACCGGCAACTTGTGACGCACCGACGTGTCAAGTTCCATGCCATTCAAGCCAAACGAGCCGTCGCCATGGAGCACCACCACCTTGCGATCGGGCCGACCGGCTTTCGCGCCAATACCGAACGGCAGGCCGACGCCCATGGTGCCAAACGGGCCCGAGTTGAGCCGCTGACCCGGCCGGTAACTGGGGATGGACTGGCGGGCGTAATTCAAAATCTCCTGCCCATCCACGCACAAAATCGTGTCGCGGTCGATGAAGTCCCGCACTTCTTTGCACAGCCGCAGCGGGTGGATCGGCAACTGGTCGGTGCTCAGCTTGAGCTCGGCCGCTGGCGCGCGCGCCGCTTCGATCTGGTCCAAGCTTCGCCGCCAGGCTGAAAACGACTGCGGCGACAGCCTGCCGCCAACCGCCGCAGTGAGTTGCTCCAGCACCGCCCTCGCGTCGCCGATCACCGGAATATCGACCCGCTGGCTGCATGTGGCCTCCGCCGGATCGATGTCGATGCGCGCAAAGCAAGCGTTCTCAGAGAATCGCGGCGGCTTACCGTGCGAGAAGATGAAGTTCAGTCGCGTCCCCAACACCAATACAAAATCTGCTTCTTTGAAGGCTGTCGAGCGGGCTTGCGCATACGCACAAGGGTGGTCTTCGGGAATCACCCCGCGCCCCTGCGGCGTGGTGAAAAACGGGATTCCGCTGGCGTCGACAAACGTATGCAAGGCGTCGGAGGCCTCTGACCACAACACCCCGCTGCCGGACAAAATGATGGGCTTTTTGGCTTGGGCCAGTCGCTCCACCAAACTGGCAATGAGACTGTCGGAGGCGCTGGGGCGGGCCCTGACATGCTCGGCAGCGGGCGGCGGCCAGAAGACCTTGTCCTCGTCCACCTGCCGATACAGCAAGTCTCCCGGCAGGTCCAAGTAGACCGGCCCCGGCTTGCCCGACACGGCTTGACGAAAAGCCATGTCAACGTATTCCGGGATGCGGGCGGTGTCGAGCACGCGGTCTGCGTACTTGGTCACCGGTCGCATGATGGCCAACTGGTCAATCTCTTGAAAGGCGCCGGTTTGGAACGCCGCCATCGGGCTGGCACCGCCAAAGGCCACCACCGGCGCGCAGTCGATCAGTGCATTGGCCAGGCCGGTGGTCAGATTGATCGTGCCCGGACCCGAGGCGCCGAGGCAGACACCGGGGCGGAACCGGACGCGGGCATAGGCATGGGCCATCATCGCCGCCGCCTGCTCGTGTCGTACGTCGATGCCGCGCACACCTTGCGACATGGCGGCGAGCAGCGCGTCGTTGATCGGACCGCCCATGATGTAGAACATCGTGTCGACGCCTTGCCGCGCGAGCGCGCGGCCGAACAATGTGTTGCCTGAAACCATGGCCATGATGTGCTCGCCCTTTGCCTGTTTGCTCTTGTGAGTGCTTGGTTTGTCAGATCGCCTTGAGCAGGCGCAATTGGTCCATTTCTGCGGTGTTCAGTCCGAGCAGATCACCGTAAATCGCCTGGTTGTCAGCCCCGAGCAAAGGAGGCGACACAACCTTCACTGGCGAGTCGGACAGCTTGATCATGTTGCCGGGAATCGTCAGCGGCCCCCGCTGCGGGTGCTCAAAGGTGACGAAGGTGCCCCGTTTGCGCAAATGGGCATCTTTCGACAACTCCATGGTGTCGAACACGGCACTGGCCGGAACCCCCGCCTCGCCCAGCAGGCGCATCAGTTCGTGCTTGTCAAAGTTGCGGGTCCAGGCTGAAAGCAGGGCGTCCACAGCGTCAGAATGTTGGGCTCTGGATGGCGGCGTCGTGAACCGAGAATCCGCCATCAAGTCCTCACGCCCCATCAGTTTCAGCAGGTTGTGCCAGTGTTTGCTGCCTGCTCGGGTGGTGTAGATGTAGCAAAAGTCGTTGGGTCCGTCGCCCTTGCAGCGGTAGACCTCACTTGGCGCGGTACCGGCAAAAATGCTTTGGTTGGCGGTTCGCTTCGCGGGCGCGTCGGTCATGGCCTGGGCCGCGTAAGCGATGCGCATGAAGCTGATCATGGCATCTTGCATCGACACCTCGACCAGTTGGCCACAGCCGGTGGCGTGCCGTTGTTGCAAAGCGGCCAATATACCCACTGTACAGTGCAGCCCAGCCCCTGAATCTGCAAAATTAGGGCCTGGTTTGAGCGGCCGTCCGTCGGGCTCGCCGGTGATGGACAGCGCACCCCCTGAAGCCTGTGAAATCGGGTCAAACGCCAGGAAGTTACCGAAAGGTCCGTCCGGCGCAAAGCCCTTGATGCGCGCGTAAATCATCCGGGGATTCATCACTTTCACGGCGTCATAGCTGAACCCCAGCCTTTCGATCACGCCCGGCGCGAAGTTCTCGACAAAGATGTCGCCCTGCTGGACCAAGCGCTCCAGCAGCTGGCGCCCGGCGGGCGTCTTGAGGTCACAGGTGACACTTTTTTTATTGGTGTTGAGCTGTATGAAGTAGTGGGAATCCAGACCAACGTCCGTACTTGAATAACGCCCTTGCTCGCCTTTCAAAGGAGGCTCCACCTTGATGACTTCTGCGCCGAACCAGGCCAGTTGCTGCGTACATGAAGTTCCAGATTCGAACTGCGTCAAGTCGATGACGCGAATGCCCTGCAAAGCTGTTGGATTGACGTCTGCCATTGCGACCTCCTGGGGTTGTGGTTTATTGCGGGCTGGCCCCGGAGATCTGGACCAATTCTTTCCAGCGCTTGATCTCGGACTGAAAGTAGCTGGCGAACTCCCGCGGCGAATTGCCGACCGGCTCTAGGCCCAGCTCAATCAGCCTGGCCCTCACGGCGGGCTCTTTGAGCACAGCGGCCATCGCTGCATTCATGCGCTCAACAATCACCGGGCTGACGCCCTTGGGTGCAAACAGACCGTGCCAAGTTCCAATCTCGTAGCCAGGCACCTCCTCGGACAGGGGCGGCGCCTCCGGCAACACAGCCGATCGCTGGCTGGTGGTGACGCCCAAAACACGGATCAAGCCGGACTTCACAAAAGGCATCAACTCGACAATCGGACCGAAAACGGCCTGCACCCGTCCCGCCACCAAATCCGCATTGGCGGGGGCTCCACCTTTGTAGGGGATATGGATCATTTGACCGCCGATGGCCTTTTCAAACAGCGCGCCGGCCACGTGCTGCAAGGAACCTGAGCCGGCGGAACCATAGTTGACCTTGCCCGGGTTGGCCTTCACGTAATCGACAAACTCTTTCACGTTCATGGCCGGTACTGACGGGTGAACGGCAAGGATGCTTGAGATCACGGTCAATTGTGTGACCGGCACAAAGTCCGTCGCCGGGTCATACGGCAGGGATTTCATCAAACTTGGACCCGCTGCCAGCGAGCCCGAGCCAAACAAAAACGTCAATCCGTCTGGCTTGGCGACTGCCACAGAGGCGCTGCCAATAACCCCTGAAGCGCCCGCCCGGTTGACGACCAGCACGGGCTGACCCAGCCTGACCGCCAATTGCTGCGAGATCACCCGCGCTGCTATGTCAGTGCTGCCGCCTGGGGCAAAGCCAACCACCAAAGTAACCGGCCCATGGGGCCAAGCTTGGGCGCTTGCCTGCGACAAAAAGAACGAACAGAGCAACCAAGTGAGGATCGAAAGAACGTTTTTCACAGTGCCATCCTTTGTGAGGGTCTCAATCAACTGGATGCCAATATTGGCCGGCGCCACGCCCCGTGGCAAAACTTTTCAAAGCCTTGAACCCTGAGGCCGGCCCGCCACCGGCTAAGGCGGGCTGTCGGACTCAGGGTAAAAGCGGGGTTCGCGCTTTTGCTGAAAGGCTTGGACGCCTTCACGAAACGTGGCGGCGTCCAGCAGTTCCCGCTGACGCAGCCTTTCATAGTCCATTTGGGACGCCAAGTCGCTGGTCTGGGCGGCGTGGTAGGCACGCCGAACTTCGCGGCAAATGCCGGGCGGCGCATTGGCCAGCCGTTGCGCCAGGGCCAACGCCGATGGTTGCAGTTCTGCGGGCGGAAAACTGCGCCAGATCATGCCCCACTGCACGGCTTCGGCTGCGCGAATGCGGTCGCCCAGCATCGTCACAGCTTGCGCTCTGGCCCAGCCCAACAAACGCGGCAGCTTCCAAGTGGCGCCCATGTCGGGCACCAGCCCCAGCCTGGGCGCAAAAGTCAGCACGAAAGAGGCCTCGTCAGACGCCACCACGATGTCGGCGGCCAGCGCAATGCTGACGCCTGCCCCCGCACAGACCCCATTGACGGCCGCGATGCTGGGAATCGACAAGTCGTGCAGCGCCTGAATCACCGGGTTGAAATACTCCTCCATGAGGTGTGACTGGCGCACACCAAAGGACTCGTCTGGCAGCCCCGGCACGCCGGACTCGTCAAGCTGCCAGCCGGCACAAAACGCCCGCCCGGCACCGGTGATGAGCAGCGCGCGGGTCTGGCTGTCGTTTGCCAACGCCTTCAGCGCTGCCAGCATTTGCTTGACAGTGTCGAGGTTCAGGCTGTTGAGCGAGCTGGGCCGGTTCAGTGTCAACACCAAAACCGAGCCTTCGCGCGCAAGGCTGATGCCGCTGTCTGGCGCAGAAATGTCGGTGCTCATCGCGCCCCCACGGCCGACGGTGGCCGACCCAGCGTGAAGCCGGCATCCGCCACGACCAGTTGCCCGGTCATCATGCAATCCGGGTCCAGCAACCAGCCCACTGTGGCGGCGATGTGCGCTGGCGTGCAAACCTGCCCCAGCAGCGCCGTGTCTGCGAACTGTTGCTTGACGCGTTCGTAGACTTCTTCCCCCAGACCCTCCAGCATCCAGCGGCCTTCGATCATGCCGGGCAACACCGCATTGACCCGGATGCCAGGTGCCAGCGTGCGCGCCAGGCCGAGCGTCAGCGCGTTCAGGGCGGCCTTGGACAACACATAGGGAAAGGAGCTGCCGCTGCCAGTTTGGCCGGCAATCGAGGAAATGTTGACGATCGCACTGCCGGCGGGCATGTGTTTGGCCGCCGCCCGGCACATTTGGAAAGGACCCACCGCATTGACCGCAAAGATGGCCTGGAAGTCTTCAGCCTGCACGCCGTCGAGGTTGGCCATGGGCACAAATTTGGTGGCTGCCGCGCTGTTGACCAGGGCGTCAATGCCACCCCAGCGTGTCACCGCTTGGTCCACCAAGGCAAGGCAATCGGCATCGACCGCCACATTGCCCTGCACCGCCAAAGCGTCGACGCCCAGCGCCTGGCAGGCCTGCACCACCTCGAGCGCCATGTCGGCGCTGCGCTGGTAATTGACCAGAATGTGGTAACCCCGCTGCGCCAACAGGCGAGCGGTAGCCGCACCAACGCCGCTGGCGCCGCCGGTGATGATCGCGACCTTGCCATGCTTGTCAGCAGACTTCACTGGAACGTTTTCTGCGTGAAGATCGCTCATGGCACGATGACCAGTTTGCCGCTGACCTGGCGCTGCATCAGCGCCAGCAGTGCTTGGCCGGTCTGCTCCAGGCTGTGACGACCTGAGATCCGGGGACGAATGCCACCGGACTTGTAGAGTTGCACCAAGGCCGCCAAGTCTGCGGCACATTGCAGCGGCTCCCGGTTCATGAAGTCACCCCAGAAAACGCCCACAATCGCGCAGCCTTTCAAGAGCACCAAGTTGAGCGGGATTTTCGGGATTTCGCCGTCGGCGAAGCCAATCACCAGAAAACGGCCGCGCCAGGCCATGCTGCGCAAGGCGGCTTCGCTGTAGCGGCCACCGACGGGGTCGCAGACCACGTCAACACCGCGCCCGCCGGTCAGCGCCTTCAGACGAGCACGCAAATCCTCGGTCTGGTAGTTGATGACTTCGTCGGCGCCATGGGACCGGCAGACCTCCAGTTTGTCGTCCGAACCTGCGGCTGCAATCACGCGCGCACCCATCGCTTTGGCCAGTTCGATGGCGGCGATGCCAATGCCGCCAGCGGCACCCAACACCAAGACTGTCTCGCCGGGTTTCACCTGCGCCCGGTCATGCAGTGCGTGGTAGCAAGTGCCGTAGGTCATCACGAAGCTGCCAGCGACATCGAAGGGCATGCCTTCAGGCATGGCGATCAGTCGCTCTTGCGGCACCAAAGCCTGTTCGGCAAAAGCGCCCCAGGCTGTGAAAGCGATCACCGCCTGACCAACCACCAACCGCGTGACACCCGCGCCCACGGCGCGCACAATGCCGGCCAGTTCACCCCCGGGCGTGAAAGGCAGCGGTGGTTTGAGCTGGTATTTGTCCTGGATGATCAATGCATCTGGAAAGTTGACCCCCGCGGCCTTGACGTCTATCAGCACCTCACCCGGCTTCGGTTCGGGCAAGTCAATGTCTTCGACGACCAAGCTTTCGGGCGGGCCAAAAGTATTGCAACGCACAGCTCTCATGGGGGTTTCCTTTTAAATCGATGCTCTTTGGTGCGCACTGAGCTTGGCTCAGGCGGCCTTGAAATACTGCCGAACCACAGACTCGGCGACGCAGGCTGGTTTGGCCACACCGTCAATGTCAACCGTGACATTGAAGGTCAGTTGAATGCCACCGCTGATGTCCTCCAACTTTGACAGCAAGAAGCGCCCACGCACTTGGCTGTTGACGCGCACGGGCTGCGTGAAGCGTACTTTGTTCAAGCCATAGTTGATGCCCATCTCGCAAAATGGCAGCGACAGATGGGCTTCATAAAACTGGCCCAGCAGCGACAAGGTCAAAAAACCGTGCGCAATCGTGCAGCCAAATGGCGAAAACTTGGCCGCCCGTTCTGGGTCGACATGAATCCACTGAAAGTCGCCTGTGGCTTGCGCGAACTGGTCGATGCGCTCTTGGGTGATGCGCACCCAGTCGGTCAAAAACACCTCTTGACCGACCTGACTGCGGACCTCGTCAAGGGTGTTGAAAGCAGTGGCTGTCGAGGTCATGGGTTGCCTTGCAGGGTGGCCAGTTCAGCGAGCAGGGCTGCACGCATGGCCTGTTTTTGAAGTTTCCCGTTGGCGTTGCGCAGCAGCGGGGTGTCGCTGAGCGTGAAGCTTTCGGGCACTTTGTAGTCCGACAGACGAACCTTGCAGAAGTCCTTCAGTTCGGCGGCCGTAGTGCCGGGGTTCTTCAGCGCCACAAAGGCGTGAACACGCTCCCCCAAGACTGGACAGGGCTTGGAGACCACAGCGCACTCCTGCACGGCGGCGTGCTCGTACAGCGCGTTTTCAACCTCGATGGTGTAAATCTTGTAGCCACCGCGGTTGATCATGTCCTTCATGCGGTCAACCACCTTGACATAGCCTTGGGCGTCGATCGAGCCAATATCGCCCGAGTGCCAGTAACCCGCTGTGAAGCTGGCCGCTGAGCCCAGCGGGTTGTCCCAGTAGCCGCGCACCGTCATCGGCCCGCGAATCCATAGTTCGCCCAACTGGTCCGGCGGCATTTCCAGACCCGCATCGTTCATCACACGGATGTCGGCACAGGCCAGCGCAGTGCCGACAGTGTCGTTGTGCGCCCCGGTTTGGCCCGGCGGCATCAGCGTGGCCGGCGAGGTGGTTTCGGTCGAGCCGTAACAGTTCATCAGCATCAACGCGGGCACTGTCTGCGCCAACCGGGTGATGGTGGCGACGGGCATCGGCGCGCCCCCATAAGCACCAATGCGCCAACGCGACAGGTCGAACTCGGCAAAGTTGGGGCGCAGCAAACACAGGTTGTACATCGCCGGCACCATCAACGAATACGTCATGCCTTCACGGGCGGCCAGCACCAAGAAATCTTCTGCTTTGAAGGCCGGCATGATGACCAGTTTGCCAGCGCAACGCAGGCTGGTGGTGACCAATGCCACCAAGCCGGTGACATGGCTCAGCGGCACCGCCGCGACGGAGCAGTCAGCCGGGCCCAAACCCATCGCGATCTGATAATGCATTGATGAATGAATAATCCCCAAATGCGTCAGCATCGCGCCCTTGGGCTTGCCGGTCGTGCCCGAGGTGTACATGATGACAACAGTGTCTTCTTCATGCACTTGGGGCAGCGGCGGCGCTGAAAAATCCCCCAGCAGCGTTGCAAAAACCTCTGAGCCAACACACTCGCCAATTGAAATTCGGACTTGCAAAGTGGGCAGCTCGTCAGGCGACGGCAGCAAGGCCGCGAGCTCGGGCTCGTGGACCAGCAATTTTGCGCCGCAATGCGCCAGCATGTAGGCCAGTCCGGGGGTTTGCTCGCGGGTGCTGATCGGCACCGTGACAGCCCCGAGGCGCGCGACAGCGAGCAGCATCAGCACAAACTCAAGGCGGTTGCCCAGCAGCAAGGCGACCCGGTCGCCCGGACCGATGCCGCGGCTGGCCAAGCCGGCCGCCAGCTGCTCCGACGTCGCTAGCAACTCGCCGTAGTTCAAGCGCTGTTCGCCGCAGACCAATGCCTCGCCTGCCGCGTTGCGTTGCACCGCCAAGCGCAACATGTCGAGCAAGCTGGCGGGGCGCTCCGTGAAACACCGCACCACCCGGTCGCCGTAATGGGCTTCATCGCGGGTCGGCGGCCAAGTATCAGCCCATGGGTTCATGTCTGCACCTCCATGCCAAAAACCTGTGCTTCACCGTCCATGAATTCGGCAGCACGGCGCGCAAAGGCGACGCTCTGCGCGCCCACCTCGGCCGCGTTCTGACTGGCCGCGTTGCCGCTGGCAGCACGGGCCGAAATACCCTGAAAGATCACCGCCATGCGAAAAAACGCAAAGGCAAAGTGAAACGCCGTGACACCGTCACGGCGGCCACTGAGCCGGTAATAGTGCTGCAGGTAGTCCTGCTCTGACGGGATGCCCAGCGCCGCCAGGTCAAGACCGCGAATACCACCGTACTCAGACGCTTGGGTGCGCCACGCCATGCAGTTAAAGGCGACGTCAGCCAAAGGATGGCCGAGCGTCGAAAGCTCCCAATCGAGCACCGCGATGACACGCGGCTCGGTCGGGTGAAACATCAGGTTGCCAAGCCGAAAGTCGCCATGGCTGATGGTCGTCTCAGACTCGTCCGGCAGGTTGTCACGCAGCCAGGGCATGAGCCGGTCGATGTCTTGGTTGTCGGTGCTTTTGGACAATTCCCACTGCTTGCTCCAGCGTGCAATTTGACGTGAAAAGTAGCCCCCTGGACGGCCATAGTCCGACAGCCCGATCTGGCCCCAGTCGACCTGGTGAAGTCGCGCCATGGTCTGCGCCATGGCCAGGTAAATCGCCGCGCGTTCGGCAGGCGCCATGCCCGGCAGCTGGCTGTTGGCAAAGACCCTTCCTTGCAGCCTTTCCATCAGGTAAAAAGGCGTGCCGAGCAACTCCCGGTCCGGGTGGTAAAGGATCAACTGGGGGACCGGCAAGTCGCTGGCCGCCAACGCCTGCATGACCCGGTATTCCCGGTCAATCGCGTGGGCCGACGGCAACAAGGTTGACGCCGGCTGTTTGCGCAACACCATCTGCCGGTTGTCGAACAGCACAAAATAGGTCGGGTTGGACTGCCCGCCGCCAATCCGCTCAAGCCGCATGGCGCCGCGCAAGTCTGGCAGCGCCGTCCGGAGCCAGTTTTCCAGTCGTTTTTCTTCAAAATCCATCATGTCCACCAAGGGTAAAAGTCCGGCATGCTGGAGGCGCGCTGCGTGAACTGGGGGTCGCGTTTTTCAAGAAAGGCCGCCACCCCCTCCTTGCCGTCCGCCAGGCTGCTGTAAAAGACCCCCAGCGACTCGATTTTGTGCGCCTGCAAAGGGTGCGGTGCGCTTGAATTGCGGTAAAACATTTGCCGTATCAGCGCCACCGACACCGGCGAGCGCCGGTCGCTGACCTGGTGGGCAATGCGCCGCGCCTCGGCCATCAACTGCTCTGGCGCCACGACCTGGCTGACCAGCCCGCTGGCCAGCGCCTCTGGCGCAGCGATCAGCTCACAGCTGTAGGCCCATTGCAGCGCTTTCGGCAGGCCCACCACACGCGGCAAGAACCAGCTGGAGCAGGCGTCTGGCACGATGCCAATTTTTCCAAAGACAAAGCCAAAACGTGCGCGCTCAGAGGCAATTCGGATGTCCATCGCCAACGGCAGTGTTGCGCCGACACCAACGGCCGCGCCATTGATGGCACCGATCACCGGCTTCTTGCAGTCAAAAATCGCCAACGCCACGCGACCGCCTGTGTCACGCACACCCTGCACCATGTCAGGCTCATTCAGGCGCTCGTCCAGGTCTTGCAGGGTTGGCCGCTGCGACTCGTCCAAGCCGAAGACACTGGCCCCGTTCGGCGAACTCAGGTCCATGCCGGCACAAAACGCCGACCCGGCGCCGGTCACGATGATGGCGCGCACCGCGTCGTCCTCGCTGGCCTCTTTGAACGCTAATATCAACTCTTCTGCCATGCCGACCGTGAAGGCATTCAGCTGCTCAGGCCGGGCCAAGGTGATGGTCAAGAGGCCGTCCTCCAGCGCGCACGCAATGGATGGGCAGGCAGCGCTGTGCATCATGGTTGCCTCATGGGGGTGGCTGTCGGCCGCCCCAGCTCAATTGCAGGCTGGTCGGGTCAATTTCGAGGTCGAGCAATAACCAGATGGCCGCTTTTTGCCAGTGCAAGCCGGGCCGCAGTGAGGCATAAACGCCACCCGGCAGGGCTTCTGGCAAGACGTACTTCAGCGCGTGAAGCCCGGCGACTTCGTAGCGCAGCACCGGGCCTTGCACCACCTGGTTCAGCATCGTGCGTACCGCTTCGGGGCTCAACGCCCGCTCTAGCAGCGCGTACGCTGGCGCATCTTGGGCGACCAGCGTCAGGTCGAGCATGTCGCCTTTGTCACCGGCACGACCGGCGGCGATGTCACCGACTCTCATGATTGACTCCAAACAATCTGGGTCCGAACCCGCGACGCTGCAATGAAACCATCGAGCACCTCGATCCGCGGTCGGCGTTCGCTGCGCACACTGCAGCCGCCAGCCGGGCCGGACAAGGTCAACGCATAGACCTCGTCCTCGACCACCTGGGCCTGCTCCAGGTCTTGGCAACGCGCCGACACATGAACCCGCAGTTCGGCCCCCGGATGGGTCTGCACCGAACCGCCGCGCAGGATCGAGTCGATGCCGACGATGTCAATCGCCACACTGTGCTCGGCCCAGTCCGCCAGCCGTAAACGCAAGGTCTCTGCCGCCAACAACGCACGCTCGGCGGCACCGGTTCCCGCAAAGCCAATTTCGCAATCGGCGATGAAACCGGGTAGCTCCAAGAAGCCAGAGACCTTCAGGCTGGGCGGCGGCCCCAGCGAACGGGCGCCCGACATGCGAACCCGATTCGGGCCAATTTGCTCGAAGCGCACACCGCTGAAATCCACCACCAAGTCTGGTGTGGCGTAGCGCGACGGGTCGTGCACCTCGTACAGCAATTGCAGGCGGCAAGTCATGGCATCGACGATGCCTGGCGCGCCGTCGAGGATGGTGATGTCGGCAGTGCCGTCGGCATAGACATAGGCCAGCGGGTAACCCAGACGGGCGAAGTCTTGGGCCGACAGACGTCTGCCGCTTGCCTGCGGCCCGCCAACCGGGTCGTAATTACCGCCGGTTAACTGGCCACCACATTCAAGCAGGTGACCGACCGTGATGGCGCCAGCCAGCGCGTCCTCACCTGGCAGCAAATGCCGACGGGCGACCGCCGAGAAAAGCGCTGAGTCGGCCACGCGGCCTGTCACGACCACGTCCGCGCCCTGCTCAAGCGCATCCGACAAGGGAGCACATCCCAAATAAACATGCGCACCCAGCAGGTGGCCCTGCAGCGGCCGGACCCAGTCAATGTGCTCGCGCAGCGCCATCACATCGTCACCCTCAATCGCGGCGACCCGCTTGCCGGGCAAGCCCAGTTCTTGCGCCAGCTTGGCGATCGCGGCCCCGGCAGCCACCGGATTGGCAGCGCCCAGATTGGAGACAATGCGGCAACCCGTGCGGTGTGCGGCGGGCAGCAGCGGACTCAAGCGCCTGCGCAAGCGCGGATCTGCACCGGCACTGGCATTGTCGGCGCGCGCCTTGATGCCGGGCACCAAGGTGCGCTCGGCCAGACATTCGAGCACCACCGCATCGACTTCGCCGGAGGCAGCCAAGGCCACTGCTGGATCGATACGGTCACCGGCAAAACCGGCACCCGCACCGATGCGGCTGACCACTGCGTGTTTGGAATCGTTCACAGTCAAAGACCCATGTAAGTGCGTTGAATGTCCGGGTCGCCCAGCAGCTCTTTGCCGGTGGCCGTTTTCAGAATCTGACCATGGTCCAGGATGCAACCCCGTTGACACAGCCGCAGCGCATTGCCAACGTTCTGCTCGACCAGCAAGACCGACAAGCCCTTTGATTGCACCAGCGCCTGAACAATTTCAAACACCTTGTCGACCATGATCGGGGCCAGACCGAGCGATGGCTCGTCGAGCATCAACAGTTTGGGCAGCGCCATCATGGCCCGCGCCACGGCGCACATTTGGCGCTCACCGCCCGACAGGCGACCCGCCAGCTGGCCACGCCGTTCAGCCAAAATAGGGAACAGCGTCATCACCTCCTCCAGCGACTGCGCCAGTTGCTGACGCGCTTTGGGGTGGTAAGCGCCGAGCTCGAGGTTTTCCAGCACCGTCATGAAAGGGAACAAACGCCCACCCTCGGGCACCATGACCAGCCCATGCTCAGCGGCGCCATGCGCTGGCAGCCGCGAGATGTCCTGGCCATCGAACACCACGCGGCCAGAGTGGGCCTGCAAATGACCGGAAATGGTCAGTAGCAAAGTGGTCTTGCCCGCGCCGTTGGCACCGACCACGGAGACGATCTCGCCGCGGCCGACCTCGAGCTGGATGTCCCGCAACACCGGCAGCTCACCGTAGCCCGAGTAAAGGGACTCAATCTTCAACATGGCGCTCATTGGTGTGCCTCCCCAAGATAGGCTTTGATCACTGCCGGTGAGCTGAGAATTTCCTCGGCCGTCCCCTCGGCAATCAAACAGCCCCGGTCCAGCACAACCACCCGTTTAGAAAAAGCCCGTACGACTTTCAGATTGTGCTCAATGATCAGGAAGGTCTGGCCTTCGGCATGCAAGTTTTGTAGCAATTCGATCTCCATGGCGACCTCGCTCTGGTTGAGCCCGGCCATGACCTCGTCCAACAGCATGATCTCAGGCTCGAGCGCCAGCGCCCGGGCCACCTCCAGCCGACGCCGCTCGCTCAGCGTCAGGTCACCGGCACGCTTGCGCGCCAAATGCGCCATGTGGACTTTCTCCAAAACCTGCATGCCCTTGTCCCGGGCAACCGATAGTTGGGGATGGCGCATGAAGGCGCCAATCATCACGTTTTCCAGTGCATTGAGGGCAATCAACGGTTTGGCAATCTGGAAGGTACGCCCCATGCCGAGTTGAGCGCGTGCATGAGGCGCCAGTTCGTTGATCCGCTTGCCGCGCAAGCGAACTTCACCTTCGGTTGGCGCCAACTGTCCGGTCAGCAGGTTGAACAAGGTCGTTTTGCCGGCCCCGTTCGGGCCGATGACGCTGACGATTTCACCGCGCTGCACAGACAAAGACACGTCATCGACGGCCCGCAAGCCAAGAAACTGCTTGCTAACGGCATCGACTGACAAGAGAGCTTCATTCATTATTTTTGCCTTTCTTTTTGCGCAGGAAGACCCACAGGTCGGTCAGCGCACCGACGATTCCGCGCTTCATGAAGAGCGCGGCAAGGACCATCAGCAGTCCCAAAATGGCCAGGCTCATGCCAGGCAGTTGATCAGCAAGCTCGCCACGCAGGAAGTTTTCAAACGGAATGATCAGCGCGGCGCCCAGCAAAGGACCGGCGATCGTTCCCACGCCACCAATCAGCGACAACAAAGCGAACTTGACACCCACTTCGGGCAAGGTGAACAGCGTGGGCGGATCGATGTAACGCAGGTACATGGCAAACAGCGTGCCGCCGATGGAGGTCAATGCGGCGCTGAGCGCCATGCCCTGCAGCTTGACGCCGAGCACGTTGATGCCCGAAGCGCGGGCTGAGTCTTCGTCCTCGCGCACCGCCAGCAGGTAATAGCCCAAACGGCTGCGGCGCAGCACCACGGTGATGGCGATCACCACCGCAACGAAGACGAACATCAGCACCGCGTACTGCCAACGCTCCCGAAAGATCATGTTGCCAAAGCCCGCCTTGAACGGAATCATGATGCCGCGGGGGCCGCCCGTGATCGAGTCAAAGTGGTTGGCAATGACGAAAGCCACCTCGTTGAAAGCCAGCGTCGCGATGGCAAAAAACGGTCCGCGCAAGCGAAAGGTCGGCCAAGAAATCAAGGTCGCCACCAAGGCCGCAAACAGCGCCGCCGGTAGCATGCTCAGCCAAGGCGAAAGGTCATAGGCGACATACAGCTTGGCCGTGACGTAAGCACCGATGCCGAAAAACACGCCATGACCGAGCGAAAATTGCCCCGCAAAGCCGCCGATGATGTTCCACGACGCCGCCAACCCACCCATCAGGTAAGTGAAGGCGATGATGTTGAGCCAATAAGCGTCATCGATCAACAGCACGAAGGGCAAAAACGCCAGCGCCATGCCGCCCAGGTATTTCAGCAAGGCCTGGGTGTTGGTCTCAATGCCCGAGTCCAACGGCTGCCCGCTGGAGGGCAAGGCAGCGCCGGCCGGATTGGTTTGATCAGTTTTGTTCACGAAATCCCACTTCTTCGGCACCGACTTGACCCAACAGGCCAGCAGGTCGCACGATTAAAACGATTAGAAAAATGATGAACCAGATCGCATTTTTCAGCGCCGGGTCTATGTAATAGCCTGCGAAGGCCTCGACCACACCGACGATCAGACCGCCGAGGTAAGCCCCCCAGACACTGCCCAAGCCGCCCAACACCACCACGGCAAACGCAGCCAAGATGAAATTGCCGCCGACGGCGGGTGTGATCGAATAAATCGGCGTCAACATGGCCCCCGCGACACCCGCAAGCGCTGCACCGACACCGAAGGTCAACAGGAAGGTTCGCTCCACATTGATGCCCATTACACGCGCCGCCCGCTTGTCCTGCGTCACGGCACGAATCGATTTGCCCGTGATGGTGTGGCGTAAAAACAGATGCAGGCCGATCGTGATCAAGGTCGTCGTGACAAGCGTGATCAGGCGCGCCACGCTGATTTTGAGGTCACCAACCGACAGCACGCCGGTGCCAACCTGACCGCCGATGCTGTAGGCTTCACCGCCCGAGATCGCCAGCATGACGTTTTGAAACAACATCAACAGACCGAAGGTGGCAAATATCTGCATGTTCGACTCGTTGTGCAGCGGCTGAATCACCAGGCGTTGAATGGCCATGCCGAGCAAACCAACCAGCGGGGCCACGACCAACACCGAGAGATACGGGCTGATCCCTAATTGCGCATAGGCGTAATAGCAGCCATACATGCCAAACATCACCAACTCGCCCTGGGCAAAATTAACGATCCGCACGACGCCAAAAATCAGGTTCAAGCCGATGCTCACCAGGCCGTAAATACCGCCCAGCAACAGGCCAAAAATTAGCACACTCAGTATTTGATCCATTGTCTATCTCCTTAAGCTTGAGGCTGTGGATGACTGCGCGAGCGACACCTGTGGCGACAGCGCAGCATCTGTGACCAGCCCGTGTTTTTTAAAATCACGACCGGCAAAATCACTTGTAATTTCGATCTGCTCATTGAATCAAAGCACCTGCCGTTTCAGGACATAACCGATGCGCGGGAAATGCACATGCACACAACCGGCGCGTGAATCGATTCGACGCAGGGTGAAGTGGCTCTCGGTCGCGGCAAGCAACTCGCCGGTGGTGGGCTCCCGTCCAAAGCTTTGGGGGGTGACGGCAACCTGACTGCCCAGTGCAATGCCGTGCTCATCTTGAAAAACACGGCTGGGCAAAGGCCCTTGGCCAATGGGCACTGGATCGCTGGCCGCTGCGATCGCAATGGCTTGCGATGCGTCGATGTCTTCAAAGACTGAATGACCGATCGCTTGCATCCGGTCTACCCAACCCTTGACGGCAGGGTAATGTTGCAAAAGGTCGACGGCCGCAGTCGCCCGAACATGCACCAGCCAAAGCGGATGGTAGGCACAGAAGTCGGCAATGCAGGGCTGCTGGCCTAGCAGGTAGGGCTGGTTTTGAAGCAAGCTTGACAGCTGCACCACGTAGGATTGATAGGCCGGTGCAGCATCTCCCGGCTGCCACCAATCAATGTTGAATCCCATCGCTTTGCGGTCTTCAAAGATCGCCGCCACTGGGTCAACCAAGGTGCCGCCAAACTTGCTGCCGGCCCCTTTGACACCGCGGTTGTAAGTCACAGCCGACCAAAACAGCGTGCTGTCGGACCACTGCGCAAGGATGCTGGCCAATGGTTGCATCGACGCCGGATACAGGGTGGGCGCCGGCTGCAACCGCTCCAGCACATCGCAAATCAAAGCCGTATCGCAGTAAATGTCAGCGCCAATTTGAAGAAAAGGAGTTCGCCGGTAACCTCCCGTCAGGGCCACCACGTCCGGTTTGGGCATGATGGCGGGCACGGTCACGGACATGTAACTGAGCTTTTTGTAGCCCATCACCAAGCGAAGCTTCTCGGAAAACGGCGAGGATGCGAACTGATGAAGAATCAACTCAGTCATGGCTCAACTTTTTTGTTGTGTCTTTTAGGGGCATGGTGTTGACTTGTTGTTAGGGCCGACGCTGGCCCCTCGAAGGGCCAGCCTGACTCAGTTCAGGGGCGCGCCAAGGGTTTGAGCGCAACTTTAGGCAAGACGGCGGCTTTTGGAAAAACCGTGATCAACTTGCCGCCCTGCCATTGCGACGTGACGAATGAGGCGCGCACATTTTGAAAGTTCTTGTCAAATTTTGTGCCGTATCCGGACGGGTACGTGTTTTCTGGTTTGTCAAGTTTGGTGGCTGCGGCCCGGACCTTGTCGATGTCGACGCTGCCCGCCACTTTGAGCGCCTCAACCAGCATCAGGAAACCCGAATAGGCGTTCATGCCCTGGGGCGCAACCGGATCGCTTTTGTACTTGGCACGATAGGACTCTAAGTAAGCCTTGTTGCCCGGGCCGTAGGCTTCGCTGATGTCGTTTCGCGGATAGCCCACCACCAGCACACCCTCAACAGCGGCAGCACCCAGTGCTTGCAATGTTTCTGGCGTATCGCCGGTGCCGACAAACAGAATTGCCGCTGGCTTGAAACCCTGTTCCCGCGCGGTCCGCAGCAGCAGATTGCCGTCTGGCACATAGCCGGTTTGAATCAACACATCAGGCGCGGCCAGTTTGGCACGCAGCACCGTGTCGTTCAAGTCGATCGAACGGGCTGAATGCGCACCCAAGCCAACGATCTTGGCACCAAAAGCTTCTAGGATTCGTTTCTGACCTTGCGCAATCGAAGTACCGTAAATCGAATCTTCGTGCTCAATCCATATTTTCAAATCCTTGACGTCCTTTTTAAGTGCAGGGGCGATCAAGTCGCGCACCGTGGCTGCTGACATATTGGCAAAAGCACTGCCGTCGGGACCGCTGCGAATAAAGTTAGGCAACCCACGCTCTGTCAGGATCTGGGCGACAGCGTTGGTCTCCCAGTACAGCTTGTTGTAACGCATAGCGGTGTCGCTGGCGGTCAACGAGATGGCGCTGATGTAGGTTCCAACAAACATGTCCACCTTGTCTTTGGAGACGAGTTGTTCGACCGTGGCAATACCCTGCTGAGGGTTGGAGACGTCGCCGCGGACCAACTCGATCTTGCGACCCAGCACACCCCCTTCGGCGTTGACTTTGTCGACGGCGATCTCATAGCCGCGCGTGACCTCGGTGCCATAAAGGGCCAGCGGCCCGCTGTAGGGATTGAGCGCGCCAATTTTGATCGTGGGTTGCGCAATCGCTGTTTGCACCAAAGTGGCTGCGCCTATGAGCAGCAGGGTGCTGGAAAGTTTTCTGATGAATCGCATGCTTGTCTCCTTGTTTATTTATGAAGTATTGACGTTGCTAACTAAGACCACATCGTGCGAACGCCACGCCACGCTGTGATGGATGACTGCCTTTAAATGAGCTTGTGCATTTTTTACACGACTCCGATGGCTCTGCCCACAGGCCAATAAGTACCGCCACTGGTCACTCCGCCGTCGACCGCAATGTCGGCACCGGTGACATAAGAGGCAAGCGGTCCGAGCAGAAAAAACATCACCGCTGCAATTTGCTCTGGAACGGCCATGTATTGCATCGGAATGATGCTTTGCAGTGCCGCCACCAAAGCCGTGTTGGCGCGGATCATGTCGGTGTCGACAACGCCTGGCATCACACAATTGACGCGTATGCCGGCTGTTGCGAGCTCTAATGCAGCGCTTTTTGTGAGTCCTCGCAAGGCCCATTTGCTGGTCGAATAAGCCGCCGAGTAATAACCCGTCATGGCCACGGTTGACGACACATTGACAATGGAGGCGCCCGTCGGCATCAGCGGCGCCAAGGTTTTGATGCCCAGAAACGCACCTGTCAAATTGACACCCATGACACGCTCCCATTCAGACAGCGACGCCTTGGTCACCGTATTTCTGGGGCCGGTGATGCCAGCGTTGTTGACCAGTGCGTAGAGCGGAAATTCGCTGGCACGCAGCTGTTCGGCCACGCCTTCCCATGAATCGGTTTGCGCTACATCTAAATTGTGCAGATGCAAGGTACCGGTCTGTGTGCCGGCATAGTGACTTAATTCTTGCCAAGCGCTGTCGGCCTGTGGCAGGCAATCCATGACGTGGACCTGCGCGCCCGCTTCGAGCAACATGCGGGCAACCGACGCGCCCTGGCCACGCGCACCGCCGGTCACCACTGCGGATTTACCGTACCAATAGTTCTGAGTTTCTTGCATGATGAATTGCTTTTTAAGGATGGAGCTTGAATACCAGCGGGCTCATCAACTGACGTGACCGGGATTCAATATGACGGTCTTGCTGAAAGTGAAGTGCTGAATCATGCTTTCCAGCGAATACTCTTTGCCCATTCCGCTCATCTTGGTGCCGCCGTAAGCCACGTTGGGACGCGGTCCGCTGTAGTGGTTGACCTGCACCAGCCCGGCTTGAATGCGCGAGACGAAGTCGAGGCTTTTGGCGATGTCGCGCGACCACAAAGTGGCGATCAGACCGTACGGGGTGTCGTTCGCCGCGGCGATCATTTCTTCGTAGTTGGTCCAGCGAATGAACATGCCGACCGGACCAAACACTTCCTCTTGGCACAGCGACGACGAATTCGGAATGCCTTCTACCAGCGTCGGCTCTAGGAAAAGACCTTTGCCAAGCGCCGGGTTGACCGGTCGGCCGCCGCCGCACAAGACCTTCGCGCCCGGCACGGCCCGCACACGCTCAAGCAACTTGTCGAGACGGTTGAACTGACGCTGCGAACTCAGCGCACCAATTTGCGTTTGGGTGTCGAACGGATCGCCAACGACCATCTGCTTGACGCGTGCAACCACTTGTGAGACCACTTCGTCGTACACATCGGCATGGACGAAGATGCGCGAGCCGGCAATGCACGACTGGCTCTGCCGCGAAAAGCGCATGCCCAGAACGATGCCCGGTATGGCCAGCGACAGGTCGGCATCGGCAGCGACGATATTCGGATTGCTACCGCCGAGCTCCAGTGTCACATGCACCAACTTATCGGCAGCGTAATGAACGATTTTTTGGCCCACCGGAACCGACCCGGTGAATGTGACCTTGCGCACCTTCGGGTGTTCGGCCAGCGGCTTCCCGGCTTCTTCGCCGAAGCCTGAAATCACGTTGATGACACCGGCCGGCAACACGCTCTGCAACAACTCGCAGGCGCGTAGCACCGACAAGGGCGCTTCCTCTGCGGTCTTGATGACCAGCGTGTTGCCAGCCATGATCGACGGGCCGATCTTGGCTGACATGGTGAACACCGGGCCGTTCCACGGAATCACCGCACCGACAACGCCGAGCGGCTCACAGGTGGTGTAGTGCAGGAGGCCTGGCAAATCGGGAACAGTGCGCCCCTTCAGCTCGCCGCCCAGGCCAGCGAACATGCGCAGCATGTCGATGCAGGCGCCCACATCACCACGCGACAAGTACGCCAGCGGATGACCGGTTTCCAGCGTTTGCAAACAGGCCAGTTCTTCAGCGTGGGCTTCGAGCAGGTCGATGCCTTTGCTCAACCGGCGACCGCGCTCACGGGCTGGCATGCGCGACCATTCAACAAAAGCGACCGAAGCCGCTTCAACCGCCCGATCGACGTCGGCGGCGTAGCAGCGCGGCACGGTCGAGATGACTTCGAGCGTCGCCGGGTTAACGATGTCGATGGTGTCAGCCGACAGCGCGGCCTGTAGCTTGCCGCCCACCAGCACTTGCCTGGACAAGCGCAGCGCCTCGGCCTTGGCAGGGCGCGAATCGACCAGCGTAGAAGACAAGGTTTTATCGATCATTGATGACATCGTGGTTCTGCTTTGTATGGATGCGATGGGGCCGTGAAAATGAAAACCAACCAGTCAGTGCTCAAGCGACGGCGACAGGTGAACCGGCTTGCGCCATCTCGAGACGCGGCTTGGCGGGTCGACCGAGGATCATGTCGGCCGCTTTGGCCGCGATCATCAAGGTTGGCGCGTACGTGTTGCCCGACGTCACCGTCGGCATGACCGAGGCGTCAACAATGCGCAGGTTTTCGATTCCGCGCACGCGCAACTTCTCATCGACCACCGCGGTCGGGTCGCTGCTCGAACCCATCCGGCAAGTCCCCACCAGGTGATAGCAACTCGATCCATAGTTGCGGGCAAACTCAATCAGTTCCGCATCGCTGATATTTGCTGCGCCGGGCAGTTCTTCATTGCCGTAGTACATCGCCAAGTTCGGCGTCGCCAGAATTTTGCGGGCCGCGCGGATCGCTGCCAGCAGCACGGTGCGGTCGTTCTCCTTGTCGAGATAGTTGGGCTGAACCACTGGCAACTCAGCCGAATTCGCCGAGCGAATACGCACATGGCCGACGCTCTCAGGCCGTTGTTGCCAGGCACCTGCTGTCACGCCTGGGTAATTGTCGAGCGAGCCGAGCTTGCCGGCTTTGTAGCTGGCCGGCGTGAAGATGACGGTGTAATCGGGCTTGTCTTGCTTTGCGTCAGACCGGCCAAACGCATACACCAGCGCCGCACTGAGACCGAGCACACTGGGCTGACCCAGCAGCCACTTCGCCCCTTGGTGCAGCAAGTTCGGTCCGCGCACCAAGCCGTTGATGGTGCCGCTGTTCTTCACGCGCACCACCACTCGTGGACTGTAATGGTCGCTCAGGTTCTCGCCCACGCCTTGCAGCGCATGTTTCACTTCGATGCCCAAGCTCTGCAGCAAGGGGGCCGGACCGATACCCGACAGTTGCAACAGCTTGGGGGTATTGATAGTGCCGGCGGCAATGATGACTTCGCGCCCGGCACGCACTTCCTGCGACACGTCACTGCCATCGACCACATAGCGGACGCCGACGGCGCGCTTGCCCTCCAGCAAGATGGCGGTGGCGCGTGAACGGGTCTTGACGATCAGGTTCTTGCGCTGCATGGCCGGGTACAAAAAAGCCCGCGCCGCACTGACCCGGCGTTCGCCTTCAATGACGCGTTGGTAGTAGCCAACCCCTTCGGCGCTGGCCCCGTTGTAGTCGGGATTGCGCTGCATGCCCAAACTGTGCGCGCCCGCAATGAACGCTTCGCACAAGGGGTGTTGCCACGTCGGGTCGGTGACGGGCAGTTCACCGTCACGACCACGGTAGCCTTCATCGGCCGACCCAACCCGCCGCTCGATGCTCTTAAAGTAAGGCAGCACGTCGGCGTAGCCCCAACCCGCGCAGCCGCGTGACACCCAACTCTCGTAGTCTTGCGCCTGGCCACGCACAAACACCATGCCGTTGACCGAGCTTGAGCCGCCCAAGGTACGACCTTGTGTGGTCGCGATGGCGCGGCCCGCGGTCCAGTCGGTGCCTTCGGTGTCGAAGCGCCAAGTGATGGCGGGGTTGTGCAGCGTTTTAACAAAGCCGGCGGGTATATGAATGAAGGGGTTGCGGTCGACCGGGCCGGCTTCCAGCACGCAGACCGACGCGCCAGCCTCGGTCAGACGATTGGCCAGAACCGACGCCGCAGAGCCGCCGCCGACGATCACATAGTCGAACATTTCCATTGAGCTATCGTCTCCATAATTGTTGGATGCTTGTCAAACAACATTTTTCTGCCGCAACGCCCTGACGGCAAATCACAAAATTTGGCACGCCTATAAGCAGCGCTGATGTACCCGCGCGTACACATTCCCACGCTCATTCACTTTCAAAAACTGCTTGTCATTCATCGCGCCAACCCCGTCGTTCTCAGTTCAATCACTGTGCAAAAGATGGAGCGCCAACAGCGACGGGCCACTGACGCGCCTTGCCAATAATCCAGTCTCTCTTGCATCGGTTTTAGCCTCTTTTTTACTGCGGTTTGATGCCGGCGCTTTCGGCCACGCGGCGAAAGCGCTCGGTCTCGCTGATCTGAAATTTACGCATCTCGAGCGGCATCAGCGCCATCGGTTCAGAACCAATCTTGGCGATGAACTCGCGGGCAGCAGCGCTGGCCAAAATCTTTTGCAGCGTCTCGACCAGGCGGTTCGTGACAGCCTCGGGCGTTTCGGCGCGGATGTACATCGAGGTCCAGGTGTAATTCACATAGTCGGGATAACCACTTTCTTTGACGGTCGGTATGTCGGGGTAGTCGGCATGCCGTACCGCGCCCGACACGGCGACCGCCCTGAGCCTGCCGCCCTTGACCTGGGGCATGGCCGAGATCAGGTCGCTGACAGCCCAGTCCAGCTGGCTTCCCATCAGCGCATTGAAGACTTCGGGCGCGCCTTTGTAAGGCACGTTCACCAGCTGCGTGCCTGCGGTGCTTGCAAACCATTCTGCCGACAGGTGGAAGCCTGCGGTGTAAGTGCCAACGTTGAGATGGTCTTTGCTGCTCTTGGCTGCGCTGACCAATTCCGCCACCGTGCCAATTTTGGAGTGGCTCGGCGTCACAAAAATCATCATGCCGCGCGCCAGGCCACTGACCGGCTTGAAGTCTTTCAGGCCGTCGTAGGGGATGTCTTTCACCACCGCCGGGTTCACCGCCATGTGGGTGTTGGTGCCCAGAAAGAGGGTGTAGCCGTCGGCTGGCGCTTGCTTGACCGCCATGGCGGCAATCACGCCATTGCCACCTGGCTTGTTGTCAATCACCACGGCCTGCCCCAAGGCAGCGCTGAGTTGCTCGCCAAAAAAACGTGCGGTGATGTCCGAGCCACTGCCAGCCGAGGTCGGCACCACGATCTTCAGCGCTTTGCTGGGAAAACCTGCCACCTGAGCCTGAACCAGCGGGGTGGTGGCCAAAAGGCCTGCGAGCAGGATGTTGAAAAGGTCGGTCATGCGCATGCGTGTCTCCTGAAACTTGGCGGGTCTTGGGGTTTCGGTTCAACGCCTGGATGGCTCATGCTGGCGTGAAACGCGGCACCGCGGTACCACTCTCGTCTTCAATCACCAGCTGCAAACGCTGGTCGATGGTCAGTGCCTCGGCATCGCCGATGCCCATCACGTTGCTGATCAGGCGCGGCCCCTCGTCCAGTTCGACGATGGCGACGGCATAGGGCAGGCGATGCTGAAAAGCCGGGTGGTAGGCAATGTGATAGACCACCCAGCTGATCAGCTTGGCGCCGCCTGCCGCCGCTCGCCAAGCCCAATCGGCCTCCAGACAATGCGGACATTCGGTGCGGGCGGGCAGCCAGCCATGGCCACAGGCATTGCAGTGCTGGAAGGACAGTGCGCCCTGCGACAGGCTGTCCCAATAAGGGCTGTTCAGCGCGTCGCGCTCTGGCGCGGGAAAGGATGTGTCAAGTTGGTCCATGTGGGCAGTTCCCGTGTGCTAGTTGCCGAGTAACAGTGTGGCGTGGGTGTGCATGATGCCGCCTTGGTTGCTGACGGCGCAGGTGCGCGCGCCCTTGACTTGGTTGATCGCCTCGCCGCGCATCTGGCGCACCCCCTCGAGCACCAGTTGCATGCCCGGCATGCCCGTCTCAGACAGCAGGCCCCCGGCGGTGTTGATCGGCAGGTCGCCACCGATCTCGATTCGACCGTCTTCGACGAAATGGCCACCCTCGCCCTTGGCGCAAAAACCATAGGCTTCCAGCGTCATCAGTGCCGCAATGGTGAAGCAGTCGTAAATCTGTGCCACGTCGATGTCTTGGGGCGTCAGCCCAGCCATCTTGAAGGCGGTCTGCGCCGACACCGACGCCGCAGTCGACGTCAGGTCGAGCCGCTGCGCCACCTCCCAAGATGTCTGGCCCTGACCAAAACCCAGCACCGGCACCGGCTTGGCAACCCCGAGTTCTTTCGCGCGCTGCGCACTCATAACGACCACCGCCGCGCCGCCATCGGACACCAGGCAGCAGTCGTCACGCCGCAGGGGTGCGACGATCAGACGTGACTCACGGTACTGGTCCAGCGTCAGCGGCTTGCGCAATTGCGCATGCGGATTGGCCGCACCGTGCTTGCGACAAGCCACGGCGATGGCGCCGAGCTGATCGCTGGTGGTGCCAAATTCACCCATGTGCCGGCGCGCAATCATGCCGTAGCCCGCCGGCACGCCAAACCAGCCATAGACACTGTCGTCACCCCAGGCTTTTTCGTAGGCTTGGCGCGAACCGGTGGCCGGGTTGTCGGCCAGGCAGACTACCGCTATGTCGCACTGGCCGGCCTCGATGGCCATGGCGGCATAACCGATCATGCTGATGTTGCTGGCCCCGCCTTGGTCCCAAACGCCGCCGATGCGGGGCACAATGCCCAGCGTTTCGGCCAGCTTTTGGCCGTACATCATCTCGAATTTAGAGGTCGGAAATTTAACGAACAGACCATCGACCTGGCCCTTGTCGATGCCCGCATCGGCCAGCGCCTTGCGGATCGCCTCGACGTTCATGGACAGCGTGCTGCGGCCTGGCAACTTGCCGAACGCGGTGTTGCCAATTCCAGCAATAACAGCTTTTCCACGCATCAGATCACCTCGTCCAAAGTCAGTTGTGTCATCTCGTCTTGGCTCAGCCCCAGCCAATCGCCGTAAACCATCTGGTTGTCGCGGCCCAGCTCGCCGCTTGGCTTGAGCGCCATCGGTTCGACGCCATCAAAGCGCAGCGGCGAATTTGGCAAACAGACCCGGCCGTAAATCGGGTGCTCGACCCATTCCAGCGCCCGCCGTGCATGCATGTGCTCGTCATTGATAACCTCGTCCAAGTTGCGCACAGGCGCACAGGCGACACGGTGGCGCATCAACAAATCAAACAACGGTTTTTTGGCCAGTGTGGCGGTGAAGTTGCCGACCAGCTCGTCGATCTCGTCCATGTGTTCGACACGGCCCTGGAGGTTGGCGAAACGCGGGTCAAGCAGCAAATCTTGGCGGTTCATGGCGACCAACAGCGACTTCCAATGCACCTCGCCCACGCAAATGATGGCAATGTGACCGTCCGAGGTTGGGTAGACGTTGTAGGGCGCCTCGGCCAGTCCGCCGTGGCGATTGCCTGTGCGCGGCGGCACTGAACTGCCTGCGCTGTAGTGCAAGCCCAAATTCGAACTCAGCGAGGCGTACACCGCCTCCTGCATCGAGACCTCTACCAGCCTGCCCGAACCGGTCTTTTCGCGCTCGTAAAGCGCCGTCATGATGGCGCCGTACAAGTGCACGCCGCCAAAAAAATCACACAAAGCTGGACCGGCCTTGACCGGTGGCCGGTCTGGAAAACCGGTCACGCTCATGATGCCGGCCATGGCCTGCACTGTCAGGTCCATGGCCGGGTAGTCTTTGTTGGGACCGGTGCGGCCGTAGCCTGATCCCGCGCCGTAGACCAAGCGCGGGTTGATGCTGCGCAAAGCCTCATAGCCGACGCCCAGCCGGTCCATCACACCGGGTGCAAAGTTTTCCACCAGCACATCGGCTCGGCGCACCATCTGCTGCAAGAGACCGCGGCCACGCTCGGACTTGAGGTTCAGCGTGGCAAATGTCTTGTTCGAGTTGAGCATCGCAAACGGCAGCGCAGCACCGCCGACGACGGCCCGCTTGCGCAAATGTTCGCCGCCGCGAGCCTCGATTTTGATGATCTTGGCGCCGGCCATCGCCATCAAAAAAGTGCAGTAAGGGCCGTTGTAAATTTGCCCCAGATCGACAACCGTGACGCCCTCCAGGGGATAACTTGCGCTCATGCTCACTGCCCCTTGAAGTTAGGCGGACGTTTGGCCGCAAAGGCGGCTGCGCCCTCTTTCGAATCCTCGGTGAGCTGCAACATCCGATTGATGACCGCCTCCAAGCGCAAGCCGGTCGTTAAATCCATGTCCCGACTTCTGAGGGCGAGCTCCTTGGCGGCTTGCACCGCCAGCGGCGCGTTGGCCGCAATCCGGCGGGCATAGGCAAAGGCCGTCGCCATCAAGTCCTCTTTGGCAACGACTTTGTTGACCAGGCCCCAGCGCTCAGCAGCCACCGCGTCGATACCGTCGCCGGTCAGCAGCATTTCCATGGCCACCGCGTGTGGCAACTGGTCAAGCACCCGTTGCGTGCCGCCATTGGCAGGGATCACACCGCGCTTGACCTCCGCCAGGCTGAAAGTGGCATGACTGGAAGCGATCCGGATGTCGGTCGCCAACATCAGGGTCATGCCGCCGCCCAAGCAATAGCCGTTGACCGCTGAAATGACCGGCTTCCAGACCTCCAACCCCCGGTTGAGCAACTGGTCGCGCTGTGTTAGCCACATTTCCGACAAGCCTGAGGGCGCGGTCAGGAAGCTTTTGATATCGGCCCCGGTGGTGAACGAGCGCTCGCCGGCGCCGGTGACGATCGCGACCCGCACGGCCGGGTCGTCGCGCACTGTGCTCCAAGCCCGTGACAGCGCTTGGTAATGCTCGGCATCCATGGCGTTTAGCCGCTCAGGACGGTTGATGGTGATGAGGGCGATGCCGTCATCCGACAAGTTGAAGTCGATGGCCATGATCAGGACGCCGTGCGCCGGTTACCAAGCATGTCGCGGGCGATGACCATGCGGTGCACTTCGGACGGCCCTTCGCCGATGCGCTTGATGCGCATCTCGCGGTACCAGCGTTCCAGCGGCAGTTCTTGGGCGACGCCCATGCCACCCAAAATCTGGATGCAGCGATCGACGACCCGGCCAGCGGTCTCGGTTCCGTAGACCTTGGCGATCGATGCATCGACCTTGATGTCACGCCCCAAATCTGCGTTCCAGGCGGCCTGGTAAACCAGCAAACGGGCGGCGCGCAGTTCAATTTCAGAGTCGGCGATCATCCACTGAATGGCCTGCTTGTCGGCCAGGTAGCCGCCAAAAGCTTGGCGCTGCTTGGCCCATTCAATCGCGATTTCAAGCGCTGCCTGGGCGATACCCAGGGTGGCCGCCGCGTACGGTGGCCGGGCGTGAACCAGCCACTCTTCGGCGAACTTGAAGCCCTTCCCTTCTTCGCCGAGACGATCTTCTACCGGCACCTCGTAGTTGTCAAAGTGCACCTCGTACGGGGAATAAGAACGAATCACCTGGATCTTTGACAGGCTGATCCCGGGGCGGCTCTTGTCAACGACGAAGCTGGTGATGCCCTCGCGGCTCTTGTTGTCGCCCACCCGGGCAAACACAATTCCCCAATTGGCCATGCCGGCGCCCGAAATCCATATCTTGGTGCCATTCAGCACGTAGCGATCGCCCTTGAGTTCAGCGCGGGTCTGGATCGAACGAGCCGGGTCGGACCCGCCATTCGGCTCGCTGATGGCGACAAAGGCCTTGGTGCCAGCGGCCACATCCGCGCGTGCAAAGCGCTGCTGATGCGGGGTTCCCTTCCAAATGACATTGGGAGGGTCAAAGCCAAAAGCGCCGCAGCCCGCGATGTAAGCGCCCATGCGGCACTTGGCGGTTTCTTCCGCAGCGACGCATTGACCCAACAGACTCAGTCCGGGGCCACCATGCTCGGCCGGTGTCTCGAGGCACCACAGACCGATGTCCCGCGCTTTTTGCTGCAAGGTTTTGAGCGCTTCGGGCTCGAGCGTGTAGGCGTCGTGCGGCAACTTATCTTCCGCCGGTTTGACCTCTTCGCGCATGAAACGCCGAATCGTGTCTCGAAGCATCCTGATGTCTTCGGGAAGCTCCCAGCTTCCGCTGCTGTCTGCATGGCTCATGGTGATCCTTGTTGCGTTGTGAGGTTGCTTATTGGTTCCGCCGACGGTCTCAGACCGGGACGGCGTTCGCCGCCAGTTGCTTGCGGCGCGCAACGCTGGCGTCTGCGTCGAGCTGGTAACGGGTGTGACCAGCGGCCTGCTGCCGGGCCTCAGCAATGACCACGCCATAGTGCTGCTCGGCAGCCTCGCGACTGATGTAGCCGCGGTTCAGGTCGAGCTCGACCGCCGACAAGCTGCGCTCAAGTGCGTTGCCAAAACCACCGCCACCGGGTGACGCCGCCTGGATCGCGTCGCCGGCGACAAACTCGACCTTGTCCTGCTTGCTGCGCAATTCGGGAATCCAGCGCTTGCCGCCGGTCGTGAACTCGACCTTGTTGGGCGCTGCCGGGCCACCGCCGACGATGCCAAAAGGCGCATGGTCGACGCGATCACCGATCGCCGAAACATTGCAATCTGCCCAGGCCGTGAAACCGTATTCGGTGCCACAACCGCCGCGGTGCCAACCGGCACCGCCCGAATTTTCACGCATCCGGTAGTAATCAAAACGGATGGGGAAGCGGTGCTCTGACATCTCGATCGACATGAAGTTGGCCATCGACTGCGGCGGCGTTCCGTTGACCAAACCGTCACTCGCCTGAGTGGCACCGTAGCCGCCGGGGTACGGGAACACGCCGACGAAGTAGCCGCCGTTGCGCGGGTGGGTTCCGCTGATGGCGACCACACCGATGGTGCCGAAAAAGGCGGCGGGCGCCTTTTCAGGAATCGCTTTGGACATGGCGCCAAACACCACGTCAATCACCCGGCCCATCGGGTCGAGGTAGCCCCCGCAGGGCGACGGGTACTCGGCGGCCAGCAAAGTGCCGGCCGGCACATGGAAGCTGATCGGCCGGAAAGTGCCGCCGTTCACCGGCACGTCAGGAAAAATGTGCTTGATGGCGACATAGCACGACGACAAGGTGGTGTTGCGCGACATATTCTGTGGCCCACGCGCCTTCGGGCCCGTGCCGGTGAAGTCGAAATGCATCAACTCGCCGGTGATGGTGATGGCCAAACGCACCGGTATCGGCTCGTCGACAATGCCGTCGTTGTCGATGAAGTCTTCCCAGGTGTAAGTGCCATCGGGCAAATCAGCGATGTACGAGCGCATCTGCCGCTCAGAGTAGGCAATCATTTCATTCAGGCACTCGCTGAGCAAGGGCAGGCCGAACTTCTTGACCAGCGCATCGATGCCGCGGTTGCCGACCGTGAAGACGTTCGACATGGCCGCCAGGTCGCCAGCGATCTGAGCGGGCAGTCGCACGTTGGCCAGAAACATCGACACCAGCGCCTTGTTCAGCTTGCCTTCTTCATACAGCTTGACCGGCGGGATGATGATGCCTTCTTGGTGAATCTCGATGGCCTTGGGGCCCCAGCCGCCAGGCACGTTGCCGCCCATGTCCATCCAATGGCCGGTGGTGGCCATCACCGCGAACAGTTCACCCTCGAAAAACACCGGCGCAATGATCTGCACATCTTGCAAGTGACTGCCGCCAATGTAGGTGTCGTTCATGATCCACATGTCACCGGGCTTGAAGCCGCCATCGGCGTTTGCCAGTTCGATGACTTTTTGGACGGTGAACTGCATGTAGGCCAGAAACACTGGCAAGCCGTATCGGCCCTGGGCAATGGTCTCGCCGGTGGTCGGATGAAAGATGCCATTGGCACAGTCATTGGTCTCCGAGATGATGGGCGACATGGCTGCGTGGATCAGATGCAGATCCATTTCGTCAGCGATTTGTTCGAGGCTGCCGCGTACAACGGCCAAAGTTACGGCGTCCATCATTTCACCTTTACCAAGAGGTTGCCTTCAGAGTCCACCACGACAACCATGGCCGGTTCAACGACCGTGGTGGTGTCACTTTGTTCGATGATGGCGGGGCCATCGAATTGCATGCCCGGAGCCAGACTCACGCGCTGGTACACCGGCGTGTCGTGCCATTGGTTGAAATGCACCGGACGGCGTGCGCTGGGCGTGGCATGGGCGGCCGAAACGGTTTGGCTGCGCGGCAGCGCTGCGCTGGACCTGACGCCGATAGCGATGGTCCGCAAGATCACGATCACCACCGGAATACCGGCCAGTGTGTTGCCAAATTTGTCGCGGTAGACGTCTTTGAAAGCCTGCTCCAGCCGTTCACTGTCCCAGCCGGGCTCGATCGTCACACGCAGCGAATGAATTTGACCGGCGTAAGCCATGTCAGCGGCATGCGTGATGGTGACCACATCGACCGGCACCTCGCTGTCGTCGAGCTGCCGCTGGCCCTGCTCGCGTTGGCTCGCAATGATGCCGGCCAATTTGCCAGGCTCGAGCATGTCGAGCCGCATCTCGACGGTTTGTGAAATGTCATAGCGCAGGTCGGCATAGACGCAGCCGAGCGCACAAAGGACCCCCGGATACAAAGGCACGAGCATGGTGCTGACGCCCGTCTCACGCATCAGTGCGCCGCAATGCAGCGGACCAGCGCCACCGAATGCCACCATGGCGAAATCGCGCGGGTCCAGACCGCGCTCAATCGACATCAGCCGAATCCGACCCGCCATGCGCTGGTTGACCACCGCCAAAATGGCCTCTGCCGTCTGCTCCAGGCCCAGACCCAGCTGGACACCGAGCCGGCGCACCGCCTCGCGGGCGCCCTCGACGTCGAGGGTGGTGTCCGAGCCGTTCATCAGGCTGCCAGGATTGATCCGGCCCAGCACCACGTTGGCGTCGGTGACCGTCGGCTCAGTGCCTCCGCGCCGATAAGCCACTGGGCCAGGTCGAGCGCCTGCGCTGCGCGGTCCAACCAACAACATGCCGCCGCGGTCCAGGTGGGCAATGCTGCCGCCGCCAGCGCCAATCGTCTGCACGTCGATCATCGGCAGGCGCAGTGGAATGCGAAAGTCGAGGTTGGTGATTTCGGCCACTTTGGGCTCACCGTGAATGACCACGGCGACGTCGAAACTGGTGCCGCCCATGTCGGCCGTGATGATGTGGGTGAAGCCCGCTTCACCCGCCAGACGGGCTGCCGCCATGACACCGGCGGCCGGGCCTGAACGCACAATGTAAGCCGAACGCTCACCCAGTTGCCGCAACGGGGCAACACCGCCGTTGGACTGCATGATGGCGATGTCGCGTTCGTAGCCCCAGTCACGCAATTTCTGCGCGAGGTTCTTGGCATAACGCGCCACCAAGGGCTGCAGATAGCCCTGCACGACGGCCGTGCTGGTGCGCTCAAACTCATAGTATTCGCGGACCACCGATGTCGCCGCCACCAATTCCCACGCCGGATTGATTTCCCGCAGGATTTCGCAGGCCCGCAGTTCGTGCGCCGGGTTGGCATAAGCGTGCATGAAGGCGACGACGATCGACTCCACTTGGCTTTGCTTGAGCGCTTCGCCAATCGCCCGCAGGCCTGGCTCATCCAAGGCCAGCACAACCTTGCCCTCGTAGTCGAGCCGCTCAGTGACTTCGAAACGCAGGTCGCGTGGCACCAGTGGTTCGTGCGTGCCTTCCAGCCCGTACATGGTTGGTCGGTCGCGCCGTCCGAGCTCCAAAATATCGCGAAAACCGGCGGTCGTGATCAAGGCGCAAACCGCTCCCCGGCGCTCAATCACGGCGTTGGTAGCGATCGTAGTGCCGTGCAAAATGGCGTCCAAGTCGGCCGGCTCGAGACCCGCCGCCTGCAGCGCGTTCAGCAGCCCCACGGACGGGTCTTGCGGCGTCGACGGCACCTTGAGAATTTGGTGCGGTCGACCCGCGCCGCCTGAGAAAAATAGATCGGTGAACGTGCCGCCCACATCGATACCCACAATACCTGCCATCACATCTCCTTTGGCGCAGTGCCATCCCATTGATCTTGCGTTTTTTCCATGCCCACGATGTAGGCCCCTACATGACGTCCCATGCGCCGCGCTGCCGCGTCAGCATCGCGGTCCCTGATTGCTTGCATGACCCGGCGATGGGCCTGAATCACCGTGTTGCGGACCGCCACCGAGTTGAAACCGTCGAGATCGGTGGCCAGGTAAACCGAGTGCGAAACCGCCCTGATAAAGGCCATCAACAACTCGTTGTGACTGGCCCGCACGACCTGCACGTGCCAGTCCAGGTTGGCGCGAATGTAGGCCTGGATGTCGCCAGCCTCAGAGGACTGCTCCAGCCTGACTTGGCAAGCCTCGATTGCCGCAAGGTCAGCGTCGGTTCGGTGCATGGCGGCAAAGCGTGCCGAGGGCGGCTCAATCGCGGCCCGTGTTTCGAGCACGGCTTCGAGCCGGATGCCTTGGCCCCTGATGAAGATTTCTACCGAACGTTCGATCGCAGCACTGCTCGGACGAACAACCGCCGAGCCCCCATTTCTGCCCACTCGGGTCGAGATCAGGCCTTCGCCCTCCAGAATTCGCAGCGCCTCGCGAACCGACGCACGCGACAGTCCGGACTGGGCACCCAGGTCACGCTCGCTGGGCAGGTCGACACCCTCGTTCAGATCACCGCCTAGAATTTTCTCGCGCAAGATGCCCGCCAACACATCGGCGGCTTTGGGCACATTGACCGGTTGGAGGTCCAGCAGCGTGCTCATGTGCTGGCCAATCCCGTGTCGGTCCGCAGCACCTGTGTGAGCCAGCCACAGGCATCAGCGATGGCCGCATCAGCCTCACCGAGGATGCCGGTGTATTTCAGAAACCCGTGGTTCATGCCGGCCTGGCAGCGACTCACCGTCTCCACGCCAGCGTCCTGCAAGCGGCGCGCGAAGGCTTCGCCCTCATCCCGCAGAACGTCGAACTCTGCAACCATCACGTAAGCACTTGGCAAGCCCACCGGGCTGGCCATTTGCATCGGCGACGCATGGGGGTGACTGGCCAGCGCAGGCTCGGCCAGGTATTGGTCCCAGAACCACTGCATGCCGGCACTGGTCAACCCATAGCCGGCGCCGTAAGCGGTGTAGGAGGCGTAGCCATTCGGTCCGGCGAAAGGACAGTCTGTCACCGGATACCAAAGCAGCTGTCCGCGCAATGCAGGCCCGCCTTCATCGCGAATTCGAAGCGCCGTGACTGCGGCCAGACAACCGCCAGCGCTGTCGCCCGCCACCACCATGCGCGTTGCATCGCCGCCATACGCGCTGGCATGTTCTGCAACCCAACGGGTGGCCGCCAGGCAATCGTCAGGCGCTGCTGGAAATGTGTGTTCAGGCGCCAGCCGGTAGTCGACCGAGACCACCATGCAGGACGCACCGGCGCACAAGCGGCGGCAAATGTCGTCATGCGTGTCGAGGTCAAGAATCACAAAACCACTGCCATGGAAAAACACCGTCACCGGGTGCGGTCCGTCGCCTTGCGGCAGGTAAATTCGCAAGCCCATGGGACCGCCCGGCCCCGCTATGTGCAGGTTGTGCACCGCGCCAACTTGAAACGGCGGACCGCTTTTGGCGTAGCCCAGCTTGGCCGCTGCCCGTGCCTGCGCGAGCGGCAGTTGCGGGTAAGGAACAGCCCCGATGGCCGCCGTCAGCGCTGCTTGAATGTGCGGGTGTAAGGCCATGGTTTACTGCGCTTGAACGCCGATGTCGGCCAGAATTTTGGGCAGTCGAGTGACTTCGCTGGCGACAAAAGTGCGGAATTCGACGCTGCCCATCCACTTGGCGTCAGCGCCAATTTGTTGCAGTCGTTGACCGATTTCGGGCATGGTCATCACTTTTTGCAACTCCGATGACAGCCGGGCAATGACGGGCGGTGGCGTGCCTGCGGGTGCAAATAAGCCGATCCAACCGACGAAATGAAAATTGGCAACACCGGACTCCGCCACGGTGGGCAAGTCAGGGGCCATCGAACTGCGGCCACTCGAGGTGACGGTGGCGAGCGCCCGAACCGACCCCGATTTGACATGGGCCATGCTCGATGACATGTCTGGAAACATCACGGACACCCGTCCGGCCATGACGTCCGTCAGTCCGACGGGATTGCTGCTGTAGGGCACCCGCAACATGTCGATGCCGGTGCTTCGGGCAAACATCTCGCCCATGATCAAGCTCGAGGTGTTGCCAGCCGCAAACGTCAGCGCCTTTGGATGGGCTTTTCCATAAGCCACCAATTCGGCGACATTGTGAATTGGCAGGGCTGGATTGACGACCAGGAAACTTGAAAAAATACCCACCAAGCCAATCGGCACAAAATCGCGCACCGGGTCGTAAGACAGTTTGGCGAACAGGCCTGAATTGGCCCCGTGCGTGGAGTTGCTGCCCATCAACAAGGTGTGGCCGTCGGCCGCAGCCCGAGCGACAGCGGTCGCGGCAATGGAACCGCTGGCGCCAGGTTTGTTGTCGACAATCACACTTTGTTTGAGCGCCGCCTCTAAATGCTGAGCCAGCATTCGGGTGGCTGTGTCGATGCCGCTGCCAGCCCCAAAAGGCACCACGATGCGAACAGTCCGGGCCGGAAACGGGGTGGCCTCAGTTTGCGCCGCCACAGTGTCAGTCAGCAGACAAAGCGCTGCCACACTCACCCAAGCGGCAACCCATGGCAAGGTCAGGCGCCGGGACCCTGCCGCACACAGTTTGGCGCTGCCAATGAGATCCAACATTCACGCCTCCTTTGTTGTACAACTTGCTAAAGACTTGCAATGAAGGGCAAGCATTTTTTAAATTCATCTTGATTTTATTGTCAGACCATTAAATTTAAAAACCAGTAAAAACCCTTATTTTCAGAAATAAATCTGTTTTTTGACAACCTCTGTTGCATACAAAAATAAAAATGAGGCCTTAAAAATGACTCTCGCCGCCTGTCAGCAGCCCCTCACTTGCGGGGCAAATCCTTCGGGCACAGTGGCGATCCCCTCTGAGTGGCCCAGCGACCGGGCCACCCAACAAGCGTTGATCCCGGTGCAAGTGCGAAAAGACAAAGACGCGCAAGAGGTTCAAGTCGACCGGCGAGATTTGCATGGAACGACCTGCATAATTTGACAATTAAAAATTTGGATCGCCAGGCTTCGGATGACGTAGGCAAGAAGCTGAAGGACGAATCACAAGCCAATTATTTGGAGATGCTATGGATGCCTCCCTGCCCACGGGCAAGGAATTGAGACTGTTGAAC
>JBBAPN010000001.1:0-133099 GCA_040400815.1 Polaromonas sp. | reverse complement strand
TCAAGTGGCTGTCCCAGCCGCGTTTGTTCAACCCAGATAGTCCATTAGAGATTTCGACACTTTAAGCGTGCCCGAATCGGTGCAGTCCTGGGTCGATTTCGGCTTGCGTCCAAAGCCCCTCGAACCACTTTCGTCGCCTGCGTGCCACGGCCAATCGCAGCACATGCCTCTCTGGGCCCGGATCCCAGAACGCGCCGATGGCAAACACCTTGTGGTGCAGCGTCGCCAGCGTGTGGTGCACCTCTGAGCGCATCACCGCCTGACGAAACAGACTCATCAAGTTGTAAGCCAGCATCGCCATTCCTAGCGCCGCCTCGGTGGCCCAGAACTGCGCCATGTTGAAGCTGTCCAAGCCAAAGTCCGCTTTGAGCTCCTTGATCCGATTCTCGCAATCAGCCCGTCCCCGGTACAGGCGCCACACCTGCAAGGCGGGCAGCTCCAGCGAGGTCACCATCGCCCCATAGCGCCAGCCTTGTATGTCCGGGTCGTCGGCAAACAGCTTCAAGGTCTTGCCCGGCGCTTGCGCGCGCACTTTGACGCTTTGACGGACCACCACAATCCGCCGGGGCCCCTTCCAGCTTGAGGCTTGGTAGCTGATCTCCCCCATCTCCAGTCCAGGCGCAATGGCCCAGAATTGGCACTGACTCACCATGGCTTGCTGCAGCGGCTGCGTTAATCGGGCGCTGATGATGAAAGCGATCTGTCTGCCTTGCAGAAAGTTCATGACCGCCTCATCAAAGAAGCCGCTATCGGCCCGCAGCAAGCCCACCGTTTTGCGTCCCAAGTGACGCAGCGTGGCGCTCAGGAACTCCAGAATGTTGTTCGAACTGCTGGTGTTGCCGGGACGCAGCCAGAAGTTCGCCACCATGCGGGTCTCGGCAATGAAGGCCAGCAGCGGGTGGTGCGAGCATCGCCCCTGTTTGCTGGGGTTGTAGCCTTGGGCGGCGCCCTGCTGGTGGCCGTTGCGGGTGATGACGGTGGAGTCCACGTCCAGGGTGAGCCGGTCGATGCTCAGGCGCTCAAACAGCCAGCGGTAGATGTGCCCCTGCACTTGCTCGTTCCTGGCCATGTCAAAGCGGTTGAAGAAGCGCATGATCGCTTTGTGTCCGGCCACCCGCGTCCAGCCAAACAGGCGGCTCAGTGTGCTGTCCATGCGGGTGATGTCGGCATGCGCAAAGCGGTTGGCACCGCACCAGATGCTGACCAAAAATTGTTCGATGATTTGCAGCGGCTCGTAGCCTCTGTTGGAGCAGGGCTGCGGTAAATCCCATTGCTTGGCCGCCTCGCTCAGCTTCATGCCTTGGAGCATTCGCCGCATCAAGGCCAGACCGCCCCAGGCGGTCAACTCGCGACCCGTGAATCGCACTTCGTAGTCGGCTTCTTGGTTCATCGCCAGCTCCCCGATTGTTGGCTAACGCCATGATTCGACTAGGAATTCCTAATGGTATCCATTAGAAATCAGGACCAGTAGCCTTGGCAACCAGTAGTCTCGGGAAATCCTAATGGACTATCTGGGTTCAACGCTGGTTCGCCGTAGTGCACACCCAACACGCCCGCGCTGGCGATCCAGCGGCGGTTATCGTCCAAGCCCTTGCTGCCAGACAGCCGGTAGTTCTTCCCCCATTTCGGGCTGGTGTCCACCTGCGGTTTGTACTCAAAAGGCAGGCCAAAAATATTGAAGCTGCGCACGCTCGGAATCACGCGCGGGTTGCTGTCTCGCTCCAGCGATACCGAGTAGTCGATTTGGCCTTGCGCCAAGCCTATGTCGTCTAAAAAATAACGGATTTTTTCCCGAACCGGAAACGGCGGGTCCGTGACCAACACGGCTTTGAACAAGGTTTCGGCTTGCTCATAGTCTCGTTGCAGGTAAAGCGATCTGGCCCATTCGAGCCGAACCCTTTCGCTACCGGTAGCAGCGTAAAGGCGCTCAAACGTATCGGCTGCAGCCGCGTAGTCGTCGTTCAATAAAAACCCCAAGCCCAGTTCAAATTGAACTTGGGCTTGGGGTTTTTCAGCAGGTTGGGCATGGGCGGTGCAGGCCGCTAGCAGCAGTGCTGCTAAGGGCAAAGTCACCGCCCAACCAGAACGCTGCCGCGTTCTGGTTGGGGCAAGTAAATGCAAGGGTGTCGGCGCGTTGGGCGATTAACGCTTGCCGCCGAATGCGCCTAAATAGCCCGTGGTACCGCCGCCAGACACCGCAAACGTGCCGCCGATTTCTTGGGCGGTTGGGCCGTAGAACTTGCCGGTGGCATTGCCGGTCATGGCTGCGTTGGAGGCGCCGCCACCGACTGTTGTCAGCGCACCCGAAAACTTGTTGACGCCGGGGTCGTAGGTCAGCGTGCCAGAGGTGTTCAAGTTCGGGTTGCTGGTGAAGGTTACCAAGTCAGGGCTGGTGTTGCTGTTCGTAGTGGCAAACGCGATTGAACGCGAAGCAAAATTTGCAGTCGCTGTCATCTGTGATCCGACGATGGTGCTGTTACCCGCACTGTCAACATACTGGCCACCGCTGATGCCCGTGAAAGAGCCAGTGCCGGTCACTGGAATGGCAGAGCCCGCTGTTTCTGCCCCGATGCTGGCGGCACCCGCCGTTCCGCTGCTTGTTCCACTGCCCGTCGACCAGACGCCGAAGGTTTGATAGTCCCAGCCGAAGGCTTGTGGGCGGGCCGCGATGACGGCATCTTGCTTGTTTGCGCTGAGGCCGGCGGAGGAGTTTGAGTCGTTTGCAAAAGTGCCACCGTTAGCCTTGTCGACCGTGATGACAGTACCTGCTGCCGAAGTTAAGACGGCTTTGGTCGTTGAGCCATCAGCCGCATAAGTTCCAACATAGCTGGCAGTTGAGGCAAATGGCGTTGCGGCGGACAGGCCGGTGACTTTTTGTGTGCCGGTGTTGTAGGTGTAACTCACTTGCTGTGACGACCCGTTGATCTGGGTGGTTCCCGGCACAGCGATCGAACTGAACTTGACAAACGGCGCTAAGGTAGCGCTGCTACCTGCTCCGCCGCCCCCCCCGCCGCAGGCAGTTAAAGCAGCAGACAGGGTGCAAATGACCGGTAGATAGCAGCGCATGGGTTTTCCTTTGAACGGGTTAGAAGTAACAAAGCACGTGGATGTGCAACTGAAACTTCGGATTCAAATGGTAGCCTAAATAGCAATAAATGTTGTAAATAGTTAATACTTATATTTTAAAAAAAGTAAAAGTTTAATAGCATCTAAAAACTATATTCACTTTCAAACCCACATTCAACCCGCAGCGCCTTCGCCTCCGCCCCTGCCAGCAAGCCAATCAACGCAGCCGCCGCTTCAGGCGCCATCGCAGCGCTGCAAACCGCTGCGGTGTAAACCGTGGCGAGTTCAAACTCTGTCGGCAAATCGGCGATCAGGTCGACGCCTTCGATGTACAAAATCTCGGTGTCTTGGGTGCAACCCAACAGGCCAGTTTCCGTCGATTGGGTCATCGCCGTCATGGCGGCAGCGCCGTTCGGAAAGGTGCGCAAACGGTCGGCCAGTTCTTGGTCGAGGCCGAGTTGCTTGAGCACGTTCATGAAGTGAATACCCGCCGTGGATTTGACTGCGTCGGGGAAGTAAATGCCGCTGGCGGCTTGCAGTGCGGCTGTGAGTTCGGCGCGGGTAGAGACGGCCGGGCGGGCTTCGCCGGTCTTGACAGCGATGCCAGTTTTGACGACACCCAAAGCGCGCTCTGTGCCGGCCACGACTTGGCCGCTGGCCGTGAGCTGCGCAATCAGTGCGTCGGTCAAGATCAATACGTCGCAGGGGGCGCCGGCCAGCAGTTTGTCTTTCATCATGCCGACGGCGCCAAAGGTCGCATCGATGGAGGCGCCGTGCTGGGTTAAAAAGCGGTCTTGCAGCCGCGTGACCAAGGCTTGCGCGGCACCGCCGCTGAGCAGGTGAAGGGTGTTGTTCATGGGCCGTGTCAGTCGAGTTTGATGTTGGCGGTCTTGATGACGCGGTTCCATTTGGCGATGTCGTCGCGCAAGTAGCGGTCAAAAACCACCGGGTTCATGACCATCGGCACGGCGCCTTGTTTGGTCCAGGCTTGCTTGACGTCGGGCTGGCTGGCGATTTTGGAGACGGCATCGTTCAGCTTGTCGACGATGGCTTTGGGCGTGCCGATGGGCGCCATCAGGCCGAGCCAGATGGTGGCTTCGTAACCCGGCACGCCGGCTTCGTTCAGCGTCGGTGCTTCGGGCAAAACGTCAGAACGGCGCTGCCCGCTGGTGGCCAGCGCCTTGACCTTGCCTGCCCGCACTTGTTCGGCCATGGTGGTCACGGCGTCAAACATCACGTCAAGTTGGCCGCCGATGACGTCGGTGCGCGCACCCGAACTGCCTTTATAGGGCACGTGAACCATGTCAATCTCAGCCATACTTTTAAACAGCTCGCCAGCCATGTGGTAGGGCGTGCCGGGGCCGGAAGACGCGTAGTTCAGCTTGCCCGGGTTGGCCTTGGCGTAGGCGATGAACTCTTTCAAGTTGTTGGCCGGGACTTTCGGATTGGCGACCAGCACCAAGTCTGAATAGTTGATGGGCGCCACGGCCACGAAGTCGCGCATCAAATTGAATGGCTTGTTGGGGATCAGTGTTTCGTTGACGGTGTGGGTGTTCGACATCAGCAGCAGCGTGTAGCCGTCAGCTGGCGATTTGGCCGCAACGTCGGTGCCGATGACGGAGCCAGCGCCGGGTTTGTTGTCGACGATGTAGGACTGGCCGAGTGCCTCGGTCAGCCGCTGCGCGATGAAACGCGCATACACATCAGCCGGGCCACCCGCGGCGAAAGGCACGACGATCTTTACGGCACGGCTCGGGTAGGCCTGGGCCGATGCGCTGGTGTGAGCCAGCACGCTGGCCAAGCCGATCACGGCGAGGCTGGTGCGAATAAATGTTTGACGGCGCATAAATATCTCCTTTGTTACTCGATCTTGCCCATTCTCTTGACGACTTCAGCCATGCGCTTGGCATCGGCTTGCACGTATTTCTCAAATTCTGCACTGTCTTGGTACATCACTGGGCTGCCAGCGGCCAAGATGACTTCTTTGACACGTGCGTCATTCGCTGCAAAACGGGCGGCAGCACGCAGGCGCTGGGCGATCGGCTCTGGCGTGGCGGCTGGAATGAACATACCCGACCACTGCGCGTACTCGGCGTTGATGCCAGCGTCTTTCAAACTGCTCAGCTCCGGCAGGGCCATCAGCTTGCCATTGCCCCAATGGCCCAAGACACGCAACTTGCCGGCTTTGACATGCTGCAGCACGGTGGCCGGGCCGGACGACACGGCGTCGATTTGGCCGCCTAAGAGGGCGACCACGGCCGGGCCGGCGCCGGTGAACGGAATGTGCGTGAGTTGGATGCCGACGTTTTGCGCCAAGATTTCAATCGGCACGTGCATGGTGCCGTAGTTGCCTGACGAGCCGTAGTTGATGGCGCCCGGGCGTTTCTTGGCGTCGTTGACGAAGTCTTGCGCGGTTTTCCACGGCGCGTCGGCGCGCACGGCCAGCACGGTTGGGTCGGCGGTGTAGCGGGCGATCGGCCGCAAGTCTTGCAGCGCAAACATGGCCGGTCGGCCCAGCAACACGTCGGCTTCGGGGATCACGGTGAGCGACGACAGCGCCATCAAGACGGTGTAGCCGTCAGGCTTGGACTTGGCCGCCAGGCTCATGCCAATGCCACCGCCCGCACCGGCGCGGTTTTCAATCACCACCGGTTGGCCCAAATCGCGCGACATCGCTTCTGCCACCGGACGGGCCACCAAGTCGGCCAAGCCGCCCGGCGGAAAGGGCACGATCATGGTGATGGCGCGGGTTGGCCAAGGGCTTTGAGCACCAGCCCAAGTGACTGCGCAAAGCAGCAAGCCGGCCAGTAATGAAGAACGTCGTGGCGTGTTTTTCAAGGGTCTCTCCGGGTCGTTCAGGTCGGCCTCAAAGCCAGTTGGCATGCTAACATTCTCTCCATATCTTGGCGTCAGCAGAATCCCTAGGTCGGCTTGTCACATGCTATTTTTTCAGACCCACAACACAGAGAGACCGCCATGAAAATCGCAGCCTTCCATCACCAAGGTCAACCGGGCGTCGGTCTGGTGGCCAGCGACTTGACGTCAGTCCAACCGTTTGACTTGAGCTTGGCTGAACGCGAACTGGGCGCTTTGACTGTCATCGAACGTCAAGCCAAAGGCGAAAGCCTGCCGGCTTGGTTGCCCGCCGTCGCGCTGGCCGACGTGACGCTGCGTGCGCCTTTGCCAAAGCCACGTCGCAACATTTTTTGCGTCGGTAAAAACTACTTTGAGCACGCCCAAGAATTCGCTGGCAGCGGCTTTGACAGCAGCGCCAAATCGGGCGGTGCCATTCCTGCGCACCCGATATTTTTCAGCAAAGTACCTGAGTCGGTGATCGGCACGGGGGCCACGGTTGAAATGCCCGCAGCGTCCACCGCGATTGACTACGAAGCCGAGTTGGCTGTCATCATCGGTCGTGGCGGCAAAGGCATTGCAGCCAAAGACGCCATGAGCCATGTGTGGGGCTACACCATCGTCAACGACGTCACCGCGCGCGACTGGCAAAGCCGCCATCAGCAGTGGTTGCTGGGCAAGTCGTTCGACACCTTTTGCCCGATGGGCCCGTGGTTGGTCAGCGCCGACGAACTCGACGGCACCCGCACGCGCATGCGTGGCTACGTCAACGGTGAGTTGCGCCAAGACGTCTCAACCCAAGACCTGATTTTTGACATTCCCACCTTGATCGAAGTGCTGTCGGCCGGCATCACGCTTTACCCCGGCGACGTCATCGCCACCGGCACACCCGTCGGTGTGGGCATTGGCTTCAAGCCGCCGAAGTACTTGGTGTCTGGCGACCAGTTGCGCATCGAGATCGACGGCATCGGCTCTTTGGACAATCCAGTCCGCTAAAGCTCAAACGACCAGCGCTGCAGCTTGCATCGCTTCGGTCTGCTCGACCAGCATGTCGACTTGGCCTTTCCAGTAGTCGCTGGAGCCGAACCAGGGAAAGTTGATCGGGAAAATCGGGTCGCTCCAGCGCTGGGCCAACCACGCGCTGTAGTGCACCAGCCGCAGGGTGCGCAGCGGCTCGATCAAGGCCAGTTCGCGCCGGTCAAATTCACGAAATTCTTCATAGCCGTCTACCAAGGCGCCAAGCTGGCGTGTGCATTGCGGGCGGTCGCCGGACAGCAGCATCCACATGTCTTGCACGGCTGGGCCGCTGCGTGCGTCGTCAAGGTCGACAAAGTGCGGGCCAGCACCTAACGTGCCCTCGGGCGTCCACAAGATATTGCCGGGATGGCAGTCGCCGTGCAGCCGCAACGTGCGCACGCTGCCAACGTCTTTGATGACGCCTTGGGCCACTTGCATGGCTTCGTCAAACGCGTTGCGCCAGCGCGATTCCATGTCCAGCGGCAGGTGGTGGCCCGCCAACAAAACGTCGCGGCTGGCGAAGCCAAAGCTGTCGATGTTGAGTGTCGGCCTGGCGGTGAAAGCGCTACGGGCGCCGACGCTGTGAATACGCGCCAAAAAGCGACCAATCCACTCGAGCACGGCGTTGTCTTCCAGCTCGGGCCGGCGGCCACCGCGACGCGGTGAGACGCTGAACGAAAAGCCGGCAAAGTGGTGCAGCGTTTGGCCGTTCAGCGTCAAGGCACCGACGACCGGAATCTCGTCCGCCATCAGCTCGGCGGCGAAGGCGTGCTCTTCCAAAATTTGGGCGTCGCTCCAGCGGCCTGGGCGGTAAAACTTGGCGACCACGGTGTCGCCTGCGCCGCCGGCGTTGCCTTCCGGCGGTGCCGGGCTTTCGAGTGAAATTTGGTAGACGCGGTTCTCGTAACTCGACAGCGCCATCAGCCGTCCATCACCCCACAGGCCAACGCTGGCCAGCGCATCGAGCACCACATCCGGGGTGAGGTTTTCATACGGATGTGCGGCGTTGCCAATGGTGTCGGCGCGGCCGTGGGTGCTGTCTGCTCGGTGGCCATCAGGAAGATCATTCATGGCACCGATTGTGGGGCTTGGCCCCGCAATTTTCTTTAAGCCAGTGACAAGTCGACTTCGATGTTGCCGCGGGTGGCGTTGGAGTACGGGCAGACCAAATGGGCGGCGTCGACCAGCGCTTGACCGGCCACGCGGTCCACGCCTGGCAGGCTGACCACCAGTTTGACTTCAATGCCGAAACCGGCTGGGATTTGGCCAATACCGACGCTGGCGGCGATCGATGCATCTGCTGGCACCGCTACTTTTTGCTGGCCAGCGACGTGCTTCAGCGCACCCATGAAGCAAGCGGCATAACCGGCTGCAAAGAGTTGCTCTGGGTTGGTCGCGCCACCCATGCCGCCGAGTTCTTTGGGGGGTGCCAATTTCACGTCGAGCAAGTTGTCGGAGGAAACGGCACGGCCTTCGCGGCCACCGGTGGCAGTGGCGTGGGCGGTGTAAATAACTTTGTCGATTTTGGTGGTCATGGTGAAGTCCTTAGGGTTGAGGTGAGGGGAAAACGAAAAATGAAAATAGGCTGCTGGATTCGGCTTGAAGCCCGGTCAGGCGGCTGTCAGGCTGCCCCGCAGCTGTTTGATTTGCTGCGTCAGCGCGCTGGCCGTTTCGACCGAACACTGGCTGGCTTGCAACACGCAGGCGGGCAGATGCAGCGCTTGTTGTTGAAGTTGCTGGCCGCTTGGGGTGAGCGTGACCAAGACGCGACGCTCGTCGTCGGCAGCGCGTTGGCGTGAGATAAAACCGGCGACTTCCAAGCGTTTGAGCAAGGGCGTGAGCGTGCCGGAGTCGAGGTACAACTTGTTGCCGAGCGCCGACACCATCAAGGCGTCTTGCTCCCACAGCACCAGCATGACCAAATACTGCGGATAGGTCAGCCCGATTTCAGCGAGCAGGGGCTTGTACAACTTGGTCATGGCCAAGGAACTGGAGTACAGCGCGAAGCACAGCTGGTTGTCGAGTTGGAGAGAGGGTGTTGACATGGCTTTATTATATCTCGCAATTAGATTGTGTCAAATGTATTTTTCAAATGACGCAGAAGTTAGACTCAGTAGTCCATGCCAAAACCCCACAAGACCTCCGTCAGCCCACATTCAAAACCCGCGTCAGCAGTTCCAGCCGCGCAAGTGATTGAAGAACTTCGCCCCGGCCAGTCGATTGAACTGCTCAAAGAGCTGTACATCTTGACGCGCGAAGGCAAGCTGAACCAAGACACTCGGCGCAAGCTGAAGCAGGTCTATCACCTGTACCAGTTCATCGAGCCGCTGCTGAACGATGCGTTTGCGCGCAACCCGGCGCCGGCGTTGGCCGACCACGGGGCGGGCAAGTCGTATTTGGGTTTCATCTTGTACGACTTGTTTTTCAATGTCGCCCATCGCGCTGAAAAAACCAGCGGCCATGTTTACGGCATTGAGACCCGCCCGGAGCTGGTTGCTAAATCGCGCGAGCTGGCCAGTCGACTCGGCTTTGCGCGCATGAGTTTTCTGAATTTGTCGGTGCAGGAAGCCACCGCCTCAGCCCAGTTGCCGCCGGTGGTCGACATCATCACGGCGCTGCACGCCTGCGACACCGCCACCGACGACGCGATTGCGTTTGGCTTGGCGCGCCAAGCCCGCCACATGGTGTTGGTGCCGTGTTGCCAGGCCGAAGTCGCTGGCGTGCTGAAAAAAGGTCGGGTGTTGTCGCTGGCGCGCACGCCCTTGGCCGAGCTCTGGCGGCATCCGCTGCACACCCGCGAGTTCGGCAGCCAGATCACCAATGTGCTGCGCTGCCTGCAACTCGAAGCGCATGGCTACGAGGTGACCGTCACCGAGTTGGTCGGTTGGGAGCATTCCATGAAGAACGAATTGATTCTGGCCAGCCGGCCTGAGCAGCCACGCGCAGCCGCCATCAACGCGGCCCGGGAGCGCTTGAAGCAAGTGTTGGACGAGTTGGGCTTGGGTGAGTTGAAGGCGCGGTTTGGGGTGGCTTGAAACGAGTGACCCAACTGGTTTTTGAACCTTTGCGGAGACAAACACATGAAATCCAACACAGACATCAGCCCCAGCAGCGTCATCATTTCCCCGCGCGACTGGGCCTGCCACCCGGCCCACATTGACCCGGGCTACAAGTCCACCCTGTTGCGCGGCCCCAAGCAAGCCTTGGTGCCCATGAAGCACGCGCTGGCCCAGCGCAATGCGCCGGTTTACAGCGCCATGCAGTTGGGCGCGCTGGACAACGACATGACGAAAAACGCCGTGATGAATGGCGAGCCCTTGGGTGAACGCATCATCGTCACCGGCCGCGTGCTGGACGAAGACGGTCGGCCGGTGCGGCAAACGCTGGTGGAGGTCTGGCAAGCCAACGCCGCCGGTCGCTACGTGCACAAGGTCGACCGGCATGACGCGCCACTGGACCCGAACTTTTTGGGTGCCGGTCGTTGTGTCACCGACGACCAAGGTCGCTACACCTTCAAGACCATCAAGCCCGGCGCTTATCCCTGGGGCAATCACCTGAACGCTTGGCGACCGAACCACATTCACTTTTCCTTGTTTGGCGATTACTTCGCCAGCCGTTTGGTGACGCAGATGTATTTCCCCGGTGACCCGCTGCTGCAGCACGATCCGATGTATATGGGCGCGCCGCAGCATGTGCGCGACAGCATGGTCTCCAAATTCAGCCTCGACGTGACCCAGCCCGACCATGCGCTGGGCTATGTGTTTGACATCGTGCTGCGCGGCGCAAAAGCCACGCGTTTTGACTAAAAACCGAGGCTATTGAGCATGACGCAACGCACGCAAACCCCTTCGCAAACCGTCGGCCCTTTCTTTGCTTACGGCCTGACGCCGACGCAATACGGCTACGATTTCAAAAGCCTGTTCACCCCAGTGCTGGCCCAAGCGCATGCCGAAGGCGAGCACATTCGCATCACCGGTCAGGTGCTTGACGGCGCGGGCGCGGCAGTCCATGACGCGATCGTTGAGATCAACCAGCCCGACACCCACGGCCAGATCATCAGCAGCGTTGAACAGGCTGAGCGCCAAGGCTTCGCTGGATTTGGGCGTTGCGGCACCGGCACATTCGCCGGCCATCACTTTGTTTTTGAGACCGTCAAACCAGGCATTCTGAGTGAAGGCCAAGCGCCGTTCATCGACGTCTGCGTGACCATGCGCGGCCTGTTGCTGCACACGTTCACGCGCATTTATTTCTCTGACGAAGCCGCGGCCAATGCGAAAGACGATGTCTTGAACAGCGTGCCAGCCGAGCGCCGTCAGACCTTGGTGGCCCAGCGCGAAGTGACGAACGCCGGGCCGGTTTACCGTTTTGACATTCACATGCAGGACAGCGCGCACGGTCCAGAGACCGTGTTTTTTGATCTCTGAGCTCGGGGATCGCCGAGAGGTCTAGCTTCGAAAGCGCTTGCGCGTCAGCGCCAGCGCCAGCCAAAACGCTGCCACCGCATAGACCAGCAGCACCGCCAGATGCAGCAGGCCGTGCGCTGGCCATTGGCCCATGAACAGCGGGCGTATCAGCTCGACCGCTGCGGTCAGCGGTAAAAATTCCGAGATCACCCGCATGAAGCCGGGCAGTTGGTCTCGGGGGAAAAACACGCCGCTTAAAAACATCGTCGGCGTCAGAAACAGCGTGAAGTAATAGGTGAAAAAGTCGTAGCCTTTGGCCAGCGCGTTGAAGATCAGCGCGATGCTGGCAAAGACGATGCCGACCAGGCCCAGCAGCGGCCAAGCCAGCAGCAAGTAAAAACTGTGGCTGATGCCCAGCACCAGCATCACCAGCAAGATCACGCCGCTGGTGAACACCGACTTGAAGGCGGCCCAAAGCATTTCGGCCAACACAATGTCGTCAAGCCGCACCGGCGCATTCATGATGCCGTCCCAGGTGCGCTGCACGTGCATGCGTGAAAAAGCCGAATACAAGGCCTCAAAAGAAGCGGCGTTCATGGCGCTCATGCAGACCGAGCCGCTGGCCAAAAACAAGATGTAGGGCACGGCTTGGCCGTTCAGCTGGATTGGCCCGATCAAGGCGCCCAAGCCGTAGCCAAAAGCCACCAGCGTGATGAGCGGCTCGGCGATGTTGCCAACCAGACTTGGGATAAACAGCTTGCGCCAAACCAGCAGGTTGCGCCTGAAAACCGGCCACCAGCGCCAACTGAGCTGCGGTGGGCTGAACAAGCCGGGCGTGTTGTGCGAACGTGACATCATGCGTCCTCCCGGATCTTGCGACCGGTAAGTTTGAGGAACAAGTCCTCCAGGTTTGCTGGGCGGTGCAGCGTGCGCAGCTGCGGGTAGTCGTTGAGCGCTGTCAGCAAGCGCTTGGCGTCTTGGGTGTAGAAAAACACCGTCTCGCCGCTGACTTCTAGGCGGGCCGCCAGGTCTTTCAGCGGCGAGTTGGCCAAGGCCAAGGCACCCGCGCCGTAGACCTCGACGACGTCAGGCTCTAAGTTCTCGGCGATCAGGTCGCGTGGCGTGCCTTCGGTCATTTTCTGGCCGTGGTCTAGCACCAGCAGCCGGTTGCACAGGCGCTCGGCCTCGTCCATGAAGTGGGTCGTCAGCAAGATGGATTTGCCCTGCTGCAACAAGCGTTGCAGGCGTTCCCACATCAGGTGCCGCGCTTGCGGGTCTAGCCCAGTGGTCGGCTCGTCCAGCAACAACAGCTGCGGATCGTTGATCAGCGCCCGCGCCAAAGACAGGCGACGCTTCATGCCGCCCGACAGCTCGCTCAGCTTGGCGTCGGCCTTGTGCGTGAGGGAAGCAAATTCGAGCAGCTGCGGAATGCGCGCCTGGATGACGGCGTCCGGCATGCCGAAATAGCGGCCAAAAACCAGCAGGTTTTCGCTGCACGAAAAATCCGGATCTAAACTGTCAAACTGGCTGACGATGCCGAGTTGCGCCTTGATCGCCAGTGCGTCTTGCGGCATCTGCAACGCCTTTTGGCCGGGCGGCGAAAAAATCACCTCGCCAGCGTCGGGGGCGGTCAAACCGAGGCACATGCGGATGCTGGTGGTTTTGCCAGCACCGTTCGGGCCGATCACGCCCAGACATTCGCCGGGGGCGATGCTGAAGGACAAATCGTTGACCACGGTGTTGTTGTCAAAGCGCTTGGTCAGCGCCCGCACAGAAAATATAGGTGAAATCGACTCGTTTTTCATGGGTTGGATTGTGCCCGCCCTGCAGCGGTGAGCCAAACACTTGGCCCGGGAAAATGCCAGCGCTGTCGGTATGTTGTAAATTGCAGGGCAGGCTTTGGTGGTACGGCCGGGTTGTGGCGCTTTTTTTTGAGTGCTCTTTCTGTGCCCAGCGCTGACCCCCGCTGCCCCTTGTTCAACCTCTATCGATTCATGACCACTTTAAACAACGCCATTCCCTCTGTTCCAAGCACCACCTTCGGCACCCCGCTGTCGCCGCACGCCACCAAAGTTATGCTGCTCGGCTCCGGCGAGCTCGGCAAGGAAGTGTTGATTGCGCTGCAACGGCTCGGCGTTGAAACCATCGCCACCGACCGCTACGAGAACTCGCCCGGCCAGCAGGTCGCGCACCATGCGCGGACCATCACCATGAGTGACCCGGCGCAACTCAAGGCCTTGATTGAACAAGAGCGGCCACAGCTGGTGGTGCCTGAAATTGAAGCGATTGCCACGCCGATGCTCGAAGAGCTCGAAGCTGCTGGCGTGGTCCGCGTGGTGCCGACCGCCCGCGCGGCGCGCCTGACGATGGACCGTGAAGGCATTCGCCGACTCGCCGCCGAGACGCTGGGCCTGCCAACCAGCCCTTATGTGTTTTGCGATTCACTGGCCGAGTTGCAGGCTGCGATTGACGACAAGATCGGTTACCCCTGCATCGTCAAGCCGGTGATGAGCTCGTCGGGCAAAGGGCAAAGCAAGATTGCCAGCCCCGCCGATGTGCAGACAGCTTGGGACCACGCCATGGCCGGTGGCCGCGTCAGCCACGGTCGCATCATCGTCGAAGGCTTCATTGACTTTGACTACGAAATCACCCAACTGACGGTGCGTGCTATGGGTGCCAGCGGTCAAATTGAAACGCATTTTTGCGAGCCCATCGGCCATGTGCAGGTCAACGGCGATTACGTCGAAAGCTGGCAGCCGCACCCGATGCGCCCAGCGGCGCTGCAAAAAAGCCGTGACATTTCTAAAGCCGTGACCGACAACTTGGGCGTTGGTTTTGACGGCCAACCTTCGGGCATGGGTCTGTATGGGGTGGAGCTTTTTGTCAAAGGTGATGACGTTTGGTTCAGCGAAGTCAGCCCGCGGCCCCACGACACCGGCATGGTGACGCTGTGCACGCAATGGCAAAACGAATTTGAGCTGCACGCCCGCGCAATTTTGGGTTTGCCGGTCAACACCGCCTTGAAAAGCCCGGGCGCCAGCGCCGTGATTTACGGCGGCGTCGACGCCAAGGGCATCGTCTTTGACGGCGTGGCCCAAGCGCTGAGCGTGCCGAACACCGACATTCGGCTGTTCGGCAAGCCAGAGAGTTTTGTCAAACGTCGCATGGGTGTGGCGCTGGCCTTTGACGCCGATGTCGAACTGGCACGCAGCCGTGCCAAACAAGCGGCGGCGCTGGTCAAGCCGCGCTTGGCGGTGTGAGCAGCGCCACCAACCGCTTGCCAACCCCGCCGCGCCATGTCTTGCCCGTGCTGGTGCTGGCGCAATTTGCCGGCACCTCGCTGTGGTTTGCCGTCAATGCGGTGATGTCCGATTTGCAGCATGAGCTGGCTTGGCCCGCAGCCGCGGTGGGCCGGCTGACCTCGTCTTTGCAGCTGGGTTTCATTGCCGGCACGCTGGTTTTTGCGCTGCTGGCGATTGCCGACCGCTTTTCGCCGCGGCGGGTTTTTTTGCTGTGTTCGTTGGCCGGTGCACTGTGTACCGTGGGCGCTTGGTGGATGGTGCGGGAATTTTCGGCGCTGCTGTTGTGGCGCGCTGCAACCGGTTTTTTTCTGGCCGGCATTTACCCGGTCGGCATGAAAATCGCGTCGCAATGGTTTCCCAAAGGTTTGGGCACGGCGCTCGGCTGGTTGATTGGCGCGCTGGTATTGGGCTCGGCCAGTGCGCACGGCTTGCGCGGCCTGAGCAGCGATTTGCCCTGGCCCAGCGTCATGCTCGGCGTGGCAGCGCTGGCCGCTGGCGGCGGCCTGCTGTTGTTTGGGGTGTTGCCCGAAGCGCCGACCGGCCCTGCGCGAAGCAGTGCTTTGGAGTGGCGCGCACTGGCCACGCTATGGACCGACCGGCGCGTGCGTGCCTCCGTGCTTGGCTACTTGGGCCACATGTGGGAGCTTTACACACTGTGGGTCATGCTGCCCTTGATCTTGGCCAACCGACTGAGCGGCAGTGCGCTCTCCTTGGCGGCTTTTGCGGTGATTGGCAGCGGTGCACTGGGTTGCGTGGGCGGCGGTTGGCTGGCGCGGCGTTGGGGCAGCGCCCGTGTGGCGACGGGTCAATTGGCCGTCAGCGGCCTCTGCTGCGCGCTGGCGCCTTGGTTGATCGATGCGTCGGTCGGCTGGTTTGCGGCCTGGCTGTTGGTCTGGGGCATCAGCGTGTCAGGCGACTCGCCGCAGTTGTCGGCCCTGACCGCCAACAACGCGCCGCCGCAAGCGGTCGGCAGCGTGTTGACGCTGAGCAACAGCATCGGCTTCGCCGTCTCGATTGTCAGCATCAAGCTCTTCACCGGGCTGGCACAGCAGCATGCCTTGGGCACGCTGTTGCCTTGGCTCGGGCTGGGTCCGTTGCTGGGCGTGCTGGCCTTGCGGCCACTTTGGCGCGACCGATTGGCGCCGTCTGCTGGAAGGGCTTGAGCCATGGAATTACGCCAACTGCGTTATTTGGTGCGGGTCATTGAGCTGGGCAGCATCAGCCGTGCGGCGCTGGATTTAGAGCTGGTGCCGTCGGCGCTGAGCCAGCAAATCAGCCGACTCGAAAGCGAGCTGTCGACGCGTCTGTTGCAACGCAGCCCCAAGGGCGTGACGCCGACCGAGGCCGGGCTGGCTTTTTTCAGGGAAGCGCAGCTGGTGCTGCGGCATGCTGAGCAGGCGGTGCGCTCAGCGCAAGAGTCGCGGCTGTCGGGCAGCGTCAGCGTTGGCATGGCGCCGACCACCGCCGCCGTGCTGGGTCTGCCACTGCTGCGCGCCATGCGAGAGCGTTACCCGGAGGTGCGCTTGCATGTGGTTGAAAGCCTGTCGGGTCACCTGACCGCCATGCTGAACGCCCGCCAGCTCGACCTGGCCATCCTCTTTGACAGCCAAGCCGGACGGCGTTTGAGCGTGATGCCACTGTTGGAAGAAAAGCTCTTTTTGATCGAATCGCGGCAGCTGACATTGGTCACCGCTGTCAAACCGCCCAAGCGCATGAGCGTGGCGCAACTGGCCGGTTTGCCGCTGATCTTGCCAACCGGCTCGCACGGTTTGCGCAGCACCTTGGAGAGCGCTTTTGCGCGGGCCAAGTGCAAGCCGAATGTGGTGGCTGAGATTGACTCGCTGGCCATGTTGATGGACGCGGTGGACAACGGTTTGGGCTGCACCGTGCAGCCGTGGGCGGCGGTTGGCCGTTATGCCGATGCCGCGCAACGCTTCAAGCTGACCGAGATCAGCGACCCGCTGGCACGCCGGGCCACAGCGCTGTGCAGCTTGTCTGACGATGAGCTTTCACCGGCCGGTCTGGCGGCCCGGGTGGTGCTGGCCGACTGCGCGCGTGACGCCGTGCGTTCAGGTCGCTGGGTCGGCGCGCAACTGAAACTTTAGCTTTTAGCCTCACCGCGCACTGAGCGGTAGGTCGCTGGACGGCCGCGTTTGCTCAAAACGATTTGCCACAGCTGGCCTTGGCCTGAGCGGAAAAATCCGGCAGAGGACAGTAAAAAATATTTCCACATGCGGTAAAACCGCTCGCCGTATTTGTCTTTGAGCGAAGGCCATGCGCGCTCGAAATTAGCCCACCAGGCCATCAGTGTGCGGTCGTAGTCGCGGCCGAAGTTATGCCAGTCGTCGATCAGAAATCGGCCCTCGACCGCGCTGGCAATTTGTTTGGCCGAGGGCAGGTGACCGTTCGGAAAGATGTATTTGTCGAGCCACATGTCGCGCGTTTTTTCGGTCACGTGGTTGCCAATGGTGTGCAGCAAAAAAAGGCCGTCCGGTTTGAGTAACTGGCTGACCGTGTCGAAATAAGTCACGTAGTTTTTAACGCCGACATGCTCGAACATGCCGACCGACACGATCTTGTCGAATTCACCCTTGAGCTCCCGGTAGTCGGTCAAGGTGATCGTCACCGGCAAGCCGGCGCAGCGTTCTTGGGCGAGTTTTTGCTGCTCTTTTGAAATCGTGACACCGACCACTTCGACTTGGTATTTTTGCGCCGCGTAGCGTGCCAGTCCGCCCCAGCCGCAACCAATGTCCAGCAGACGTTCGCCGGGTTGGAGTTCCAGCTTGCGGCAAATCATCTCGAGCTTGTGCAACTGCGCTTCTTCTAAATTCTGGGCGTGTTCCCAGTAACCGCAGGAATACATCAGGCTTGAATCGAGCATGCTTTCAAACAAATCGTTGCCGATGTCGTAGTGCTGCTCGCCCACTTGAAAGGCCCGGTTCTTGGTTTGCAGATTGAAAAACTTCTGCCGCAATATTTCCAAGAAAAACCGAATCTTGGCCGGCCCGACCACGGTTTGCTCCAGGTCTGTGTTGGTGATTTTGAAAAAGAACTCGTCCAGCTGCGGGCTGTCCCAGTCGCCGTCCATGTAGGACTCGCCGATGCCCAGTTCCCACTGCGTCAGCATTTTCCGAAAAAAAGCCTTGTTGTGAATCTGCATGTCCCATGGCGCATCGCCGTTCAAGGTCACGCCAGCGTTTTCAAACAATTGCTGGATTATTTTGGGGCCGTTGTTTTTTGTGTTGGTCATCAGGCTGGTGCTCGGTGATTGAAATGCCGCTTGACGCCGCTTGACGCCGGTTGAGAATCGGGTGCTTTGTCTGGCGTGGTGCTGTCGCTGCCATCACACATTGTGATAACCCTGTACCGTTCGCCTACTTTCAGCTTGACTGGTTTGGCCCGATATTATCTGTCTGTCTGAAAAGATTGAAAGAAAATAAGCAAACTTGTTGTCAGATGTTAATCGCAACAAACCGAAAAATGGCTGAGAGATTTTCCTGTTTGCAGGGGAAGTCCTCTCACCAACGGGCTCGCAGCCCGTTAAGGTCGATCCGATCTAAGCTCAATGACACAGTACTCAGCCATGATTGAATCTCGACTCTCACGCCGTAACGTGCTTCAAGCCGCCGGCTTCGGCGCGGCCACGTTGGCCTTGCCCGGCGTGCTGGCGCAGCCTGCTTGGCCGTCCAAAGCCATCCGCTTCGTGGTGCCCTTTGCGCCTGGTGGCACCTCTGAAATCGTCGCCCGCTCCGTGGCCGCAGAACTGAGCAAGCAGCTCGGCCAATCGGTCTACATTGAAAACAAACCCGGTGGCGCTGGCGTCACCGCCATGCAAGAAGTCGCCAGAGCCGTGCCTGATGGCCACACCCTCATCCTCGGCCATGTCGGCACGCTGGCGGTCAATCCGTACATGCTGAAAAACCAGCCCTACGACGTCAATAAAGACTTCGTGCCGGTGACGCTGTTGGCGAAAGTGCCGAATGTCTTCGTGATTCACCCGGACGTGCCGGCTAAAAACTTTCAAGAATTTTCCAGCTACGTGAAAAAGCATCCCGGTCAGCTGAACTATGGATCAGCTGGCAACGCCAGCGCCGGTCACCTGGCGATGGAATACCTCAAGCTGGTCAGCGGCCTGTTCATCACGCACATCCCTTACCGCGGCACCGGCCCGCAGCTGACCGATTTGATCGCGGGTCGCACGCAAGCTTCGTCGGCGGGCTTGCCGGCGCTGAGCGCCTACATCAAGTCGGGCCAGTTGCGTCCGATTGCGGTGGGCACGGCCCAGCGCATTTCCAGTCTGCCCGACGTGCCGACGGTGGCTGAGTTAGGCTTCAAAAACTTTGAGACCTCGCAGTGGTACGGCATTTTGGCCCCGGCGGGGACACCGCCGGAGGTGGTGAAGCGCTTGCAGGAGGAGTCCTTGAAAGCGCTCAAGTCGTCTGCCGTGACGGCCCGTTTTGCGACCGACAACGCCATCGGCGGCGGCGGTCCGGCCAGTGAATTTGCCACCTTCATTGCGGGCGAGCAAAGGGTCTGGAGTGACATCGTCAAGCGCGCGCAGATTCGCGCGGACTGAACATAGATCAATCAAGTCGGGAGTGAGTGCATGTTGGATGTTCTGGTGATTGGCGGCGGCAATGCCGCCTTGTGTGCGGCGCTGATGGCGCGTGAAGCGGGCGCCAGTGTGCTGGTGCTGGAGACGGCACCGCGCGAGTGGCGCGGTGGCAACTCGGTGCACACGCGCAATTTGCGCTGCATGCATGACGCGCCGCAAGACGTGCTGACCGAGGCCTATCCAGAAGAAGAATTCTGGCAAGACTTGCTCAAAGTCACCGGCGGTCTGACCAATGAAAAACTGGCGCGCTTGGCGATTCGCGAGTCCTCGAATTGCCGTGACTGGATGCGCCATCACGGGGTGCGTTTTCAGCCGTCCTTGTCGGGCACGCTGCATCTGTCGAGGACCAACGCGTTTTTCATGGGCGGCGGCAAAGCGCTCATGAACGCTTATTACCGCAGCGCTGAAAAGCTCGGCATCGAGGTGCGTTACGACTCAACGGTGAGTCGCCTTGAACTCCAAGACGGCCGCTTTGTGGCCGCGCACCTGACCGGCCTAATTGGCAATGAAGGCAGCCAAGGCAGCCAAGGCAGCCAAGGCAGCCAAGGCAGCCAGCGCATTGAAGCGCGGACCTGCGTGGTGGCCAGCGGCGGTTTTGAATCTAACCTCGAATGGATGCGTGAAGTCTGGGGTCAAAACGACGCTGGCGAATGGCCGTCCGACAACTTCGCCATTCGCGGTACGCGCTTCAATAGGGGTGTGCTGCTGCGCGACTTGATCGACCAAGGCGCCGACACGATTGGCGAGCCGAACCAAAGCCATTGCGTTGCGGTTGACGCCCGCGCCCCGTTGTACGACGGCGGCATTTGCACGCGGGTTGACTGCGTCTCGCTGGGCGTGGTGGTGAACAAGCATGCCGAGCGTTTTTATGACGAAGGCGAAGATTTCTGGCCCAAGCGCTATGCGATTTGGGGTCGCTTGGTGGCGCACCAACCGGCGCAAGTGGCTTATTCAATCATCGACGCCAAAGCCGTGGGTCGCTTCATGCCGCCCGTCTTTCCGGGCGAAAAAGCCGACACCTTGGCGCAACTGGCGCGCCAACTCGGCCTCGACGAACACGCCTTTGTCAACACCGTGCAGGACTACAACGCCGCCTGCAAAGTCGGCTCTTTTGACCACGGCGTGCTCGACGACTGCCACACCGAAGGCTTGAGCCCCGCGAAGACGCATTGGGCGCGGCCGATTGATACCGCGCCGTTTTACGGCTACGCACTCAAGCCCGGCATCACCTTCACCTACCTCGGCATGAAGACTGACGAGACGACCGCCGTGCACTTTGGCGGCCAAGCCAGCCCGAACCTGTTTGCCGCCGGCGAGCTGATGGCCGGCAACGTGCTGGGCAAGGGCTACACCGCAGGCGTCGGCATGACCATCGGCACGGCCTTTGGCCGCATTGCCGGCGTTCAAGCGGCCAAGGCCGCCAAGGCTCAAATGGCCGATAAAGCCTCCACATCAACGACTTTGACGGAAGACACCCATGCAGCAGCTTGAAGCCCTGACCCGCGAGGCGCGAGCCCTGGCCACTGGCGATTTTTCGCTGACAGCGAACGAAACTGAAGTCAGTCGGCAAATGCAAATTTGCAATGCCTGTCGTTACTGCGAAGGTTTTTGTGCGGTGTTTCCGGCCATGACCCGGCACCTCGAATTCGGCAAGGCCGACATTCATTACTTAGCCAACTTGTGCCACAACTGCGGTGCTTGTTTGCATGCTTGCCAGTACTCGCCGCCGCATGAATTCGCCATCAATGTGCCGCAAGCCATGGCCCAAGTGCGCGTTCAGACTTATGCAGACTACGCTTGGCCGCCAGCGCTCGGTGCGCTCTACAAACGCCAAGGCTTGACGGTGGCGATAGCGCTGGCCGCCGGCCTTGCGCTGTTTCTGGTGCTGGCGATTCAAGCGCAAGGTCAGCTCTTTCATGAGCCGCTGGCGGGTAACTTTTACGCCATCTTTCCGCACAACCTGCTGGTCTCGATGTTCGCGCCGATCTTCTTGTTTGCGGTGTTGGCCTTGGGGCTGGGCGTACGCAGTTTTTGGCGCGACGTCTCACCGGCCACAGCTTCCAACGCATTGGCTGAAGCCGCCATGGAAGCGACCTCTGCCGCGCTGCGCTTGAAGTACTTAGACGGCGCCAACCAACCCAGCGGTAATGAACCGATCGAAGGCTGCCCGAACGACGACGACGCCCCCACGCTGTGGCGCCGGCGCTTTCACCACCTGACCTTTTATGGCTTCATGCTGTGCTTTGCCGCCACCTCGGTCGCCACGCTTTACCACTATCTGTTCAATTTGCAAGCGCCTTACGGCTACACCAGCTTGCCGGTGTTGCTCGGCACTGTCGGCGGGATTGGTTTGCTGATCGGCCCGGCCGGTTTGCTCTGGCTCAACTTCACGCGCCATGCCAGCCATGGTGATGCAGCCCAAAAACCAATGGACCGCGGTTTCATCGCCTTGCTGTTTTGGGTCAGCTTGACGGGCTTGGCCTTGCTGGCTTGGCGCGACACCTCTTCCATGGCCTTGCTGTTGGCTGTGCACTTGGGTGCGGTGATGGCGTTGTTCGTGACCTTGCCTTACGGTAAGTTTGCGCACGGCATTTTCCGCAGCGCAGCGTTGCTTAAATTTGCCATTGAAAAACGCCAGCCGACCAACTTGGCCCTGCCTGAAGCTTGAACTAAAAATTCGTCACTGCGAGCGAAGCGCGGCAGTCGATGAACCCGAATCTGCAGTCACGGAGGGTCGCGCTGAGCTCTCCATGACGGATGGGTTTTGCCATTGCGGCGAATTCGGGCTCGTGGCCTGCGTGCGCAGGTGCCGCCGGGTCAATCGTCATAATGCCCACGGCACGCGATCACGTCAAAGTCTGCATCGTCGGCGGCATACACAAGGCGGTGTGTTTCATCAATGCGCCGCGACCAATAGCCCGACAGGCTGCCCAACAAAGGTTCGGGTTTTCCGATCCCCGAAAATGGGTCACGTCGCGCTGCCTCAATCAGGGTATTGATGCGCTTCAAAGTCTTTTTATCCTGCCCCTGCCAGTAGGTGTAGTCCTCCCAAGCTGCCGGGGTGAAGCGAATGGAGCGGCTCACTTGTTACCAGCGTCTACCAACTCACGCCTTACTGATTTGCCGGCTTTGTGTTGGGCAATGGACTTGACCAAGTGCGCGACATTTGCCGGGGTCGACAGCAGGTGCATGGTTTCCATCATGCTTTGATACTGGTCTAGCGACATCACGACAGCGTCCGCACCATCCCGGCGACTGATGATGGTCACGTCAGCGTCGTCATTCACTTGGTCGAGCACGGATTTGAGCGAACTGCGCGCGTCGGAATAGTTAACGATTTTCATGGGCTGGCCTTGTTTAACTTGTACTAGATTAGGTGCAAGTATAGACGAGTGACGTTGCTATGGCGCGGGCCGTCCGCGATTGTCAACTCACTGAAAAGCCACCTCTGAAAAGCTGCGCAGCTTGCGGCTGTGCAGCTGGTTGCTGCCGCCGGCGCGCAGCAATTCAAGCGCCCGAATGCCGATGCGCAAATGTTGGTCGACGCGCTCGCGGTAAAAGTGATTCGCCATGCCCGGCAGCTTGATCTCGCCGTGCAAGGGCTTGTCGCTGACGCACAGCAGCGTGCCGTAGGGCACCCGAAAGCGAAAGCCGTTGGCGGCAATCGTGGCGCTTTCCATGTCGAGCGCGACGGCCCGGCTTTGGCTGAATCGGCGCTGCGGCTGGTTGCCCGGCAGCAGTTCCCAGTTGCGGTTGTCGGTGCTCGCCACGGTGCCGGTGCGCATGATGCGTTTCAGCTCTGGCCCTTGCAAATGGGTGACGTCTTCTACCGCTTGCTGCAAGGCCATTTGAATTTCGGCCAATGCCGGAATCGGCACCCACAGCGGCAACTCTTCGTCGAGCACATGGTCTTCGCGCACATAGCCGTGGGCCAGCACGTAGTCACCCAGCTGCTGGCTGCTGCGCAAGCCAGCGCAATGGCCGAGCATGATCCAGGCGTGCGGCCGCAGCACGGCGATGTGGTCGGTGATGTTTTTAGCGTTGGCCGGGCCGACACCGATGTTGACCATGCTGATGCCGGAACGGTCGGCGCGCAGCAAGTGGTAGCCCGGCATTTGCGGCAAGCGCGGCGGTGCTGCGCCGAGTTCGTCACCGGCCACTGCCGGCAGTCCGCTGCGCCGCGTGACGACGTTGCCGGGTTCGACAAAGGCGACAAAAGGGCTGTCGGCGCGGCTCATTTCTTCATGGCCGAGACGCACAAATTCGTCGATGTAAAACTGGTAGTTGGTGAACAGCACGTAGTTCTGAAACCAGTCGGGCGAGGTGCCGGTGTAGTGGCGCAGGCGCTGCAGTGAATAGTCGACGCGTGCGGCCGTGAACAGCGCCAGCGGTTGCGACTCGCCGGCTTTCGGCGCATAGGTGCCGTTGGCAATGCCGTCGTCCATCGCCGCCAGGTCGGGCAGGTCAAAAGCGTCGCGCATCAGCATGCGCCGCTCGGCGCTCAAATGGCCTTCGATGTGGTCATGCTCGGCAAAAGAAAAGTGCACCGGAATCGGTTGTGTGCTGGTGCCAATTTCAAGCTCGACCGAATGGTTTTTCAGCAGCAGCCGAAACTGCTCCAGGTAGTAGTGGGCGTACAGGTCGGGCCGCGTCAGCGTCGTGTCGAAAGTGCCAGGCCCGGCCACAAAACCATAACTCAGCTGGGCGATGTCGGGCATTTCCAGCGTGGCACGGGCCACGGTTTCGGTGTGAATGCGGACAAACGGGTAGCAAGCACGGACGCGGCCTGGCAGCGTTTCGCCAGCCACGTAGCGCTGCATGCAGTCCCGCAAATGGGCGATTTGCTGGTCGTAAATCAGCTGCACCTGACTCAGTGCCGCCAGCGGGTCGGTGTAGCGGGCGGGCGCGATGTAGGTCGATAGATAAGGCATCGGTTTCATCGCATCAGACTTTCACCGGGTCGCGCATGGTGACAAATTCTTCAGCGGCTGTCGGGTGAATGCCGATGGTGCTGTCGAACACGGCTTTGGTGGCGCCGGCTTTCATGGCAACGGCAAAGCCTTGGACGATTTCGCCGGCTTCAGCGCCGACCATGTGCAGCCCGACCACGCGGTCAGAGGCGTCGTCAACCAGCAGCTTCATGAGGGTGCGCTCCGTGCTGCCGCTGAGCGTGTGTTTGAGCGCTTTAAACTCGCTTTTGTAAACGCGAATATTTCCAAACTGCGCGCGCGCATCGGCCTCCGAAAAACCCACTGTGCCAATGTTCGGGTGCGTGAAAACAGCGGTGGGAATGAAGTCGTAGCTCATAGACCGCGGCGCTTTGCCGGCCACCGGCCCGAGCAAATGATCGACCACCACCATCGCCTCACCCAGCGCCACCGGCGTCAGTTGCACTCGTGCGGTGACATCGCCGACGGCATAAATATTCGGCACCGAGGTTTGGTATTGCGCGTTAACTTGGATGGCACCATCGTTTTTTTGCGCCACGCCCAACGCCTCTAAACCAAGACCTTTGACATTCGGCACGCGGCCGGTGGCGTAGAGCACGGCGTCGACTTCGAGGGCGCTGCCGTCGCTCAGTTGCACCTGCAAAGCACCTGCGTTGCCAACGTTGCGCGTGATGTGGGCGACGTCGGCTTTCAGCCGCAAGTCAACGCCCGCTTTCAGCATCTCGGCCGAGATGAAGCTGCGCACATCGTTGTCAAAACCGCGCAGCACTTGTTCGCCGCGGTACAGCTGCGTCACTTGGGCGCCAAGGCCGTTGAAAATCGAGGCGAATTCGCAGGCGATGTAGCCGCCGCCGACCACCAACAAGCGCTTCGGGAACGGCTCAATGTCGAAGATCTCGTTCGAGGTGATGACATGCTCGCGGCCGGCGATGTCGGGCACGCTGGGGGTACCGCCGGTGGCGATGAGTAAATTTTTAGCGCTGTAGCGCTGGCCAGCCACCTCGACCGTGTGCGCGTCGACCAAGCTGGCCCAACCTTCAATGATTTGCACGCCAGCGCCTGTCAGCAGCTGCAAGTAAATGCCGTTCAGCCGCGTGATTTCGCGAGCACGGCCGACTTTGAGGGCGGACCAATCGAGCGTCGGCGCTGGGCCGACCCAGCCAAAGCCGTGCGACTCTTCAAAAGACTCGGCAAAGTGCGCCGCGTAGCTGTAAAGCTTTTTAGGAATACAGCCGACGTTGACACAAGTGCCGCCCATGGCTTGAGCCTCCACCAAGCCGACCCGCGCACCGCGCTGGGCGGCCATGCGGGCCGCGCGCACGCCGCCGCTGCCGCCACCGACCACCAACAAATCAAATTCAAAATCAGCCATGAGAAGCCTTTGGACAAGGAGAAGGGAAATGCCTAAAAAATGCGAAATGCCAAGTCAAGCGGCAAACCTTAACACCGCGGCATGTCCAGTTGCCGCGCCACGGTCATCCGCTTGATGCGGTTGAAATGCCGCGAGTGACGATAATCGAGGGATGACTGCACTTGCCTCCACCTCCAACGATTTCGCCAGCTTATCGCTGACGCCGGCCGCCCTGGCCAACCTCAAACTCCTCGGCTACGAGCAAATGACGCCGATTCAGGCCGCCAGCTTGCCGATTGCGCTGCTCGGCAAAGACCTGATCGCCCAAGCCAAAACCGGCAGCGGCAAGACCGCCGCCTTTGCGCTGGCGCTGCTGTCCAACCTGAACGCCCGGCGCTTTGCCGTGCAGTCGCTGGTGCTGTGCCCAACGCGCGAGTTGGCCGACCAAGTCACGCAAGAAATCCGCCGCTTAGCGCGGGCCGAAGAAAACATCAAGGTCGTCACGCTCTGCGGCGGTGTCGCCATGCGTGGCCAAATTGCCAGTCTTGAGCATGGCGCGCATATTGTGGTCGGCACGCCGGGCCGCATCATGGACCACTTGCAACGCGGCAATTTGAAGTTGGACGCGCTCAACACCTTGGTGCTGGACGAAGCCGATCGCATGCTCGACATGGGCTTTTTCGACGACATCGCGGTGGTGGCGCGCCAGTGCCCGGCTGAGCGCCAGACGCTGCTGTTTTCGGCGACTTACCCGGAAGGCATTGCCAAGCTCAGCCAGCAGTTCATGCGGCAACCGCAAACCGTCACCGTCGCGGCGCAGCACGACAGCAACAAGATTCGCCAGCGTTGGTACCAGGTGCGCGAAAGCGAGCGCCTGCATGCCGTGTCTGCCGTGCTGAACCACTACCGGCCGGCCAGCACGCTGGCTTTTTGCAACACCAAGGTGCAGTGCCGCGAGTTGGTGCAAGTCTTGAAAGCACAGGGTTTCAGTGCGCTGGCGCTGTACGGGGAGCTCGAGCAACGCGAGCGTGACCAAGTGCTGGTGCAGTTTTCAAACCGCAGTTGCTCGGTGCTGGTGGCGACCGATGTGGCGGCGCGCGGGCTGGACATTTCGCAGCTCGAGATGGTCATCAATGTCGACGTCACACCAGACGCGGAAGTGCATATTCACCGCATCGGCCGCACCGGTCGTGCCGACGAAGAAGGTTGGGCCATCAGCCTGGCCAGCATGAACGAGATGGGGTCGGTCGGCAAGATCGAGCAGCTGCAAAAGGCCGAGTCGGAGTGGCACAAGCTGGAAGCGCTCACGCCGGCCAGTACGGAGCCGCTGGTGCCGCCCATGGTGACGCTGCAAATAGTGGGTGGCCGCAAAGAAAAAATCCGCGCAGGCGACGTGCTGGGCGCGCTCACCGGCGACGCTGGCTTCACCCGCGAGCAGGTCGGCAAAATCAATGTCAACGAGTTCTCCACCTATGTGGCGCTAGACCGCAGCATCGCCAACGAAGCCCTGCAGAAGCTGTCGCTTGGCAAGGTCAAGGGCAAGAGCGTCAGGGTGCGTTTGCTCGATGACGAATCCTTGGCCTAACAAGCGGTGATGCCAAAGTGATACCAACACCCCCGCGCCAGAGCCTAGCTTTGGTGATTGGCGCTGGCGGCGGTTTGGGTGCGGCCTTGGTGCAGCAGCTGTCGGTTGATGCCGAGCATGTCGTGTTAGCCCTAGGCCGCAGCACCCAACCCGCCATCGACTACAGCGACGAAGCCAGCCTAAAGAGGGCGGCCGACTGGGTGGCCGAGCAATGCGCTGCACACCACGCCGACTTGCGTTTGTTGCTGCTGGCCAGCGGATTTTTGCATGGCGAGCAGGGCCAGCCGGAACGCAGCTGGTCGCATCTTGACGCAGACTATTTAACGCATGTGTTTCGCATCAACACCATCGGCCCGGCGCTGGTGATGAAGCATTTTTTGCCGCTGTTGCCCCAGCACGGGCGCTGCGTCGCCGGCTTTGTGTCGGCCAAGGTCGGCAGCATTGGCGACAACGCGCTGGGCGGCTGGTATGGCTACCGCGCTTCCAAGGCGGCGCTGAACCAGTTGGTCAAAACGGCGTCGATTGAGCTGGTGCGGCGCAATGCACACGCTGTTTGCGTGGCGTTGCATCCGGGCACGGTGGACACCGCGCTGTCGCAGCCCTTCGCTAAGACTGGGCTGAAAGTGCGGCCGGCTGTCGAGGCAGCGAGTGACTTGCTCGCGGTGCTGGCAGGCCTGACACCTGCGCAGACGGGTGCCTTGGTGGACTACCGAGGACAGACACTGCCTTGGTGACTGTCCCCGGAGATTTAAAGCGCAGCGCGGCGGCGTCGTTCGAGAAAGGCTTGCAGCTCACCGACCACGCCCTTGCGAAAGGTCAGCACGCAGAGCACGAAGATCACACCGATGATGACGGTGACCCAGGAGCCGACTTTGTCGGCCAGCAGGTTTTGCAGCGCAATCACCAGCCCTGAGCCAAACACCGGCCCGAAGAAAGTGCCAACACCGCCGAGCAGCGTCATCAAGATCACCTCGCCCGACATCGACCAATGCACATCGGTCAGCGTGGCAAAGCCCATGACGATGGTTTTGAGCGAGCCGGCCACACCGGCCAAGGCCGCAGACAAGACAAAAGCCAGCAGCTTGTAGCGGTCGACTTGGTAGCCGAGTGACACGGCGCGGGGCTCGTTTTCGCGGATCATCTTCAGCACCTGGCCGAAAGGCGAGCTCACCACGCGCCCAATTACCAAAAATGACAGCACAAAAACAGCCGCCACAAAGTAATACAAGGTGGTGTCGGACTGCAGGGACATCAGGCCGAACAAGTTGCCGCGCGGCACACCTTGCAAGCCGTCTTCGCCGCCGGTGAAGGGCGCTTGCAGGCAGACAAAGTAAATCATCTGCGCGATCGCCAGTGTGATCATGGCGAAGTAAATGCCCTGACGCCGAATCGCCACCAGTCCGACCACCAAGCCGAGCAGTCCAGCCGACACCCCGCCCGCCAAGATCGCCATCTCTGGCGTCCAGCCCTGCGACTTGACGAACCAGCCGGTGACATACGCGGCTGAACCAAAAAAGGCCGCATGGCCAAAGGACAGCAAGCCGGTGAAACCCAGCAGCAAATTAAAGGCGCAGGCAAACAGGGCAAAGCACAGCAGCTTCATCACAAACACCGGGTACAGGCCCAACATCGGTGCGGTCAGCAGCAGTGCCAGCAGCACCAGGTAGGTGATGCGCGTGAGGGTTTTAGCGTGCATCATCAATTCTCTTTTCCGAACAGTCCCGATGGCCGCACCATCAGCACCAACACCATGATGACGAAGACCACAATGCTCGAGGCCTCAGGGTAAAAAACGCGGGTCATGCCCTCGATCAGGCCCAGCCCGAGGCCGGTCAGCACCGAGCCCAAGATCGAGCCCATGCCGCCAATCACCACCACCGCAAAGACCACGATGATGAGGTTCGAGCCCATTAGCGGGCTGACCTGAATGATGGGTGCCGCCAACACACCGGCCAGCCCGGCCAGAGCGGCACCAGCGCCATAGGTCAGCATGACCATCATGGGGACATTGATACCAAAGGCTTGCACCAGCGGCGCGTTCTCAGTGCCGGCGCGCAGGTAAGCGCCCAGCCGCGTGCGTTCAATCAAATACCAGGTGCCAAGGCAGACCACCAGCGACACCAACACCACCCAGGCGCGGTAGTTCGGCAGCATCATGAAGCCGAGGTTGGTGGCACCGGACAGCAGCTCCGGCACGTTGTAGTTCTGGCCCGACACGCCGTACATCTCACGAAAAACGCCTTCAAGAATCAGCGCCAAACCGAAAGTCAGCAGCAAGCCATACAGCGGGTCGAGTTTGTAGAGATGCTTGAGAAACAGCCGTTCGATCACCACGCCCATAACGCCGACGCTGAGCGGCGCCAAGATCAGCGCGTACCAATAGTTCAGGCCGAATTGGTCAAGCAAGATCCAAGCCGCAAAAGCGCCCAGCATGTACAGCGCACCGTGGGCAAAATTGACGATGCCGAGCAATCCAAAAATAACCGCCAAGCCCAAGCTGAGCATGGCGTAAAAAGCGCCGTTGACCAGGCCCAGTAAGAGCTGGCCTAGAAACGCCTGTAGGGGGATGCCGAAAATTTCCATGAAATGGGTGATTGCTTATTTCTTCAGCAGTGAGCACTTCGACTCAGCCACCGAAGTGAAGGCTTGATCGCCCGGCACTTTGGCCAGGGTCGTGTAGTAGTCCCATGGCGTGATCGAATCTTTCGAGCTCTTGACTTGGAACAGGTACATGTCGTGGATCATGCGGCCGTCGGCGCGCACCTTGCCCTTGGTGTAAAAGTCATTGAACTGCATGCTTTTGAGGGTGGCCATGACCTTGTCGGCGTCGGTCGTACCGGCGGTTTGAACCGCTTTCAAGTAGTTCGAAGCGGCCGAGTAGTCAGCGGCCTGAATGCTTGAAGGCATGCGCTTGTACTTGGCAAAAAAGCGCTGAGCAAACTTGCGTGAGGCGTCGTCTTGGTTCCAGTACCAGCTGTCGGCCAGTTGCAGGCCTTCGGTGTTGGCCAAGCCCAGGCTGTGGACGTCGTTGATGAACACCAGCAGACCGGCGACCTTCATGGTTTTGGTGATACCGAACTCCTTGGCAGCTTTCATGGCGTTGGTGAAGTCACCGCCAGCGTTGGCCAGGGCCAGAATTTGTGCCTTGGAAGACTGCGCCTGCAACAAGAATGAAGAGAAGTCAGAGGCGTTGAGCGGGTGCCGGACGGTCCCAGCCACCGTGCCGCCATTGGCCTTGACGACGTTTGCAGCATCGCCTTCCAGCGAGTAACCAAAGGCGTAGTCAGCGGTCAGGAAGAACCAGTTTTTATTGCCGGCTTTGACCAGCGCATTGCCAGCGACCTTGGCCAGCGCCACGGTGTCATAGGCGTAGTGCACCGTGTAAGGGCTGCAGTCTTCATTGGTCAGGCGGGCCGAGCCGGCGCCGATGGCGATGAAGGGGCGTTTCTTTTCGGTCGTCACTTTGGACATGGCGATGGCCGTGCCGGAGCTGGTGCCGCCAATCAACATCGACAGACCGTCTTTGTCGATCCATTCGCGGGCCTTAGAGCTTGCCACGTCGGCTTTGTTTTGGTGGTCAGCGACCAGCACTTCGACTGGCCGGTTCAGCACCTTGCCGCCAAAGTCTTGCGCTGCCCAGCGGATCATTTCAGCGCCAGCCGGGCCGTCAATGTCGGCGTACAGGCTGGACATGTCGGTGATGAAACCGATTTTGACCGGACCGGTGTTTTGTGCCGAAGCAACGCCAGCCAAGCCGATAAAACCAGCATAGCCAACCGCTAAAGCGGCAACGAGAGTTTTGATTTTCATGGTGTTTCCTGGTGCAAAAGATAAAAGTAAATAACCAACGATAAAAATTAAATGGGGTCAAATTAAATGGGGTCAGACCCCCAAATATTCCTGCAACATGCCCATGTTTTCTGTCAGTTCTGCTTGCGCAAACTGTTTGACGATGGTGCCGTGCTCCATCACATAAAAACGGTCGGCCAGCGGTGCGGCAAAGCGAAAGTTTTGCTCCACCAGCACGATGGTGTAGCCCTTGGCTTTGAGCGTCAGAATCATCTCGGCGAGTTTTTGCACGATCACCGGGGCCAAGCCTTCGGAGATTTCGTCGAGCAACAACAAGCGCGCGCCGGTACGCAAAATCCGCGCCACAGCCAGCATTTGCTGCTCACCGCCGGACAGACGAGTGCCCGGACTGGAGGCGCGCTCTTGCAGGTTCGGGAACATCGTATAAATCTCGTCCATGCTCATGCCGCCCGGCGCAATGACCGGCGGCAACAGCAGGTTTTCTTCCGCCGTCAGGTTGGCGAAGATGCCGCGCTCTTCAGGGCAATAACCAACGCCGAGCCGGGCCACTTTGTGCGGCGACAGCTTTAACACGTCTTGGCCATTGATCTTGACCACGCCCTTGCGCGCGCCCGTCATACCGACAATCGCGCGCAGCGTGGTGGTGCGTCCGGCGCCGTTGCGGCCTAGCAAGGTCACCACTTCGCCCTCGTTCACCGTCAGGTTCACGCCATGCAATATGTGCGACTCGCCGTACCAGGCGTGCAGGTCTTCAATGCGCAGCAGTTCTTTGGCCATCAATGGGCTCCTGCCAAAGCGGCGTCGGCAGTGCCCATGTAGGCCTCAATCACCAAGGGGTTTTTGGACACCTCGGCGTACGGGCCGTCGGCAATGATGGCGCCGCGCTGCAGCACCGTGATGCGGTCGGCGATCGAGGAAACGACATTCATATTGTGTTCAACCATCAAGATGGTGCGGCCGACCGACACTTTTTTAATCAGTTGGGTGACACGGTCGACGTCCTCGTGGCCCATACCTTGGGTGGGCTCGTCAAGCAGCATCAGGTCGGGCTCGAGTGCCAGTGTGGTGGCTAACTCGAGTGCGCGTTTGCGGCCGTAGGGCAGGTTCACCGTCAGCTCATCGGCAAAGTCTTGCAAGTCGACCTGCACCAGCAGTTGCTCGGCGCGCGCATGCAGGTGAAACAGCGAGCTCTCGGGCTTCCAGAAATGAAACGAGGTCCCCAGGTTGCGCTGCAGTGCCGCGCGCACATTCTCCAGCACCGTCATGTGCGGGAACACCGCCGAGATCTGAAACGACCGGACGATACCGCGCCGGGCCGTTTGGGCCGGTTTCTCAGTCGTGATGTCGACACCGTTGTAAAAAATGCTGCCGCGGGTGGGCGTCAAAAACTTGGTCAGCAGGTTGAAAAAAGTGGTTTTGCCGGCGCCGTTGGGACCGATCAGGGCGTGAATGTGACCGCGCTTGACCTTCAGGTCGACTTGATTGACCGCCACGAATCCCTTGAATTCTTTGGTCAGTCCTTGGGTTTCTAGGATGAACTCAGCCGACACATGCTTCTCCGAAATTTAAATGTTGATTCGAGTAAATTTACCTCGAATCGCTGATTCTACGTTTGCGCTGAGAGTCTAATGTCGGCCAGCGCAGCCGCTCTTAGGTGTTTCTACTTGGGCTTGAATAAATGTCGCCTTGCTTGGGCGAGATGGCGGCAGATCGTTCAGATTTCTTCAGCGTTTTGGGTTTGTGCGACCATCTCGCCCATGCAAAATTTTTGGCCTTCCAGCGGATTCGGACAACTCCAGCGCAATGCGCGGGGTTGGCTGGTGCCGACTGATGATTACCTGCGTCTTTTTTTAGAACGCCCTGAACTGGCTCTGCTGCCGGAATCCTGCCCGAATGAATGCAAGCTGCACGCGGCCTTGCAAGCCGCGCCGAGCCGGGCGGTCGGGCTGGTCGAGCTGGCCGCCATCAAAGACCCGGACGCCCGCGAAAGCTACACCTTTTTCGTGAATTTCCGGAATGAGCTGCTGGCTGCCGGTACGTTGGAAGCCTGTTATTTAGGCCTTTTCAGGCGCGGCGTGATGGGTGTACCGCCGCTTTTCCTGGACCTGCTGACGCAAGCTATCGTGCGCAATGTGTTGGACGACGCCAGCGATGCCTACGAAGTGCGCGCCGCCGAAATGCTGTTTCGTCCGCAACGCATCACCGTCGAGCAGGGGCAAATCCTCAGTGGCGATTTAGGCGTTTTGGACATGCTCAAGGAAACCGGTGGTTTAGGCGATATCGGTCGTTTGCTGGCCGAGGCCAAAGCGCCGATGAGCGAGGTGCAAATTAAAGTGCTGGCCGACGCCAATGCGGCGGATTACTGGCGCGCCGGTGAGCGTTACAACTTCTTGCTCGACCTGACGCACGAGGTCAACAACGACCTCAGCCATGGCCTGGTCCTGACCATGACGCGCGCCCGCTCTGGCCTGACGGCCTTGGCCCGGGTGCTTGAAAAATGGGTGCAGCATTTGCTGGGCGTGACGGTTCGCATCAAGCCCTTGCAAAAAATTGACGATGAGGTTTGGCGCTGGCACCTCGGGCTGGACGTCCATGCGACGGCATTGCTGAATGACTTGTACGAGGACCGGCCGGTCGAGGCCGATCGGATGCAGCGTTTGCTCAGCCTGTTCAAGCTCGAATTTGCCAACCCGCAAGAAATGCGCGCCGACGTGGCGGGCAAGCCCGTCTACCTCGGTTTGATGATGAGCGAGGGCCGCGAGCTGCGATTGAAGCCGCAAAACCTGTTGCTGAACCTGCCGTTGGCGAAGGCTTTTCAATAGTTGCCACACAATGGCATAAAATCCGAAGTTCAGTTATTTCCAACCGGAGCCCTCCATGCCTCAAAAAATTCGCGTCGAAGCCGACCGTTGCGCACCTAGACCTACTCTTGCACCTGGCATGACCCGCACTGCTGGTCACGGCCAAAAGATCAGCCTGGAGCGCGGCTCTTGGACTCGCAGCAAAAAGAATCCGGGCAAACGCCCCCAAAAAGGCGGTTAATTCCCTCTTTTTGATTCAGTCGGCCTCAGGGCCGATTTTTTTGCCTGTCTGCTTTTGCTTTCACATGTTGCGGCGGTACTGCCCGCCAACTTCAAACAGCGCGTTGGTGATTTGCCCAAGTGAGCAGACGCGCACCGCGTCCATCAGCACGTCAAACACGTTGAGGTTCTCGATCACCGCTTGCTGCAGGCGCTTCAGCATGGCTGGCGCTGCATCTGCGTGCAGCGTGTGAAAGTCTTGCAGGCGCTGCAACTGGCTTTGTTTCTCCGAATCTGTAGAGCGCGCCAGCTCTAAGCTGTCTTGCACTTTGTCGCCGTGCGGATTGCGAAAGGTGTTGACGCCGATGATCGGCAACTCGCCGGTGTGTTTGAGCATTTCGTAGTGCATCGATTCGTCTTGAATCCGGCCGCGCTGGTAGCCGGTTTCCATCGCGCCGAGCACACCGCCGCGTTCGGCGATGCGTTCAAACTCCAGCAGCACGGCTTCTTCCAGCAACTCGGTCAGTTCTTCGATGATGAAGGCGCCTTGCGACGGGTTTTCGTTTTTCGCCAAGCCCCACTCGCGGTTGATGATGAGCTGAATCGCCATGGCCCGGCGCACCGACTCCTCAGTCGGCGTGGTGATGGCTTCGTCAAAGGCGTTGGTGTGCAGGCTGTTGCAGTTGTCGTAAATCGCGATCAGCGCTTGCAGCGTGGTACGGATGTCGTTGAACTGAATCTCTTGCGCGTGCAGGCTGCGGCCACTGGTTTGGATGTGGTACTTGAGCTTTTGGCTGCGCTCATTGGCACCGTATTTTTCCTTCATGGCGACCGCCCAGATGCGGCGCGCGACGCGGCCCATCACCGTGTATTCGGCGTCCATGCCGTTGCTGAAGAAGAAGCTCAGGTTCGGTGCGAAATCATCGATGTGCATGCCGCGCGCCAAGTACGCTTCGACAAAGGTGAAGCCGTTGCTGAGCGTGAACGCCAGCTGGCTGATCGGATTCGCGCCGGCTTCAGCAATGTGGTAACCGCTGATGGAGACGCTGTAGAAGTTGCGCACTTTGTGGTGCACAAAATACTCGGCGATGTCACCCATCACCTTGAGTGAAAACTCGGTTGAAAAGATGCAGGTGTTTTGCCCCTGGTCTTCTTTCAAGATGTCGGCCTGCACCGTGCCGCGCACATTTTCTTGCACCCATTCGCGGATTTTGGCGGTCTCGGTATCGGTCGGCTCACGGCCGTTATCGAGTTTGAATTTGTCTAGATTTTGGTCGATGGCGGTGTTCATGAACATCGCCAAAATACTCGGCGCCGGGCCGTTGATGGTCATGCTGACGCTGGTGGCGGGGTGGCACAAATCGAAGCCGCTGTAGAGCACTTTCATGTCGTCCAGCGTGGCGATGCTGACGCCCGAGTTACCGACCTTGCCGTAGATGTCGGGCCGCACGTCGGGGTCGTTGCCGTAGAGCGTGACCGAGTCAAAAGCGGTGCTCAGGCGTTTGGCCGGCATGCCTTCGCTGAGCAGTTTGAAGCGGGTGTTGGTGCGAAAGGCGTCGCCTTCACCGGCGAACATGCGTGTCGGGTCTTCGCCTTCGCGTTTGAAGGCGAAGGTGCCGGCGGTGTAGGGGTAGCTGCCGGGCACGTTGTCGAGCATCAGCCACTTTAAAATTTCGCCGTGGTCTTGGTACTTCGGCAGCACAACTTTGCGGATGGTCGTGCCGCTCAAGGTTTGGGTGGTGAGCGCGGTGCGGATTTCTTTGTCGCGAATTTTTACCACGTACTCGTCGCCGGCGTAGGCTGCTTGCATGTCTGGCCATTGCGCCAACAGATGCCGCGCGTCGGCGTCCATGCGAGCTTTGCGGTGGCCGGCCAAGTCGAGCACGGCTTCGGCAGCAGGCGCCCGTTCGGGTTTGTCGATCTTGAGCATGGCGGCAGCGGCCTTGAGCTGCTGCACCTCACGCGCCAGTTGGGCTTGCGCCAAGGTGCGTTTTTTGTAGCCGCGCACGGTGTCGCTGATTTCAGCCAGATAACGCGTGCGGGCTGCTGGCACCACCGGCGTTTGGTTGGTGCTGTGGCGCACCGAGGACAGCGGCAGAATGCCGGGCTTCAAGGTCAGCCCCAACGTGGCCAAGCGCGGTTTCAGGGCTTGGTACAGCGCCGTCACGCCGTCGTCGTTGAAGCGCGCCGCCATGGTGCCAAAGACAGGCATCTGCTCGGTCGGTGTGGTCCAGGCTTCTTTGTTGCGCTGCACTTGCTTGGCAACATCGCGCAGGGCGTCAAGCGAGCCTTTGCGGTCAAACTTGTTGATGGCGATGAACTCGGCAAAGTCCAGCATGTCGATTTTCTCGAGCTGGCTGGCCGCGCCAAACTCTGGCGTCATCACGTACATCGGCACGTTCACGTGCGGGACGATGGCGGCGTCACCCTGGCCGATGCCCGAGGTCTCCACCACGATGATGTCGAAGCCGGCGACCTTGCACGCGGCAATCACGTCGGGCAAGGCTTTGCTGATTTCTGAGCCGAAATCGCGCGTGGCCAAGCTGCGCATGAAGACGCGTTGGCCCGCATCGTTGCTGAGCGCATTGGTTTTCCAAGGGCTGATGGCATTCATGCGAATCCGGTCGCCCAGCAGCGCACCGCCGCTTTTGCGCCGGCTCGGGTCAATGCTGATGACGGCGATGCGCAGGCTGTCGCCTTGGTCCAGCCGCAGGCGGCGAATCAACTCGTCGGTGAGGGACGACTTGCCGGCGCCGCCGGTGCCGGTGATGCCCAGCACCGGCACTTGGCAGGTGGCAGCTTGCTCGCGAATGGCGTTGACCAGCGTTGGGTCGGCTCGGTCGTTTTCGACGGCCGTGATGAGCTGCGCCAAGGCGCGCCAGTTCATCTCGCCGTGGCCTTGAATGGCTTTGAATTCTTGGGGGGCAAAGCCGGTGAGGTCTTTGTCGCAGCGCATGACCATCTCGCCGATCATGCCTGCCAGGCCCATTCTTTGGCCGTCTTCCGGGCTGAAAATATGCGTCACGCCATAGGCATGCAACTCGCGAATTTCGGGCGGCACGATGACGCCGCCGCCACCGCCAAAGACTTGAATGTGCGAGCCGCCCCGGCTTTTCAGCAAGTCGACCATGTACTTGAAGTACTCGACGTGGCCGCCTTGGTAGGAGCTGATGGCGATGCCTTGCGCGTCTTCTTGCAAGGCGGCGGTGACGACTTCGTCGACGCTGCGGTTGTGGCCCAGGTGAATCACCTCGGCGCCCATGCCTTGCAAGATGCGCCGCATGATGTTGATGGCGGCGTCATGGCCGTCAAACAGCGAGGCGGCAGTGACAAAGCGCACCTTGTGCGTAGGGCGGTAGTTGGCCAGGGCTTGGTAGTCGGCGTAAAGATCGGTCATCGCGTGGTCTCCGAGGTGTCAGGGCAGGGTGCAGCTGGGCGCTTCTGGGGGCGGCCCTCAGTTGACGTCAACGTCAACCGCCATGTTAGCGGCTTTCCAGACCCCAATTAAAAAGGGGCGCTGCTGCGCCCCTGAAAAAAGACGCACTTGTGCTGGTCAACAGTGGGGCTGGCTGAGCTCAAGCGCCGTACAAATACTTGGGTAACCACAGCGTCAGGCCAGGCCAGATATACATGAAGACCATGCACAAGATGACGATCAGCATGTAGGGCATCATGCCGGCGAAAATCTGGTTGATGGTGACGTGCGCTGGTGACACGCCCTTCAGGTAAAAAGCTGACATCGCCACCGGTGGCGACAAAAAAGCCGCCTGCAAGTTGACGAAAACCAGCACGCCCCACAGCATCGGGTCAATCCCAAAGTGCGGCAGCAGCGGCAAGAAGATCGGCACGAAGATGACGATGATCTCGGTCCACTCCAGCGGCCAGCCCAACACAAAGATGATCGCCTGCGACAGCAGCAAAAACTGCATCGGCGACAGGTCCATGCTCATGACCCACGTCTCGACCAAGTGCTGCCCGCCCAAAATCGCAAACACCGCCGAGAACAAGGCCGAGCCGACGAACAACCAGCAGACCATGGAGGTGGTTTTGGCCGTTAGAAAAACAGCTTCTTTGATTTTCTGAAAATTCAAGGACTTGGCCTGCCACGCCATCAAGAAGGCACCCGCCGCACCGACCGCCGCAGACTCGGTGGCGGTGGTCAGCCCGAACAAAATGACGCCCAGCACAACGAAAGTCAAGATGGCCAGCGGCGCGACGGAATGGATCAGCATCGAAACAATTTCATACTGCTCGGCGTCAAAGTTCCAGTAGTAGTAGGCCAACAAGGCCAGTGTGATCAAGCTGCAGATCAAGAAGCCGGTGTAAAAGCCTGACGGCACGGGTTCGGTTTTGGGTGCTTCAGTCCCTTCGCCAGCGCCCATGTCTTGCAAGGGTTCGTCCTTTTCAACACTGGCGGTGATGGGTTCCGATCCGAGTGGTTTCAGGTCATCTGCAGAACCCGGTGGGGCTTGCAAACCACCTTCGGCGGGCGGTTCTTGCACTCCGCCGGTGTTGCCCGGTGGCGCTGGCAAGCTGTCCGGCAGGCTCACCGCTGCGGCTGATTTTTCTGCCTTTTCTGCCTTTTCTGCCATTTGCACGGCGGCCACAGGGGCCGGCTCGTTGTCCTTTTGCGAGTAAATGGTCACATACCACCAGACCGCACCGAGCGTGGCCAGCGCCAAAATGACCGGTGCCAAAGCGCGCGTCAAGCCGGCCAGCAATTGCCACCACTTCAGGCTCACGCCGGCCACACCGCTGCGCAAGGCCTTGGCGGGCGACAGCACGGCGCTGACCAAAGCTGGCAGCATGAAGCGCGAGTAGCTCGACGAAATATGCGCGACCCACGGAGAGATCGGTGCTTTCATTTGCTCGGGCGGCAGTTTGGGCGCGATTTTCGGGTCGATCAGGCACCAGCCGATCACATAAATCAGGTACAAAAATGCCAGAAAAAAGCCCGGGAACATGGCGGCGGCGTAGAGCTTGACAACCGACTGCCCGGCCACCGCTGCATAAACAATGATCATCACCGATGGCGGAATCAAAATCCCCAGTGTGCCGCCAGCGGTGATGACGCCTGCCGCCAAGCGTGTGTCGTAACCGGCGTTGAGCATGGGGCGCATGGCGATCACGCCCATCAGCACCACCACGGCACCGACCAAGCCACTGGCAATGCCCCAGAAGGTGCAAATCACCAGCGTCGTCACCGCCAAGGAACCCGGCAATTTACGGAAGGCCAGCTGCACGCTGTGGAACATTTTGTCGACCAGCGCGCCACGTTCCATGACGTAACCCATCAAGACAAAGAGCGGAATCGACAGCAGCACATCGTTGTTCATGGCGCCGAAAGCGCGTTGCACCATCAGCGGGAAAATCTTGTTGTCCAGCCAAGGCATGGCGGGATCGTAAAAGGCCACAAAGCCAAACATCATGCCCAAACCCATCAGGGTGAAGGCGGTGGGAAACCCCATCATGATGACCACCACGATCAGGCACAGCATGGTCATACCGAGTGCAGCGTTGCTCATCATTAACCTTTCATGCCGATGGATTTTTCGATGGCCAATTTCTTGGACGCTTCATCGACATACTCGCTGCCTTCTAATTGCTGCGCGACCACATCAGACTCTTGTGCGTCTTTGAGGCGGGGCGTCCACGCGCCGGTCTGGATACACACCACGCAGCGGATGATTTCAGCCACACCCTGCATCAGGACCAAGGCGCCGGCCAGCGGAATGATGAATTTGAACGGGTAAATCGGCAATGGGTCGGCGTTGTAAGTTTGTTCACGAATGGCCAAAGCGTCCTGAAAGTAGCTCCAGCCCGACCAGGTCAACGCGGCGATACCCGGCAAAAAGAAGACCAGGTACAAAAGCAAATCGACGCTGGCTTGGGTGCGCGGCTTGAAGTTGCCGTACAAGAAGTCGCCCCGCACATGGCCATCTTGGCACAAGGTGTAAGCGCCGCCCATCATGAACAGCGTGCCGTAAAGCATGTTGCTGGCGTCAAAGACCCAGGCGGTCGGTGCGTTCAATGCGTAGCGCTTGAAGACTTCAGCCACGACGACCAGCATCAACACCACGATCAGCCAAGCAAACGCCTTGCCGACCCAGGTGCTGATGCCGTCAGCCGTGTGTAAAAAGGTTTGAATTTTCATTTTTTATTTCTGAAATAAACAAGCCAGCCACCCGGAAAAACCAAGTGGCTGGCATGATTCAACAACTGACTGTTGGGCTGATTACGCTTTCTTAGCGCCTTTGGCGAAGTAATGGTTGTAGGCCATCTTGAAGTCGACCGAGTAGTCGTTCTGCCATTGCCCAGCGCGCTCTGCATAGGCTTTTTGCGAGGCCAGAATCTTCTTGAAGAGTTCGTTTTCGGCGCTCTTTTTCTCCATGATCTTGTCCCACGAAGCCAGCTGAGCCCGCAAGATGGAGTCCGGTGTCTTGTAGAACTTGATGCCTTGCTTTTTCAGGTCGATGTAGTCCTTGGAATTGCGGTCGATGGCTTTCCAGCTCATGTCGGCGCTGGCCGCTTGAACGCTGAAGTCGATGATGGCTTTGAGTTCTGCTGGCAGCGCGTTGAACTTGTTTTTGTTGAACAAAATCTCGAACTGTTCACCCGACTGGTGAAAGGATTGCAACATGCAGTTCTTGACGACGTCCGGAAAGCCCAAAATGCGGTCTGATGTGGCGTTGTTGAACTCAGCTGCATCCAGCAGGCCGCGGTCCAGCGCCGGAATGATCTCACCGCCCGGTAACGGGTTCACCGCAGCCCCCATGTCGGCATACATGTCAACCGCCAGACCGACGGTGCGGAACTTCACGCCCTTCAGCTGGGCGACGTTCGAGATCGGTTTCTTGAACCAACCAAAAGGTTGCGTTGGCATCGGGCCGTACAGGTAAGAGACGACGTCCATGTTGATGGACTTGTAGATTTCATCCAGCAGTGCCTTGCCGCCGCCGTAGTTGTGCCAAGCCAGCACCATGTTGGCGTCCATGCCAAAAGCCGGACCAGAACCCCATAACGCCAGCGCCGTGTTTTTGCCGTAGTGGTAAGCCACCACACCGTGCCCGCCATCCAGCGTGCCCTTGTTCACCGCTTCTAGCAGCTGAAAGGCTGGGACGACAGCGCCTGACGGCAGTACTTCGATTTTGAGTTTGCCGCTGGCCATGGCATTGACTTTGTTGGCAAAGTCATTGGCGTACTCATGAAAAATATCTTTGGCTGGCCAAGTGCTTTGAAAGCGCAAGGTGGTCGTGGTTTGGGCGGTGGCCAGCATGGGCGCGGCCAACGCGCCAGCACCAGCGGCGAGTGCCGCACCTTTGAGTAAGTTGCGGCGGCGTGGGGTGTTGGGATTCGTCATATTGAGTTGTCTCCGTTGGCAATTAAAGATTGAACCTTCATCTTTTCAAAAAAAGTAGCGCGTGAATAGAGGGTTTTCACCCACGGAAATATGTCTATTTCATTTAGAAAGAGGGCAAATTGAGGTTTTCTGAAGGTTAGCCTGCGAATTTTTTTTAAAAAAGCCAGACCTTGTCGCTGGCGTCAGTCGCCCGCCATGAAGCTGTTTCGCTTTTTATTTTTGACAAAGCTGTGGTTAGCGCAGCCAGTCGGCAAAATACCCTGCCATGAACTCTCGAAATACAACATCTTCCATGCCGGCCGCCGGCTACGCTGGCGACGTTGCGCCTGAGCTCGCCTGGCAGTGGGTGCAATCTGGCGAGGCGGTGCTGGTCGATGTGCGCAGTGATGCAGAGCGAGTGTGGGTCGGCTTTGTGCCCGGGGCCGTGCCGCTGGCCTGGAAGCAGTGGCCCGGCATGGCCATCAATGCTGGTTTCGATGCGGCCATCCAAGCCGCTGTGCCGGCCGGTCAAAAAGCGGTTTTGCTGTGTCGCAGCGGCATTCGGTCGATCGCTGCGGCCCAGCGCGCCACCGAGCTGGGGCTGCAGGCTTACAACATTCTGGAGGGCTTTGAGGGCGATGCGAATGCCGACGGCCACCGCGGTTCGCTGGCCGGATGGCGTCAGCGCGGATTACCGTGGCGGCAGAATTAACCGCAACAGCAACTGTTTTGGCGCTGATCCGAAAGTGTTCATAATCCAGCCCAATGACTTTTTTAGCACTTGATGTAGGAAACACTCGCCTGAAATGGGCTTGCTACGAGGCACCCGTGTCGGGCGCGCGTTTGCTGGCGCATGGGGCGGTTTTTTTAGAAAATATCGACAAACTCGCCGAGGCAGAGTTCAAAGACCTGCCACCACCCGAACATATTTTGGGCTGCATCGTCGCTGGGGACGCCGTCAAAGGTCGTGTCAAAGAACAGTTGGAGCAATGGGATGCGTTGCCGCGCTGGGTCGTTTCAACGCTGCACGAATGCGGCGTCAGCAATGGTTACGAGCACCCGTCGCGGCTGGGCGCTGACCGTTGGGTGGCCATGATCGGTGCGCGCCACCGTCTACTGGCGCGCGGTATCGCCAAGCCTTGCGTGGTGGTGATGGTCGGCACGGCCGTCACGGTTGAGGCTTTAGATGCGCAAGGTAATTTTTTGGGCGGCCTGATCTTGCCAGGTCACGGCATCATGTTGCGGGCGCTGGAGTCCGGCACTGCCGGGCTGCACGTACCGACTGGCGACGTGATTGATTTCCCAGCCAACACCAGCGATGCTCTGACCAGCGGCGGCACGTTTGCGATTGCCGGCGCGGTGCAACGCATGGTGGACAACCTGACACGGCATTGCGGCGAAGCCCCAGTCTGCATGATGACTGGGGGTGCCGGCTGGAAAATGGCGCCTAGCATGAGCGGCCATTTTGAGCTGGTCGACAGCCTTATTTTTGACGGCCTGCTGGAGATCGCTTCACAGCGTTTCAGCACCGTTTAAGTGCGTTCAGGTTGGCGTCGGTATGGCTGTCGGCGTTGGCTGGGCCAGCAACTTGTCGAGGTTTTTCAAAATCTCACTCTCGATCCGGTCCTTGAAGGCGCTCAGCAAAAAGCCCAGCCGTGCATCGATCTCAAACTTGTCAGCGCTGATCTTCAAAGTGCCACTGACGCCTGAGCGCGTGAAGCTGACCTGGTCACAGTCAGCGCTGTTGTTGTGCGTGCAGCGAATGTCAAATTTTTCTTCAGCTTGCTGGACCCAGTGCGCAGCCGACTGGCGCGCGCTGGCGAAGTCCATGCCGTGAGGGCGTTCGATGTGAATATCGGCCATTGGTTTCTTTCCTGTCGCTGTTGGTATTTTTTGTGAGTGCGTTGATGGCGCGGTTCGCGGTTTGCCGGCTATTTTGTCAGACCCGCGTAGAAATTTCGACCCACCACAGGTCCAGGGGAGCACGGCTAGGTGTGGCGCGTCAGTTATGCTTTCAAGGATCACCCCTGACTGCTTCTCATCTATGTCTCCCCTGCCCGGCCTTTTCAAATTAATGCGCCCGCACCAGTGGCTTAAAAACGTCTTTGTTTTTGCCGGTCTGTTGTTCAGTGAAAACTGGTTCAACCCCGCGCTCACTCATCCCGTGTTGTTGGCCTTCGCGGCGTTTTGCTGCATTTCCAGCCTGGTCTATATTGTCAATGATTGGCTGGATCGCCATGCCGATGCCGAGCACCCGACGAAACGCTTTCGCCCGCTCGCCAGTGGGCAGGTGACGCTGCCGCAAGCCGCCGTGTTGGGGCTGGTTTTACTGGCATTCGGCGTTTGGTTGGCGATTGACAACCAGGTGTTGCTGACGCTGCTGGCGCTGTACACAGCGCTGAATGTGGCTTATTCCTTGCGACTCAAACGGGTGCCGGTGGTCGACGTCAGCGTCATCGCTGCGGGTTTCATGCTTCGCCTGCTCGCTGGCACCTTGGCGGTGGGCATTGCGCCATCGCGTTGGTTGCTGCTGACGGGTTTGTTTGTGGCGCTGTTTTTGGGCTTTTCCAAGCGCAAGGCCGAAACCTTTCATGACGTTGCCAGCCAGCGCGCCGTGTTGGCGGATTACCCGCCGGCGCTGCTCGACAGCTTCATGGCGGTGACCATGACCGCCACCCTCATCACCTACAGTTTGTTTGCCACCAGCCCGGAGGCGCAGGGCCAGCACGGTGAACGCCTGATTTACACCGTGCCTTTTGTCATCTTCGGCTTGCTGCGCTACGCTTACCAAGTGCACCGTGGCAAGGGTGAAGACGTGGCGCGCGATCTGCTGCGCGACCCGTGGACGTTGGGCGCTGGCATGGCTTGGCTGCTGGTGTTTTTTGGATTTTTCGGGTGAGCCCGTCGCGGGTTGAGCCGCCAGTACGGCCTGTAACGCCTGCACCGCGGCTTTCCATCAAAAAACTTGTGTTGGTGTTGGGGCTGGTTGCGACGGCCTACGCCGCTGCGCTGGCATTTCTCGGTGAGACCTCGCCTGCTGCTGCACTCAAAGGATTGTTGTCCCTCACCGGGCTGGCGGCTGCGGCGCTGTGTCTGCTGAACTACCTGCTGCGCGGCTTGCGCTGGCGCGGCTGGATGGCGCATTACCAGCGCCCGCTTGGCGTGCTGGAGGGCTTGCGGCTGTATGTCGCCGGTTACGCGCTCACGCCAACGCCGGGCAACGTGGGTGAGGCCGTGCGCGGTCTGTGGTTGGTGCGACAGCCCTTGAGCACGGCGCAAAGTCTGGCGATTTTTGGCGCTGAGCGCTTGGCCGATTTGCTCTGTCTTTTGCTGATGGCCTTGCCTGCACTGGGTTGGCTGTGGTGGCACAGCGCTAAGGGGTTGACGTCTTGGGGTCTTGGCTTTTGGGGCTGGAGCGCGGGCTTGCTGGTCGTCGCTGCATTGGTCCTTGGTGTGGTTTTTGTGGTGGCGCGCCGCATCGTTCGCAAGCCAAGTTGGGCTGCGCGTCTGGCCTGGCTCCATGAAGCCTGGCATTGCCTCGATCATCAGCCGTGGCGCTGGCTGGCACTGACGCTGTCGGCTTGGGCTGCACAAGGCTTGGCAGTGGCCTTGCTGTGCAGTGCCGCCGGTTTGGATCTCTCGGCGTGGCTGGCCGCCGGTTTTTATGCGCTGGCGATGGTCGGCGGTGCGCTGTCAGCCTTGCCAGCCGGTCTGGGCGGCACCGAAGCCGTGTTGGTGGCGCTGCTGGTCGGGCAGGGCGCAGCTGTCGGTACGGCCGTGGCGGTGACGGTGCTGGTGCGCTTGTTGACCCTTTGGCTGGCCGTGGCGCTGGGCTTGTTGGCGCTGCTTTACAGTGTGGCCTTTCGCAAAGACATCCGCTTTTAACTTGCCGTCATGAATTCCACCCCTGCTGCCGCCTCGTCCGGCTTTTCACTCTCCGCTCAACAAGAATTGCACGGCGGCTTACATGGCGGCTTGATGCGCTGGCTGCTCGCCGTCGGGCTGGCGTCGTTGGCCTTGCGGCTGTGGATTGCGATCGCTTTCCCCATCACCGGGGACGAGGCTTTTTTCTACTGGTGGGGCGTCTACAAAGACTGGGGCTATTACGACCACCCGCCGATGGTCGGCTGGCTGATCGGCCTGATGCGCGATGTGTTCGGTGACTCGCTCTGGGCCATTCGCCTGCCTGTGGTGCTGCTGCCCTTGGCCTTGGGCGCGGCTTTGGGTTGGGCGCTGCAGCCGGTGGCCGGGCAACGCGCTGGCTGGGCCGTGCTGTTCTTTTGGTTGGCGCCCATCAACTGGCTCAACGTGCTCATCACCACCGACACGCCTTTGATGTTCTGGTCGATGCTGTCGGTGGCCGTTTTGCTGCGCGCTGAACTGCGACCGCGAATCGACGCTGCAGCGCGCGGCCTCTACGCGCTGTCGGGTGTTTTTCTGGGCTGTGCGTTTTTGTCCAAGTACTTTTCTGTGGTGCTCGGGCTGGCGTATTTGGTCTACTTCGCGCTTTATCGGCGCGACCGCTGGCAGGGCTTGGTGCTGGTGGTGTTGTGCGCCTTGCCCGGGCCGGCCATCAACATCGCCTGGAACATGGACCACGGCTGGTCGAACATCATGTTCAACCTCTTCAACCGCAACGAAGACGACCACTTTGAGCCGCGCAAACCCTTGATGTACGTCGGCATGATGCTCTACCTCGCCAGCCCGGCGGCGCTCTGGCTGGGCTGGAAGCATCGGCAGGCGCTGCGCAACACCGCCGTGCAGCAGCGGCTGCTGGCCTGTCTGGTGCTGGTGCCGCTGGCTTTCTTTGCGCTGCTGTCGTTCAAAAAAGTCATCGGCCTGCATTGGGTGCTGTCGTTTTACCCTTTCGGTTTTGCGCTGATGGCACTGGCCTTGCCGGCGGAGCGGCTTAAAGCCTGCGCCCTCGGCTTGGCTCTTTTCACGGGCTTGCATGTGCTGGTGGTGGCCGGCATTGGCATGAGTTCGCCCGCCGATTGGAAAAAAACGACGCTCTACCCGAGCATCGTGCGCAGCTTTGACGCCCAAGCGATTTTGCAGCAAGTCGACGCGCCGGGTGTGGTGATCATGGCCGACGCCTACACGCCGGCCTCGGTCTATGGTTTTGAGCTGCGCCGTTACGTGCCGGTGTTTGGCCCGGGTCGCTTTCATGCGCGGCAAGACGACATGCTGGTGGACTTTTCGCTGTACCAAGGCAAGACCGTCCGCATCATCCATGGTGGCCAGCCAGACCTTGCCAACTACCGGCCTTACTTCGACTCAGTCGATGTCCGCCCAATTGAGCAAAGCGGCGTGACGTTTTATGTGGTTGAAGGGCAGGGCTTTAATTTTCCGGCTTACCGCGACGGCGTGCTGGCGACGATCTTCAAGCGCTACTACAACATCCCCAGCTGGCTGCCGATGACCGGTTGCCCGTTTTGCGAGCGCTATTGCGGCCAGGTGCGATGTCCGAGGTAGGCAAACCAGACACGCCTGGGCTTTGCGTAGCGGCGTTTGACTTCGACGGCACCCTGACACGCGGCGACACCCTGCTGCCTTTTCTGGCCAGCGCGTTGGGCTGGCCGCGTTTTGCGTGGGCGTTGTTACGCAGCAGTCCGTGGCTGGTCGGCCATGCGCTGCGGTTGGTGCGCAACGACATCGCCAAGGCGCGCTTGTTCAAGGCCGCGTTGCAAGGTGTGGCCACGGCCGATGTGCAGCGCTGGGCCGACCACTGGGCCCGCGAACAATTACCGGGACAATTGCGCAACGCTCAAGACCCGACGATGGCCCGGCTCGCTTGGCATCGGGCGGCGGGGCATTGCTGTGTCATGGTCAGCGCTTCACCTGATATTTACCTTGAGCGTGCGGCAGCGGTTTTGGGCTTTGACGGTTTGGTTTGCACGCAAATGGAAGTCGAACACCATGCAAGCGAGCTCAAAGAGCCGGGCCTGCAAGTTCCGGGGCAACTCACTGGCCGCATGAAAACGCCCAACTGCCACGGCCAGCAAAAAGTCATTCGCTTGCAGGCTTGGCTAACCGAGCGCTACGACGCAGCCGTATTGACCAGCATGACGCTTTACGCTTACGGCGACACATCCGGCGACAAACCCATGCTGCGCATGGCGCAACAGGCCTGGTATCGCGGCAAGCCGTTTGTGGGTTGAAGGCTGCGCTGCGGTCGCCATAACGAACTTGTATTTTTGAGTCCAGAGCTACGGTGTATCTCAAAGGATCTCAATCCTGATCATTACAGCGATGATTCACGTGCGCGTGAATGAAGAAGTCAAAGCCCAAGCAACCGAAACACTGGCCTCCATGGGCTTAACAGTGTCCGACGCTGTGTGCGTCTTTTTGATGCGCGTAGTGGCAGACAAGCAGATGCCCTTTGCTGTCAAAGCCCCCAATGCTGAAACGCGTGCGGTAATGGCCGAAGCGGACGAGATCACGCAAACGCACCAGGCCCGCTTTGCCAACGCAGCAGAGCTGTTTGATGACCTCGAAAAGAACCGCAGCAAGTAAAAGCGCCGCACTGCCGCACTGCCGCACTGCCGCTTGCGGTTGACGACGCCAAGTCGTTTTTGAAGGATTGGGAGCGCATCACGCGAGCTGGCGCCAGCACAGCCAATTCATTTCTCTGCGCCTTTTTATGGTGGATATCGCGAACGATTAACGTATTTTCAGGCCCGACGCAGCCACGTCTATCGTTACTGGCGCAGTGCTGCTGTAGGCGGTCACAAGAGCTTGCAGATGCAGGCGCTGGCCGGGCTCAAGGTAAGGAATCAGCAGATTCAGCACATGGTGCGCGCCGCGCAGCAAGGCCATTTGTGCGTGCTCGGGTTCAAGCGCGTGGCGCGGGTCGCGCACATACTCAAAACTCAGCCAGTAGGTCAGCACCACCACCATGCTGGTGGCTGTGGGTTCGGCCTCACGCGCATCCAGCGTCATGGCGCGATGCCGCACCAGGCTGTTCAGCAGGGCTTTGACGGAGCGGGTTTTGTGCTCAATCACCCGCTGAAAATGCGTTTCAAGCTTGCGGTTTTTGCTCAGCAAGTCATTCAGGTCACGGTACAAAAAGCGGTACTCCCAGATCAGCTCAAACAGCGAATGCATGAAGAACCAAGCGTCTTCGACATCACGCACGCCTTCGCTGGCGCCGAGCAGCTCGTTCAGGGCTGTTTCGTAGCGGTCGAGCAGCGAGTTGATCAGCTCGTCTTTGGCCGGGTAGTGGTAGTACAGATTGCCCGGGCTGATGCCGAGCTCCGCCGAGATCAGTGTGGTTGAGACATTGGGTTCGCCAAAGCGGTTGAACAGCGTCAGCGTGACTTCCAAAATACGCTCCGCCGTGCGGCGCGGGGCTTTTTTTGCCATCGGTTTGCCTTCTTGTCTCTTTTGTTGGAGATCACTCTACCTCAGGCCATGGTCCTGGGTCAGCAGGGATGGTTGGTAGCGCTCAGACGCGAGGAGGTTTTTGACTCGCCTTGGGCTTGGTGGCGAGACCCGCTTCGATTGCCGCTACTTGGTCTTTCAGCACCGCCAGCTTGGTTTTCAACGCCTCAAATTCTTCCAAAGACGGCGCGCCCAAATGCCGCATTGCTTTGGCCACGCGCTCTTCAAAAATGGTTTCCAGCTTGTCCCACGGTTGAGCCGCCTTGGCGCCCAGATCCGACACGCTCATGCTGGATGCCTCGGCCAAGCTGCGCAGCTTGCTGGCAGCTTCGGCCAGCTTTGCTTCGGCTGCCGCTTTGGTTTGGCGCTGCAGCTCCAAACCTTCGTTCACCAAGCCCTGAAAAACCTTGCTGCCTTCCTCTTGCGCTTTGGCAAAGGCGCCCAAGCCAGCCAGCCAGATTTGTTGAGCGGAATCCTGGATCAGCCCAGTGGCGGGGCTGGGTACTTTGTCGGTCGCGGACGATTTTTCAGTGGACATGGGGCGGATTCCTGACGGTGTTCAATGTGTGAGGAGTTTCAGATGTTAAAGCGCCACAGGCCTTGGTGTGTAGACCAGGCTTTCTAAAAAAACTATACCCTTGATAGTTTCATTGTCTTAGGGGAAAGCACTTGTGGCTATTGACTTATTTTAAATTTAAAATGATGAATGACAACAATAGTTGCGCAATCCCAAACCTACCTGCGTTTTTTAAATTTGGTGAAGGCGCTCCAGCAGTTGCCGGATTTCCCGAAGCTGGACCCGATTGAAGAGCGCTTGTTGCATCTGTTCGGCGCCGTTTGGCATGCCGAGCGAAAAATCACCGTGCTGCAAGCCATGGCTATTTACGACGAGGTGTCATCGACCACAGCGCACCGCCGACTCAAGTCGCTGCGCAAAAAAGGCGTTATCACCTTGGTTACCGATGAGATCGACACCCGCATCAAGTACGTGATGCCGACGCCGGTGGCGAATCGCTACTTTGCCCAGCTGGGTCAGTGTCTGAACGAAGCGCAAGTCGCCTGAAGGACTGATCCCGATCGAAAATTGGCGACTTTGAGAAGTGACAACAAAATAGCTTGATAAAATACAACGGTTAATACAAATCGTTTATTTAAAAGGCTTTTTGATGCACCAAGAAAGCGCTGCCATGGAAAATACCCAGCAGCCCGAAAATTCCGAAGCAGGAATCAGCTTGCTTGACTTGTTGGTCACCCTGGCCGACAACGTCAAGCTGCTCATCTTGGGGCCGTTGGTGGCGGGTTTGACGGCATTGGCGATTGCTTTTGCTCTGCCGCAGACGTTTGAGAGCGTGGCTATTTTGCAGGCGGAACCCGCCACGGCCAGTCTCATGGTCACGGCGGCCGTACTGGACCCGACAGTCGACAGCCTCGGGCTGAACCGCGGCCAAGGCGTTGAAGCGGCCCGTGAAGCACTGCGTGGACGCGTCAAAACAGCAACGGGCCGCGCCGACAAATTGTTGACGGTCACCGTATCCGGATCTACACCCCAGCAGGCGCAGGTCACGGCAAAGGCGTTGCTTGAGGCGGTCGAATCACAAAGTCGGCCAACGGGTACAAGCAGGTTGAGGCTTGAGGCCCAGTTGGCTGACACGAAGAGTCGCCAAGAAAAAGCCATCAGAGCGGGCGACGTGTTGCTGCCCGCTCTTGAAAGTATCAAGGGCCGACAGGTTGTTCCCGATGGAAGAGACGCGGAGTTGCTTAAAGGATATTCGGAGCTGCTGAACACAGTTAGCGCTGCGCAGTCTCAGGCTTTGGTTATTGAGGCCCAGCTCGAAGGCCTGACCTCCTCCCAGCTCGTCCTAGCGCCCACCCTGCCCGAAAAAGCCGTCAGCCCGAAGAGGGGCCTGATCGCCATTGGCGCCACGCTGGCCAGTGGATTTTTGCTGTTGCTGCTGGTTTTCATTCGCAAAGGACTGCGCGGCGCAGAGGTCGACCCAGTTAGCGCCGTCAAGCTGGCGCGTATTCGCCGTGCGCTGTCTTTTCAATCAAAGGGCTGAGAAAAGCATCGCTTTAAATCTCTGCAGTCGATCATTTCGGTCGGCCTGATCCTTTATAGTTGACGAAATGCCAACTATTTTTCAAATCCCGTGACCCTTCTCATCACCGGCGGCGCCGGCTTCATTGGCGGCAATTTTGTGCTCGACTGGCTGGCCCAGTCAGACGAGCCAGTCATCAACCTCGACAAACTCACCTACGCCGGCAACCCAGAAACCCTGGCCAGTCTGCAAGGTGATGCACGCCACACCTTGGTGCAGGGCGACATTGCGGACAGCGACTTGGTCGCCAGCCTGTTGGCGCAGCACCAGCCGCGTGCGGTGCTTAACTTTGCAGCGGAGTCGCATGTCGACCGTTCCATCCACGGGCCGGAAGACTTTATCCAGACCAACATCGTCGGCACCTTCCGGTTGTTGGAGTCTGTGCGGGCTTATTGGGCTGAGCTCCCAGCAGACGCCAAGGCCGCGTTCCGTTTCTTGCATGTGTCAACCGACGAGGTGTATGGCTCTTTAGGCCAAGACGCGCCAGCCTTTACAGAAGAGCACCGCTACGAGCCCAACAGCCCGTACAGCGCCAGCAAAGCCGCCAGCGACCACTTGGTGCGCTCGTGGCATCACACCTACGGCCTGCCGGTGCTGACCACCAACTGCTCGAACAACTACGGGCCGTATCACTTCCCCGAAAAGCTGATCCCGCTGATGATCGTCAACGCGCTGGCGGGCAAGGCGCTGCCGGTCTACGGCGACGGCATGCAGGTGCGCGACTGGCTGTACGTCAAAGACCATTGCAGTGCCATCCGTGAAGTGCTGGCGCGCGGCCGCTTGGGTGAGGTCTACAACGTCGGCGGCTGGAACGAAAAGCCCAACATCGACATCGTCAACACCGTCTGCAGCTTGTTAGACGAGATGCGCCCCAAGGCCGACGGCCAAAGCTACAGCACGCAGATCAGCTACGTCAAAGACCGCCCCGGCCACGACCGCCGCTACGCCATAGACGCCAGCAAGCTGCAGCGCGAACTCGGCTGGAAGCCCGCCGAAACCTTCGAGACCGGCATCCAAAAAACCATCGCCTGGTATCTGGACAACCCCGACTGGGTCGCCCACGTGCAAAGCGGCGCTTACCGGCAGTGGGTGCAAACGCAGTACGCGGGAACTGCTGAGTCGTGAAAATCCTCCTCCTCGGCAAAAACGGCCAGCTTGGCCAAGCGCTGCAGCGCACGCTGGCGCCTTTGGGTGAGCTGGTGGCGCTTGGCCGCACCCAAGGCAGTGACGGTCTGTGTGGCGATCTCGGTCAGCCGGAAGCCTTGGCTGCAACCATCCGACAGCTGCGGCCCGACGTCATCGTCAACGCCGCCGCCTACACCGCCGTCGACAAAGCCGAGAGCGAGCCCGAGCAAGCCCAGCGCATCAACGCGCACGCGCCGGAGGTGCTGGCCCGCGAGGCTGAGGCCTTGGGCGCTTGGCTGATTCACTACAGCACTGACTACGTGTTCAACGGCAGCGGCACTGAGCCTTGGCAAGAGACCGATGCCACCGCGCCGCTCAATGCCTACGGTCAAAGCAAGCTCGAAGGCGAGTTGCGTGTGCAGGCTGCTTGCACCCGGCATTTGATTTTCAGGACCAGCTGGGTTTATGCCGCGCACGGCAACAACTTTGCCAAAACCATGCTCAAGCTGGCCCAAGAGCGTGAGCGCTTGACGGTGATCAACGACCAATGGGGCGCGCCGACAGGCGCTGAGTTGATCGCCAGCGTGACGGCGGCGGCCATCCAGAAGGTCGCTGCAAAAGAAGACGCCAAGCAAGACGCTAATCTAAAAGAGATAGCCGGTATTTACCACCTGGTGGCCGCTGGCGAAACCAACTGGCATACCTACGCCAGCCACGTCATCAGCCAAGCCAAAGCGCTGCGGCCCGACATGCCGTGGGCCGTGCAAGAGATCGCGCCCGTGCCGTCCGGCGCCTTTGTCACCGCAGCCAAGCGCCCGCATAACTCCCGCCTCAACACGCACAAGCTGCAAGCCGCGTTCGGCATCAGCTTGCCCGACTGGCAGCAGGGCGTCGACAGCCTGCTGGCCGAAATTCTCACCAAAAAAGACACATGACCCAACGCAAAGGCATCATCCTCGCAGGCGGCTCTGGCAGTCGGCTGCACCCGGCCACGCTGGCCATGAGCAAGCAACTGCTGCCGGTCTACGACAAGCCGATGATTTATTACCCGCTCAGCACCCTCATGCTAGGCGGTATCCAAGACGTGCTGATCATCAGCACGCCGCAAGACACGCCGCGTTTTGAGCAGCTGCTGGGCGATGGCAGCCAGTGGGGCATGAACCTGCAATACGCCGTGCAGCCCAGCCCGGACGGCTTGGCCCAAGCTTTCTTGATTGGTGAAAAATTTCTAAACGGCGCCCCCAGCGCTTTGGTCTTGGGTGACAACATTTTTCACGGCCACGACTTCACGACGCTGCTCGCCGGGGCTGATGCGCAGACCTCGGGCGCGACGGTGTTTGCCTACCATGTGCAAGACCCCGAGCGTTACGGCGTGGTCGCCTTCAACGCCCAAGGTCAGGCCAGCAGCATCGAAGAAAAGCCGCTCAAGCCGCAGAGCAATTACGCTGTCACGGGTCTGTATTTTTACGACAGCCAAGTGGTTAACATCGCCAAGGCCGTCAGACCCAGTGCCCGCGGCGAGTTGGAGATCACCGCTGTCAATCAAGCCTATCTGGACTTGAACCAGCTCAACGTGCAGATCATGCAGCGCGGCTACGCCTGGCTAGACACTGGCACCCACGACAGCCTGCTGGATGCCGGCCAGTTCATCGCCACGCTCGAGCGCCGGCAAGGCCTGAAGATCGCCTGCCTCGAAGAGATCGCCTGGCGCAATGGCTTTATCACCACCGAGCAATTCGAAAAACTGGCCCAGCCGCTGGCTAAAAATGGTTACGGGCAGTACATGCTGCGTTTGTTGAAAGAAGAAATACGCGTCACCAGTGGCCCCGCATGAAAACCACCCCCACCGCCATCCCCGGCGTGCTCATCATCGAACCCAAAGTGTTTGGCGATGCACGCGGTTTTTTCTTTGAGAGTTTCAACCAACAAGCCTTCAACGACGCCACCGGCACCAACCATCAGTTTGTTCAGGACAACCACAGCCGCAGCGTCAAAGGCGTGTTGCGCGGCTTGCACTACCAAACCAGGCAGCCACAGGGCAAGCTGGTGCGTGTGGTGCGCGGCGCGGTGTTTGACGTCGCCGTTGACATTCGTCCAGATTCGCCGGCTTTCGGCCGCTGGGTCGGCGTTGAGCTCACCGAAGACAACCACAAACAAATGTGGGTGCCGCCCGGGCTCGCGCATGGCTTCTTGGTGCTGAGTGACAGCGCTGATTTTTTGTACAAAACCACCGACTACTACGCGCCTGAATTTGAGCGCTGTATTGCTTGGGATGATGCAGATGTCGGGATTGAATGGCCGCTTGCCGGTCTTGCGCCAAAGCTATCGGTTAAAGACCTGCAGGGTCAAGCCTTCAACGCTGCCGTTCTCCTAAAGCCTGCGGCTGGCTGAGTACCAATGCTCGGCTGGTACCTCATTCACAGCAAACCCCGCCAAGAGCGCTGCGCACTTGAGAATCTTGAGCGTCAGGGATTTGAGTGCTTTTTGCCCCTTATCGCGGTTGAAAAACTGCGCGGTAAGTTAATTTTGGTTGTTCAAGAACCACTTTTTCCGCGCTACCTTTTCATCCGTCTGGACGCCAGCCAAGAAGGCCGCAGCTGGAACCCGATTCGTTCCACCATGGGCGTCAGCCGGCTAGTCACCTTTGGCCAGGTTCCAGCCAAAGTCGATGACGCGCTGGTCGAGATCATCCGGGCTTCGGTTGGTCAAGTCGGCGTTCGACAGCGGCACTTTGTGCCTGGCGAAGTGGTGCGTATCAATGACGGGCCTTTCGTTGGCCTCGAAGCGGTCTACCAAATGCCTGACGGCGAGGCCCGTGTCATGGTGCTGATAGATATCCTGAGTAAAAAAGTCAGCTTGTCGATTGAACCGCCCAGCCTTAGCAAAATCAATTGAACATTTCAAAAAAAAAGGGGTCTGACCCCAATTAACTCTTGGACTCTAAATGATTCACGCAACAATTTTGGCCTGGTCCCGAACCGCCAAGGGCTTGACAGTCATGGCCTTGGACATTTTTTTGTCCTTGGTTGCCACCTGCTTGGCTTTTACTTTACGACTTGATGCAGTGCATTCCCCGATGGGCGCGCAGTGGTGGGTTTATGCGCTGGCGCCAGTCTTGGCGCTGCCGGTGTTCATGCGCTTTGGTTTGTACCGGGCGATTTTTCGTTACACCGGGCAAGCCGCGTTGACCGTCACCGCCCAGGCCGTGGGTGTCTATGGCGTCCTGCTGTTTGTGGCCTTGCTGCTGGCTGGCTGGACTGGCGTGCCGCGCAGCATCGGTGTGCTGCAGCCCTTGTTGTTTTTGATTCTGGTCGGGGCCAGCCGGGCGGCTGCGCGTTTTTGGTTGGCGGATCAATGGCAAAAAAGATTGCCCAGTGGTCGCTTGCTGATTTATGGTGCGGGCACAGCAGGCGTGCAGACGGCTGCGGCCATGGGTATTTCGGGTCAGTTCAAGCTGTTGGGCTTCATTGACGACGACGCGCACAAGGTCGGGCGCAGCGTCAATGGCGTGCAGGTTCACGCGCAAGCCGACGTTGCCGCCCTGGTCGAAAAACTGGCGGTGACGGATATTTTGTTGGCCATGCCCAGCGCCACGCGTGGGCGCCGCAAAGCCATCATTGAGGCCTTGCGGCCCTTGCCCGTGCACATTCGCACCTTGCCGGCGATGGCGGACTTGGCCAGCGGCCGTGTCAGCGTGCAAGACTTCAAGGAGCTGGACATTGAAGACCTGCTGGGACGTGACGCGGTGCCGCCCAATACTGAGCTGTTGGCCCGCAACCTGGCCGGCAAGGTGGTGCTGGTGAGCGGCGCAGGTGGCAGCATTGGCAGTGAGTTGTGCCGACAAATTTTGGCCGAAAAGCCGCGTCAGCTGCTGCTGCTGGACCACAACGAGTTTGGGCTGTACAGCATTCACCAAGAGCTGCATTCGCTTTGCATGGCCGGCAATTTGGCTGTCGATCTGCACCCCTTGCTGGGCAGTGTGGCGCAGGTGCAGCGCCTGCAAGAAATTTGCGGCGCTTACCGGCCCAACGTGGTCTATCACGCTGCTGCTTACAAGCATGTGCCGCTGGTGGAGAGCAATCCGGCGCAAGGCGTTTTCAACAACGTTTTTGGCACGCTGAACATGGCGCTGGCGGCGCGTGACTGCGGGGCATCGCATTTTGTCTTGGTGTCGACCGACAAAGCCGTGCGGCCAACCAACGTCATGGGCGCCACCAAACGCATGGCTGAGCTGGTGTTGCAATGCTTAGCGAACCAAACTGGCGAATATCAGACCACCTTTTGCATGGTCCGTTTTGGCAATGTGCTGGGTTCGAGTGGCAGCGTGGTGCCGCTGTTTCGCCGCCAATTGGCGCTGGGCGGTCCGCTGACCGTGACGCACGCCGAGGTCACCCGTTATTTCATGACCATTCCTGAGGCCGCGCAGCTGGTCTTGCAAGCCGGTGCCATGGCCACCGGCGGCGATGTGTTTGTGCTCGACATGGGCGAGCCGGTGAAGATACTTGACCTGGCGCAGCGCATGGTCGAACTCTCTGGCCTGCGCGTGCGCAGCCCCGCGCAGCCCGACGGCGACGTTGAAATTGTGGTCACGGGTTTGCGCCCCGGAGAGAAACTCTACGAAGAGTTGCTCATCGGCGACAACCCGGCGCCCACCGCGCACCCGCGCATCATGAAAGCCCACGAAGACTGTCTGAGCTGGGACGCGCTGACGGTGCAACTCAGCGCACTCAAACAAGCGGCGACAGCCGGGGATGTCGCCGCCATGAAAGCGGTGTTGACCGCTTGCGTGCAGGGCTATGGGCCGGTGCTGGTGCCGGGGCAATGCGCGGCATCCTGACTGCGAAATCGGCGCTCGCCCAGGTTCTGGGCGGTCGATCATCTGCTCTGCGGCACAATTCACACTGAACGCGTTGATGCGCGCCTGACTCAACCCATTGACCGGAAACCCATGACCGATCCTGACCTCTCCCACATTGGCCCGCGCGACAAGGCCGAAATCTTGGCGCAGGCGCTGCCTTACATTCGCCAATTTCACGGCAAAACATTGGTCATCAAATACGGCGGCAACGCCATGACCGACCCGGCTTTGCAAGCCGACTTCGCCGAAGACGTGGTGCTGCTCAAGTTGGTTGGCATGAACCCGGTGGTGGTGCATGGCGGCGGTCCGCAAATTGAAGCCGCGCTGAACCGCTTGGGCAAAAAAGGCGAGTTCATTCAGGGCATGCGGGTCACCGACGATGAAACCATGGAAGTCGTCGAGTGGGTGCTGGCCGGCCAAGTGCAGCAAGACATCGTCGGCCTGATCAACCAAGCGGGCGGCAAGGCGGTCGGCTTGACCGGGCGCGACGGCGGCATGATCCGCGCAAAAAAGCTCAACATGAGCGACCGTGAAGACCCCGCAAAATTGCACGACATTGGCTTTGTTGGCGACATCTTGTCGATTGACCCGAGCGTGGTCAAGGCATTGCAAGACGACCAGTTCATCCCGGTCATCAGCCCGATTGGCTTTGGTGAAAACAACGAAAGCTACAACATCAACGCCGACGTTGTGGCCGGCAAATTAGCGATCGTGCTGCAAGCTGAAAAGCTGGTGCTGTTGACCAACACGCCCGGCGTGCTGGACAAATCTGGCAAGTTGTTGACCGACTTGTCGGCCCGTGAAATCGACGAGCTGTTCGCCGACGGCACCATCTCTGGCGGCATGTTGCCCAAGATCGAAGGCGCACTGGACGCCGCCAAGAGCGGCGTCAATTCAGTGCACATCATTGACGGCCGGGTACCGCATGCGATGCTGCTTGAGATCTTGACCGACCAAGCCTACGGCACCATGATCCGCTCGCATTAAATTCAAGCAGTCCATGTCCGACCTTGCCGAGCCACCGCAGCGCAAGCGACCCAAGCCTGGCGAGCGGCGCGTGCAAATCTTGCAGGCGCTGGCGGGCATGCTGGAGCAACCCGGCGCTGAGCGCATCACCACCTCGGCGCTGGCTGCCAAACTCGAGGTCAGTGAAGCTGCGCTGTACCGCCACTTCGCCAGCAAGGCGCAGATGTTTGAGGGTCTGATCGACTTCATTGAGCAGTCGGTTTTCACGCTGGTGAATCAAATCGTTGAACGCGAAACCGTGCATGGCGTGCGGGTGCGCAAGTTGGTCGCCATGGTCTTGCAGTTCGCTGAAAAAAATCCGGGCATGACGCGTGTCATGGCCGGCGACGCGCTGGTCTTTGAAAACGAGCGCTTGCAAGAACGCATGAACCAGTTCTTTGACAAGCTAGAGACCAGCATCAAACAAAGCCTGCGCGAAGAAGCTGCCGTGTTGGACAACGCAACAGCCCCCACGCTCGACGCGCAAGTGCGCGCCTCTGTCGTCACCGCCTTCATGATCGGTCGGCTGCAGCGCTTTTCGCGCTCCGGCTTCAAGCGTTTGCCGTCTGAGCATCTGGACGCCAGTTTGGCGCTTGTGCTGAATTAGGCTCGGCCTGCATCGTTTAGTTTTTCGTTAACCAGAAAGAAAAAGGAAGAGACATGAAACTCGTTCGATATGGCAAACCTGGCAAAGAAAAACCCGGCCTGATCGATGCCGATGGCAAGCTGCGAGATTTGAGCGGCGTCATCAAAGACATCGGCCCGGCGCAACTCAGTGATGCCGCGCTGGCCAAACTGCGCCTTTTGAAGACGGCCAAGCTGCCGCTGGTGCGTGGCAAGCCGCGCATGGGTTGTCCGGTCAGCGGTGTCGGCAAGTTCGTCGCCATTGGGCTGAACTACGCCGACCATGCGGCTGAGTCGGGTTTGCCGATTCCAAAGGAGCCGATTGTTTTCATGAAAACACCTTCCTGCATGCAGGGCCCGAACGATCCGGTGATGCTGCCCAAAAGCTCGGTCAAGACCGATTGGGAGGTCGAGCTCGGCATCGTCATCGGCACGCGCGCACGCTACGTCTCGCAAAAAGAGGCGCTGAATTTTGTCGCTGGTTACTGCACCATCAACGACGTCAGTGAGCGCGAGTTTCAGATCGAGCGCGGTGGCACATGGGACAAGGGCAAATGCTGTGACACCTTCGGCCCGACCGGCCCTTGGCTGGTCACCCGAGACGAGGTGCCGAATCCGCAAAAGCTGGACATGTGGCTGGACGTCAATGGCCAGCGCAAGCAAACCGGTTCGACCCAGACCATGATTTTCAGCGTCGCCAAAATTGTCAGCTACGTCAGCCAGTTCATGACGCTCGAGCCCGGGGACGTCATCACGACCGGCACCCCACCGGGCGTTGGCATGGGCATGAAGCCGCCGATGTACTTGAAAAAAGGCGATGTGGTGACGCTTGGCATCGCCGGTCTGGGCGAACAAAACCAGACTGTTGTGCCGTTCAAGCTTTAAGCCTTCGGCTGGCGGACAAGCCCTGTCAACCACCGGTTGACAGGGCTAATGATTCTCCTGCAAAATAGCACGGTCGTTCTATTTTGTTGGGTTTGTCATGTCAATCATCTCAGCCGCCGCTGTTTTCGGGCACCCCGTCAGCCACAGCCGTGCTCATAACGAGCCAGCGGGCGATGTCCAGAGCCCGCCCGAAAGCCAGTCCGAAATGCAGGCCAAGGGCCTTCCCACGAGCCCGCAAAAAGGCCTGCAAACGAGAGCCGCGATAGTCGAAGCGGCACTGACTCTGGCCTCGCAACGGGGCTTGGAGGGCTTGAGCATTGGGGGCGTGGCGCAAGCCATGCCCATGAGCAAGTCCGGCGTTTTCGCCCACTTTGGCTCGCGCGAAGAGCTGCAGATTTCTGTTGTGCGGGAGTATTTCAGACGCTTTGACAAAGAAGTTTTTCAACCTGTGTTGAGCGAGCCACAAGGCTTGCCGCGTGTCCGGGCCTTGTTCGCCAACTGGATGAAGCGGGTCGCGATGGAGCTCCAGTCGGGTTGTATTTTTATCAGTGGTGCGGTCGAGTTTGACGACCAACCTGGACCGGTGCGCGACGCGCTGGCTGAGTCGGTGCAAATTTGGCTGGCAGCCATGCGTCGGTCGGTGGTGTTGGCCCGCGAGGCCGGCCATTTGCGCACCGATGCGGATGAAGAGCAAATTGTTTTTGAAATTCACGGGCTGATATTGGCGCTGCATTACGAGACCCGTTTTCTGAAAAATCCAAGCTCCCTGCCGCGTGCCTTGCAGGCCTTTGAAAAAATGTTGTTGCGGGACGCCTTGGTGCGGCCATAGCCACTGTCGCGCCGAACCAGCCAAGCGCATCCATCCCTTTACGTTCACTTTTTTACACTCACCAGGACCGACCATGCCCCAGTACAACCCCCCTTTGCGCGACATGCAGTTTGTGATGCACGAAGTGCTCAAGTTAAGCGACGAATTCAAGGCCATGCCGCGGCATGCCGAGGTCGATGCGGACACCTTGAACGCCGTGCTGGAAGCCGCTGGCCAGTTTGCTGTCGAAGTGACTTTTCCACTCAACATCAGCGGCGATGCCGAGGGCTGCCAGCTCGACATCAACAGCCACGAAGTGACAGTGCCGAGTGGTTTCAAGCAAGCCTACCAACAGTACGTGGCGGGCGGCTGGGCGGCTTTGTCTTGTGACCCGGCCTATGGTGGCCAGGGCTTGCCCTTTGTGTTGAACCAGTGCCTGTATGAAATGCTCAACTCCGCCAACCAAGCTTGGACCATGTACCCGGGCTTGTCGCATGGCGCTTACGAGGCGCTGCACGCGCACGGCACAGAGGCGCAGAAGAAATGCTATTTGCCCAAACTGACCAGCGGCGAATGGACTGGCACCATGTGCCTGACCGAATCGCACTGCGGCACCGACCTCGGCTTGCTGCGGACCAAAGCCGAGCCGCAGCCAGATGGCAGCTACGCCCTCACCGGCAACAAGATTTTCATCAGCGCGGGCGAGCACGACATGGCCGCCAACATCGTTCACCTGGTGTTGGCACGCCTGCCAGATGCGCCGGCGGGCAGCAAAGGCATCAGCCTGTTTGCGGTGCCCAAGTTCAACATCAACCCGGACGGCACGCTCGGTTCGCGCAACCGCATTTTTTGCGGCGGCCTGGAGCACAAGATGGGTATTCACGGCAACGCCACCTGCCAAATGGTGTTGGATGGCGCGCTCGGCACATTGGTGGGCACGCCGAACAAGGGCCTGGCCGCCATGTTCGTGATGATGAACGCGGCGCGTTTGGGCGTGGGCAACCAGTCGTTGGGTTTGACTGAAGTGGCTTTTCAAAATGCCCTGGCCTATGCCAAAGACCGGCTGCAGATGCGCTCGCTCTCGGGTGTCAAAGCGCCTTACAAAGCGGCCGATCCGATCATCGTCCACCCGGACGTGCGCAAGATGCTGCTCACCGCCAAGGCGTATGCCGAAGGTGGCCGTGCTTTGGCGCTTTACTGCACGCTGCTGCTCGACAAAGAGTTGTACCACCCCGATGCCAGCGTGCGCCAAGAGTCGGCCGAGATGGTCGCGCTGCTGACACCGATCGTCAAAGCCTTCCTGACCGACAACGGCCACATCGCAACCAACGCCTGCATGCAGGTGTTTGGAGGTCACGGTTTCATCAAAGAATGGGGCATGGAGCAGTATGTGCGTGACAACCGCATCAACATGATTTACGAGGGCACCAACAGCATCCAGTCGTTGGACTTGCTGGGCCGCAAAGTGCTGGGCAACAATGGCGAGACACTGAAGAAATTTGGTCTGCTGGTGCGTGCATTGGTGACCGAAGAGAGCGCCAATGCGGAGATGGCCGAGTTCATCCAACCGTTGGCCGAGCTGGGTCAGCAAATGACGGCGTTCACCACTGAGATCGGGATGCGGGCAGCGCAAGAACCAGACGAAATAGGCGCCGCGGCAGTCGACTACCTGCGCGTCGCTGGGCATCTGGTGTTCAGTTACTTTTGGGCCCGCATGGCGCAAGTTGCATTGCGTGAAATAGACGCTGGCAACCGTGACAAATTTTATGTCGCCAAGCTGCAAACGGCACGTTTTTACTTCGCCAAACTGCTGCCTGAAACCGCCGCCCTGATGCGCACTGCGCGCGCCGGCAGCGCCGTCTTGATGGAAACCGACGAAGCGCTGGCCTGATGGCTCAGGCTGCCCGCCTGTGTTCGTATGCTTGTATGCTTTGGTTCAAATGTGATTAGATTTATTTTTCAACGACGCCCAAAGAGTTCGCCATGACCCCCTCTGCCGCAACCGCCCAGCAAGACATCTTGATCCACACCGAAGCCGCGGTGACGACCATCACCATCAACCGGCTTGACAAGAAGAACTCGATCACCGCCGCCATGTACGCGGCGTTGGCCGACGCGCTTGACAACGCCAGCCGCGATGCAGCGGTTCGGGTGGTGGTGATTCAAGGCCATGAAACCATCTTTTGTGCCGGCAACGACATCAAGGACTTTCTCAGCGTGCCGCCCAGCCATGCGGATGCGCCGGTCTTTCGTTTCTTGCGCGGCATCAGCACCTTTGCCAAGCCGATCGTTGCATCGGTCTGTGGCCCTGCAGTGGGCATTGGCACCACGCTGCTGCTGCATTGCGACCTGGTCTACGCCGGCGACAACGCCGCCTTCTCCATGCCTTTTGTCAACCTGGGCATTTGCCCTGAAGCCGGTTCAAGCTTGCTGGTGCCGCAGCTGATGGGTCATCAGCGAGCGGCTGAAGCGCTGCTTCTGGGTGAGCCTTTCATGGCCGAGGCAGCGCTCGAGATGGGCTTCATCAATCGCATCGTGCCACCTGCCGAGGCCAATGCCTTGGCCCAGCGCCAAGCGCAAAAACTTGCCAGCAAACCTTTGTCAGCCTTGCTGGAAACCAAGCGTTTGATGAAAAAATGCAATGCCGCTGAACTGGCCGTGCGGATTGAAGAAGAAGGCGCCAGTTTTGGCCGCATGTTGTCTGAACCCGCAGCCCGCGAAGCTTTTTCAGCGTTCATGGAAAAGCGTCGACCGGATTTTTCAAACGTTTGAGTCGCTCGCTGGGGGCGGCTTTTGAAGCGGCCGTGGCCTGCCCTTGTCGTCAATCGCCACATAGGTCAGGCTGGCTTCGGTGACTTTGATGTAACTGCCTTGGGCCCGCATGTGTTCGGCGTAGACCTCGACCTGCACCGTGACGGAGGTCTTGCCAACACGTGTGACGACGGCAAAAAAAGACAGGATGTCGCCCACATGCACCGGCTGCTTGAAGACAAATTGGTTGACCGCCACGGTGGCCATGCGGCCATTCACGTAGCGCGCCGGTAAGACCGCGCCTGCCACATCGACATGGGCCATCACCCAGCCGCCAAAAATATCGCCGTTGACATTGCAATCGGCCGGCATCGGGATGACCTTGAGGACCAGTTCCTTGTCGGTAGGAAGTGTCACTGGGGGCGGGTTCGGGCTTGATTCAAAAGTCATAGGCACAATCTCAAACAAAGTTAACGGATCTACCGATTTTTCACGATTGTCCCCCATGCGTTCCATGTCTTCTTCTAACAGCCTGCCTGCGCCGACTGCCTTGGCCGCCACTGCCGATGCCAAGGCCGCCGCACCGCCGCGCTCCGACACCGACACCTTGAAACGTCTTTTCCCCTACCTCTGGGAATACAAGTGGCGGGTGATTGCTGCTCTAAGTTTCATGGTCGGCGCCAAAATGGCCAACGTCAGCGTGCCGCTGTTGTTGAAAGAATTGGTTGACAGCATGAGCCTGAAACCGGGCGATGTGCAGGCGGTGTTGGTGGTGCCAGCAGCGTTGTTGCTGGGCTACGGGGCGCTGCGTTTGTCGACCTCGCTGTTCACGGAGTTGCGCGAGCTGGTTTTTGCCAAGGCCACAGCGGGGGCCACGCGGCGTATTTCTTTGGAAGTTTTTCAGCACCTGCATGCGCTCAGCCTGCGCTTTCACTTAGACCGGCAAACCGGCGGCATGACGCGCGACATCGAGCGCGGCACACGCGGCGTGCAATCGCTTATTTCTTACTCGCTGTACAGCATCATCCCGACTTTGATTGAAGTCACCTTTGTGCTGACTTTGCTGGCCGTCAAGTTCGATGTTTGGTTTGCCGGCATCACCGTCATTGCGCTGGTGATTTACATCCTTTTCACGGTCACGGTGACCGAGTGGCGCACCCAGTTCAGAAAGCAGATGAACGAGCTGGATTCGACGGCGCACAGCCGCGCGATTGACTCCTTGCTGAACTACGAGACCGTCAAGTACTTCAACAACGAAGCCTTTGAGGCCACGCGTTACGACGAAAACTTAGAGCGTTACCGGCGCGCGGCAGTCAAGAGCCAGCGCACCTTGAGCCTGCTCAACACCGGCCAGCAACTCATCATTGCGATTGGTTTGTTGGCCATGTTGTGGCGCGCCACGCAGGGCGTGGTCGACGGCCGCATGACCTTGGGCGACTTGGTGATGGTCAACGCTTTCATGATCCAGCTCTACATTCCGCTGGGTTTTTTGGGCGTGATTTACCGCGAGATCAAGCAAAGCCTGACCGACCTCGACAAGATGTTCAACCTGATGGAGAAAGAGCGTGAGATCGCCGACGATGCGGCCGCCATGCCCTTGGTGTTCCAGCCGATGCCCGCCGGCCCAGCACCCATGTCGCCAGGCCATGCCAGCCAGTTTGACGCCACGGTTCGCTTTGAAAACGTCAGCTTCGCCTACGAACCGAGTCGCCCCATCTTGCACCACTTGAGCTTTGAAATACCGTCGGGCAAAACCGTCGCCGTGGTGGGCTCATCCGGGGCCGGAAAATCAACCTTGGCGCGCTTGCTGTACCGCTTCTACGACGTCAGCAATCCGCAAGAAGGTGGCCGCATCACGATCGCCGGGCAAGACATCAAACACGTCACGCAGGCCAGCGTGCGCCAAGCCATCGGTATCGTGCCGCAAGACACCGTGCTGTTCAATGACACGGTGGAATACAACATCGCTTACGGCCAGCCAGGCGCCAGCCGGGCTGAGGTCGAAGACGCCGCCCGCGCCGCCCGCATCCACGACTTCATCAGCGCCACACCGCTGGGTTATTTGACGATGGTCGGTGAGCGTGGCCTCAAGCTGTCGGGCGGTGAAAAGCAGCGCGTGGCGATCGCCCGCACCTTGCTGAAAAACCCGCCGGTGGTGATTTTTGACGAAGCCACCTCCGCGCTGGACTCGGCCAATGAACGGGCGATTCAGGCCGAACTGCGCACCGCCGCCCAAAACAAAACCACGCTGGTGATCGCGCACCGGTTGTCGACCGTGGTTGACGCGCACGAGATTTTGGTGATGGATGCCGGCCGCATCATTGAGCGCGGCACCCACGCTGAACTGCTTGTCCTCAGTGGCCGCTACGCCGACATGTGGGCCTTGCAGCAGCAGGGGCACGATGTGGAAGAAGCGGCGGAGTCGCTGCAGCAATAATCGACGCCATGGAAACCAAATGGCTGGAAGACTTCGTCAGCTTGGCTGAAACCCGAAGTTTCAGTCGTTCGGCGCAGTTGCGCCATGTCACGCAGCCGGCTTTTTCACGGCGCATTCAGGCGCTAGAGGCTTGGGCTGGCACGGGCTTGATTGACCGCAGTTCTTACCCGACCCGGCTGACACCGGCTGGGGAAACGCTGTACGAGCAGTCGATCGCGCTGTTGCAAAGTGTGCAATCGACGCGGGCGATGCTGCGCGGTCACTCAGCGGCCAGTCAAGATGGGATGACCTTCGCGGTGGCGCACACCTTGGCGTTCACGTTTTTTCCGGCCTGGGTCAGCCGCCTAGAGGGCCAACTGGACCCGCTGAAGTGCCGTCTGGCCGCCTTGGACGGGCCTGACGCAGTCCAGTGTCTGGTCGAAGGTCGTTGCGATTTTCTGATCGCCTACCAGCACCCCTCACAGCCTTGGCTGGCTTCGCAGCCTGTGGCGCTCGACCCGGGGCGCTACGAAATGCTGCCGCTCAGCCAAGAGCTGTTGGCGCCCTATGTCAAGGTCACCGCTGGCGACGCGCCGCTGTTGGCAGGCCCGGATTGGCGCAACCAGCCCTTGCCTTATTTGGCTTATGCCCCCGACACCTATCTCGGCGGCGTGGTGAGTTGGCTGCTGACTGAGCCGCACCCAGCCATTGAGCTGAACCCAATCTACGAGGCCGACATGGCGGAGGGCCTCAAAGCCATGGTGCTGGCAGGGCATGGCATGGCTTTTTTGCCCTTCAGTGCGGTTCAAAACGAACTTCGGGCAAAGACTTTGGTGCGCGCCTGCGCGGGTCTTGAGACGCAACTGTCAGTGTGTATTTACCGCCAGCGCCCAAGCCCTAAAGTGAGGCTCACAACGCAGGCACAGGCCTTGTGGGACATGCTGCTGGTGAAGAGCGTCCCAGAGCACGCTGGCCAGATTCTTGCATGCAAGTGAATTTCAAAAAAACCACAGGCGTGTGAGATGGGGATCAAACAGTCGAACAGCGTCAACAACCGCTCCTAGAATGCGGGTTGCACAGGAATCAGTTTTTTCAATCACAGGAGTTATTCATGAAGATCAAATTAGTTGCTCTGTCCATTGCCCTGCTGGCAAGCGGCGGCGTGTACGCCCAGGCCAATGACACGCTGGCCAAGGTCAAAGCTTCTGGGGTTGTCACCATGGGTGTGCGCGATTCCTCTGGCGCACTGTCCTACACCTTGGGCGCCGGCCAATACGTCGGTTTTCACGTTGAAATTTGCCAGCATATTTTGGCCAACGTCGAAAAAGCGGTGGGCCGCAAGCTGGAGATCAAATACCTGCCTGTGACTTCGCAAAACCGCATGCCCCTGGTGCAAAACGGCACCGTCGACATCGAGTGTGGCTCGACCACCAACAACGCCACCCGTCAAAAAGACGTGGCCTTTTTGCCCACCACCTTTGTTGAAGAAGTGCGGATTGCCGTCAAGTCAAATGCAGGCATCACCTCGATCGCGCAGTTGAATGGCAAAACCGTGGCCACCACCACCGGGACCACCTCGGTGCAAACGCTGCGAAAAAATCAGCGCGCAACGGGCATCGACTTCAAAGAAGTTTTTGGCAAAGACCACTCCGACAGCTTTTTGTTGCTGGAGTCTGGACGGGCTGAAGCCTTTGTCATGGACGGACAAATTTTGGCCGGCAATATCGCCATGTCCAAAGCCCCGGCTGATTTCAAAATTGTGGGCGAAGTGTTGAGCGTCGAGCCCATCGCCATCATGGTTCGCAAGGACGATGCGGCCTTCAAGAAAATTGGCGACGAGACCATCGCCCAGATGATGAAGTCGGGCGAAATTGCCAAGCTGTGGGACAAGTGGTTCATCAAGCCAATTCCACCGAAAAACACCGCCGTCGGTTACGCCGCCAGCCAAAGCACCAAGGAAGCTTGGGCCACACCGAACGACAAGCCAATGGAAGATTACGCCAAGAAGTAATTTCTGGCGTTGAGTCCATCCGCAAATCCCGTTGGTATTTTCGGCGGGGTTTGCTGTTTATGGGTGGGTTGGTCATAGACGGTAATGGATGGCATTGGAGCGAACATGAGCTGGGATTGGCAGGTTTTTTTGAACGACGACGGCAGCGGTCGTACCTATTTACAGTGGCTGTTCACTGCCTGGGGTTGGACGCTGGCGGTGGCCGCTTGTGCCTGGCTGGTGGCCATGCTGCTCGGTGGTTTGGTCGGCACCTTGCGCACGCTGCCCAACAGCCCGTGGCTGTCACGGCTGGCGAATGTTTGGGTGGAGCTGTTTCGCAACATTCCCTTGTTGGTGCAAATTTTTCTCTGGTACTTCGTGGTGCCGAAAATTTTTCCGGCCATGCAGCAGGTGCCGAGTTTTTGGCTGGTGGTCTTTGCGCTCGGGTTTTTCACCTCGGCGCGAATTGCCGAGCAGGTCAGGGCGGGGGTGCAGGCTTTGCCGCGCGGTCAGCGCTACGCCGGCATGGCGATGGGCTTGACCACCGCGCAAACTTACCGCTACGTTTTATTGCCAATGGCTTTTCGCATCATCTTGCCGCCGCTGACCAGTGAGTCGATGAACCTGCTGAAAAATTCGTCGGTGGCGTTTGCTGTGTCAATCGCTGAACTCACCATGTTCGCCATGCAGGCGCAAGAAGAAACTTCCCGTGGGGTGGAGGTCTATCTGGCCGTCACCTTGCTGTACGCCGTGTCGGCTTTTGCGGTGAACCGCGTCATGGCTTATGTCGAGCGACGGGTGCAGATTCCGGGCTACATCGTCGCTGGCAGTGGTGGAGGGCACTGACATGTTTGGACTCGACCTGACTTTTTTGAGCTGGGAGATCATCTCCAAGTTCGTCGTCAAGGGTTTCATGTTCAGCGTTCAGCTGACGGTGATTTCGACCCTCGGCGGCATCCTCCTCGGCACTGTTTTGGCGCTGATGCGCCTGTCGGGCACCAAGCTGCTGACGGTGCCCGCCACGGTCTACGTCAACGGCATGCGTTCGGTGCCTTTGGTGATGGTGATCTTGTGGTTTTACCTGCTCATGCCGGGCTGGTTTTTTGCCATGATCCCCGGCGGTGCCAACAACCGTTCCGAGATCTCGGCCATCATCACGTTTGTGGCGTTTGAAGCGGCGTATTTCAGCGAGATCATGCGGGCTGGGATTCAGTCGATCGCGCGCGGCCAGGTGAATGCCGGGCAGGCGCTGGGCATGACCTACGCGCAGAACATGCGGCTGATAGTGCTGCCACAGGCCTTTCGCAACATGCTGCCGGTGCTGTTGACGCAGACCATCATCTTGTTCCAAGACACCTCGCTGGTCTATGCGATTGGCGCTTACGACCTGCTCAAAGGCCTGACCACCGCAGGCAAGATTTACGGCCGGCCTGAGGAGGCTTACATCCTGGCCGCCGTGGTCTATTTCGTGATTTGTTTTGGCCTGTCTTATCTGGTCAAACAATTGCAAAACAAAATTGCCATCGTCCGTTGAGATGACCCCAGCGCCAACGTACAAGCATGTGCTCTGAAAGAACAAGATGATCGAACTCAAACAAGTGTCCAAATGGTACGGAGCCGTGCAGGTGCTCAACAACTGCAGCACCACCATCCAAAAAGGTGAAGTGGTGGTGGTCTGCGGGCCATCGGGCTCGGGCAAGTCGACGCTGATCAAAACCATCAACGCGCTGGAGCCTTTCCAGAAGGGCGAGATTTATGTCGATGGCCAGGCGGTGCACGACCCAAAGACCGATCTGCCCAGGCTGCGCAGCCGGGTCGGCATGGTGTTCCAAAACTTTGAATTGTTTCCGCACCTGAATGTGACGGAAAACCTGACCTTGGCGCAGATCAAGGTGCTCGGCCGCAGCCTGAGCGAAGCCACGACCCAGGGCCTGAAATACCTGGACCGCGTCGGCCTGATGGCGCACAAAGACAAGTTTCCGGGTCAGCTTTCAGGTGGTCAGCAGCAGCGCGTGGCGATTGCCCGCGCGCTCAGCATGGACCCGATTGCCATGCTGTTCGACGAACCGACCTCGGCGCTGGACCCCGAGATGGTCGGCGAGGTGCTGGACTGCATGATGGGCCTGGCCGAAGACGGCATGACCATGATGGTGGTGACGCACGAGATGGGCTTTGCGCGCAAAGTCGGCAGCCGCGTGATCTTCATGGACGTCGGTGGCCGCATTCTGGAAGACTGCACCAAAGACGAGTTTTTCAGCCATCCGGAAAACCGCCAAGAGCGGACCCGTGAGTTTTTGAACAAGATTTTGCAGCACTGAACGCACTTTTTGGGACAATCGCGGCATGACCACTGCTACCAGCTCCGCTCCAAACACAACTCTCACCCTCACCCGCCCAGACGACTGGCATTTGCACGTGCGCGACGGCGATGCGCTGGCCACCGTGGTGCCGCACACGGCGGCTCAGTTTGGTCGCGCCATCATCATGCCGAACCTGCGGCCGCCGGTGACCACCGCGGCGCAGGCCTTGGCTTATAAAAGCCGCATTCAAGCGGCGGTGCCAGCAGGTGTGCAGTTCGAGCCGCTGATGACGCTTTACCTGACCGACAACTTGCCGCCTGACGAGATCCAGCGCGCCAAGGACGCGGGTGTGGTGGCGCTCAAGCTGTACCCGGCGGGCGCCACCACCAACAGCGACGCTGGCGTGACCGACCTGCGCAAGACTTACAAAACGCTGGAAGCGATGCAGCAAGCCGGCCTGCTGCTGCTGGTGCATGGCGAAGTCACCAGCCCCGAGATTGATTTGTTTGACCGCGAAGCCGTGTTCATCGACCAGCAACTGATTCCGCTGCGCCGCGATTTTCCGGAACTGAAAATTGTCTTTGAGCACATCACGACAAAGGAAGCCGCGCAGTATGTCGCTGAGGCTGACCGCTTCACGGCGGCCACCATCACCGCGCACCACTTGCTGTACAACCGCAACGCCCTCTTCACCGGCGGTATTCGGCCCCACTACTATTGCTTGCCCGTGCTCAAACGCGAGACACACCGGCTGGCCCTTGTGCAAGCGGCGATCAGCGACCACCCGCGTTTCTTCCTTGGCACCGACAGTGCGCCGCACCCGGCGCACCTGAAAGAGCACGCCAGTGGCTGCGCCGGTTGCTACACCGCGCATGCCGCCATGGAGTTGTACGCCGAGGCCTTTGACGCGGTCGGTGCGATCGACAAACTGGAAGCTTTTGCCAGCTTCAACGGCCCTGATTTTTATGAGTTGCCGCGCAACACCGGCCACATCACGTTGAAAAAGCAAAGCTGGACGCCGCCTGAAAGCTTTGCCTTTGGTGAAGCCGAATTAAAGCCGCTGCGCTCGGGTGAAAGTCTGGCCTGGCAACTGGTGTGAGCCTGCCGGCAGGCGGCAACATCGCCGCCGTAGTGGCGGCACTGGATTGGCAGCAACCGTGGCTGGCGCCTTGGCGGCCTGAAGCTGCTGGCTTGTTGGCGCAGCTGGCGGCTGGACAGTCGGTGGCTGATGTCTTGAACTCGCTGAATGCGTTGAACGGATTGACGGCTCAGTGCGGCTCCTTTGAAAACACCTTGCAGCGAGCGTCCATCCGTTTCGTCGCTCAATCCGAATTGCCGGCCGGCCAAGCCTACGAGCAGTTCATTTTTGAGACCCGCCAAGTGCCAACGCGGGACAATTTGCACGACCTGTTCAACGGTCTTTGCTGGTTGCAGTTTCCGCACACCAAGCGCCGGTTGAACGCCCTGCAAGCTGCGCAAATTGCGGTTGGTGGCGTGTTGCCCACGCGCGGTGCGGTGCGTGATGCGCTGACGGTGTTTGACGAAAACGCCGCTGTGCTGATGGCGCCGCAGCCATTGTGGGACGCCTTGCTGGCGCGACAGTGGCAGCGGCTTTTCATTGAGTTGCGGCCCTTGTGGCGCGAAGCCCAGCTGGTCTTGTTTGGCCATGCTTTGCTGGAAAAACTGGCCAATCCGCGCAAGCCAATCACCGCGCACGTTTACCTCGGCATGCCAGACATCTCAGATATATCAGGACCATGCGCGCTAGAAAGCCCCGGCAGCCTAGACCGCTGGGTGGCCAGCGACCTCAGCGCCGCCAAGTTGGCGGGCAAGCCGTTTGCGCCCTTGCCGGTGTTGGGCGTTCCCGGCTGGTGGGCCGACAACGAGAACTTTTCATTTTACAAAGACTCCGATATTTTTCGGTCAGCCAAGCGCTGACGGGTTACTTGATTTGGCGCATGATGCCCTCATCTCATGGGTTAAATTAATCATTTATAACGACACTTTCTGGAGTGAACACTGATATGAAACGCATCTTTTTGTTTGTCATGACCAACCTCGCGGTGGTCGTGGTGCTGGGCATCGTGGCCAACCTGCTGGGCGTCAACCGGTTCCTGACGCCGAACGGGCTTGACCTCAAAATGTTGCTCGGCTTTGCCTTGGTCATCGGTTTTGGCGGCGCCATTATTTCGCTGTTGATCAGCAAGCCGGTCGCCAAATGGAGCGCTGGTGTTCGCCTCATCAAAGAGCCGCAAAACGCCGACGAAGCTTGGATTCAAGAGACGGTTCGCCGCTTGTCAGACCGCGCGGGTATCGGCATGCCTGAAGTTGGTATTTTTGACGGTGCGCCGAATGCGTTTGCCACCGGCGCGTTCAAGAATTCGGCCTTGGTCGCGGTGTCGACCGGTTTGCTGCAAGGCATGACGCGTGAAGAAATCGAAGCTGTGATCGGTCACGAAATCGCCCACATTGCGAACGGCGACATGGTCACCATGGCCCTCATTCAAGGCGTGATGAACACCTTTGTGGTGTTCTTGAGCCGGGTGATTGGCTACGCGGTGGACAGCTTTTTGCGCAAGGGCAGCGACAACAATTCCGGCCCCGGCATTGGCTACTTCGTCAGCACCATCGTGTTGGACATCGTGCTCGGTTTTGCCGCCGCGATTGTGGTGGCTTGGTTCTCGCGGCATCGTGAGTTTCGGGCTGATGCGGGCTCGGCTGAGTTGCTGGGCCGCAAGCAACCGATGATCAATGCGTTGGCCCGTTTGGGCGGCATGGTGCCGGGAGAGTTGCCGAAGTCTGTGCAGTCGTTCGGCATCGCCGGCGGTGTCGGCAAGTTGTTCAGTTCGCACCCACCGATTGAAGAGCGCATTGCGGCTTTGCAGAAGGCGCAGGCTGGTCAGGTCTGATCTTCTCCTTGCTCTTTTAAAAGGCTGCTTTTTGGGTGGCCTTTTTTGTTTCTGCGGTGTTTGGTTTTGAGCGGCACGGGTTGACTCTGGGGCGGCGTCCTCATACCCGAGTACGACAAATCGGCCGCCGCCCCAAAGTCAACCCATGCTCAAGGTCCTGGTGACTCGTTAGGTTTTGGAATACAGGAGACTGGAGATCGGAGGCGGTGCGGCGAGTCAACATAAGCGTGCAGCAGCAAAATAATCCCCAGCAACGCAGCGCGCAAAACCAAACAAGGTGAGGTTGGCTGAGCCCGGCGGCCGATTTGTCGTACCCGAGTATGAGGACGCCGGGCTCAGCCAGCCTCGCCGCCCGATTCGCTCAACCCCATGCAAGTCCGGTCGTCGAGAAGATCGGCCAACAGAAAACAGTCAAGAACCGTAGACCAGAGTCTTAGAGCTTCCCACTCAAACTCAAAGCCACAGCTTCAGCCACTTCAATCCCATCCACCCCCGCCGACAAAATGCCACCCGCATAACTCGCGCCTTCACCCGCCGGGTACAGGCCCTTGACGTTCAGGCTTTGAAAATCATCGCCCCGGGTGATGCGCAGCGGTGACGACGTCCGCGTCTCGACGCCCGTCAGCACCGCGTCATGCATGTCAAAGCCTTTGATCTTTTTGCCGAACACCGGCAAGGCTTCGCGCATCGCTGTGATGGCGTAGTCGGGCAGGGCGCTGGCCAAGTCGGTCAGGTGCACGCCCGGCTTGTACGACGGCTCGACGCTGCCTAGCGACGTTGATGGTCGCGCCGCCAAAAAGTCACCGACCAGCTGGCCAGGTGCTTCGTAAGTGCTGCCGCCCAGCGTGTACGCCGTGGACTCTAATTGCCGTTGAAAAGCGATGCCCGCCAGCGGATGAACGGCGACCCCTGGCGCTACTTCGAGCGTTGTACCCGCTACGAAATCCGGCGGTGCAATACCGACCACGATGCCGGCGTTGGCGTTGCGCTCGTTGCGTGAATACTGGCTCATGCCGTTGGTCACCACGCGGCCGACTTCTGAGGTGGCTGCCACCACCGTGCCGCCCGGGCACATGCAAAAACTATAGACCGATCGGCCATTGGCGGCGTGGTGCACCAGCTTGTAGTCGGCCGCGCCCAGCAGCGGATGACCGGCGTGTTGGCCCAAGCGCGCGCGGTCAATCAGACCTTGCGGATGCTCGATGCGAAAGCCCACCGAAAACGGCTTGGCTTCCATGAAAACACCGCGCTCGTGCAGCATGGCAAAGGTGTCGCGGGCGCTGTGGCCAGGCGCCAGCACGACGTGGTCGGCGCGCAAGTCGTAGCGGCTGCCGTCGGCCAAGTTTTCAACCGTCAGGCCGCGCATGTGTTTGCCGTTGGGGCCGTCTTCGATCTCGACGTCGCTGACGCGCTGCTGAAAGCGGATCTCGCCGCCCATGGCCTCAATCTGCTCACGCATGTGTTCGACCACCTTGACCAGCTTGAAGGTGCCGATGTGCGGTTTGCTGACCAGCAAAATTTCTTCGGGTGCACCGGCTTTGACGAATTCCAGCATGACCTTGCGGCCCAGATGGCGCGGGTCTTTGATTTGACTCCACAGCTTGCCGTCTGAAAAGGTGCCTGCGCCGCCTTCGCCAAACTGCACATTCGACTCCGGGTGCAGCACCTGTTTGCGCCACAGTCCCCAGGTGTCTTGGGTGCGTTCACGGACTTTCTTGCCGCGCTCCAGCACGATTGGCTTGAAACCCATTTGCGCCAGCAGCAGCGCAGCAAAAATACCGCAGGGCCCAAAGCCGATGACGACCGGGCGGATCGCCGGGGCTTGCTCAGCGTGTGTCGGCGGGTGGTAGCGCAGGTCAGGCGCGCGGCTGATGTGCGGGTGGCCGGCGAACTGTGCCAGCAACTGGTCTTCCAGCGCGGGGCTGCTGAGCTCGACGTTGGCGATGTACACCAGCAACAAGTTTCGCTTGCGCGCGTCGTAGCTGCGTTTGTGGATCTGGTGGCTGATCAACTCGGTGGGCGTGATGCCCAGCGTCTTGAGGATCAGGTCTGGCAGGGCGTCGTCGGCGTGGTCCAGCGGGAGCTTGAGCTCGGTCAATCGCAGCATGTCAGTGTCTTTCTGTGGATCCGTTTTTCGGAGCAAGGGCAGAATTTTAAACGCTTGCCTTGGCTGCGTCTGGAAGTGCTGGTTCTGCAGGGATAATACGCAGCGTGAAGCACGCCAGACCGTCGCTGGTGCCGTATGGGAAACCTGGCACTGGAGGAACGTCCGGACTGCACAGGACAGCGTAGGAGGTAATACCTCTCCACCGTGAGGTGAGGATCAGAGCAACAGAGACGAGTCGGCGGGTTGGGGCAACTCAGCAAGCCGGGTGAAACGGGCAATCTCTACGCGCAGCAATACCAAGTAGGCCAGCGTTGATGTGGTTCCGCAGAGCTGGCGGGTAGGTAGCATCGAGCCGGTGGGGTGACCCCCGGCCCAGATTAATGACGGTCACACCGCGTCAGTTTGTTTCGGCAAGTTGGCACGGCGCACAAAATCCGGCTTATCGGCGAGCTTCACACTAATTTTTCAGGGCGCAGCGTTTGGAGCCGCTCCACGTGGGCCAGCAGCGAGCGTTTGGCGATCGGCCAGACGCGTTCGAGCACGTCGTCGTAGGCCAGTGGCACCCAGTCGTCGAGCGTGCCGCTCGGGTTGGCCTGCATCACCGCCCAGACTTTGGCTTCGCGCTTGAGTCGGTGCGCCTTCAACTGGGCGATCGCGTCTTTGGCTTGGCCCAGCACATGGCCGTGGGCCGGCAAGATGAACGCGATGGCGTGCGCGTCACAGGCGGCGCTGAGCTGGTCCAGCGAATCGAGGTAAGCGTTCATGTTGCCATCGGGCGGATTGACGATGGTGGTGCTGCCGTTGAGGATGTGGTCGCCGCTGAACAACAGACCGTCTTCGAGCAGCACCAAGCACAGGTGGTTGGCGGCGTGGCCGGGCGTGTGCATGACCTGCAGGGTGTGCGTCGTGTCGCCTTTTGACCCTGTCGAAACGAGCTTGATGAGCTCATTGTTTTCCAGTGCTCGATCAGGCGTGAAGGCGCTGTCGGCGCGGGCTGTCGGCAGCGACGCCAAGCCGAGAATCGGTGGCTTGGATTGACCGCCGGCTTCGCACAATGCTTGCAACGGTTTGGCACCGGGCGAATGGTCAGGGTGCGAGTGCGTGCAGACAATCATGCGGATGTCGCCGCCGGCAGCGGCGTGCAAACGCGCCAAGTGATCTGCGTCAGCCGGGCCGGGATCGATGGCGATGTAACCCGTGTTGACGTCGCCGACCAAATAACTGTTGGTGCCCGGGCCGGTCATGACGCCCGGATTCGGCGCGGTCAAGCGCAGCAGGTTTTTCAGCAAGGGCACCGGCTGTGTGTGTTGCCAGTCAAGGCGGTGGACGATTTGGCCGTCGGGGCTGGTCAGCGCCAGCTCGCCGAAGGCAGACTCATGCTCCATGAAGCGGGCCACTTGACCTGCCAACAAACCAGCCCGTGGGCACGAAGTCCACAGCGGCTCATCAGATGCGGCGCAGGCTTCTAGAACCGCATCGACAGTCGCAAAATGCTGCAGCCGTTCCAGCGTGCGCAAGGTCGGAAAAATCATGAAAAAGTTGCCGCTGGCATGGCGCGCCAAGGCCTCGACCGGGCGCACCCAGCTGGGTTCAAACTGCTCAGTTTCATCGGCCAAAGGCGTTTGACCCTGCGGCATGCGGGCGACCAAAAAAGGCACGTCGAAGCGGCGCTGCAAATCCCGGTCAGTCACCCAGTGCGCCAACACAAAGACCTCGCTGCCCGCCAATTGCAGCTGACGCGCCGCACATTGTTCCGCAAAAGGCGCACGGCGGTCTAAGGTGGCAATGTCGGCGGTGTCCGGGTAACGGCCATCGGCATGGCGTGCCAGCAAGACGCCGAGCTCTTCAAAGCTTTCGCGGATGGCGGCAATGGCTTGGGTCAGGTGCAGATCGCTTTGCGAGTGACGACGGCTCGACTGGCCGTGCGCCAGCGCATCGGCGGTGTCAATGCCACCGCCCGGAAAAACAAAAGCGCCAGGCGCAAAGCTGGCCGTGGCCGAACGCCGCGTCATCAGCACTTCAAAGCCGGCCGGCGTGTCGCGCAGCAGCAGCACCGTGGCCGCTGGGCGGGTGGACACGGCTTCGCGCTGCGGAAAAAGGAGTTGGGTGGGTCTGACCATGGCCCTTATTCTGCCCGTGAAAGAGGCTAAGTACTTTCCTCAATGGTGCGCAAGCGCGTGCTTTGGCATACTTATCCACCTAATCTACAGGACATCTTGATGACGACCACCGCGACAACATGGCGGCTCAAAGCCGCCCCGATCTTGACGGCGCTGCTTTGCTTGGCCAGCGTCAACGCCTGCGCGCAGACTGCCGCCGCTGGCACCTGGCCAGGTAAACAGCCGATCAAACTGATCGCCGTCTTTCCGCCGGGCGGCTCGGTCGACCAGGTGGCGCGTATTTTGTCGCAGCCGCTGTCGCAGCAGCTCGGTCAAACCGTCATTGTCGACAACCGCGGCGGCGCGTCAGGCTCCATCGGCACCGCCGCAGTGGCTGCTGCACCGGCTGATGGCTACACCTTTGCGGTGGTTTTTGACACCCACGCCGTCAACCCCAGCTTGATTGCGGGTCTGCCGTTTGACACCCGCAAAGACCTGACGCCGGTGATCTTGATCGGCACCTCGGCGATGGTGTTGGCGACCCATGTCGGCTCGGAATACAAAACCTTTGCCGACGTGATCGCCGCTGCCAAAGCGAAGAAAAACGTCAGCTACGGCAGCATCGGTTCGGGCAGTTTGGGCCACTTGGCGATGTCCTTGCTGGGCAAGAGCGGCAGCATCGACTGGCAGCACGTGCCTTACAAAGGCGGCGGCCCGCTGATGACCGATGCCGTGGCCGGTCACGTGCCACTGGCGATTGGTTCGGTGTTCGTGGTCAAGCCGCACATCGACAGCGGTCGCATGCGGCCGCTGGTCGTCACCACCAGCAAGCGCTCACCTGAATTGCCGAATGTACCGACCGTCGCCGAAAGCGGTTTTGCCGGCTTTGATGCACCGGCTTGGTGGGCGATTTTGGCCCCGGCCAAGACGCCGCCAGCGGTCATCAAGCGCATGAACGAAGAAGTTGCCAAGGCCTTGAAGAATCCGGAGATTGCTAAAAAGCTCAGCGCCCAAGGCATCAACATCGTCGGCAGCACGCCTGAGGCTGCCACCAGCTTCATCAACAACCAAATCGATGTCTGGGCCAAGGTCGTCAAAGACAACGGCATCACAACGGACTGAGCGTCCGGACGGCGTTATTCCGGCGTCACACCCAAAGCCACCAAGAATCTAGCGACCATGTTGTAGGTGGCGATCGAACTGGTCAATTCGACCAACTCGGTGGTGTCAAAGTGCTCGCGTAAGTTGGCGAACAGTGCGTCGCTGACTTTCACGTCGAGCGTCATCTGCGCGGCGTACTGAATCACCAACTGCTCGACCGTGCCGAGCGCTGGATGCGACGTCGGCAAGCGGGCGTCTGATTTCACCAGCTCGTTCAGCGCGTCGAGCTCAGCTTGGCTGCCGCCAGCGGTCAAAAAGTCCGGTGCGTGGTGCTTGTATTCATAGGTCGCCCCGGTCAGCAGCGCGACCGTGCAGATGCCGAGTTCGCGCAGCTTCCAGCTGGTGGGCAAGCCAGAGCGGACTGCGCCGAGGTAAACATTCCAGGCACGGGCCAGCGGCTCGCTCCACAGAAGGGCTTTGTCCAGATTGATCAAGGTGCCGCCGCGGCGCTTCAAAACGGCGTCGACCAAGTCTTGCGGTTGTGGTTTCAGGGCGGGTGTCCATTCGGGAATGCGCAGCATGTCGGTCTTTCATTGAGGTAGGGCCAAGGCCTGCATGGTAATGGTTTTGCCATCGCTGTAGAGACTTGGCGAGCGACGTCAAGGCCTTTCAAGGTCGACGGATAATGCCCACATGCGAATTCGATTCACCAAAATGCAGGGCGCCGGCAATGATTTCGTGATGCTTGACGAAACCCGCAAGCCGCTCGGCCTGAGCACAGCGCAGTACCGCTTTCTGGCCAACCGCCACTTCGGTGTCGGCGCAGACCAAATATTGAGCGTGCGACCCGCGCCACCCGGTGCTGTCGGCATCGACTTTTCTTACGCGATTCACAACGCCGACGGCCAAGAGGTGGAGCACTGCGGCAACGGCGCGCGCTGCTTTGTGCGCTACGTGCGCGACCACCAATTGACAGACGCCGACACGGTGCGCGTGCAAACCATGAACCGTGTATTGACGCTCACGCTGCAACCCGATGGCCGGGTCAGCGTCGACATGGGTGCGCCGGTGTTCGACCTGCCAAAGGTGCCCTTTGACGCGGCTGGCTTGACGCCGCAAGTCGTCAATGGCTGGGCCACTTGGCCGCTCGACTTAATGGACGATGGTCAGCGCAGCACCGTCTTGGCGGCGGTGGTCTCCATGGGGAATCCGCATGCTGTGCAGATTGTCGATTCAGTCGACACGGCGCCGGTGCTGGTCTGGGGCCCGCAGATTGAAAACCATCCGCGCTTTGTGCGCCGCGTCAACGCGGGCTTCATGCAAATTGTGTCGCCCAGCGAGGTGCGCTTGCGTGTCTACGAACGCGGCGCGGGCGAAACGCTGGCTTGTGGCACCGGCGCTTGTGCCGCCGTGGTGGCGGGCATTCGGCTCGGTCTGCTGGACGCGCAAGTTGACGTCCACACGCACGGTGGTTTGTTGCACGTCGAGTGGCAGGGCAGGGCCGACCGGCTGAATGCGCCGGTTTTTTTGAGTGGCCCGGCGACGCAGGTGTTTGAAGGCAAGATCGACCTGCCTGAAGTTTGAGCCTTGAATCCGAATCCCCGATGACTGATGGTCTGGTCTGGCCTTCTCAGCAACTTGAAAATTGAGCACAATACAAGCATGAACTCGATCCCCCATCCCATGGAACATCCGATCACCGAAGACGACATTGCCAATTTTTTGGCCAACACGCCAGACTTTTTTGAGCGCCACGCCGAATTGCTGGCGACCGTGCAGTTGTCGAGCGGTCATGGCGGTCGTGCTGTCAGTTTGCAAGAGCGTCAAGCCGACATGCTGCGCGACAAAATCCGCGGCCTCGAGTCGCGGGTTGTCGAGATGATTCGCCACGGCAAAGAGAATGTGCTCATCGCCGACAAAATGCAGGCTTGGATGACTCAGCTTTTGATGACGTCGGTGGCCCGTGATTTACCCGACACCATTGCCCAGAAATTGCTAACGCAGTTCTCGATTCCGCAAGTGGCCATCAAAGTCTGGGATGTGGCGGCGCCCTTTTTAGACCTTGATGTTGCTGCGGGAGTGAGCGAAGAAGCGCGCAGTTTTGCGTCTTCGCTGGCGACCCCTTTTTGTGGCCTGAATGTCGGCTTGGAGACCGTCAGCTGGTTGCCTGATCCGGCGACGGTCAGGTCGGTGGCCTTGATCTCTTTGCGCGCTGGCACCGAATCGCAGGCCTTCGGTTGTCTGGTGCTGGCATCGCCAGACCCTGAACGCTTCACCAGCGACATGGACACCGACTTTTTACAGCGCATTGGCGTGTTGGCCAGCGCTGCCTTGTCACGCCTGCGCAGACCGGCTGACACGACGCTGGACTGATCCTTGCCGGGCGGTGGTCATTTCGTTCAACGCCGATTCAGCCATGCCAGAAAACCCCTCGTCAGTCGTTCCACAACTCAGCCAAATAACGGTCGCGCCGGATCCCTTGGTGATGCGCTACCTTGAACACGCGCGCGTTGAAAAACGCTTGGCCGCTCGCACCCTGGCGCTGTACTCGCTGGACTTAGAGAAGCTGCAAGCCGCGGCAGCGCAAGCACTTGTTTCCTTGACAGCGGTGACGCCGCACCACTTGCGTCGCTGGGTCGCGCAAATGCACAGCGGCGGTCGCAGTGGCCGCGGGATTGCGCTGATTTTGTCGGGCTGGCGCGGCTTTTACGGCTGGCTCGGGCGCGAAGGGCTGGTCAGCGTCAACCCGGTGCAAGGTTTGCGCGCGCCCAAAGTCGCCAAGCCGTTGCCAAAGGCGCTCAGCGTCGACGAGGCCGTGCAATTGGCCGACTTTCAGACGGCCGACACCGAAGCGCATCCGGGCTTGCAGGCGCGCGACGAGTGCCTGACCGAATTGCTTTACGGCTGCGGTCTGCGCATCGGGGAATTGGTCGGACTGGACGCTTTGGCCAGCAGCCATGCGCAGGGCTGGATTGACCTGCCAGCCGCCGAAGCCCATGTGCTTGGCAAGGGTGGCAAGCGCCGCAGCGTGCCGGTGGGCGCCAAGGCCTTGCGGGCGCTTGAGGCTTGGCTGGCGGTACGCAGTGACTGGCTGAGCGCTGCTGCGTCGGTGGCGGATAAGGCCGGCTCAGCGTTGTTCATCAGCCACCGCGGCGGCCGTTTGACGCCGCAGCACATTCGGGTGCGCCTCAAGCTGCGCTCGCTGCAGGCCGGCCTGGCAACGCCGGTGCATCCGCACATGCTGCGCCATTCTTTCGCCAGCCACGTGCTGCAGTCGAGTGGCGATTTGCGCGCGGTGCAAGAGCTGCTCGGGCACGCCAACATCACCACCACGCAGGTTTACACGCGGCTCGATTTTCAGCACCTGGCGAAAATTTATGACGCCGCGCATCCTCGTGCGACAGTGGCCGGTCTCAAAGCCAGCCTGAAACCAAACCGAAAACCGCCGTCCCCGTAGCAGGCCAAGCCCGACAATAGGCGCATGAAATCAATTCGACTCCGAGAAGGCAAAGAACGCTCGCTGCAGCGGCGCCACCCATGGATTTTTGACGGCGCTATCGCCAAGGGCAGTGGTGACCCGGGCGAAACCGTGCGGGTTGACAGCCACGACGGCCGTTTTCTGGCCTGGGCGGCGGTCAGCCCGACCTCCAAAATCCGTGCGCGGGTTTGGAGCTTTGACGAAACCCAGCGCATTGATGCCGCCTTTTTCAGCGCCCGCATCGCCGCCGCGCTGAAGGCCCGGACCTTGTTTGACGTGCAGAGCAACGGTGTGCGCTTGGTGCACGGTGAGTCTGACGGCTTGCCGGGGCTGGTGGTTGACCGCTATGCCGACACGCTGGTGGTGCAGTTTTCAAGCTGCGGCGTCGAGCGCTGGAAGAGCGTCATCGTCGAGGCCTTGCTGGCCCAAACCGGCTTGACACGGCTGTATGAACGCTCGGACGCCAGCGTGCGCACGCTGGAGGGTTTGCCCGAGACCACCGGCTGGCTGAGCGGTGCACCGGCTGACGGGCAGCCGCCAAGCACCGACATCGTGATTCAAGAGCACGACTGGCAGCTTGGCCTGAACATCGCCGAAGGCCACAAAACTGGCTTTTATTTAGACCAGCGTGACAGCCGCCAGAAGTTTGCCGCCTACACCCGGCGCCGGCAGTTTCAGCGGGTGCTGAATTGCTATTGCTACACCGGCGGTTTCACGGTGGCGGCCTTGGCTGGTGGCGCAGCGCACGTGATCTCGATCGACTCGTCCGGTCCGGCCATTGACAAAGCTTGGGCCAATGTGGCCTTGAACGGCTTTGACGCTGAACGTTGCGAGATGCGCGACGCCGATGTCAACGCCTCGCTGCGGCAGTACATCAAGGAAGGCCGCACTTTTGACGCGATCGTGCTAGACCCGCCCAAGTTTGCGCCGACTGTTGCGCACGCTGAGCGTGCCGCACGCGCCTACAAAGACATCAACCGCTTAGCACTGATGATTCTCGAACCCGGCGGCGTGCTGTTCACGTACTCGTGTTCGGGCGGCATCAGCGCCGATCTGTTTCACAAGATCGTGGCGTCTGCGGGTACCGACGCCGGTGTGGACGCTTTTATCAGCGAGCGCTTGGGCGGCGCGCCGGACCACCCGATGACGGTGACCTTTCCCGAGGGCGAATACCTCAAGGGCTTGGTGCTGGTCCGAAAACTTTGAACCTTGATTTGTCCTTCGCTGTAGGGAGGTTGGTTCAACCGGGTCACTGCGGTTGCAGGCCTTGGCCTCTAAACTTGCCACTTACTTTTTCTTGCCCTGAAATTTTCTTGTTAGGCCCACCATGAGTTTGATTCCCGTCACCATCTTGACCGGCTTTTTGGGTTCCGGCAAAACCACGCTGTTGAAGCGCGTGTTGACCGAAGCCCACGGCCAAAAGATTGCCGTCATTGAAAACGAGTTCGGTGAAGAAAACATCGACAACGAAATCTTGGTCAACGACACCCACGAGAACATCATCCAGATGAACAACGGCTGCATCTGCTGCTCGATCCGTGAAGACCTGCGCGAAACCTTGCAACTGCTGGCTGCCAAAAAGCGCCAAGGCTTGCTGGACTTTGACCGCGTGGTGATCGAAACCACCGGACTGGCAGACCCCGGCCCGGTGGCGCAGACGTTCTTCATGGACGAAGAAATCGCCGAGCAGTACCTGCTCGACTCGATCCTCACGCTGGTTGATGCCAAGCACGCCACCACACAGCTCAACGACCGCCAAGAAGCCCGCCGTCAAGTTGGTTTTGCCGATCAAATTTTCATCAGCAAGACCGATCTGGTGGATGACAGTGAAGTCAAAGCCCTGATGCACCGCTTGACCCACATGAACCCACGCGCACCCCAGCGTGCGGTGCATTTTGGCGACGTTGCGATTGCCGATGTGTTTGACCTGCGCGGCTTCAATCTCAACGCCAAGCTGGACATTGACCCCGACTTTCTGAAAGAAGAGGCGGACGCGCATGCCGGCCACGACCATGCGCCTGGCGAGCATTGCGACCACCCGTCGCACGCCCATGACGCAGCCGAAGCTCACGCCGACCATGGCCATGGCCACCACCACCGTCATGACGATGACGTTAAAAGCTTTGTGTTCCGTTCAGACCGCGCCTTCAGTCCTGCCAAGCTGGAAGATTTCTTGGGCGCCGTGGTGAATATTTACGGCCCGCGCATGCTGCGTTACAAAGGCGTGCTGAACATGGAAGGCACTGATCGCAAGGTGATCTTTCAAGGCGTGCACCAGTTGATGGGCAGTGATCTCGGACCGGCTTGGACCGAAGGCGAGGTGAGGACCAGCAAGATGGTTTTCATCGGCATTGATTTGCCAAAAGATATTTTTCTGCAAGGGCTGGCGCAGTGCCTGGTTTGAGGTAGTCTCTGCGCACATTGAAATGCGGATGGTCGTTGTGTTTTTTCGTTCGAAAGGCAGGAAGGTTCGATGTTCGTTTCATTTTTACAACGATTTGGTTTCTTGGCGCCCAGTGCAGCGTCTGAGCCGATAAAATCGCCCGCCAACAAAGCAGACAAGAAACGAGACGGTCGAATCATCCCGGCCCCGGTTTTGAAAGCCGAGGGTCATCCACAGGCCAATGCCCAGAGGAGACAAGTCGTGAAAGCCCCCGCCAAAAAGACCAAGGCAGTCGTGAAAGTGCCCGCAAGCAAGGTTGGCAAGACCGCTCAAAAAGTGGCTGTTAAAAAAGCGGCCGTTCAAAAAACACTTGCTCCAAAAGTGGTGAAGCCGGCCTTGAAGCCCGCTGCCAAAGTGAGTTTGGTCAAGTCGGTAGCCGTTCCAAAAGCGTCAGTCGCTCCCAAATTGACGACTAAAGAAGTTGTCAATCAAAAAGCAGCTAACAAATCGGTTATAAAGCCTGTTGTCAAGCCAGCCGTGAAGGCGGCTCAACCCGTTGTCAAGTCTGCCGTCAAATCGACTCTGCCATCCAAGTCACCCTCTTCTGTCAAAGCTGCGCTTCCCAGTGCGGCCAAGGCAGCGTCCATTCCTACCAAGCCGGCATTGGCGCCTCAGCCCTCCGCGCCTCCCGCTCCAAAGACCATGATCACGCCCCCACCCGCTCTCAAACCCGGACGCAGAAGCTCCGCCCGCACTGCCGCGTTGTCGCCGCCGCCCGCACCGATGGTGCCGACGCACGCGCCTGACGCGGCCAAAGCCAGCTACTCCACCATCACCGAGCGCGTGATTTCGCCGCCGCCGCATGTGGCAGCGCGCAAAGACCCGAAGCTCGCTAACAACTGGAAGACCAAAGAAGCCAGTGAGTTGACTGACGAAGAAGTCAAAGCCATGGCTGACAGTGAGTACATGAACGACAAGCAGCTGGCTTTTTTCCGCAACAAGCTGTCGATCTTGAAAAGTGAAATCCACGCCAGTGCCGGTCAAACCACTGAGAACCTGCGCGAAGACACGGTCGTGGTGCCCGATCCAGCCGACCGCGCGACGATCGAAGAAGAGCACGCGCTGGAGTTGCGCACGCGAGACCGCGAACGCAAACTGCTGAAAAAAATCGAGCAATCGATTTCCCGCATCGACGCCGGCGACTATGGTTACTGCGACGAGACCGGCGAAGCCATCGGTGTGGGCCGCTTGATCGCGCGTCCAACCGCCAGTTTGTCGCTCGAAGCGCAGCAGCGCCGCGAACTCAAGCAAAAATTGTTCGGTGACTAAACCCTGACTGCGAATTGCCTGCTGCTCTGTGATCTCATCGCGCAGGGCGGTTGGTTGTTGTGCTGCGCCTGGGTTTCGGTCTCAGCGGCGGATTAAATAAATTCCGCCACCTTCATCTGTCAAGAATTCAGGCGTTTCAATTGGCCTGACTGGGCCTTGTTGGGTTTTCAAAGATCTTCACAGACCGCACCGAGACTCAACTCGCCGCCACGTGCTTCCACCCGCCAAGTTCAGGATCTGCCGCCGTGTTCGCCTTTGGGGCGTCATGAGTGCGTGGTTCTCCAAACCGCTCGCAAACAAGCCCCGTTACCGCGAGCCCACAGGCTCAGCCGTCGGTCAAGCAACGAATCCATCGTGTCGAGCTGCCGCTTGGTCAATCATCGCGCAGGTGCGGGTTGCTGGGTTGCCGCGCTTCGCTTGCCACAATTTGTTTTTTTTACTGCACAGAAAACCAACGTTCTACGGCAAATTTTAAAGACTTTTGACGACAAACCTCGCAGACCTTTCCCTACACAGCATAGAGACCTTTTCTGGCTCTGGAAATCCCTGAGAAAGCACTTTCACAGGCTCTGCTAAGTGCTTAATTTAGAACAACTTTTAGCTTCTGTCGACCTTCTAAAGCTGCTCTAAGTACTTGATTTCATTGAAATTTATCTCAAAGACTACTTGCTTCAACTGATATTCCTGATAAAGTGGGGAAAAGTGCAGTTTTGTGGTGAAAAGTGTTTTAAAGGGCTGAGCAGTGTTCCAAGGTGCTTCATCTATTGTTCTCGATGCCAAGGGTCGGTTGTCTGTGCCGACCCGGTACCGTGACGTGCTGAGCGCCACCGCCGCAAGCCAGCTCACCATCACCAAACACCCGCACGGTTGCCTGATGATTTTTCCGCGCAACGAGTGGGAAAAATTCCGCGAGCGGATCGCTTCGCTGCCGATGCAAGCACAGTGGTGGAAGCGGATTTTTCTCGGCAACGCCATGGATGTGGAGCTCGATGCCACCGGCCGCGTACTGGTCTCGCCGGAGCTACGCGCTGCTGCCGGTATCAGCAAAGACACGGTGCTGCTCGGTATGGGTAGTTACTTCGAATTGTGGGATTCCGCCACTTATGCAGCCCAAGAAGCTGAGCAGATGAAGGGCGAAATGCCCGACGTCTTCAAGGACTTTTCGTTCTGAAAGATCACGGTGCAAGACACATGGACACACCGCACCGTCTTGTTGAACGAAGCAGTCGACGCGCTGCAGCTCAACCCGGACGGACATTACATCGACGCGACCTTTGGGCGCGGCGGACATTCGCGCTTGATCCTCTCAAAGCTGTCGCCGCAAGGCCGATTGACGGCGTTCGACAAAGACTTAGATGCGATTGCAGAGGCGGCCACGATCAACGATCCGCGCTTCAGTATTCGCCACGAAGGCTTCAGCCATTTGAGCGAGTTGCCAGCCAGCAGTGCTGCCGGAATTTTGATGGATCTGGGTGTGAGTTCGCCGCAGATCGACAACGCGGCTCGCGGTTTTTCCTTTCGCGGCAATGGGCCGCTCGACATGCGCATGGACACCACTCGTGGCCAGAGCGTTGCCGAGTGGCTGGCCGATGCATCCATAGACAGCATGACGGAGGTCATACGTGAATACGGCGAAGAACGGTTTGCTGGGCAGGTTGCAAAGGCGATTGATCGTTGGCGCAACGAACGGGGCCCACTTGGGAGCACCGCTGAATTGGCCGAAGTCGTGGCTAGCGCGGTCAAAACCCGCGAGCCGGGTAAGGACCCTGCAACGCGCACATTTCAAGCTTTTCGGATTTTCATCAACGCCGAGCTTGAAGAGCTGCAACAGGCGCTAGTCGCGTCTTTAAAAATCTTGCAACCTGGGGGCCGTCTGGTGGTGATCAGTTTTCATTCGCTCGAAGACCGTATCGTCAAGCAGTTCATTGCGGAGCATTCGCGCGAGGTGTTTGACCGTCGCGCGCCGTTTGCCTTGCCCAAGGCCATGAAGCTGAACGCCCTGGGCCGGGTCAAGCCCTCTGAAGCTGAAGTCACCGGCAATCCGCGCTCCCGCAGCGCCATGATGCGCGTGGCCGAACGCACCGAGGTGGCCGCTTGAACTTTGCTGCCATCATGACCCGCGTCAATTTGTTGCTGTTGGTGGCTGTCTTGCTGACGGCGTTGTTTGTGGTACACACGCAATACGAGTCACGGCGCATTTTTGTAGAGCTTGAAAAAGCCAGCGCGCAGGGCCGCAAGTTGGAGATTGACAACGAAACGCTGCAGGCTGAAAGACGCTCGCAAGCGACACCGCTGCGCGTCGACAAGCTGGCCAAGGACAAGCTGCAGATGCAGCCGGCCACAGCCGCGATCACCCAATATGTCTCAGGCAGCGAAGCTGCCGCGGCAAACCCAGTCAAGCCATGAGCCGCAGCATTCGTTACAGCTCAAGCCCACTGCTGGCCAGCAAGACGCCCGTTTGGCGCAGCAAGTTCATTGTCGCGGTGATCGCTCTGGGCTTTGTCGGGCTGGCCGCAAGGGCCGCGCACATCCAAATTTTTGGCAATGAGTTTTTTCAGCGCCAAGGCGAAGTGCGCTTTGTCCGCACCTTGGAGCTGCCCGCCAGCCGTGGCCGCATTTTGGACCGCAATGGACTGATTTTGGCCTCGAGCATTCCGGCCCAAAGTCTCTGGGCGATTCCCGAAGACGTGGAGGTGAGCCAGGCGCAGCTGGTTGAACTGGGACGCTTGCTCGACATGCCAGTGGCGACGCTGCAGCAACGCTTGGCCGACGAAGACAAAACCTTTGTCTGGCTCAAGCGGCAAGTTGACGAGTCGGTGGCCCAACAAATTGCCGAGCTGAACATCAAGGGTCTCTACCAGCGCAAAGAATACAAGCGCCAGTACCCTGACGGCGAAGCCACGGCGCATGTGGTGGGCTTTGCGAACGTTGAAAACCAGGGCCAAGAAGGCATGGAGTTGACCTTCAACAAAGAGCTCAACGGACGGGCTGGTTCACGCCGTGTCATCAAAGACCGCTTGGGCCGGGTGGTTGAAGATGTGCGCGAGCAAGAGCCGCCAGTCGACGGCAAAGACTTGCAGTTGTCGATCGACAGCAAAGTGCAATTTTTTGCCTACCAAAAATTGCGCGACACGGTGATTGCATTCAAGGCTAAAGCGGGCAGTGTGGTGGTGCTTGACGCCGTCACGGGGGAGGTACTGGCGCTGGCAAATTACCCCAGCTACGTGCCCGACAAGCGTAAAAATCTGAGTGGTGAGCAGCTGCGCAACCGGGCGGTCACCGACACTTTTGAGCCGGGCTCGACGATGAAGCCGATCACCGTTGGCATGGCCTTGGAGGCCGGCCGGGTGACGCCAAAAACCATCATCGAAACCTCGCCGGGCCGTTTCAACATCGGCGGTTTCACCATCAGCGACACGCACAACTATGGCACCTTGACGGTGGAAGGCGTGATCCAGAAGTCGAGCAACGTCGGCGCTTTGAAGATCGCACAAAAGATGAGCCCGCAAGAAATGTGGAACACCTACACGGCGCTGGGTTACGGTCAAAAACCGCAAATTCAGTTCCCGGGCGCGGTCTCTGGGCGCGTCCGGCCCTGGAAGACTTGGCGTCCGGTCGAGCAAGCCACCATGGCTTACGGGTATGGATTGTCGGCCTCGCTGTTTCAAATGGCGCATTCTTACACCGCCTTTGCGCACGACGGCCGGATCATTCCGCTGACCATGCTCAAGAGCACCGAGCCCGCCGTCGGCGTGCGGGTCTTCTCGCCTGACAACGCCCGTGCCGTGCGCCACATGCTGCAAATGGCGGCTGCGCCTGGCGGCACCGGTCAGTTGGCGCAGACCGTCGGTTACTCGGTCGGCGGCAAGTCGGGCACGGCCCACAAGCAGGTTGGCAAGGGTTACGCCAGCAACAAATACCGTTCTTGGTTCACCGGGATGGCGCCGATCGAAACGCCACGCATCATCGTTGCCGTGATGATCGACGAGCCCAGCAACGGCCAGTATTACGGCGGTGTGGTGGCGGCACCGGTTTTCAGTGAAACCGTGCAGCAGACTTTGCGCATGATGGGACTGCCCCCTGACCTGGCGGTCAAGCCGCAAATCGTGACCAATCCGGTGGAGGAGTCGTTTTGACGCAGTCCAAACCGCAGGTGCTGAACACACCCGAAAAAGCAGCGCGATGGCTGAAGACCAAGGTCAGCGGGACTTTGCTGGCTGACAGTCGGTGCGTCAAGCCTGGTGACGGCTTCTTGGCCTGGCCCGGTGCGGCCAACGACGCGCGGCATTTTGTGCCGTCGGTTCTGGCTGCCGGCGCCACAGCCTGCTTGGTCGAGGCCGAAGGGGCGTCCGTCGAGAGCCTGGCAGATGGCCGTGTGGCCCTCTACGCCGGCCTTAAAAACGCCGCCGCGCCAATTGCAGCAGCCTTCTTTTCTCAGCCGAGTTTGGCGTTGACAGTGCTTGCAGTCACGGGCACCAACGGCAAAACCTCGACCGCTTGGTGGCTGACCGAGGCGCTGAGTCAGCTGGGCCGGCGCTGCGCGCTGGTCGGTACGTTGGGCATTGGAGAGCCCGGCGCGCTGGTTTTCAATGGCTTGACAACGCCCGACCCGGTGTTTTTTCAAGCGCAGCTGCGCCGTCTGGCAGACGAAGGTTTTCTGGCTTGTGCGGTCGAAGCTTCATCGATTGGTATCGCCGAGCGCAGGCTCGACGCGACCCATTTGCAGACGGCCATCTTCACCAATTTCACCCAAGACCATCTCGACTACCACGGCTCCATGGCGTCTTATTGGGCCGCCAAAGAACAGCTTTTTTACTGGCCTGGCCTGCAGGCGGCGGTGGTGAACATCGACGATGCCCAAGGTGCCAAGTTGGCGACTGCGTTGGCGCTGCAGCCACTCGATCTCTGGACGCTTTCATGCACTGGCCCCGCCCGGTTGACGGCGCAGTCGATTCGCTACGGCCTCGACACCCTGAGTTTTGAAGTCCATGAAGGTCAGATGGTTTGCCCAGTGACGGCGCCTTTGGTCGGCGACTACAACGTTTCCAACCTGTTGGGTGTGATCGGCGCTTTGCGCAGTCTGGGTTTGCCGTTGCAGGCGATTGCCGCTGTCTGCGCCACCCTGAGCCCCGTGCCGGGCCGGATGGAAACGCTGAGCGCCGAAGCCGCGCCCTTGGTTGTGGTTGATTACGCGCACACGCCTGACGCGCTTGAAAAAGTTCTGCAAGCGCTCCGGCCCCTGGCACAAAGCCGGGGCGGTAAAGTCTGCTGCGTGTTTGGTTGCGGCGGTGACCGTGACGCCAGCAAACGGCCCTTGATGGGCGCTGCGGCCAGCCGCCATGCAGATCGCATCGTGCTGACCAGCGACAACCCGCGCAGCGAAGACCCAGACGCCATCATGGCGCAGATTTTGATCGGCATGCCCGCCTCAGCCGAAGTGTGTCGGCAGCCTGATCGGGCGCTGGCGATTGCCGTTGCCTTGCAACAGGCCCAGCCGCAAGACGTGGTCTTGATTGCCGGCAAAGGCCATGAAAGCTACCAAGACATGCAAGGTGTTCGGCGACCTTTTTCAGACCGTGTACAAGCCGAACTTGCATTGGCTCAGTACCCGCACAACGCAGACAAAGCGGTTCAGCCATGATGACATTGGCCCAAGCTCAGCAATACTTGCCTATGGCGGAATCGGTCGGTGATGCGGCCGTCCGGTTTTCGCGCGTGCACACCGACACCCGCAGCCTGCGCGCCGGTGATTTGTTTGTGGCGCTTCAAGGTGAGCGCTTTGATGCGCACGTCTTCTTGAGTCAAGCGGCCGCGCACGGCGCTGTGGCCGCGCTGGCTGAGCATGGCTTGGCTGAGGCCGGTTTGCCAGGCCTGCAAGTGCCTGACGCTAAAGTTGCGCTGGGCCAGTTGGCGACCGGTTGGCGGGCGCAGTTTTCGCTGCCGCTGATTGCCGTCACTGGCAGCAACGGCAAGACCACCGTGACGCAAATGATCGCCTCCATCCTGCGGACCTTCAAAGGCGAGCGAGCCTTTGCCACCGAAGGCAATTTCAACAACGACATCGGCCTGCCCTTGACCTTGTTGCGCTTGCGCGCTAGCCATGCTGTCGGTGTGGTCGAGTTGGGCATGAACCATCCGGGCGAAATTGCGGCTTTGGCCGCCATGGCGAAACCCACGGTGGCCCTGGTCAACAACGCCCAGCGCGAACACCTCGAATTCATGGCGAGCGTGGACGCCGTGGCGCGTGAAAACGGGTCGGTGCTGACTGCCCTGCCAGCCGACGGGGTCGCCGTTTTTCCGGCCGACGATGAACACACGCCGCTGTGGCGCAGCTGGGCCGGCACGCGCCGCGTCATCAGCTTTGCGCTGACCGGCCAAGCCGATGTGACGGCGACCGCTGCGTGGACCGGCATGCTTTGGCAAGTGACGGCACAGACGCCATTCGGTTCTCTGACGTTTGAGTTGAACGTGGCAGGACGACACAACGTTAAAAACGCCTTGGCGGCAACTGCGTGCGCCTTGGCCGCTGGCGTGCCGCTGAGCGCGATTGCCACAGGTCTGACGGCCTTTGTCCCGGTCAAAGGGCGATCACGCGCACTGGCTTTGATGCTGCACGGCCGCGCGCTGATCTTGGTTGACGACAGCTACAACGCCAATCCAGATTCAGTCCGCGCTGCGATTGACGTGTTGGCAGAGTTGCCGGCGCCGCGTTTGCTGGTGTTGGGTGACATGGGCGAAGTCGGCGACCGCGGGCCAGAATTTCACACCGAGATCGGTGCCCATGCGCTGCAAAGCGGCATTCAGCAACTGGTCTGCACGGGCGATTTGATGCGCCATGCAGCCCAGGTTTTCACCGCAGCGCGACATCACGACGACTTTGACGCCTTGCTGGCGGACGTTCTCAACACGCTGCCCGGCTGCGCCAGCGTGCTGGTCAAAGGCTCTCGCTTCATGAAGATGGAGCGCGTGGTCGAAGCTGTGTCACAGCAAGCCGGCGCTGATGCGACGCGCCTGCCGAAGGAAAAAACATGTTCTTAAATCTGGCTCAGTGGCTGCAGACCTTGTCGCCTGAACTTGGTTTTTTTCGGGCTTTTCAATACCTGACGCTGCGCGCTGTGATGGCCGCGTTGACGGCTTTGCTGATTGGCTTGGTCGCTGGCCCGATCGTCATTCGTCGCTTGAGTGAGCTGAAGATCGGCCAGCCGATCCGCGAATACGCCATGCAGACACACTTGCATAAAAGCGGCACGCCGACCATGGGCGGCGTGTTGATTTTGCTGGCCATCGCCATCTCGACGCTGCTGTGGGCCGACTTGAGCAACCGCTTTGTCTGGATCGTGCTGGCGGTGATGCTGGCTTTTGGCGCCATTGGCTGGGCCGACGACTGGAAAAAAGTCGTCAACAAAGACCCCGAAGGCATGCGCTCACGCGACAAATACCTGTGGCAATCGCTGGTCGGCTTGCTCGCCGCTTTGTATTTGGTGTTCAGCATTTCAGAAAGCTCTAACCTGCGTGTGATGGAGCTCTTCATGAACTGGGTCAAGTCGGGTTTTGATGTGAGTTTGCCGCCCAAAGCCGGTTTGTTACTGCCTTTTTTCAAGCAGGTGAGTTATCCACTGGGCGTCTTCGGCTTTGTGATCTTGACCTACTTGGTGATCGTGGGTTCGAGCAACGCCGTCAACCTGACCGATGGGCTCGATGGTCTGGCCATCATGCCGGTCGTGATGGTGGGTTCTGCGCTGGGCATTTTTGCTTACGTGACGGGCAGTTCGGTTTATTCCAAATATTTGTTTTTTCCCTACATCCCGGGGGCGGGTGAGTTGCTTATTTTTTGCGCTGCGATGGCCGGTGCTGGCTTGGCATTCTTGTGGTTCAACACGCATCCAGCGCAAGTCTTCATGGGCGATGTCGGCGCGCTGGCACTGGGCGCGGCGCTCGGCACCATCGCAGTCATCGTGCGGCAAGAAATCGTGCTGGCCATCATGGGCGGCATTTTCGTAGTTGAGGCCTTGTCGGTGATGCTGCAGGTGACCTATTTCAAATACACCAAACGCAAGTACGGCAGCGGGCGGCGCATCTTGAAGATGGCGCCGTTGCACCATCATTTTGAGAAAAGTGGCTGGAAAGAAACGCAAGTGGTGGTGCGTTTTTGGATCATCACCATGCTGCTCTGTTTGGTCGGCTTGTCGACCTTGAAATTGCGATGAAACAGCTGGCGAATCAACACGTCTTGGTGCTGGGGCTTGGCTTGTCCGGCTTGGCGCTGGCATGTTGGTGCGCGCGCCATGGCAGCCGCGTGACGGTGGCCGACAGCCGCGCGGCACCGCCGCAGTGGGCCGCCTTGCAGCAAGAATGGCCCGCCGTGACCTTTGTCGCCGGTGACTTCGCCGGGCTGATGAACAGCGGCGAGCGTTTCGATTTGGTTTTGCGCAGCCCCGGTTTGTCACCCGCTGACATCGCCCCCGTGCTGCAAGCTGCCAAAGCGCAGGGCGTGTTGGTGGGCAATGAACTGAGCTTGTTCGCCGAGGCACTGCGGGAACTGGCTGAAACGCCGCCAGACGTCGAGGCGCTTCCTTACCGCCCCAAAGTCATTGCCATCACTGGCACCAACGGCAAAACCACCGTCACCGCAATGACCGGTCAATTGGTCCAGCGCGCCGGCAAAAGCGTGGCGGTGGCGGGCAATATCGGCCCTACCTTGCTCGACACTTTGTCCGGCTGCCTTGACCGCGGCGACTTGCCCGAGGTCTGGGTCTTGGAGTTGTCGAGCTTTCAGCTGGACGAGGTCACCAGCTTTGAGCCGAGCGTGGCGACGGTGCTGAACATCAGCCAAGACCATCTCGACTGGCATGGTTCGATGGCGGCTTATGCGCGCGCCAAGTCCGCAATTTACGGCCACACCAGTGTCATGCTGTTGAACCGTGATGACCCGCAGGTCATGGCTGCTGTGCCGGCCTTGGTCAAGGGCAAGCAGCTGCGCAAGGTGCAAACCTTTGGCGCTGATATGCCGCAGCGTCCGGGCGACTTTGGCCTCGAAACTGTCAATGGCATGGCTTGGCTGGTGCGTGCGGCAGAAGCCGACGAAACCATCAAGCGTCGGCGCGATGAAGAAATACCGCTGTATGTGCAGCGCTTGATGCCGGTCGATGCCTTGCGCATTCGCGGCCGTCACAACGCCACCAACGCGCTGGCCGCCTTGGGTCTGGCCAGTGCCATCGACTGCACTTTGGCGCCGTTGTTGCATGGTCTGCGCGACTACCGCGGCGAGCCGCACCGGTTGGAATCGGTCGCGGTCGTGAACGAAATCGAATACTTTGACGACAGCAAAGGGACCAACGTCGGCGCGACGGTGGCCGCCTTGAACGGACTCGGCACAGACCGCCGCTTGGTCTTGATTTTGGGCGGCGAAGGCAAGGGCCAAGACTTTGCGCCCTTGGCCGAGCCGGTCGCCCGCTACGTCCGCGCCGTCGTCTTGATCGGCCGCGACGCGCCATTGCTTCAAGCCGCACTCGAGTGCACAGGCGTTGAAATGGTGCTTGCTGTTTCGATGCAAAAAGCGGTGGAAATAGCAACTGGCCGGGCGCAAGCCGGCGACGCCGTGCTGTTGTCGCCCGCTTGCGCCAGCTTCGACATGTTTGACAACTACGGCCAACGAGGCCGGGTTTTCTGTGACGCCGTGCAAGCGCTGGCACTCGACGCGGGGGCCGTGGTATGAGCATGGGCGCACGTCTGGTGGGCTGGCTTGGCGCGCCGCAGGGCGGTCAGGACACGTTGCCGGTGCGGACCAGCCTGGACCGCGTCAACAACTCGTCACCGGTGCGTTTGCTGGGGTTTGACCAGGCCTTGGTCGGCGTCACCTTGGCGCTGGTGTTGTGGGGCTTGATCATGGTGTATTCAGCCTCGATCGCGATGCCGGACAACCCCAAATTTGCGCGTTATGCACACAACCATTTTTTGATCCGGCATATCTTGTCGGTGGGCTTGGCATTCACCGTCGCTTTGATCACTTTTCAAGTGCCACTGGCGGTCTGGGAAAAAATGGCCCCTTGGCTGTTCATTGGCTCGACCGTGCTGTTGGGTCTGGTTTTGTTGCCTTTTGTCGGCAAGGGTGTGAACGGCGCCCACCGCTGGATCTCGTTGGGCTTCATGAACTTCCAACCGTCTGAATTGTCGAAGTTTGCCGTGCTGATCTACGCCGCCGATTACATGGTCCGCAAGATGGATGTGAAGGAGCGCTTCTTTCGCGCTGTTTTGCCCATGGCGGCAGCGGTGGCGGTGGTCGGTGTGCTGTTGTTGGCCGAACCCGACATGGGGGCCTTCATGGTAATTTCGGTCATCGCCATGGGTATTTTGTTTTTGGGCGGTGTCAACGCGCGCATGTTCTTCGTGATTTCCACGGTTGTGGTGATCGCTTTTGGTCTGATGGTGGCACTCAGCGAATGGCGGCGCGAGCGGATTTTTGCCTACCTCGACCCGTGGGATGCCAAGCATGCCTTGGGCAAGGGTTACCAGCTGTCGCATTCCTTGATTGCTTTCGGTCGAGGCGAAATTTTTGGGGTCGGATTGGGCGGTAGCGTCGAAAAACTGCATTGGTTGCCAGAAGCGCACACCGACTTTTTGCTGGCGGTGATCGGCGAAGAATTCGGTTTGATGGGGGTGTTGATCGTCCTCGGACTTTTCTTGTGGCTGACGCGGCGGATCATCCACATCGGTCGCCAGTCGATTGCCTTGGACCGTTTGTTTGCCGGTTTGGTGGCGCAAGGTGTCGGTATCTGGATAGGCTTTCAGACCTTCATCAACATGGGCGTGAACTTGGGCGCGTTGCCCACCAAGGGCCTCACCTTGCCCTTGATGAGTTACGGCGGATCGGCCATTCTGATGAACTTGGTGGCCTTGGCGGTGGTGCTGCGCATCGACTATGAAAACCGGGTGCTGATGCGCGGGGGCCGACTGTGATGCGGCCCCTCACAGCCCTCGTCATGGCCGGCGGTACCGGCGGGCATATCTTTCCAGGTTTGGCCGTGGCCGAAGCCTTGCGCGAGCGCGGCTGGCAGGTGCATTGGTTGGGTGGCAAGGGTCGTGCTGGTCAGCCGAGCATGGAAAGCCAGCTGGTGCCAGCCCGCGGCATTGCTTTCGAGGCGATCGATTTCTCAGGCGTTCGCGGCAAGGGCCTGCTGACGCTGGCTTGGTTGCCGCTGCGTTTGCTGCAAGCCTTTTGGCAAAGCCTTCAGGTGCTGCGCCGGGTCAAGCCTGATGTGGTCATCGGCTTGGGCGGTTACGTCAGTTTTCCGGGCGGCATGATGGCGGTGCTGCTGGGCAAGCCGCTGATCTTGCATGAGCAAAATTCAGTCGCCGGCATGGCCAACCGCGTGCTCGCGGGTGTGGCGGATCGGATTTTCACGGCCTTTCCGAATGTCTTCAAAACAGGCGAGTGGGTCGGCAATCCATTGCGAACTGCCTTCATGCAACATGGGGCACCGGCGCAGCGCTTCGCTGGCCGCAGCGGTCCCCTGAAGCTGTTGGTGGTCGGCGGCAGTTTGGGTGCGCGGGCGCTGAATGAACTGCTGCCCAAAGCGCTGGCCCTGATGAGTGAGGCCAGCCGGCCGCAGGTCGTCCATCAAAGTGGCGCGCAACAAATTGAGGCGCTGCGCAGCCACTATGCACAGGCCGGCGTGTTGGCTGAGTTGACGCCCTTCATTGACGACACCGCGCAAGCCTTTGCCGACGCCGACCTGGTCATTGGCCGCGCTGGCGCCAGCACCGTGACAGAGCTGGCCGCGGTCGGCGCCGCTGCGCTGTTTGTGCCGTTCCCGGCCGCGGTGGACGACCACCAAACTCTGAATGCCCGCTTTTTGGTCGAGGCTGGCGGTGGCTGGCTGGTCCAACAATCCGACCTGACACCTGAAGGCTTGGCGGGCTTGCTGCAAACCATGACGCGGGCCAATCTCTTAGCGCGGGCCGAGGCCGCTTACCAAATGAAAAAGATCAATGCCACGGCGCGTGTCGTCGCGGCCTGTGAGGAACTGGCCCGATGAAGCACGCTGTCAACAATATTCACTTCATCGGCATCGGCGGCTCCGGCATGTCCGGCATTGCCGAAGTGCTGCACAACCTCGGCTACGTGATTTCCGGCTCCGACTTGGCCGACAGCGCGACGCTGCGCCGCCTTGCCGGTCTGGGCATCAAAACCCATGTCGGCCATGCGGCCAGCAACCTGGCCACGGTCGACGCGGTGGTCACCTCAACGGCGGTGAAAGCGGACAACCCAGAAGTTGTGGCGGCCCGCGCAAAACACATTCCGGTGGTGCCACGGGCCCTCATGCTGGCCGAGCTGATGCGCCTCAAACGCGGCATCGCGATTGCCGGTACACACGGCAAAACCACCACCACCAGCTTGGTTGCCAGCATCTTGGCCGAAGCTGGGCTGGACCCGACCTATGTGATCGGCGGGCGTCTCAACAGTGCGGGCACCAATGCCAAATTAGGCTCGGGCGACTACATCGTGGTGGAGGCCGACGAGTCCGATGCCTCGTTTTTGAACCTGTTGCCGGTGATGGCGGTGGTCACCAACATCGACGCCGACCACATGGAAACCTACGGTCACGACTTTGAAAAGTTAAAAGCCGCTTTTGTCGACTTTCTGCACCGCATGCCTTTTTACGGCACGGCGATCTTGTGCACCGACGACGCCGCAGTGCGCGACATCGTCTCGCAAGTCTCTTGCCCGGTCACCAGCTACGGCTTCAATGCTGACGCTCAAGTGCGCGGCGTCGATGTACGCCACGTCAACGGGCAGATGCATTTCACGGTGCAGCGCCGCAATGGCGTCACCTTGCCCGACCTGCCGGTGGTGCTGAACCTGCCCGGCGAGCACAACGTGCTGAATGCGCTGTCGGCGATTGCGGTGGCGGTCGAGCTGGATGTGCCAGATGCCGCGGTGCAAAAAGCGCTGGCTGAATTCAACGGCGTGGGCCGGCGCTTTCAGCGTTACGGTGAAGTCGTCGCCACTGCGGGCGGACATTTCACTTTGGTTGATGACTACGGCCATCACCCGGTCGAGATGGCCGCCACGCTGGCCGCAGCGCGCGGTGCGTTTCCGGGACGGCGTTTGGTGCTGGCTTTTCAGCCGCACCGCTTCAGCCGTACCCGGGATTGTTTTGAAGACTTCGTCAAGGTCATCGGCCAAGCCGATGCCGTGCTGTTGGCCGAGGTGTATGCCGCCGGTGAAGCGCCCATCGTCGCGGCAGACGGCCGTGCGCTGACCCGTGCATTGCGCATAGCGAGCAAATTAGAACCGGTGTTTGTCGACGCGATAGACGCTATGCCGCAAGCGATTTTGGCGCTGGCGCAAGCCGGTGACGTGGTCGTTTGCATGGGCGCTGGCTCCATCGGTTTGGTGGCCGGCAAGGTTGTCGCTTTGGGAGCTGTGCATGCGCACTGATCCAAGCGGATTTGGCAAAGTCGCTGTGCTGATGGGCGGGCACTCCGCTGAGCGTGACATCTCGCTGATGTCGGGTCAGGGTGTGCTGGCCGCATTGTTGTCGCAAGGCGTCGACGCACACGCTTTTGATCCCGCCGAACGGCCACTGAACGCGCTCAAGACCGAAGGCTTCACGCGTTGCTTCATCGCCCTGCACGGCCGCTTTGGCGAAGACGGCACGGTGCAGGGCGCGCTTGAGTTGTTGGGCATTCCGTACACCGGCTCTGGCGTGATGGCGTCGAGCATGGGCATCGACAAAGTCATGAGCAAGCGGATTTGGCTGGCCGACGGCCTGAGCACGCCGCGTTATGTGTTGTTGCGCCGCGGTGTTTACACCGCTGCTGATGTGATGGCCGTGCCCGGCACCTTGGGCTTGCCGCTGATTGTCAAACCAGCACGCGAGGGTTCGTCGATTGGCTTGACCAAAGTCAGCCGCCCCGACCAAATGGCCGACGCTGTCGCCCTGGCCGCCCAACTCGATGCGGACGTCTTGTGCGAACAATTCATCAGCGGTGACGAGGTCACTTGTCCGGTGCTGGGAACGGGCGCTGATGCGCAGGCGCTGCCGGTCATTCGCATCGTTGCCCCTGAGGGCAACTACGACTACCACAACAAATACTTCACCGACACCACGCAGTACATCGTGCCATGTGATTTGCCGGGGGGCGAAGAAGCCGCTATTGCGCAATTGGTGCTGGCGGCTTACCAAAGCTTGAATTGCCGTGGCTGGGCGCGCGCCGACGTCATGATTGACGCCGTCACGCGCCAGCCCTATTTGTTGGAACTGAACACTTCGCCCGGCATGACCAGCCATTCTCTGGTGCCGATGTCGGCGCGGGCAACCGGCATGTCGTACGAGGCGCTGTGTCTGGCCGTGCTGCAAAGTGCTGCCTTGGATTATCAGCCGGCACATTTGAACGCCGGAGTCAGTGCATGAGCCGCGCAACGCCCACGCTGATGAGCAAAGCCATGCCGTTTGACGTCAGGCTGATGAACCATGCAGCGGTCGGCTTCGGCTTGGTTTTTACCGCCATGGTGCTGGTGGCGGCACTCGGCTGGCTGGGCAAGCAGCCAATGTTCAGCTTGAAAGCCATTCGTGTCGACAGTGAGTTGATGCACAACAACGCGGCCACGCTGCGGGTCAACGTGGCCCCTAAGTTGGTGGGCAATTTCTTCACGCTCGATCTTGGGCGGACCCGCAGCGCTTTTGAGGCCATACCGTGGGTTCGCCATGCGGTGGTGCGACGGGTCTTTCCTGATCGCCTGCGGGTCGAGTTGCAAGAGCACCAAGCCGTGGCGTTCTGGGGCACTGCGGCAGATGTCCGCTTGGTCAACAATTTTGGAGAAGTCTTTGAGGTCAACCAGGGCGATGTGGAGGTCGAAGACATGCCCCTGCTGAATGGCCCTGAAGGGCAGGCTGCATTGGTGTTGCAGGTCTACCGCTCAGTGTCGCCATGGCTGGCCAAACTCGATATCACCTTGACCGAGCTGGAGTTGACCCATCGCGGCAGCTGGCGCGTCAGGTTGGAGGGCGGCGGCGTGATTGAAATGGGCTTGGGCAGCCCAGCCGAAATTCAAGCCAGGGTGCAGCGTTTTGTCGAGACCGTGGCGCAGACCTCGTCCAAGTTTGGACGCAATCTGGAGTCGGCTGATCTGCGGTATCTCAACGGTTATGCAATCAAGCTGCGCGGTGTCACGACGGTTGGCGTCGACGGCAAGCAGAACAAGAAATAAGGTGTAAGGACTATGGCCAAAGAATACAAAGACCTGGTTGTCGGGCTCGACATCGGCACCAGCAAAGTGATGGTGGTGGTCGCTGAAATACTGCTCAACGGCGAGCTCAAATTGGCCGGCCTAGGCATCGCGGCCAGCAACGGGCTCAAGCGCGGCGTGGTCGTCAACATCGACGCCACCGTGCAAAGCATTCAGCAAGCGCTGAAAGAAGCCGAGCTGATGGCGGACTGCAAGATTGGCCGCGTTTACACCGGCATCACGGGCAGCCATATTCGCGGCATCAACTCCAGTGGCATGGTGGCGGTCAAAGACAAGGAAGTCAGCCAAGCCGACGTCGCTCGGGTGATCGAAACCGCCAAGGCCATCAACATCTCGACCGACCAACGCTTGCTGCTGGTTGAGCCGCAAGAGTTTGTGATCGACGGCCAAGATGTGCGCGAACCGATCGGCATGAGCGGTATCCGCCTGGAGGCCAAGATTCACATCGTCACCGGCGCGCAAAGCGCTGCTGAAAACATCATCAAGTGCGTGCGTCGTTGCGGCCTCGAAGTCGATCAGCTGATGCTCAATCCACTGGCTTCTAGTCTGGCGGTGTTGACGCAAGACGAGCGCGAACTGGGTGTGGCGATGGTTGACATCGGCGCCGGCACCACCGACGTGGCGATCTTCACCGGCGGTGCGATTCGGCACACTGCGGTGATCCCGATCGCCGGCGATTTGATCACCAGCGACATCGCCATGGCCTTGCGCACCCCGACCAAAGACGCCGAAGACATCAAGGTTGAAAACGGCTGTGCCAAACAATTGCTGGCCGACCCAGAACGGCAAGTCGAAGTGCCGGGCTTGGGCGACCGCGGACCCCGCATGTTGAGCCGTCAGGCGCTGGCCGGCGTGATCGAGCCGCGCATCGAAGAAATCTACTCGCTGGTGCAGCAAGTCATCCGCGAATCGGGCTACGAGGAGGTGCTGTCTTCGGGCATCGTCATCACCGGCGGCAGCGCCATCATGCCAGGCATGGTCGAGCTCGGTGAAGACATCTTTTTGAAGCCGGTCAGGCGCGGCATGCCGCGCTATGCCAGCGCACTGTCAGACATGGTCGCGCAGACCCGCGCTGCCACTGTCATGGGCCTGCTGGAAGAAGCCCGGCTGGCGCGGATGCGCGGCTACAAAGTCTCGCAAAAAGCGGGCAGCATGCACAACGCTTTCGGCAAGGTCAAAGACTGGCTGGTAGGGAACTTCTGATGAACCATTTTTCAATGCATCGCCGTGCCTCAACGTGTCCAACGCATTCAGGAGGGGCTGACCCGCCGTCATAAAAAACACCATGTCAGATCTTCAAAATTTTCCATATTTACATAATTGCATTACCAACAGGAGGCTCCCATGAGCATCGAAATGATCGAGATTGAAGAGTTCAACCAAGGCACCTTGATCAAGGTGATCGGCGTTGGCGGCGGCGGCGGCAACGCGGTTGAACACATGATTGAAAGCGGCGTGCAAGGCGTCGAATTCATCTGTGCCAACACCGACGCCCAAGCGCTCGGCCGCGGCAGCGCGCACAAAACCATTCAGCTCGGCGGCAGTGGCCTGGGCGCTGGCAGCAAACCGGAAAAAGGCCGCGATGCGGCTGAGCTGGCGGTCGACGACATTCGTGAAGCCATCGCCGGCGCACACATGTTGTTCATCACCGCCGGCATGGGCGGCGGCACCGGCACCGGTGCTGCGCCCGTGATCGCCCGTATTGCCAAGGAAATGGGCATTCTCACCGTTGGCGTGGTCACCAAGCCGTTCGACTGGGAAGGCGGGCGTCGCATGACGAATGCCGACAGCGGCCTGGCAGAGCTCGAAGCCAATGTCGACTCGCTGATCGTCGTGCTGAACGAAAAGCTGCTCGACGTGCTGGGCGACGACATCACCCAAGACGAAGCCTTTGCACATGCTAACGACGTGCTGAAAAATGCGGTCGGCGGAATTGCTGAGATCATCAACGTGCCAGGCCATGTCAACGTCGACTTTGAAGACGTCCGCACTGTCATGGGCGAACCCGGCAAAGCCATGATGGGCACAGCCGTGGCCAGCGGTCCGGACCGAGCGCGCATCGCGGCTGAACAAGCGGTCGCTTGCCCACTGCTCGAAGGCATTGATTTGTCAGGCGCTAAGGGCGTGCTGGTGCTGATCACGGCCGCCAAGGGCTCGCTCAAATTGAGCGAATCCAAGCTGGCCATGAACACCATACGCGCTTACGCCTCACCCGATGCGCATGTGATTTACGGCACCGCCTACGACGACAATTTAGGTGACGACATTCGCGTCACAGTGGTCGCCACGGGCTTGAGCCGTCAAGGCATTCGCCGCACTGCACCACCGCTGCAAGTGCTGCGCACCGGCACCGACAACTTGCCTGTGTTGAGCATGGCGATTGGCAACGCAGGCCAAACTTACAGTGCCAGCACCAATCCCAACCCCAATGTCAACAGCGTGGTTCAGCCCTCGAGGCCGACTCAGCATGACTACGGCAACATGGCTGTGCCCAGCGTCTGGCGCACCAACCGCACGCAAGCCGCAGCCAAGGTCGACGCCTTGGCGTCGGGCGGCATGGACGACTTCGAAATACCTGCGTTTTTGCGCAAGCAAGCCGATTGAGTTGTCTGTTTCACGCTGCCCTGGTGTTGGCCCCATTTGGGGCGGGCGCGGGGCGGCGGCGCAGTCCACAGGGCAATAAAAACGCTATCGTCGTTATGAGTCCTTATTTTTCCGAAGTGCTTCGGCGCAAATTAAAATAAGCCCATGCTGGCTCAAAGAACACTCAAATCTCTCACCAAAGCGGTGGGCGTCGGCCTGCACAGCGGGCAACGCGTGGAGTTGACGCTGCGGCCAGCGCCGCCCGACACCGGCATCGTTTTTCGGCGGGTTGATTTGCCGCAGCCGGTGGACATTGTGGTCTCCGCCGCGGCGGTGACCGACACCCGGATGGCCTCGACCATTTCCAACGGCAACGCCAAAGTGTTCACAGTCGAGCACCTGATGTCGGCTTGCGCCGGCCTCGGCATCGACAACCTGTATGTCGACATCACGGCTGAAGAAGTGCCTATTTTGGATGGCTCGGCGGCCTCGTATGTGTTCTTGCTGCAGTCGGCCGGCATCGCCCTGCAGCTGACGCCCAAAAAGTTTGTCCGCGTGATCAAACCGGTGGAAGTCCGTGAAGGTGAGGGCGCCAGCACCAAGTGGGCGCGCCTGAGCCCCTACGAAGGCTACAAGCTCAGCTTCGAGATTGATTTTGACCATCCGGCGGTCGACTCCACTGGTCAGCGTGTCGAGTTCGACATGGGCAGCGATTCGTACACTCGCGACATCGCGCGGGCCCGCACCTTTGGTTTCACCAAAGACGTCGAGATGATGCGCGCCAACGGCTTGGCGCTTGGCGGTGGTCTGGACAACGCCATCGTTATGGACGACTACAAAGTCCTGAACACCGAAGGCCTGCGCTACAACGACGAGTTCGTCAAACACAAGATCCTCGACGCCATGGGCGACCTCTATCTGCTGGGCAAACCTTTGTTGGCCGCCTACAGCGCGTTCCGTTCGGGTCACGCCATGAACAACCTGCTGTTGCGGGAGTTGCTGGCGCACCCTGAGGCTTATGAAATCGTCAGTTTCACTGACGACAAAACAGCCCCCAAAGGCTTGGCGCAACTGGCGCCGGCTTGGTAGTTCACGTTTTATAAGCCACCCCAACCATGTTGCTCTTTCGCTGGCTTCTCATCTTGCTCATGTTGGTCGCCGGTGCGTGCTTCGCATTGTTTGCGCTCACCGGCCAGCCGCGCTTCAAGCGCTACGGTCTGCTGATTCTGAAGTGGACGCTGGTGTCGGCCTTTGGTTTTTTTGCTGTTTTGACGCTGGAGCGCTTGCGCTGACGCTTGACTATGCCAAGCTCAAAGCGCACCGACTCTGCTCTGGGATTGGTTCCACGCATGTGTTTGAGTGCGTCTGCGACGCCGAACACTTTGCATCCATAAAGCGAGGAAAAATATGAAGATGACAGAAGCACTGCTGGCATTTTTTGTAATTTTTAGTTTCAACTCACTTTCACGAGCCGATCAGGTTCAGTCGGGTCAACTTGAAAGGATTGAAACGCGTGGGGTGGTCGTGCCCATTTACGCCGTGTGGAACAAGACGGCAGTTGCAACCGTCGTGCTGTATTCCGGAGGTGGCGGGGGATTCGGCAAGATGGGGGCAGATGGTTGGCCTGGCAGTGTGAATTTTTTGATTCGCTCCGCCAAGTTGTTTTCGGCACATCCATTCAATGTGATTTTGGTGGGTCGTGCCACTGATGTTCCGACCCTCGATGGACTGACCCGTATCGGGGACAACCATGATGTTGACAACCAAGCGATCTTCCGGGCCATCAAGGCTAAAAGCCCGGCTCCTATTTGGCTTGTGGGCACAAGTATGGGAACGATTTCTGCCACGGCTGCCGCAATTCGGGACTCGGGTTCAAACATTGCTGGCATCGTTTTGACTTCATCCGTAACGGCCTACAGCGTTCAGGGCGCAGTCCCTTCACAAGACTTGGCCAAAATCAAGATCCCGGTGCTGGTGTTGCACCATGAACGCGACGCTTGCAAGGTTTGTACGCCTTACGAAGCCAAGGGCATTGCAGGTAGCCTCAAAAATTCGCCCATCAAAAAGACTGTGTTGGTTAGCGGCGGCGACGGTGCTTCGGGTCATCCCTGCGAGGCGCTGCATTACCATGGCTTCATTGGCATGGAGCGAGGAGCGGTGGATTTGATCGCCAACTGGGTCATCGATCCACAGAATTAATTTGATGACACTTTCCAGCCTGTATGCCTTAGCCCAACCATGGCGTGAACGTAGGTTACAGCCGTTGGTGAATGGACTATCAAGAAGTACTTTTATGCAGGAGTTGGGATCGTAAGAAGATGATGGTCTCTGAGCCCCCTGAGGGGTTTAGCGTTTCGTGCCTAGCCACACAAATTAAACGTTAACGCGTTCGCCCATCCCGATAAACCCCACCCATCGCCCCGCCCAAGCCGCTGGCTTTTGCCAGTCTGGCCATGGCCGGGCCGACGTGGGCGTGGGTGATGGCCAAGCCCAAGGCGTCGGCGGCGTCTTGGCCTGGCAATGACGGCAGCGTGAGCAGCCGCATGACCATTTCTTGGACTTCGGCTTTGCCGGCTTTGCCGTAGCCCGCCACGGCTTTTTTCATCTGCAAGGCGGTGTATTCGCTGACGGGTAAATCATTCGACACCAGCGCCGTGATGCAGGCCCCGCGGGCTTGGCCCAACATCAAAGTGGCTTGCGGGTTGACGTTGACAAAAATGATTTCAACCGAGCTTTGATCGGGCTGGTAGCGGGCAACCACTTCGCGTACGCCGTCATACAAGACCTTGAGTCGCCCCGGCAGCGGGTCGCCCACCATGTGTGCGGTTTTGATGGTGCCGCTGGCGACGTAGGTCAGCGTCTGGCCATCGACATCGATGACGCCAAAACCGGTGGTTTGCAGGCCCGGGTCAATCCCTAAGATGCGCATCAGGGCACCACCACGCCGGCCATGCGCACAACGATGGTGTTGGCGCGCGAGGCCAGGTAGTCCGAGTTCGGCCGGGTTTCAAAATAGCGGGGACGCGGCAGCATCACCGCCAGCCGGGCTGCTTCGTAGGGGCTGAGTTTGGCGGCGGGTTTGCGAAAGTAGTGCTGGGCCGCGGCCTCGGCACCAAAAATGCCTTCGCCCCACTCGACGTTGTTGAGGTAAATCTCCAGAATGCGCTGTTTGTCCAGCATCGCCTCTAACAGCAGCGTGAGGACCAGCTCTTCACCTTTGCGCAGCAGGGTGCGTTCGCCTGACAGAAAAAGATTTTTGGCGAGTTGTTGGGTGATGGTCGAGGCGCCTACGATTTTGGCGGCCTTGACGATGGGTTTCGGGGGTGTTGGCGCAGACCCGGATTTTTTATTTTTTTGCCGTTTGGCCTCCTCTGCGGCAAGCCGGTCGGCTAATTTTTGGGCGCGCTGCTCGGCCGCATTATTTTTGCCCCAGGCTTTTTCCAGTGCCTCCAAATCCAGCCCGTCATGCTCGGTGAAGCTGGCGTCTTCCGACGCGATCACCGCGCGTTTCAGACTGACAGAAATTTCCGCGTACGGCACCCAGCTTTGACGCCATGGGAGTGCGCCGGTGGTGTCAACCACACGGTAGATTTCTGAGCGTTGAAAAGCCGTGGATTCAGGTGCGAGCACGGCCATTAGCGCGATCCGACCGACAAAATAAAGTTGCAGCGACAGCAACGCCAGCAACAGCACCATGAGGAACTTGAACAGCGGCCGAAGCCGGCTGAAAGACGCCCGGCTCATGGCTCTGACTCCGATAGCTTTTGCAACAAGCAAGGCGAGTGTGGCGGCGTCATGGGCTGGAAAATAAGGGCATCGAATTGCATTCTTAGGTGTTTTCTTTTGGATTTTAGGGCTTGTCTCTGCGGGTTTTTTTATTCAATTCAGCGTGGCTCAGCGTGGGCTGAGTTGGGTTTGCAAGGTGTCGTTGCGGGCGAATGTGAAGCGCGAAACCACCACTATCTGGTCAGCTCGACGGCGCATTTCCGCAACAAAACGTCCAAACGGGGCAGCCCGCATGGCGATGCTTTGCGCTTGTCGGTCGAGCGTGGCGCTGCCCGAGCTTTGCAGCACTTCGCTGGTCATCAGTTGACCCTCAAAATCAACGGTCAGGGCCATGGTCAGTTCGCCGTAGAGTTTTTGGCCGGCGAGCGCTGGAAACGCGGTCGTCCCCTGGCTTTCAATCTTGCGCCGCAATTGGTCGTAATACAGTGCGTAAACCGCCTCGCGTGTGGCCGGGCTGATGTAATGTTTTTTGGGTCTTTCGTTCTCGGCGCGGATGCGTTTGTCGATCTCAGCCAGGATGTTGATCAGTTGCTGGCGTTTTTCTTCCCGCTCAGCCTGCGCCGGGTCTGGCGTCATGCGCGCAGCCATTGGCGGCGGCATCGCGGTGAGCTGTTTTCTGATCTGTGTCAGCAGCTGCATTTGCTGCGCTTGCATCGACGCGATCCTGCGTTGGACTTCTTCCGCAGGGTCGCCCAGATCGGTCAGCGCCGAGGGCGGCAAGGGCGATGTGGCGCGGCCTGTGTTCAAGTCGCCGCCACCAGCCAGAGAAAACTGCGCGATCGCTTTGGCTTGGTCAGGCTGCTCGTTGGCATTGCTGTTGACCACAATCACCTCCAGCGGCGTGTCCTGAAAAATCCGGTCAAATTGAGCCGGTTCGACCCAGCGCACCGCCAGCAGCATGGCGTGCAGCAGCACTGAAATACCCAGAGCCAGTTGCAAGGTGCTGGGCGATTTCACGGCTGCGCTGCTGGCTGTGAGAAGTCGTCGTTTACGCGGCAGGCGCGCCGGCGGACGCATCGCTGTCGGGCTCGCTCAGGTCCACGGCGATGGAAATCGGACCGGCAACGAGCTCGGCATCTTCAGCGTCCTCGGCGTCTAAGTCCTGGTTGCCGGCGGCTGCGTCGCCAGTCGGCTCGGTGTCGAGTCGCTCGATCACGGTGCTGTGAATGTCCAGCGTGATCTCGTCAATCTCGCCCAGCTTGATGCGCACCCGGGCGCCGCGCGGCAAGCCTTGCGCGCCGGCTGCTGGCAGCACCAGCGGCAAGTCATCGGCGCGCACCAAGTTGTCTTTGAAGAAGGTCGCGGTGAGCTCGGTGATGCCGTTTTGCTGCAAGTACTTGAGCGTCCAATAACGCTCGATGCCAGACTGAAAACCGTTGTAAGCGCTGTAGGCCGCGTCGAAGCCAGAGATGATGGCGAAGAGTTCGGTATCGCGTTGTTTGAACGGGGCGGCCAGCGCGGCGGTGCGGCCATGTCGGACGCAAGAAATGATCTGCCACTGGTTCACCAAGTCAACATAGCGGCGCAGCGGTGAGGTGCTCCAGGCGTAGCTCTTGACGCCAAGGCCAGCGTGCGGCAAGGCCTTGGTGCCCATGCGCACTTTGACGCCCGGCGCCATGCTGGCTTGGCTGCGGTAAATGCCCGGCACACCATGCTCGGCCAGCCATTCGCCCCAAGTGCTGTTGGCCAAAATCATGGCTTCGGCGACGATCAAATCGAGTGGCGCGCCGCGCTGGCGGGTGCTGATGCTGACGGGTTCGTCGCCTTGCGGTTCGCCGCCGCCCGGGTTGTCGAGCTTGAAGTTGTAGTCGGGCCGGTTGAAGTTTTCCGGCTTGCCGCGGACCACTTCGCGCTGTGCCTTGAGGTGCCGCGCCAGTCGGTGCAAAAAGCACAGCTCGACGCCCCAGGCGACGTCGGCCGGCGGGGCGCTTTCCCGTGCGGTTTCAAAAAAGGCTTCGGTGAAGGTGGTGTCGAGTTTGTCGTGGCGCAGGTTGCTGACGATTGGCACCAAGTCGAGCCGCGTGACGCTCTCGCGAACCGCCAGCGTGGCTTCGTCCAGCGTGACGTAAAGCGACAAAGCCGGACAGTTGCGACCCTCTTGCAGCGTGTAGTTCTGCACCACTTCGTCGGGCAGCATGGTCAGCTTGTAGCCGGGCATGTAGACCGTCGACAAGCGCGCACGGCCGATCGTGTCGATGGCACTGCCGGGTTGTACCGCGAGTCCGGGTGCGGCAATGTGAATGCCCAGCGTGATCGTGCCGCTGCCAAAGCCTTGTACCGACAACGCGTCGTCAATCTCGGTGGTGCTGGAGTCGTCGATGGAAAAAGCCCGCACATCGGCCAAGGGCAAATTGCTGGGCGCAGCCGGCGCTTGCAAGGCCGGGAAGCCGGTGCCTTTGGGAAAGTTCTCGAATAAAAAGCGCTTCCAGTGAAACTGGTAGGCCGAAGCGATGGCACCGGCGCGTTGCAGCAAGTCCAGCGGCTGCAAATGCGTGGCACGCGCGGCCTCGACCACGGCTTTGTATTCAGCGCTGTTTTTGTCGGGCTTGAAGAGAATCTTGTACAGCTGCTCGCGCACTGGCTCTGGGCACTGGCCTTGCGCCAGGGCTTCAGCCCAAGCGGTGATTTGCGCGGCGAGTTGTTTTTTCTTCTCGATGCCAGCCAGCGCCAGTTGCAAGATGTCGGCTGGGGCTTTTTTGAAGCGGCCTTTGCCGGCGCGGCGAAAGTAGTGCGGCGACTCAAACAGCCGGAACAGCGCAGCCGCCTGCTGCTCGAGGCTGGGCGCTTGGCTCGGGTCGGCGCTGAAATAGTCACGCGCCATATCGGCAAAACCGAACTCGTCGTCGCTGGCAAACTCCCAGGCCAGGTCGAGGTCAATCTCCAGACTCAGCAGCTGGCCTTTGGCGACCAATTCGGCGGGTGCCGGTTTTTCAAACTTCAGCAGGGCGTGGGCGGCTTTGACCTTGACGCGTTTGCCGGAGTCCAGCTCGACCTGCAGCGAGGCGTCGGATTCCGAGAGGATGCGACCGGCCAGAAATTTGCCGGCTTCTTCAAACAATGTGTACATGCGCCGAATTGTCCCATGGGCCCGGCCAGACGCAGCGGCTTCAGGCCAAGTCTAAAAAGGCCAGAACTTCGTCCAAGTGAGCGTCGAAATCGCTCAAGGCGTGGTCGCCGCCTTCGAGCAGCTTGAGGTGGGCCGAAGCGTAGCGGCTGTTCATTTCACGCCAGTCCAGCACTTCGTCGCCCTTGGCGATGATCGCCAAGCAGCGTTCAGGTTGCATCAGCGGGCCGGCTTGCAGGGCGCGCAGTTCTTGCACAAACTCGGCTTTGAAGAAAAAAGTCTGCAGCGGGTCATGCCAGCTGGTTTGCTCGCCAATGTAACGGCTCAGGTCGCGTGCCGGGTCGACTGCCGGGTTCAGCAGCACCGCTTTGCAGCCGGTTTGCGCGGCGATCCAGGTCGCGTAAAAGCCGCCCAACGACGAGCCGATCACGGCCATGTTCTGGGCTGGCCAGTCGGCGATGCCGGCCATCAGCAAAGCCATGGCCTCTTCGGGTGACGGCGGCAATTGCGGGCACCACCAATGCACCTGCGGGTAGCGGGAGTGCACAGCGTCGGCTGTTTTCAGGGCCTTCATGGAGCGCGGCGAAGAGCGAAAACCATGCAGATAAAGCAAGTGAGTCGTGGTCATTCGGCCATGGTAGCTTGGCCGATAATTAGCCTATGGCCGTTATTTTTGAAAAACCCTCTTTGTTGCGTCGCATTGCGCCCCTGTTTCAGGGGTTTGACGGGCCCTTGGCGTTCGCGGTTTTTTTGCTGGCCAGTGCCGGACTGTTGATCATGTATTCGTCTGGTTACGACCATGGCACGCGTTTTGTCGACCATGGCCGGAACATGCTGATTGCCGGGGCCATCATGTTTGTGGTCGCGCAGATTCCGCCGCAGCGGTTGATGGCGTTTGCCGTGCCGCTTTACGTGCTGGGGGTGGCGTTGCTGGTGGCCGTGGCGGTGTTTGGCGTGACAAAAAAAGGCGCCAAGCGCTGGATCAACCTTGGCGTGGTCATCCAGCCGAGTGAGATCCTCAAAATTGCCATGCCGCTGATGCTGGCTTGGTGGTTCCAAAAGCGCGAAGGTCAGTTGCGGCCGCTGGATTTTTTGGCCGCCAGTCTGCTTTTGGTGCTGCCAGTCGGCCTGATCATGAAGCAGCCGGACTTGGGTACTTCGCTGCTGGTGCTGGCGGCCGGATTGGCGGTGATTTTCTTTGCTGGCCTGAGTTGGCGGCTGATTCTGCCGCCGGTGTTGCTGGGCTTGGTCGGTATCACCTTGGTGGTCTGGTTTGAACCGCAACTCTGCGCCGAAGGCATGCGTTGGCCGATTCTGCATGACTACCAACAACAACGCATTTGCACGCTGCTCGACCCGACGCGAGATCCGCTGGGTCGTGGCTTTCACATCATTCAGGGAATGATTGCGATTGGTTCCGGCGGGATTTTCGGCAAGGGCTTCATGGCGGGCACGCAAACGCATTTGGAGTTCATTCCAGAGCGCACCACCGACTTTATTTTTGCGGCTTTTTCCGAAGAGTTCGGGCTGCTCGGCAACTTGCTGCTGATCGGCGGCTTCATTTTCCTGATCTTGCGGGGTTTGGCCATTGCGCTGGATGCGCCCACGCTGTTTTCACGGCTGTTGGCGGGGGCTGTGACCATGATCTTCTTCACCTATGCGTTCGTCAACATGGGCATGGTCAGCGGTATTTTGCCGGTGGTCGGGGTGCCACTGCCTTTCATCAGCTACGGCGGTACGGCGATGGTGACCTTGGGGCTGGCGGTCGGTATTTTGATGTCGATCGCCAAGTCCAAGCGGTTGATTCAGTCTTGATAAACAGGCGGCCCAGGGACTGAAGCTGAGAAGCCCTGCCTACCGCGCGGCTGACGCAGTCTGCCTACAATGCAGTCATGTTGTCACTCAAATCCTCCCCCGGTTCGGCTCGTCATACTGACTTCTTTGCGCCCAGCGCCCGGCCCCACGCCGATGCGACATCCGAGCGCTTGGCGATTGCTGAGAAGTTGTTGTTGGCACCTTTTGGGCTGACCGAAGCGCACTTGCGCCGGGCCTTGGGCGAGATCACCTCTTACGGTGTTGACGACGCTGACCTGTATTTTCAGTACACCCGCAGCGAAGGCTGGAGCCTCGAAGAAGGCATTGTCAAAACCGGTTCCTTCAGCATTGACCAAGGGGTTGGCGTGCGCGCTGTCAGCGGCGAGAAAACCGCTTTTGCTTACTCGGACGATATTTCCGAGGCCTCTTTGCTCGACGCGGCACGCACCGTGCGTACCATTTCAGCCGCTACCAAAGCTGGCCGGGTCAAAACCAGCACCCGCAAGGTGGCTGGCAGCCGTTCGCTCTACAGCGACATCGACCCGATTGCCTCGCTCGACAGCACCGCCAAAGTCAAATTGTTGGAACGTGTTGAAAAACTCGCCAAAGCCAAAGACCCGCGCGTGGTGCAAGTCATGGCCGGTCTGGCCAGTGAATATGACGTGGTCATGGTGGCGCGTGCCGACGGCACACTGGCCGCCGACGTGCGGCCGCTGGTGCGCTTGAGCTTGACGGTGATTGCTGAGCAAAAAATTGCCGGCGTCAAGCGCCGTGAAATGGGTTCGGCCGGCGGTGGCGGTCGCTTTGGCCTGGCTTATTTTGGTGAAGCCCAGATCAATGAATATGTTGACGCAGCGGTCAAAGCCGCGTTGACCAATCTTGAAGCCCGCCCAGCGCCTGCCGGTGAAATGACCGTGGTGTTGGGTTCTGGTTGGCCCGGTATTTTGTTGCACGAAGCGATTGGCCACGGCTTGGAAGGCGACTTCAACCGCAAGGGCTCGAGCGCTTTTGCCGGCCGCATTGGCGAGCGGGTTGCCGCCAAAGGCGTGACGGTGCTGGACGACGGCACGCTGGCCGACCGCCGTGGTTCCCTGAATGTGGACGACGAAGGCAATGCCAGCCAGCGCAATGTGCTGATCGAAGACGGCATTTTGAAGGGCTACATCCAAGACTCGCTGAATGCACGTTTGATGAAAGTCAAGCCGACTGGCAACGGTCGCCGTGAAAGCTATGCCCACACGCCCATGCCGCGCATGACCAACACTTACATGTTGGGCGGCGACAAGGCGCCGGAAGAAATTGTGGCGAGCATCAAGAAAGGGCTTTATGCCACCAACTTTGGCGGCGGTCAGGTTGACATCACCTCCGGCAAATTTGTCTTTTCTGCCAGCGAAGCGTTCTGGGTTGAAAACGGCAAAATTTTGTACCCGGTCAAAGGCGCGACGATTGTTGGCAATGGCCCTGACTCTTTGACCCGCGTGACCATGATGGGCAACGACATGGCGCTTGACAGCGGCGTCGGCACCTGCGGCAAAGAAGGTCAAAGCGTCCCTGTGGGCGTCGGCCAGCCTACTTTGCGGATTGACGGGCTGACGGTTGGCGGGACTGCTTGACCTTTGTCACGCCTTCAAGCTGTGCTACATTGAACCCATGCATTCAGCCGCATTTTATTTCTCTTACTTTTGGTTCTCAAGCGCCTCCGGCGGTAGAGAGATCTTTGCGTAAGCCCCCAAAACGCAGCTGAATCTTCAAAACCGCCGGACCCCCGGCGGTTTTTTTTTGCTCCTGAATTTCTCCCCGTCAACCCAGAAGGAAGCCCGTCATGAATGCGTCAGTCCAGCACACCAGCGAAGCCCACTATGCGCGCGCCGTCGACAAAACCAGCGAAACCGATGACGAACGCATCAAGGACATCACCGTGTTACCTCCTCCCGAGCATTTGATTCGATTCTTTCCGATAGCCGGCACACCGGTTGAGAGCCTGATCACCCAGACTCGGCGCAACGTCCACAACATCATGGCTGGCACCGACGATCGCCTGCTGGTGGTCATCGGTCCTTGCTCGATCCATGACCCGATGGCGGCCTTGGAGTACGCTCGCAAGTTGGTCGAGCAGCGCCACAAATACGCCGACACGCTGGAGATCGTGATGCGCGTCTACTTTGAAAAACCGCGCACCACGGTCGGCTGGAAGGGGCTCATCAATGACCCGTACCTGGATGAAAGCTTTCGCATCGACGAAGGTTTGCGCATCGCGCGCCAACTGCTGATCGACATCAACCGGATCGGCTTGCCAGCGGGTAGCGAATTTTTGGACGTGATTTCACCGCAATACATTGGCGACTTGATCGCTTGGGGCGCGATCGGCGCGCGCACCACCGAAAGCCAGGTGCACCGCGAATTGGCGTCGGGCATCTCGGCGCCGATTGGCTTCAAAAACGGCACCGATGGCAATATCCGCATCGCCACCGATGCGATTCAGGCGGCGGCGCGTGGTCACCACTTTTTGTCGGTGCATAAAAACGGCCAAGTGGCGATTGTGCAAACCAATGGGAATCCGGACTGCCACGTGATTTTGCGTGGTGGCAAAGCACCCAACTATGACGCCGCCAGCGTCAACGCCGCCTGCAAAGACCTGGAAGCCGCCAAGCTGCCCGCCACGCTGATGGTCGACTGCAGCCACGCCAACAGCTCCAAGCAGCACGAAAAGCAGCTGGAAGTTGCGCGTGACATCGCCGGCCAAGTGGCGGGTGGCTCGCGTCAGGTTTTCGGCCTGATGGTCGAAAGTCATTTGAACCCTGGCGCGCAGAAGTTCACGCCCGGCAAGGACGACCCAAAGGCGCTGACCTACGGCCAAAGCATCACCGACGCCTGCCTGAGCTGGGGTGATTCGCTGGAACTGCTGGAAGGCTTGTCGCAGTCCGTGCTGACCCGGCGCGCTATTTAATTCAGGCCGCCAACGCGTTCAGCAGGCGGGCGTGAATGCCGCCAAAGCCGCCGTTGCTCATGCACAGCAAATGATCGCCGGGCAGGGCGGCGGCTTTGACTTGAGCCAGCAGCGCATCGAGCGTGTCGGCGACTTGAGCCCGCGCACCCATCGGTGCGAGCGCGGCTCTGGCGTCCCAGTCGAGGCCGCCGGCGTGGCAAAACGCCAGATCGGCTTGCGCTAAGCTTCGCGGCAGCTGCGCGGTCATGGTGCCCAGCTTCATGGTGTTGCTGCGCGGCTCGAAGATCGCCAGAATGCGCGCTGCCGTCTGGCCTTGTGCGTTCAGTTGCCGACGCAAGCCGTCGATGGTGGTGTGAATCGCCGTCGGGTGGTGTGCAAAGTCGTCATACACCGTGATGTCGCCGCCAGTGCGCTGAATCACGCCGCGCACTTCCATGCGGCGCTTGACGTTCTCGAAGCTGCTCAGCGCTTGGGCTGCGGTGCTCGGGCTGACGCCGACATGCTCGGCCGCCGCGATGGCGGCCAGCGCATTCAACTGGTTGTGCACACCGCTGATGGCCCAGCGCACCTCGGCCACTGGCTGATGAGCTTTCAGCACTTGAAAGGCTTGCGGCTCACCCAAGGCTGTGAAACCGGCTTGATTCGACGGGTTGGGGCCGAAACTTACCTGCTCACTCCAGCAGCCTTGCGTGAGCACGCGCGTCAAGCTGGCCTCGGCGGCATTCACCACCACCCGGCCTTGCGCTGGCACGGTGCGTACCAAGTGATGAAACTGCCGTTCGATGGCTGCCAAGTTCTCAAAAATGTCGGCGTGGTCAAACTCTAAGTTGTTCAAGATGGCCGTGCGCGGCCGGTAATGCACAAACTTGCTGCGTTTGTCGAAAAAGGCCGTGTCGTACTCGTCGGCCTCGATCACAAAGCAGTGGCCTTGGCCGAGGCGGGCAGAGACGCCAAAGTTCAAGGGCACGCCACCGATCAAGAAGCCTGGCTGCAGACCCGCCCGCTCTAAAATCCAAGTCAGCATGGCGGTGGTGGTGGTTTTGCCATGCGTGCCCGCCACAGCCAACACGTGCCGGCCTTGCAACACATGCTCGGCCAGCCACTGCGGGCCGCTGGTGTAGGGCAAGCCTTGGTTGAGGATGGCCTCCATCAGCGGGAACTTGGGGCTGCCGTCTGGCAACTGGCTGCGCGACACCACGTTGCCGATGACAAACATGTCGGGCTGGAAGCCGGCTTGCTGCAACACGCTGGCCTCGTAGCCTTCGGTCAGTTCAATCCCCAGGCTGCGGAGTTGGTCGCTCATCGGTGGGTAAACGCCGGTGTCGCAGCCGGTGACCTGGTGGCCGGCTTCGCGGGCGAGAGCGGCCAAGCCGCCCATGAAAGTGCCGCAGATTCCCAAGATATGTATGTGCATGCGGCATTTTAGGCAGCGGCGTTGGCGCAGCTTCAACCCTTCATCGGCTGAGTGGCCCCGCAAGTGCAAAAATACCGCTCATGAATTCTTTTGAACCGCACGGCCTGAAGGCTGAAATTGCCGCCACCGCCGCCGCCATGGTGGTCGAGGAGGGGCTGGAGTACGGTCCCGCCAAGCGCCGTGCTGTGAAGCAGATGGCCTTGCCGTCCCGTACCGAGTTGCCGGGCAATGACGAGCTTGAAGACGCGGTGCACGAGTACATCGCGCTGTTTTGTGCCGAGACGCAGCCGACTGAATTGAAAGCCTTGCGTGAGCTGGCGCTGGTCTGGATGCGACGCATGGCCGAGTTTCGGCCGTTTTTGGGTGGGGCGGTCTGGCACGGCACCGCCACGCGGTTGTCCGACATTTACATCCAGCTGTTTTGTGATGACTCGAAGTCGGCTGAGATTGCCCTGATTGAGCACCAAGTGGATTACGAACCCCGCACCGTCACCGGGTTCTGGGGCTACAGCGTGGAGGTGCTGAGCATTCGCAGTGTCTGCAAGCCCCTGCAAGAAACCGTCGGCGTTCACCTGATGGTCTATGACCTCGACGATTTACGCGGTGCCCTGCGGCCAGATGCCAAAGGCCGCACGCCACGAGGAGATTTAGCGGCTGTTGAACGCTTGCTCGCTTTGTGACAAATTGGCCAGGATCTTCGGTGATCTTGGCTGTAAAATCTGCGAAACTGGCTTAAAGTTGAATTTAAAGTGAACAGGGATTGAGATGATCAAACGTAGAAATATGCTGTTTGCCGGCACCGCCGCAGTGGCAGGTCTGGCTGGCGTTGGTGCCGCTTGGTGGTGGCGCGACCGCCATGAGGCGCCCTTGGCCGATCCTTTCTGGGCTTTGGAGATGGAGACGCCGGACGGTGCGCCCTTAAAAATCAGCAGTTTGGCGGGTCAACCTTTGCTGGTGAATTTTTGGGCGACTTGGTGCCCGCCTTGTGTGGAAGAGTTGCCCTTGCTGAATCGTTTTCACCAAGAACAGCAGGCGCGGGGCTGGCGCGTCTTGGGCTTGGCCGTTGACCAACCCAGCGCGGTGCGCGCTTGGTTGAAAAAGTCACCGCTGGATTTTCCTGTTGCCATGGCCGGTCTGGCCGGCACAGACCTCAGCAAGCGCATGGGTAATTTGACGGGTGGTCTGCCTTTTTCGGTCGCTTTTGCTGCCTCGGGCGAGGTCCTGCAGCGTCACAGCGGACAGCTTTCGCCAGCTGATCTGGTCCAATGGGCGGCGCTGGCCTGAGCATGGGGCTGACGGGCTGAAGTGATTGAAAAAATCATAAAATCCATTCAATTAGACGTATTTACGTTGAATTTCAACCAAAGTTGATCTTTCGATCTGGCCGATCTGGCCGATTTGGCTCTGGCATGGCTTGGCTCACGCTTGAGCTGTCTTTAAATCCGATCACTTGTGGATTTGGCAATTGACAGATGAGTACAATTTGCCGTTATTAGCGAAAGAAGACTGGTAAAAGCATCATTTGCTTGTTACCCAGATCAAAACTTGGTCTACGGTCTGGCTGTTGATTCGGCTGGACAATTCAACATCAGGTATTGCCACCTGATGACCAGAGCTCACAGCGAGCTTTCCCCCCACAGGACGGGCTGTCAGCCCGCCGCCGTCGCCGGAGAATAAAGCATGGATTTACGCAAACTTAAAACACTGATCGACTTGGTCTCAGAGTCGAACGTCTCAGAACTCGAAATCACCGAGGCTGAAGGCAAAGTCAGAATCGTCAAATTCATGGGTGCTGCACCGATGGTCATGCAAGCCCCAGCCATGATGGTGGCGGCCCCTGTTGCCGCGGCGGTGGCGGCGGCCCCCGCTGCCCCTGCCGAAGCGATGGGTCATGCTGTGAAGTCGCCGATGGTCGGCACGTTCTACCGTTCGGCCAGCCCAGGCGCCAAGGCGTTTGTTGAGATCGGCAGCCAAGTCAAAGAAGGCGACACCATCTGCATCATTGAAGCCATGAAGATTCTCAACGAGATCGAGGCCGACAAGTCGGGCACCATCACCGCCATGATGTGTGAGAACGGTCAGGCCGTGGAATACGGACAAGCACTCTTCATCATCGAGTGAAGCGGGCGCCATGTTTAAAAAAATTCTGATCGCTAACCGGGGCGAAATTGCCCTGCGTATCCAGCGGGCCTGTCGGGAACTCGGCGTCAAGGCCGTCATGGTTTATTCCGAAGCCGACCGCGAAGCCAAGTACATCAAGCTGGCCGACGAGTCGGTTTGCATCGGCCCTGCGGCATCGGCGCAGAGCTACCTCAGCATGCCGGCCATCATCGCCGCGGCCGAGGTCACCGACGCCGAAGCCATTCACCCTGGCTATGGTTTTCTCAGCGAAAACGCTGATTTTGCCGAGCGGGTCGAGAAAAGTGGCTTCACGTTCATCGGCCCGACCCCAGAGTCCATTCGCATCATGGGTGACAAGGTGTCAGCCAAGCAGGCCATGATCAAGGCCGGCGTGCCTTGCGTGCCTGGCTCTGAAGGCGCCTTGCCCGACGACGCGGCCATCATCAAGCGGACTGCCAAAGCGGTCGGTTACCCGGTCATCATCAAGGCCGCTGGCGGTGGCGGTGGGCGCGGCATGCGCGTGGTGCACACCGAAGCGGCGCTGATCCATGCGGTGCAAACCACCAAGGCCGAAGCTGGTGCGGCGTTTGGCAATCCGGCGGTGTACATGGAGAAATTTCTTCAAAACCCGCGCCACATCGAAATCCAGATCATGGCTGACCAGCACAAAAATGCGGTCTGGCTGGGCGAACGCGACTGCTCTATGCAGCGTCGGCACCAAAAGGTCATTGAAGAAGCGCCCGCACCTGGCGTGCCGCGCAAGTTGATCGAAAAAATCGGTGAGCGCTGCGTCGCTGCCGTCAAGAAAATTGGTTACCGCGGCGCTGGCACTTTTGAGTTTTTGTACGAGAACGGTGAGTTTTACTTCATCGAGATGAACACCCGCGTTCAGGTCGAGCACCCGGTCACCGAGTGGGTCACGGGCGTCGACATCGTGAAAACGCAAATCATGGTGGCGGCCGGTGAACGTCTGCCGTTCACGCAGCGTCAGGTGCAGATCAAAGGGCACTCGATCGAGTGCCGTATCAATGCCGAAGACCCGTACAAGTTCACGCCTTCGCCTGGCCGCATCACCGCTTGGCACGCGCCCGGTGGTCCCGGTGTGCGGGTCGACACGCACATTTACGCCAACTACTTTGTGCCACCGAATTACGATTCGATGATCGGCAAGATCATTGTGCATGGCGACACGCGCGAGCAGGCCTTGGCCCGCATGCGCACGGCCTTGGCTGAAACCGTGGTCGAAGGCATCAACACCAACATTGCACTGCACCGCGAGTTGATGGTGGACGCCAAGTTCATGGACGGCGGCACCAACATTCACTACTTGGAAGAGTGGTTGTCGCAGCGGCAACGCTGAGCTTCAGCTGTCAGTTCCAAACCCGCACGCGCGCCTGGCTGACGCGCTGCGGGTTGTTTCGTTTTTTAACCTCATTTCTACTGTCACTGAACAGGACGGGTCTTACCATGAGTCTTTTCGAGTTGGTCATGCTGGCCCCAGTCGATGCGGTTGAGAGCGTCAGCGATGCGCTCGACGCCCTTGACGCTTTGAGCGTGTCGGTCGAAGATGCCGATGCGCAGACGCCGGCTGAGCAAGCGCTGTTTGGCGAGCCCGGCATGCCGCCGCCGAAAGCCGGTTGGGAGCGCTCGCGCATCGTTGCCTTGTTCCCCAATGAAGCGGCAACCCGCGACGCGGCTGTGCTGCTCGAAGCGCAAGATTTTTTCAGCGGCTGCCAAGTGGTTGCTGTCAGCCCGGTGCCTGAACAAGACTGGGTGCGTTTGACGCAATCGCAGTTCACGCCGGTGGAGATCACGCCTGAGTTTTGGATTGTCCCAACCTGGCACGAACCACCGGCCCAAGCGCGCCAAGTGATCCGACTCGATCCAGGGCTGGCTTTCGGCACCGGCACCCATCCGACCACCCGCATGTGCCTGCGTTGGATCGCCGCTGGCCGCGCTGGCAGTCGCGTGCTGGACTACGGTTGTGGCTCTGGCATTCTGGCCATCGGAGCCGCTAAATTCGGCGCGGTGGACATCGATGCGGTCGACATCGACGAAGCCGCCGTGCAATCGACGCTCGCCAACGCTGAGGCGAATCATGTGCAGTTGAAGGCCGGCTTGCCTGACAAATCGTCGGGCACGTACCAAACCGTGCTGGCCAATATTCTGGCCACGCCGCTGAAGGTGCTGGCGCCGCTGCTGTGCGCTCACGTTGCGCCGGGCGGCCACTTGGTGCTGGCCGGTATTCTGGAGCGCCAAGCCGATGAACTCAAAGCAGCTTATGCCCCCTACGCGACCTTGAGAGTTGCCGACAGCGAAGACGGCTGGATCTTGATGACTGCGACGCTGTGAGTCAAACTGCCGCCAGCTGAATTGGGCAAGCCCTACAATTCCATGACATGAGCTTGATCACCTGTTGCCCCACTTGCCGAACCATGTTCAAGGTTGTGGCTGACCAACTCAAGGTCTCGGACGGCTGGGTTCGCTGTGGGCATTGCGACAGTGTTTTTGACGCCTCGGCTCACTTTCAAGCGCCTGCAGAACCGGCGGAGCTTGAAGTTCCTGAAGTTCCTGAGTTGGTGGAAGTACTGGAAGTGGCTGAAGCGCCTCCAGCGACTTTGCCGACTCGCTTTCCCGCTCATTTTCCGAATCACCTTCAGCCCGATGATGCGTCGGTCTCCGCCTCTTTGTCGAGTTATTTGTCGGCACCAGAGTCGCCGGACGCTGATCACCAAGACGATGCTGAGCGCAGCCCAAAAGGGACTGACCGGCGCTCGTTGTTCGGATCGCGCGGACCGGGCGACGCGACCCCCACGATCAAGCCTTTGAAGCCGGCCAAGCCAGATGACACGCGTCGTCCCTTGCTGTCCGAGGTGACGTTTGTTCAGTCGGCGCAGCGCCGCAACCAGCCCCAGCGACCGATCTACCGCCTGCTGGCAATGCTGTTCGCCGTTGCAGGGCTGCTTGTACTGGTGCTGCAAGTGCTGGTGCATGAACGCGATGCTTTGGCAGCTCGTTACCCGGCGCTGTTGCCAGCCTTGCAGGTGGTTTGCCAGAAAATGGACTGCCAAATCCATCCGCAGCGCGTCATCGAGGCGATCGTGATCGACAGCTCTTCTTTCACGAAGACCGGTCAAGATGCTTATCGGCTGAACGTTGTGCTGAAAAACATGCGCTCTGCGGCTGTCGCCATGCCCGCCTTGGAAGTGACCTTGACCGGCTCGCAAAACGAGGTCTTGATGCGCAAGGTCTTGCTGCCAGCTGAGTTGGGTTCAGGCCGCAATGTGTTGACCCAGGTTGCTCCATTCACAGGGGTTTTCGACCTGATGCTCAGCTCATCAGTGGGCACAGTCAGCTCATTGCAAGGCGCTGCATCGACCGAAGCTGTCCCAGCGGAAAACCCGACTTCTGTGCCGGCACCAGCGGCCACACCGCTGCTCATCACGGGTTACCGTCTTTTTGTTTTTTATCCCTGAACTCTGAGAACCAACCCATGTCCGTTTTGATTTGTGGCTCTTTGGCCTTTGACACCATCATGACTTTCGAGGGCCGTTTTGCCGAGCAGATCATGCCCGAGCAACTGCATATTTTGAATGTGTCTTTTTTGGTCCCTGCCTTGCGACGTGAGTTTGGCGGTTGCGCCGGCAACATCGCCTACAGCTTGAGCCAACTCGGCGGCAGCGCTTTGCCGATGGCGACAGTCGGTAACGACGGCGCGGGCTACCTGGCCCATCTGCGCAGCAAAGGCATCAGCACGGAGTTCATTCGTGAGCTGACCGACAGCTACACGGCCCAAGCCATGATCATGACGGACCGTGACAACAACCAGATCACGGCCTTTCATCCGGGTGCCATGAGCCAGGCTCACCTGTCGGCGGTGGTCGCCCGCAGTGACATCCAACTCGGCATCGTCTCACCCGATGGCCGTGACGCCATGCTGCAGCATGCAGCGCAATTCAAGGCTGCGGACATCCCCTTTGTATTTGATCCCGGTCAGGGCTTGCCAATGTTCAACGGTGCTGAACTGACGCAGTTTGTGGACTTGGCGACTTGGGTCACGGTCAATGACTACGAAGGCCGCATGCTGAGCGAGCGGACTGGCCTTGACAGCCCAGCCTTGTCGCGTCGTGTGGAAGGCCTTGTTGTCACTCTGGGAGCCGACGGCTGTGAAGTTTGGGTCGATGGTGAGATGACCTGGGTGGCGCCCGTCAAAGCCGCTCAACTGATCGATCCGACGGGCTGCGGCGATGCGTTTCGCGGCGCTTTGCTGTTTGGTCTTGAAAAAGGCTGGTCACTGTTGCAGTGCTGCGAATTGGGCAACCGTGTCGGTGCGCACAAAATCAGCACACCGGGCTGCCAGAACTACACCCTTGAGACGATTCGCCCGGACTGAGTTGCGGGGCCCGTGAAAAAGCCTGGCACCTTTCGATACCAGGCTTGAATCAGCGACAGCTGACTGGCTTGAGACCGTTTAAGGCTTGCTGGCTGTTGGAAATGGCCAGGCGGCTTGCGGGTTCAGCGTTGTCTGAGCCGCAGGGCCAGCGGCGGCAGCGTGCGCTTTGGCAGCAGGCTTCTTCGCAGCTTTTTTGGCAGCGGGCTTCTTGGCTGCTACTTTTTGAGGCGCAGCTTTCTTCGCTGGCGCTGCCTTCACGACAGCTTTTTTAGCTGGCGCTTTGGTTGCCGCTACTTTTTTGGCCGGTGCTTTTGCAGCAACCGCTTTTTTAGCCGGTGCTTTGACCGCAACAGCTTTTTTCACTGGTGCCTTGACTGCAACAGCTTTTTTCGCTGGTGCTTTGCTTGCAGCGACTTTTTTAGCCACAACCTTTTTAGCTGGCGCTTTAGGGGCCGGAGCCTTCTTCGCTGCTACTTTTTTAGCGGGGGCTTTTTTGGCCGGTGCTGCTTTAGCGACCGGGGCTTTTTTTGGTGCAGCTTTTTTAGATGCTACTTTTTTCGCAGTTGCCATAGTTTTCTCCTTGATCACGTTGCAAAGAGCACTTCACGTCTGGAGCATGTGAAGCGATTCACAGCGTTGGGCCAACCGGAAAGCCGGGGCCCAGCGCCGCGAACACGGGAACAAAAACCAGAACCCGCTCTGCGGCGCGTTGTCAGGTTTTTGTGTTGTTCAAAAATCATGTGGTGCAAGAATCAATCCCAGGAAAGGGCGCCGCCCGATTGGTATTCAATCACGCGGGTTTCGAAGAAGTTGCGCTCTTTCTTCAAGTCGATCATCTCGCTCATCCAAGGGAACGGATTTTCTTCGTTTGGAAACAGTGTCTCCAGGCCAATCTGTGTTGCACGGCGGTTGGCGATGTAGCGCAGATAGCCCTTGAACATGGAGGCATTCAGGCCCAGCACGCCGCGTGGCATGGTGTCTTCTGCATAGCGGTATTCGAGCTCAACAGCTTGCATGAACAGCGCCTTGATCTCGGCCTTGAACTCAGTCGTCCAGAGGTGCGGATTTTCCAGTTTGAGCTGGTTGATCAGGTCAATGCCGAAGTTGCAATGCATCGATTCGTCGCGCAAGATGTACTGGTACTGCTCCGCCGCACCGGTCATTTTGTTTTGCCGACCGAGCGCCAAAATCTGCGTGAAGCCAACATAGAAGAACAAGCCTTCCATCAAACACGCAAAGACGATCAATGACTTGAGCAGTGTCTGATCGTTCTCGGGCGTGCCGGTTTTGAAGAGCGGGTCAGAGATCGCGTCAATGAACGGAATCAGGAACTGGTCTTTGTCGCGAATCGACTTGACTTCGTTGTAAGCGTTGAAGATCTCGGCTTCGTCCAAGCCCAAGGACTCAGTGATGTACTGGTACGCATGGGTGTGGATCGCCTCTTCGAAAGCTTGGCGCAAGAGAAACTGGCGGCACTCAGGTGCGGTGATGTGGCGGTAAGTGCCCAACACGATGTTGTTGGCAGCCAGCGAATCGGCAGTCACGAAGAAGCCGAGGTTGCGCATGACCAGACGGCGTTCGTCATCGGTCAGGCCATTCGGGTCTTTCCACAGCGCGATGTCGCGCGTCATGTTGACTTCTTGCGGCATCCAGTGGTTGGCGCAAGTGGCGAGGTATTTTTCCCAAGCCCACTTGTACTTGAACGGCACCAACTGGTTGACGTCGGTCTGGCCGTTGATGATGCGTTTGTCAGAAGCTTTGACGCGGCGATAGGTCTCAGGCTGCGGCGCCGAAGAGATAAATTCAGCGGTTGCTGAAGCGACTGTTTTCAAGGCTGCTGGAACGATGGCACCATCGTTGAGCATGCGCTGAGTGGGGTTGGTTGCGGGCTGCGAAAAAAGTGGCGGAAGGTTCACCGAACGGCTTTCAGGTGAGCCGCTGGCCAGCGAATTTTGCAGTGATGGTTTGACTTCTTCGTCCCAGGTCAACATAGATTTATCCAATAGCTTCGAATTATGAAAGCAGCGTTAAAAAATGAAAAGTGATTCATTGAAAACGCTGAAATGAGTGTTGTCTAATTGCATCGAAATGCGCTTTACAGAGCTTCTGCAGCGCACTTCTTTTTTATTGGCAAGCCTCGCAACCTGGATCGTCGATCGCGCAGAACTTGATGTCGGTGGCGGGCGTTGCGCTCAACTGTGCATGGGCTGTGGCCGCCGCGGCGTCCATGGCATTCATGCTGCCGCTGTCGTCGGTGTTGCCTGAGGCCACCGAGTTCAGCTTGCCGGCTTTGACGGTTGATTTTTCGGCGTGTGTGGCGCCCATGGTGCGCAGGTAGTAAGTCGTCTTCAGGCCGCGCAACCAAGCCAGTTTGTAAGTGTCGTCGAGCTTTTTACCCGAAGCGCCAGCCATGTAAATGTTCAGCGACTGCGCTTGGTCAATCCATTTCTGGCGACGCGAAGCAGCCTCAACCAACCACGTGGCGTCGACTTCAAAAGCTGTGGCGTACAGCGCTTTGATTTCTTGTGGCACGCGGTCGATCGGACGCAGGGAGCCGTCGAAGTGTTTCAGGTCAACCACCATCACGTCGTCCCACAGGCCGAGTCGCTTCAAGTCACGCACCAAGTAGCCGTTGATGACCGTGAACTCGCCAGACAAGTTGGACTTGACCGAGAGGTTGCCAAAGCAAGGCTCGATGCAGGCGTCAACGCCAATGATGTTGGAGATCGTGGCGGTCGGCGCAATCGCGACACAGTTGGAGTTGCGCATGCCGTCAGCGGCGATTTTGTTGCTCAGCGCATCCCAGTCGAGGGTGATGGAGCGGTCGACTTCAATGTAGCCACCACGCTCTTTGGCCAACATGTCGAGGGTGTCGAGTGGCAAGATGCCTTGGTCCCAGAGCGAGCCTTTGTAGCTGGCGTATTTGCCGCGTTCTTTGGCCAGTTCGGTTGACGCCCAGTAGGCGTGGTAGCAGACAGCTTCCATCGATTTGTCGGCGAACTCAACCGCCGCGTTGCTGGCGTAAGGCGTGCGCAATTCGTACAGGCAATCTTGGAAGCCCATGATGCCCAGACCGACCGGACGGTGCCGCATGTTGGAGTCGCGGGCTTTTTTGACAGCGTAGTAATTGATGTCGATCACGTTGTCCAGCATGCGCATGGCCGTGGTGATGGTTTTCTTCAGCTTGTCGTGGTCGAGCTCTTTGCTGCCGTCGGCTGCGGTTTTCAAATGTTGCACCAGATTGATCGAGCCGAGGTTGCAGACAGCGGTTTCGGTCTCGCTGGTGTTGAGCGTGATCTCGGTGCAGAGGTTCGACGAATGCACCACGCCGCAATGCTGCTGTGGCGAGCGCACATTGCAGGCGTCTTTGAAGGTGATCCATGGATGACCCGTCTCGAACAGCATCGAGAGCATCTTGCGCCACATGTCGATGGCTTGTAGCTTGCGTGAGGGCTTCAGCTCACCGCGTTCAGCGCGGGCTTCGTAGCCGGTGTAGGCCTTTTCGAACGCGATGCCAAACTTGTCGTGCAAGTCGGGCGTGTCATTGGGCGAGAACAGCGTCCAGCTGCCTTTTTCCATGACGCGGCGCATGAACAGGTCAGGAATCCAGTTGGCGGTGTTCATGTCGTGCGTGCGGCGGCGGTCGTCGCCGGTGTTTTTGCGCAGCTCGAGGAACTCTTCCATGTCCAGGTGCCAAGTTTCCAGGTACGCGCAGACGGCGCCCTTGCGTTTGCCGCCTTGGTTGACCGCCACCGCGGTGTCGTTGACGACCTTGAGGAAAGGCACCACGCCTTGTGACTCGCCGTTGGTGCCCTTGATGTGGGCGCCCAGGGCGCGCACCGGTGTCCAGTCATTGCCCAGACCGCCGGCAAATTTCGACAGCAAGGCGTTTTCCTTGATGGCGTCGTAGATGCCGCCCAAGTCATCGGCGACCGTGGTCAGGTAGCAAGATGACAGCTGCGAGCGCAGTGTGCCGGCGTTGAACAGGGTTGGCGTGCTCGACATGAAGTCAAACGACGACATGATTTCATAGAACTCGATGGCGCGGCCTTCGCGGTCGATTTCTTCCAGCGACAAGCCCATGGCGACACGCATGAAGAAGACTTGTGGCAGCTCGATACGCTGCTTGCGCACGTGCAAGAAATAGCGGTCATACAAGGTCTGCAGGCCGAGGTAGTCAAACTGCATGTCACGCTCGGGCTTAAGCGCAGCGCCTAGGCGGGCCAAGTCAAACTGCAGCAGTTTTTCGTCGAGCAGTTCGTTGTCAACGCCCTTTTGGATGAATGCGGGGAAGTACTCGGCGTAGCGCGTGCTCATGGCCTCATGGGCGACCTCTTCGCCCAGCACTTCGCGGCGAATCGTGTGCAGCAACAGACGGGCTGTGGCGTAGGTGTAGTCAGGGTCTTTTTCGATCAGCGTACGCGCGGCAAGAATAGAGGCTTTGTAGACTTCGTCGATCGGCACGCCGTCGTACAGATTGCGCATGGTCTCAGCGACGATCGGGTCGGGCTTGATGTCCGCACCCAAGCCGGCGCAAGAGGCTTCAATCAGGGCTTGCAGTTGAGCGATGTCGAGCGCGACTTTTTTGCCGCCGTCGATGACGTGCAGCGAATGCACGGCAGGCATTTGATGGGCACGCTCTTGCGCACGTTCTTGGGTGCGTTTTTCGCGGTAGAGCACATAGGAACGGGCGATTTCGTGGTGGCCGCCGCGCATCAGGCCAAGTTCTGCTTGGTCTTGCACGTCTTCAATATGGAAAGTGCCGCCGCCTGGACGTGAGCGCATCAAGGCGCGGATCACGGTTTGGGTCAAGCCGTCGACGGTTTCGCGAACGCTGGCGGATGCTGCGCCTTGGGTGCCGTGCACGGCCAAAAAGGCTTTCATCATGGCAACGGCGATCTTGTTCGGCTCAAACGGCACGACAGCGCCGTTGCGCCGAATGATTTGGTACTGGCTGTAAAGCGACGATGGGGCTTGCGTGTCGGCGCTCAGAGCGCTGGCCAAGCCGGTGGGCGAATGGGTGTGGATGCTGGTTTGCATGGATTTCCTCGGGTGAATTATTCTTCGGTATTCGGTCAAAACTGACAGAGCTTGACGGATGCGGGATGGCCGGCATCGGCAAGATCGGAAGGTCGGTTTGCTGAAAATTTTGGTGGCGATCGGGGTGTCTAAATCACATCCTTCAAATCAAGAACACACACTATATCTAGTGTCTAAACTTAATTCAAGCACTACATGTAGTGTTTTTTGGATTTATTGTCGGAGACTGCGATTGTAGCGATTGACATGCCAGGTTTGGCCAAACCGGGGTCTTTACGCGACTTAATTCGATGCTGAATCCGGCCTTGAGTTCGGTGCTGTGAGCGGAAAGCTGGAGGCCGCCAAGCCCAGCGAATGGCGCAGCCGCGGCCAGTCGAAGCCAGCGCCCGGGTCTTGCTTGCGGCCTGGCGCAATGTGCTCATGCCCGGCCAGTTGTTGGATCGGGTAAGGCTGCAACAGGGCGGCCGACAAGCTGCTCAAGGTGTCGTATTGGGGGGATTCAAAAATCTGTCCCTCCAGACCCTCCAGCTCAATGCCGACCGAGTGGTCGTTGCAGTTGACTTTGCCGCGGTAAGCGGATTCGCCGGCGTGCCATGCGCGGTCGTCGCAGCTGACGAACTGCCACAGCTGGCCGTCCCGGGTGATGAAAAAATGCGCCGAGACTTTCAGGTCGCGGATGCTGCGGAAATAGTCGTGTGCGTCCCAGTCGAGTTGGTTGGTGAAGAGGCGCTGCACATCACCCGTGCCGTAATGGCCCGGCGGCAGGCTGATGGCATGGATGACGATCAATTCTGGCAGGACGCCCGTTGGCCGGGGGCCGAAGTTGGGTGAGTCCATGCGCCTGGCGAAGCGATACCAGCCGTTTTGCCACAAGGGCAGTGACGGTGTTTGGGCGTCAGTCTTTGGCATCGGACTTCAGCCTTCAGCCTGGCGACGGTGCGCTTCGCTGCAGTAAATACTGCGGCCATGGGTCAGCGCCTCAGCCCGCGGCAGGTGCACGGCACAGATGTCGCAGGCAACGATTTCGGTGGCAGCCAACTGCCGTGGGCGGCTCGCCGGTTTGGCTGGTTGGGATTTTTTGTCGGCCAAGTCAGACCGCCGTTTGCCTTGCCAAAGCCAAATCACGGCGATTGTCAGGCCCAAAATTAACAGGTATTTCATGACCGGTGCAGCACCACTTCAAGCACAAAACGCGAGCCTGCGTAACCCAGCAACAGCAGACCCGAACCCAGATACAAAACATTGCGCGCCTTGCGACCGCGCCAGCCCAGCCGAGCCCGACCGACCAGCAAGCCCGCAAAGGTCAGCCAAGCCAAGACGGAAAAAATGGTTTTGTGGTTCCACAGCGGACCCAAGTGCGGGCCGTACAGCGTCTCCGCAAAAAACCAGCCAACCAGCAAAGTGGCGCTCAGCAAAATAAAACCGGCCTCGACAAAGCGAAAGGTCAGCCGCTCGAGTGTCAACAAGGGCACGCCCGAGTCGTTGGGGTGGGCCGAGCGCATGGAGCGCTCAGACCGGCTCATTAACCAGCCGTGCACCAATGCGGTGGCAAAAAGTCCGTAAGACGCAATGCCCAACGCCCAATGCAAGGGCAGCCACGGCGAGACGATGCGGAGATAACTGGTGCCCGGGAACGCCAGAGCCAACAGCGCCGCTGCAGCGCCCACGGCGGCCAGCGTCCAACGTGCTTTGAGCTGCGGAATCAGGCCGCTTTCAATGGCATAAATCGTCACCACCAGCCAAACCGTGGTGGACAACGCCGGTGCAAAACCAAAGCGCGGGGGTTGTCCAAAGAGGCCTTCCACCAGTGCTAAAGCGTGCAGCAGCCAAGCGAGCAGCAGCCAGCCACGCGCCACAGGCGTGCTCAAGCGCTGGCTGAGCAAGGCCAAAATACTGTAAGAAAGAGCGGCGCCGATGGCCGCCGCCATGCCGATCCACGCACTGAAAGCTAAAATCATGTTGACAGTTTATCCCCTCCCTGCTTGTTTAAATTAACCCTTGCTCCACGCGTGGAGTCGTTTCATGGCCTCAGCCCTCACCGACAAACTCTCCCGCCTCGTCAAGGAAATGCGGGGTCAGGCCCGCATCACCGAGTCGAACGTGCAGGACATGCTGCGCGAAGTCCGCATGGCCTTGCTGGAAGCCGACGTGGCCTTGCCGGTGGTGCGCGACTTCATTGCCCGCGTCAAAGACAAAGCCTTGGGCCAAGAAGTGCTGGGCTCGCTGTCGCCGGGTCAAGCCTTGGTCGGCATCGTCAACCGCGAACTCGCGGCGACCATGGGCGAAGGCGTCAGCGACATCAATTTAGCGGCGCAACCCCCGGCGGTGATCTTGATGGCCGGTTTGCAAGGCGCGGGCAAAACCACCACCACCGCCAAGCTGGCCAAGCACCTGATTGAAAAGCGCAAGAAAAAAGTGCTGACAGTGTCGGGTGACGTCTACCGGCCGGCCGCCATCGAGCAGCTCAAAACCGTCACCCAGCAGGCTGGCGCTGAGTGGTTCCCCAGCTCGCCGGACCAAAAGCCAGTCGATATTGCCCGTGCCGCATTGGATTACGCGCGCCGACATTACTTCGATGTGTTGCTGGTCGACACCGCTGGTCGTTTGGCGATTGACGAAGTGCTGATGAGCGAGATCAAAGAGCTGCATGCGGTGTTGCAGCCGGTCGAGACCTTGTTCGTGGTCGACGCCATGCAGGGGCAAGACGCGATCAACACGGCCAAGGCTTTCAAGGATGCGCTGCCTTTGACCGGCATCATCTTGACCAAAACCGACGGTGATTCACGCGGCGGTGCGGCTTTGAGCGTGCGTCAAATCACCGGCGCGCCGATCAAGTTTTCGGGCACCAGCGAAAAGCTGGACGGCTTGGAGGTCTTTGACGCCGAGCGCCACGCCGGTCGCATTCTGGGCATGGGCGACATCTTGGCGCTGGTCGAGCAAGTCACCGCCGGCGTCGACATGGCGGCGGCGCAAAAGCTCGCGGCCAAGATGAAAAGTGGCAGCGGTTTTGACCTTGACGATTTTTTGAGTCAGCTGCAGCAGATGAAAAACATGGGCGGCCTGGCCAGCCTGATGGACAAGCTGCCGGCGCAGATGGCGGCCAAAGCCGGTCAGATGGACATGGGCAAGGCTGAAAAAGACATTCGCCGCAAGGAAGGCATCATCCAAAGCATGACGCCGCTGGAGCGCCGCAAGCCCGAACTCATCAAAGCCACCCGCAAGCGCCGCATCGCTGCGGGCTCAGGGGTGCAGGTTCAAGAAGTCAACCGCTTGCTCAATGAATTTGAGCAGATGCAGGGCATGATGAAAAAGATGAAGGGCAGCGGCATGATGAAAATGATGAAGCGCATGGGCGGCATGCCCAAGTTCTGAGGCCCATCAAACAGCCAAGTTCAGGTCTTCCGTGGTCACGACTTCACCGCGCAGCGACCGCTGCATGGCTTCGGTGATTTTGATGTCGACCATCTGGCCGACCAAGCGCGCAGGGCCTTTGAAATTGACGACCCGGTTGCATTCGGTGCGGCCCATCAGTTCAGTGGCGTCTTTGCGAGACGTGCCTTCGACCAAAATGCGCTGCACGGTGCCGTGGCGGCTGGCGCTGATGGCGCGCACATTGGTGTCAATGGCGGCTTGCAGTTCGTGCAGGCGGCGCAGCTTGACCTCGTGCGGCGTGTCGTCATGCAGCGTGGCGGCCGGTGTGCCTGGGCGCGGGCTGAAGATAAAGCTGAACGAGGTGTCGTAGCCAACGTCGTCAATCAGCTTCATCATCTTGCCGAAGTCTTCTTCCGTCTCGCCCGGAAAACCAACGATGAAGTCGCTGCTCATGGCCAGGTCAGGCCGAATAGCGCGCAGCTTGCGAATAGTGCTCTTGTATTCCATGGCGGTGTAGCCGCGCTTCATCGCCATCAAAATGCGGTCGCTGCCGTGCTGTACGGGCAGGTGCAAATGGTTCACCAGTTTGGGCAGCTTGGCGTAAGCCTCAATCAGGCTTTGCGTGAACTCGTTCGGGTGGCTGGTGACATAGCGAATGCGCTCAATGCCGGGGATGTCAGACACGTATTCGAGTAACAGGGCGAAGTCGGCTATATCAGTGTTGCCACTCTTGCTGTTTATTCCGGCTGCGGTCATGGGGCCGCGGTAAGCGTTGACGTTTTGCCCCAGCAAGGTGACTTCTTTCACGCCTTGGTCGGCCAGTCCGGCGATCTCGACCAGCACGTCGTCAAACGGCCGCGAGACTTCTTCGCCACGGGTGTAAGGCACCACGCAATAGCTGCAGTACTTGGAGCAGCCTTCCATGATGCTGACAAAAGCGCTGGCACCGTCGACGCGGGCGGGTGGCAGGTGGTCAAACTTTTCGATCTCAGGAAAGCTGATGTCGACCTGCGATTTGCCCAGCCGCTCGCGGGCTTTCAGCAGCTCAGGCAAGCGGTGCAGGGTTTGTGGGCCAAACACCACGTCCACATACGGCGCGCGATGAATGATGGCCGCACCTTCTTGACTGGCGACACAGCCGCCAACACCGATCAGCACGCCTTTTTTCTTCAGGTGCTTGATGCGGCCGAGGTCACTGAAGACTTTTTCTTGCGCTTTTTCACGCACTGAACAGGTGTTGAAAAGAATCAGGTCAGCTTCTTCCACGTCTTGCGTGGGCTCATAGCCTTCAGCGGCATGCAGTACGTCGCTCATCTTGTCCGAGTCGTACTCGTTCATCTGGCAGCCGAAGGTTTTGATAAAGACTTTTTTGCTCATGGGGTGCAGCGTTTCATGGTGTTTGTCCAGAGGCTGTTGAAGGAAGGACGAAAAGCCTTTAAGTATAAAAGCTTGTCGGTTTCTCAGCTGACAGCCGATAAGCGCAACGTCGGCTTCACGCCCGCGAGAAGGCAAAGTCATCGGCGGGCGCGCATTTACCTTGAGCCATGGGAATGGTTTTCACCATGACGCCACGTCCTCGTGCCAAGGTTTTTTTTGCGCTCTTGCGCTCTGCTGATGCCGCAGCGGGCTCCGGATCATTCAGCGACGAAGCGCAAAAAATGAACAAACCCGGTAAAGTTTATTTCCCTTGTTACACCACATCAGGAAAAACTCTCATGATCATCTTTCGCTTCATGGCGGCCGTCTGGCTGCTCGCCAGCTCGCTTGCCTTTGCCGCAGACACCAGCCCGGCCAGCCCGCGCGACACCGAACTCGAAAAAGCCAAAACTGCCATTGCCCGGAAAGACTGGGCTGGCGCCCAAGCCGTGTTAGAACCCTATACGGCCACCAACCCGAGCAGCGCCGACGGATTTAACCTGCTCGGCTACAGCCTGCGCAATCAAAAAAAATACGACGACTCACTGGTTGCCTACAAAAAAGCACTCACGCTGGATCCCAGGCACAAAGGTGCACACGAGTACATAGGCATCGCTTACATCCAGATGGGCCAGTTGGACAAGGCCAAAGAACACCTGGCCAGCCTAGACAAGATTTGCACTTTTTCGTGTGAAGAGTACCGGGACTTAAAGAAGGCGATTGCCCAAGCGCAATAGGTGGCGCGCCCTGATTTAAGTCGCCAACGCCCCAATCTTCGGGCGCATCAACGTGACCAGCAAAACCGCTTGAGGCAACAAAAAACCCGCTAGGCCAATAGGACTGCGGGTTCTGAGGGTTCCTGACACTGTCTGAAACCGAAAAATGGTGGTGATAGGTGGACTTGAACCACCGACATCAGCATTATGAATGCTGCGCTC